>DEUB01000001.1:0-47867 GCA_002362385.1 Lachnospiraceae bacterium UBA3273
ATCAATCCTGATTGCTTACATAAATCACACAAAAAAGTAACCGCCCTCTGCCAAAGTCGCGGTTACTTTTTTGTAGTAATCTAAGCCGAGGCTGACCGTCTATCGGCAGTACCTCTTTTTGTGCTTTTATTGTAACAGATTCCCCTGTGGATGTCAAACGCCGCGGGGCTTTTTTCTGCCCTGTGGAGGGTGCTTCTCTCCCTGGCAGATACGGACACAAAAACTGCCTGCAATTTCTCGTGATAATATAAGGGTTTCTGTGATTATATATGAGTAAAACGATAAAAATCGAATGGATAAGCGATAAATAAGAAAGGGTTGTTTCGGCAACCATTTTCTTTACAAAACAGTTTCAGTCCATGCATTTATTTTCTTATTGTACAGAAATAATTCCGCAGGGATTTTGGCGGTATCCGGGAAGGCGATTGTCTGCATCACGAAACCTTTCAGCGGAAGAACGTTCTGCCAGTTTGGGATCACGGAGTTCTTCTGTATCCTTAAGCCATTCTGGAACCGTCCATCCGGCGCTCATCATGTCGAGAAATAGTTGGATCGTTCCGTAATTCTTCAAGGAGTGTTCCGAGTAGCCACCTATGCCGCTCTGTGTCTGCAGCCTTTCACTGCCAAGACAAAATTCGCTGCAGTGTAAATAGCAGTAGTTTCTTCCTTTGTATTCTTTTAATTGCAATCTGATCGTATTGAAAAATTCGTGGTCGCACCTTCGCAATTCAATGGGACAATTATACCATGTATGTGAAATTATTCCATGAGTGCGCTTCTTTGTGATATAATTAGTGGGTTCTTTTACTTTAGCGGGAACGGTATTCTGCCGAAGTAATAGGAAAAAGAAGATGGCTCAAATAAAATGATATGGAGGACGGACAGAGAATGAGTAATATCGTTATATTGGTCGGAAGTATGAGAAGGGATGGCAATACAGATCTGCTTGCACAGGCATTTGCAGAAGGTGCCCGTGAAAATAACTCTGTGGAGATAGTATCCGTTGCCGATTATAAGGTCAATCCTTGTATCGGCTGCAATTCATGTTTTACAAGGGAAAGAAATAAGTGTTTCCAAAATGATGACATGGATGAAATATATGAAAAGCTAAGAGCAGCTGACATTGTAGTTGTGGCGTCCCCGGTATATTTTTATGGTATTAGCGCAGAGCTAAAAGCGGTAATCGACAGATTGCATACGCCTATGAGAAGCGAATTTTCAATCAAAAAACTTGCTTTACTTCTGGTGGGGGCGGCAGAATTGCCGGAATTGTTTGATGCAATAAAATTGCAATATCAGCTTGTTCTTAATTTTTTCCATTTGGAAGATTTGGGTATGGTGCTTGTGAGAGGAGTTAAGGATAAAGGGGATATCAAAGGAAATGCGGCATTGAAGGAAGCCTATGATTTGGGTTTGTCCGTTAAATAATGAGGTTTTGAGTAACTCAAAGATTTGTTAAGGAATAATAAGGACCGGCAGGAGTAAAAGACATATGCAATATTATCAATGCTGTAAATATCCAATTGAGTTCGTGTTGTCAGAGAATATTGATAAGCATTTTGATTCCCATAACCATGTAGGGCATTATGTCATATCAGTTGTCATGCAGGGAACGGTGGCAGTTTGCTGGGAAAACGAAGAAGTGGCGTGTCGCAGGGGGGATGTGTTTATCATCCCACCCTATGCCGTACATTCCGTGTGTCAGGGAAGAGATGCGTGTCTGCTGTCTATGTGTGTAGGAACCGCTCTTATTGAGGAAACAGATTTAGAAACAGCAGAGGATATTGTTCAAAAGTTGTTATTGGAGATAATGGAGCAGGGTATTTTCGGAAGGGAGCAAAGGGAAAAGTTGCTGGCTTCCATGCGGATGCTTTACTTTCTCCGGGATAACGGACGGAAAGAAATGGATGCAGGTATAAAAATACTTGCTGATAAAATTGTAAGCCACCCGGAACAGGAGCTGTCCATAGAAATATTGGCGGCGGATATTTTTGTCAGCAAATATTACTTTATAAGAAAATTTAAAAGCAGTGTCGGAATGACGCCGCATCAGTTCTGTATCCAGAATCGCATACGGAAATCGCAGGGGCTGCTGGATGGGGAGAAGACAATCAGCAGGATTGCTGCGGAAATGGGGTTTTATGACCAGAGCCATTTTGACAAGGCTTTCCAAAGGATTGTTGGGATATCTCCATCAGAGTATATCTATTCCAAAAAGCAAATAGGGCAGAATACATAGGGCAATTTTTTACAAGACATGCTAACTTCCAAAGAATATGATTGAAACGTAAGACAGATCACATATTTTATCGGAGGTGCAGAATGGATACATTTGAATTGTTTAACAATGGAAAATTAGTTATGCCGGAAAAGGAAATTGGTTTTGCAGGGATTGAATGGTCAGAGCATCCGACTTTTAAGGGCGTTGAGTTGAAACATATCATCACGGCAAAGGACACAGATGGAAAGTTCAGCTACCATTTGGTACAGATTGCTCCCGATTGCAGTATTGGAAACCATACCCATGAAACTCAGCTAGAAACGCATGAGGTAATAAAGGGGAGCGGAAAGTGTGTAAATGCAGACAGCACCATTCCGTATGAACCCGGTACAATATCCATCATGCAGGCGGGTGTGCCGCATGAAGTCGATGCAGGTTCAGAGGGATTATATCTGTTTGCCAAGTTTATGCCTGCATTATGTTGAATTGAATAAAGTGATAACAAGAAAGACCGGGCGGCCTGATAACGGAAATTAATTTTTACACTTGGCAGATGCTTTTCGTTCCATTTTGTATGCCTTTCGTTCCCCGCATCCCCAAATAACAAATAATCTGCCGATAAATTAAATGACGGAACATAATAGAATCCGAGGTAATGAATTTTGAAGTATGTGAGAGGGAGTATCTTTGTTGATATAATTACTTCATTTATTTTTTGATTTGTGTTATTCTATAGACATGTTATGCAAATGTTAATCAACAAGGAGAGACCAATGAAAAAGAAAAGTATTTTCCGGCAGTTACTGTTTCCGATAATTGCAATCGTATGTGCTTTGGCAGTATGCCTGACAGGTATTACGGTCGTGATTTTTATGAAGGCATATGAGGATGAGATCTACAGCCGGGGAAGGGATAAGTCGTTACTGGTGGCAGGCGATATCTCTACTTTTTTGGACGGCGCCTATGGGGTTACGGAGGAATTGTCGGTAAACCCCAGCATTCTTACAATGAAAACAGATGTGCAGACTCCCATACTGGAGGACTGTGTAAAACGAAATTCCTACCTGGAGCTGCTTTATGTTCAAGGGACGGATGGTATGCAGACGGGGCGTTCCTCCGGCGAGCTTGCAGACCGCTCAACACGGTGGTGGTTTGTGCAGACCATGGAAGAGCAGAAGGCTTTTATTTCCAAATCATATTATTCTGTCAATACAGGTATGCCATGTGCGTCGATATTTTTTCCCATGTATAGAACTGACGAATTGGTGGGAATCTTCGCAGTGGATTTAAAATTGGACTATCTGCAAAGTCTGATTGAAAAATTTTCTGATATGGAGAACGGGGAATATTCCTTCGTCATCGATGGGGAAGGAGTTGTAGTTGCCCACCCGGACAGCACGCAGATAGAAGAATTGTATAATTACAAACTGCAGACCAAAACCGTATCTAAGAAAGATGAGGCAGGGCAGCCTTTACTGGATGCAGACGGCGGTATCATAACGGAGGAGCAGAGCATTACGATTTCAAAAGATTACCAGGAAATTATTTCCGACGTTATGGCGGGAAATTCCGGAAGCCGGAAAATAAAAAATGACGGGGAATCTTACTTTGTAAGCTATGCGTCGATTCCTTTAAAGGGAGAATCGGATTCCTGGTCTGTGATAACGCTTCACAAGGAAACCTCAGCGATGGCAGTAGTGTACAGGATCTGCGTAATTGCATTGGTTATAGCCATTCTGGTAATTGCCGCAGCCGTTTTGGTCATTGCGCTTTTAGCGCGCAGACTGACGGAACCTATCGTTTCCATAACGGAGCTGGTCAAAAATGCATCGGACGGGGACTTTACGGTACGGGCAGCGGAGGACAGCCAGAATGAGATCGGCACGCTTTCAAAGAGTTTAAATAAAATGACTGCAAAAATTTCTTCCATATTTTCAAGAATTACCGGCATTACCGGAGAAGTGGTGCAAAGTTCCGGACATCTGAAGGATATTGAAACGGATGCGGATTCCATCAGCCGGGCGGTACGGGAAATTTCTAATGGTGCGGAAACGCAGAATACGGAAATAAACCAGGTCTTTATGAGAGCGGAAAATCTGGAAGAAAACTTTGACCAGTTACAGGAAAAAAGCAGCCTTTTGCTGACGGATGCACAAAATACGATGCTATCGGGCGAGAACGGCATGTTAAGCGTTACGGAATTAAAGGAACAGAACGAGGCGGCATCAAAGGGCATGTCCGATTCTTATGAAAAGATTCTGTTGCTGGAAGAGCATTCCCGGAAGATTTTCGGAATATTAAGTACAATTAATAAAATTTCTTCTAAGACCGGAATGCTTGCCTTGAACGCCTCTATCGAAGCGGCGCGTGTGGGGGAACAGGGACGGGGATTTTCCGTTGTAGCAGGTTCAATCGGAAAGCTTGCGTCTGATTCTGCGGCTGCTACTGCCGATATTGAAAAAATTATCGAGGAGTTGTGCCGGGACATTTCGGATACGGTTGCGCATATAGAAACGATCCGTACAAATATTGAAGGGCAGACACAGGCGGTAGAGAAGGTACAGGAAACATTTGCCGATTTTCGCATGTTGGCAGAAAAGACAAAGGAATCGGTCAGCAGCATAGAACAATTGGTGGACGAAATGCATGAAAGCAATCGTTATGTAGTTCATGCGGTAGAGCGGATGAGGGATATTTCCACGAATACGGCAGAGTTGACGGATAAAGCGGCAGATTCATTGGAGGAACAGCTGCATGGAATCCGGAATGTGTCGGAACGTATTGACGCGCTTTCTCTGGTTTCTGAAGAGATGGAACAGGAAATGACGAAATTTAAGCTGGTCTGATTGGAAGCTCCAAAACAATAAACCGAAAACATTTTTAAGCAGCGGAAGGCCTGTGAGTCTTCCGCTGTTTCATGTTGTGAATATTTTTTCTTATTTGAAACTTTTTGGGTATCTGAAAAATCTATATAATAAAAGAATTAAACAGAAAGGTGCGTACCTGTTATGAAACAAGAATTATATGAAAAATTAATCCAGTATATTCTTGAAAACCAAGACCGGTTTTATAGATTGGCTTACAGTTATACCAGAAATCAGGAGGACGCTCTTGATGTTGTCCAAAGTGCGGTCTGCAGAGCGCTTGAGGCGCATAAAAGCATTAAAAATGAGGATGCGGTCAAGACCTGGTTTTATAGAATATTAATTAACGAATGTCTGACAGTGTTAAAAAAGCGGAAGAGGTTTTTGCCGGCAAATGATGACCCGGGACGGGAGGAGGCGTATTATGAAAAGGGATATGAGCAGGATGATGATCTGGAAAAAGAATTAGACAGGTTGGAGCCGGATGTGCAGGGAATTATCAAACTCAGGTTTTTTGAAGAGTTGTCGCTGAAAGAAATTTCCTGTATTACGGGACTAAATCTGAATACGGTTAAAACGAAACTCTATCGCGGCTTAAAGCAGTTAAAAGAAAATATTCAGGAGGCAGATATATGGGAAAATTAGATGAAATGAAAGAACGATATGACCAGACCGCTATTCCGGAGGAACTTAACGTCCGGATACGGCAGGAAATAGAAATGTCAAGAAACAAACAGGCAGAAAAAAGAGGAAAGGGCAGAAGCCGAAGAATCAAGGTAATAATACGCAGTATGGAAGTCGCAGCTGCAGCCGCATGCATTCTTTTTACGGCGGCTTTGAATACGAGTTCCGTATTTGCAAAAGAAGCAGGGCAGCTTCCGGTAATCGGAGGTCTTGCCCGGGTACTGACATTCCGTTCCTATGAAACAGAAAAGGATGATATAGCGGTATCTGTGGAAATTCCAACCATTGAGATGATCGCAGAGGATACCGGGATAGCAGTGGATGAAATCAATCAGGAAATCCTTGCCCGTTGTGAACAGTATGCAGATGAAGCGCTCCAGCGTGCAGAGGAATACAGGACGGCTTTCCTGGAAACGGGAGGAACACAGGAAGAATGGGCGCAGCACGATATAAAGATTACCGTGGATTATGAGATTAAGCAGCAGAATGGCGATTATCTTTCCTTTGTCGTAAGAGGAACTGAAAACTGGACAACGGCTTATAGCGAATCAAACTATTACAACCTGGATTTAAGAACAGGGAAAATGGTCACTTTAAAGGATATGCTGGGCGCAGATTATGTGGAAGTGGCAAACGAAAGCATCAGGAAGCAGATCGCTGAAAGACAAAAGGCGGGAGAAGTATTCTTTACGGCAGAGGAAGGAGGTTTTGCAGGGATTTCGGAGAATGCGAAGTTCTATATTAATAAGAATAACCGTCCCGTTATCGTTTTTGAAAAATATGAAATTGCACCTGGTTCGTCAGGAGAGATTGAATTTGAAATTACATTGGAGGAAACAGCGCAGACATCAGAAGTATATGAAGATAACTTCGCCGTTGACAGCAAGGCGGCGAAGGAATTTGCCGAGAAGGTTAAGGAAGCGGCGGCACAAAAGGATCTGGAGGCATTGGCAGAACTGACTGCATTTCCGGTTTATGTGGGATTGCCGGATGCCGGTGTGGTAGAGACCAGGGAGGATTTTTTGAATCTTGGCGCAGAAGCCGTGTTTACGGATGAGCTGTTGGAATCTGTAGAAAAGGCGGATATAGAAAATTTTCAGCCTTCTATGGCGGGATTTTCCATTTCAGACGGAGGAACGGCAAATATAAACTTTGGTGTTGCGGATGGCAAACTGGCGATCAACGGAATTAATTATTGATCATTGGAAAAGGGATAACCGTTCATTAATTATAAAAATGAGGCATTAAATTTTCTGAATATACTTTTCGTTACATTTTGTATGCTTTTCGTTCCCTGTATCCCTCAAATGTCAGAGAATCGGCCGATAAAGTAAACGACGGAATATATTTTTAATGGGTTAAAAATACTTTATCAAGCAGGAGGAAAAGACTATGGCAGTGGAGATTGTAAACAGGTATGCGGCAGGTTATAAAGACCCTACAAATCAGGCGGGCAGTACAAAAGAGGACAATGTGAAAACAAGTATAGTGGAGCTGAAAACATCAACACCGGGAGTGACTAAAAGGGAACGGATCAAAACGGGCTATAATGACGTAAATGATTATTCTGAATATTTACAAAGCAAGTACCGTTATATGAATACCGGGAGTACTTCAATGGAAGGAGTTCCGACAACGGTATCCGTATCAGGCGCTTTTTTGAAAAAGTGTATGAATGATCTTAAAAAGGCTAAGTATCTGGAGGAAAATCTGGCGGCACTGCCGGATTGTGCAAAAAGTGCGGTAGCGGGCTGTCGGGGAACGCTGACCAGTCTCAGCTACCGTATTGACGCCGATGGGAATATTTCGGTCGCAATGTCCGGAACAAGTGATCCTGATGGAAAAATAGCCAGAGAGAATGCGGAAAGGAAAGTAAAAGAGAAGAAAGCGGACGAAGAAAAAATTGCAAAAAGGCGCAAGGAGAAGAAGGCAGCAGAAGAAAAGAATGCGGAAAGGCGGGCGCAGAGGAAGAAGAATCTGGAAAAAGCGACGGAAGGTATGTTTACGGTATCTGCTTCCGGCACGGATATAAAAAATGTCACAATGAATCTTATAGCTTCGGTTTCCGGTATAGCAGCACCTAAAGGGGCGGGTTTTGACATGAAGGCGTAATTATGAGTGAATTTAAAATATAATTTAAACTAAATGATGATTGACAGTTTATTTCGTTTTAGATAGAATATGGACTTAACTGGAATTTGTACTGCAAATGAGGTTAGGAGGATATTATGAATATAGAACACTTGAAAGACGATAGAACGGATATTGCGGTTATTTCCAGTGATGAAAAGGTAATTGTTGATGTACAATCCGCATTGGATCTGGCTATGACTGTTAAATATGAAACGGGCGCAGCGGCGATCGTAATCGGTAAGTCGGCGGTATGTGATGACTTTTTTGTCCTTAGCAGCGGCATGGCAGGCGAAATACTTCAAAAGTTCATCAATTATCATGTCAGGCTTGCCGTTTATGGGGATTATTCGCAATATACCAGCAAACCATTGAAAGATTTTATTTATGAATCGAATCACGGCAATGACTTCTTTTTTGTTTCGACCAAAGACGAAGCAATACAAAAGTTAAAAGAAACGCAATAGCAATCAGGTACAGATTCCGGTTAAATATAAATAAGCGGCCTTATCATTAAAATGAATAAAAAGGGCTTGCCCGTGGGAAAATAAGCATTATTTTCTCACGGAGATAAGCATATGTTTCATTATTTTTACGGCTGGTATCTGAAATGCCAGTCTGATACACAGACTTTAGCGCTAATACCTGCCGTCCACAGCGCAGGAAACAAGCGAACCTGTTCTATTCAGGTCATTACGGACGAGGATGCATGGACGGTTACGTATACCGGAGATTTCTTTCGACGGACAAAAGGAAACATTATTATCGGAAAGAACCGGTTCGGTAAAAAAGGTATTTTTTTGGCAATACGCACACCGGAGTTAACGGTCAGGGGAAAATTGGACTTTGGACCGCTTTTCCCCTTAAAGTATGATATTATGGGTCCCTTTGCACTGGCGCCCTTTATGGAATGCCGCCACAGCGTATGGAGTATGCGGCATCCGGTAAGGGGAGCCGTGGATATCAACGGACAGAAATATTTTTTTCAAAATGCCTGGGGATATTGGGAAGGGGACTGCGGCAGGTCATTTCCCAAGGAGTATATATGGACGCAGTGTTGTTTCCGGGGCGGGGCCGTCATGCTGTCTGTGGCAGATATTCCCATGGCGGGCATTCATTTTACCGGTATCATAGGCTTTGTATTATGGCGGGGAAAAGAGTACAGGATTGCCACTTATCTGGGAGCCAGGGCTGTTAAAATAGAAGATAAGGCGGTTCGGGTCAAACAGGGGGATCTGGAATTGGATGTAAGACTGTTAGAAGAATCTAAGCGGCCCCTGAAGGCCCCGGTAAAGGGAGACATGGTAAGGACGATCCATGAAAGTGCGTCCTGCCGGGCTTTTTACAGATTCCGCAAAAGGGGATGTACCTTATTTGCTTTTGAGACAGACAGGGCATCTTTTGAATTTGAATATAAAAGCCGCCCATGACTCTGTCTGAGCCATAGGCGGTACGTCTTTCATAATTATTTTATTGATTAATGTCCCAGGGAGACAAAAAACCTCTGACTGTCTGCCTGCCCTTGTCCTTGTGATAGATTCAGAGCGTTGAAAAAGGGATTGCTGAAAGTATTATTTTCTGCATTGGCCGGTGTTACGTCTTTTATTCCGGTCGTATTTGTCTTTGCCGCCGTCTGCATCGTATTATTTGCTTCGGCTAATGTGGAGAACTGGAATGAGATCGCTCTTTGTTCCTTTTTCTCCATCTTTTCGACCTCAGCCTGGTCTTTTTCCGTATCTACGCCATGTCTTTTGTCCTGATTCATTTCGCCCTTTAAAATAGCGATGCCGTCCCTGGTCTTAGCTATGACGGTCCCCTGCCGGGCGGCCTGCCGTACGGAAGAATCGGCCGATACGATCGCATGTATCTTTTTGTGGGCCGGACTGGCATCTGTATTATTGTCTGCAGATCCGTCCTGCTTTTCGGAAGTGCTTTCTGCTTTGGCTTTATCATCCTGATTTACTTTATCTTTAAAAATAACGGTGCCGTCGCTGTTCTTTGCTATGACGGTTCCCGGCTTTGGCGTCTGCCCTTTATCGGCCGGCAGGTTCTTTTCATCCGCTTTGTCAAAAGAGGACTCTGTTGTCTGTATTTTATCTTCTGATTTTTTCTCTTTTGCCGGTTCCTTATCTTCCTGCAGTCTGGCAAGCATGGCTTCTCTCTTCTGAGATCGGAGAAGCTCTTCCTGATGCCGCTTCAGTTCCATATTGAGGCTGGATATTTCATTCTGAAGTTTTTTCCGCTCATTGGTTTTTTCGGTAACAGAAAGCTCTTCCTTGGAAGATAACTTCTGCATCTGCTGTTGTGCATCGGTAATTTCGTTTTGATATTTTTTGAGCTTCGGATCGGCCGTACGCGATGTGATCGTCTGCATGCCTGACATACTGCTGAGTGATGTTGCGCTTCCAATCTCCATAAAATAACCTCCTTCCTGCAAAGGATGCTTTTGGACAATATACCAAATAACGGGTATTCTTTTTTAATGCTGTAATTACTTATATTTTACTCTTTTTTTCATGTAGAAAGCAAGACAATTTTGAGATAAAATATATTTTTGGAACATATTTTTGGGTCTTTAAATTATATTTTGTGATATAATCAAAAATTAGGCTGATCCTGATATGATGCGGGCTTAAAATGAGTTGATAATTTTGTTTTACGCAGGCGGTCAGGAGTTTCACAAAATGCTGTAACAGGTTAAAGAAAGAAGGGATTCATATGGGAAGCCGTATGGATATGATAAACGGCTCATTAGGAGACAAGATCATCAAATATGCGATACCGCTTGCGGCAACAGGGGTCTTGCAGCAGTTGTTCAATGCGGCGGATCTGGCAGTGGTGGGACATTTTTCCGGTAAGGAGGCCATGGCGGCGGTAGGAAGCAATGCTCCGGTCATCGGGCTGTTGGTCAATCTTTTTGTGGGGATCTCCTTAGGGAGTAATGTCATAATTGCGAAATCTATAGGTCAAGGCGATAACGAGAACATCTCAAAGGCAGTGCACACATCAGTGATCGTGGCCCTGCTTGGAGGGCTGTTTATTACGCTGTCAGGCGAGTTTCTGGCTCCTGAAGTTGTAAGAATGCTGGACGTTCCGAATGATGTATATCCGCTGGCAGTAAAATACCTGCAGATCTATCTGGCCGGGATGCCGGTCATTCTGCTCTACAACTTTGAATCGGCAATTTTCAGAAGCTGCGGAAATACCCAGACGCCTCTGGCAGCATTGGTCATTTCCGGCATCCTGAACGTTGTCCTCAACCTGTTTTTTGTCCTGGGGCTTGGCATGGATGTGGACGGCGTTGCCACAGCAACGGTAATTTCCAACCTTGTCAGCTCGGCACTCCTGTTTGGGGCATTGATGAGGACAGAGCTGGCAATTCGTATCGAACCTAAAAAGCTGCGGGTACATGGGGGCGTGCTGGGACAGATCCTGAAGATCGGGATTCCTGCCGGCATACAGGGCATGATCTTTTCCTTTGCCAATATCATCATCCAGTCGGCGGTCAACAGTCTTGGGACAACGGTAATGGCGGCATCTTCGGCAGCATTTAATCTGGAGATCTTTTCCTATTACATCATGAACTCTTTCGGACAGGCTTGTACTACGTTTGTCGGTCAGAACTATGGGGCAGGAAAGAGTGAACGCTGCTTAAAAACCTTAAAGCTCTGTCTGCTGCAAAGCATAGTGAGCACTGCGGCAGTCAGCGTGCTGATCCTTGTGTTCAGCCGTCCTTTGCTTGGTATTTTCAATACGGACCCGGATGTGATCGCAACGGGACGGATCCGGTTAGAGTACATTTTCTTTGCGTACCTCTTTAGCTTTGCGCAGGAAGGTCTGTCCGGTTATCTGAGAGGCTTTGGCGTTTCCTTCATCCCGGCGGCCTGTGCGGTCATCGGGATCTGCGGGGTACGGCTCACATGGATATTCACTGTGTTTCAGAAGTCCCCGTCTTTTACAACGATCATGCAGGTATATCCTCTCAGCCTGGGCATAACAGCGGCGGTCATCCTGGTTGTAACGCTGTTGGTAAAACCGTCAAAAAGGTATGTCGCCCGGGGAGCAATATATCAGGCCTCATAGCTTTTCAACATCTTGAACTTTGAGGGCTTTTGCAGTATTATATTGTCGCTGCATCAATGCGGGGAAGATAAACACGGCTGCGTGATATAATCAGGAGGAACGGAAAATGTCGATCGAAAGAGTAAAGGCGTATTTTGAACAATATGGAATGGAAGAGAGGGTCTTGGAATTTGAAGTATCCAGCGCAACGGTGGAGCTTGCCGCAAAGGCGTTGAACTGTGAGCCGCAGCGGATAGCGAAAACACTGTCTTTTATGGCGGACGGCCGCAGCATACTGATCGTAACTGCCGGGGATGCAAAAATCGACAATCAAAAGTACAAGGCTTTCTTTGGCGTAAAGGCAAAGATGCTTTCCTTAGAAGAAGTGGAAGCCCTGATCGGACATGCTGTGGGCGGCGTATGCCCTTTTGCGGTAAATGAGGGAGTGGACATATATCTGGACGTGTCCTTAAAGCGTTTTGACACGGTATTTCCCGCCTGCGGAAGTTCTAACAGCGCCATAGAGCTTACGATCTCCGAGCTGGAGAAATATTCCCGGTGTACGGGCTGGATCGACGTCTGTAAAGGGTATTAAGTTTTTTTGTTTCCATTTAAAGCCGTTTCGTTACATTTTGCCTGAATATTAAAAAATTCTGCCGATATAGAAGATGGAGAAATACGAGGGCAGTGTCGGCGGAGGGAGAGTCAGGGAATGGAAATAAATCAAACAAACGATCAAAGTGGGAATTGGGGCGCGGCTTTTAGAAATAAACCCATTTTTCTTATGAACATAAAGCAGAGCCGGGCGTTCTTTGAGGGGAAAATAAGGAAGGACATGGTGCTTTGGGAAGATACCTGCACCCTTTTAGGAAATGATATATACAGGGACCGGCATACATCCTATGAGGTGCCGGACCGGGATAAGGGCAGCGCTTTTCTGGATCTTGGTTTTCTGATACAGGATGAGACCAGCTGTTTAAAGGGAAGCTTAAGCCATGGGACGGATGTGGATTTTTACAATTTTTCCATCCCCTATAACCGCACCGTACAGAATTATTTTAATATTGAGGTGCGTATGGACCTGCCGAAGGGGTGTGATTATAGCCTTACCCTGTATGATGAATACGGGAATCAGGTAGGACGGGGAGAGTGGAAGAAGGAGGGGCAAAAGGCCCTGAGCATTCCTAACTGGGATACCAAGACCAGTAAATACTGCATTAAAATAGAAAATGAAAAGGGGGAGGAAGTGTCCCCGGATGATTTTTATAAGATAAGCTTCCATGTTTCCGAAAATAAGGAACAGGAAAAAACGGACGCCATAAGGGAGGCATTCGGGGCGTTGCAGAATGCATACAGCAGAAAAGAGGAAAACTGGAGGGAATATCTTGACCGTTATAATGAAATTTTAAAGGAAACGGAGAAAAATTACATAAGGGAACGGGATCTTCTGCATCAAAAGCAGTTTGAGAGCCTGCCGCCGGAAAAGCAGTATAAAGGGGAAAAAACGGTAACAGAGCTTTTGCAGGAACTGGCGGAAGGAAAAAGCTTAAGCGATGCAGAGCTGGAATACGTAAAAATCTTCGCCAACTTAAAAGATTCTGAGAGGGCACAGCAAAGGGCGGAGCTTAAGAACGATTTTTCCGGGGAATTTGTAAAAGAAATGGAGGAAAGAGGGATTTCTTCAAAGGATGCAGAAGAAATGTGCGTGAAGATCGGAAGCGACGGAACCGTAACGGTAGAAGGTATAGAAGATGAAGAGATAAAAGAGCAGATGGAAAAGCTGGTAAAAAAATACGGCGACAGACTGTACCGCTATTATACGGGAATTGCAGACAGTGTGGCGGACCTTCCGTCAGCCGCTTATCAGTATGCAGCGGATGTACAGGAGGTCAGACGCTATTTAAAAGGAATTACGGGAAAGGACATAACGTTGGAAAGCCTCTATTTCCTGCCAAACGGGAAAATAGGAGGGCTTCCCGATAAGGCGGCAAAACTGATCAACGACGGAAAGAACAATGCAAAAATAGAAAGGATAAGGGATGCTCTGGTAAATATTATCGGAAATAACAGGATAGGCGGCGATATAGGGATCCCTGATTTCACTTCGCAGTTCCGCTTTCGAGACGGAGAGTTTTTGGTAACAGACAGCGGTTTTGCGGTAGATATGGAGGCGCTTTCCGAAAGAATGACGCCGGGTTCTAACGGCAATATGTATTCGGATATGTATCGGTATCAGTTTCAAAAGGTTTTATAAGGATCAGCGGAGGGGAGCGGCTGCGATGATGATAAATACAAGATATCACACCTATGTGCAAATTCCATATCAGAAGCCCCAGACCAGGCTGAAGGATCTAAATGAAGCGGTGGTCCTTAAGGAAAAGAATGACGGGGATAATGATGTTTACCGCAATGCGGCGGCTAAGGCCATACAGAGTGCGGATATAGACCGCTACAGTCAGGGAACCTTTGACCTTTCCCTCCTTGTGGCAGGGAGGAACGAAAACAGCTGCTTTAACGGTGCGATGAACGGTCCCTCTGACGTAGATTATTTTCATGTGGATACCACATCCCAGATATTGAGCAGAAGGCCGGTCATTGTGAATATGGAGATGCCAAAAGGGGCGGATTATGATCTGACCGTTTATGACAGTGAAGGGAATCAGGTGGGCATGGCGGTTACCAACGAGGATGGGACGAAAACCCTTACCATTCCCTGCGACTGGTCTTCCTGCCGGAATTTTGTTATTAAAATAAGCCAGCATGATCCGGATGAGAGTGTGGAAGGAAGATATAAGCTTACCTTTTCCCAGGGGGATATGCCGGAGGAAACCGTTAAATGGCTGGAGCGTATAAAGGGAGCAAAGATTCAGGATAATCCGGAAGGAGGAAGCAGGCCCGGCGCAGCGGCAAAAGAAAAATATGAAGCGGAAAATGAGGAAGGGATCTTAAGGCTTCATAAAAAGCAGTTTGAAGAATTGCCGGAGGAATTGAAATACAGGGGAACTATGAGTGTTTCGGAACTGCTGGATTTGGAGAGAAACGGCAAAACCTTATCGGAAGCGGAACGGGCTTATATCGCCATTTATGGGAATCAGAAAGAGATTTACCGGCAGGAATCCATGAAAAGGAAATGGGGACTTGAGAAGGAACTTTCTGAATTTTTGGAATCCGCCGGCCTGTCAAAAAAGAGCTTTGAAATCAGCCTTCCGTCATTTGGGAATCCCAGTGTTACGGGACTTTCAGGGGAAGAGAAAAGGGCGGTGGAGGAATATATTACTGCCAAACGGCAGGATTTCCAAAACGTATATCTGGAAAATTCCGGGGAAACGGCCGCTATGACAGATTACCAGTACAGGCTTGCAGGCTATGTGGAGGAGTGTGACCGTTTTCTTGGAAATGCGTCCGGCGGCAGGGTTTCTGTGGAAGATCTGTCAATAAGGAGAAACACGACAGGGAAAATGATAAATGAAGAAATTGCGGGGCTTCCGCCAAAAGTGGCATCCTTAGTTAACGGGGCGGATAATACGGGCGCATTTTATGATTATAAACAAATGCTGTATGAAATCCTGCAATATAAGGAAGCCCATGGGAAAATTCCCCGGTACCACATAAATCTCAGCTGGAACGGAGATGAAATAACGGAATAAAGCGAAATAAAAAGCAGAAGAAATGGTTTGATTTTTTACATTATATAAGATACAATTTATACGATACTATTTGGAATACGGGCAGGCTTTCCTGTCCGGAATGTGCCAGGAGAGGTATATTTTGTATGTTGGTAAAAACGTCGATAGTATGTCTTTTGATCATCTTATATATGACAGGGTTCTATTATCGGAAGCCTCATATTCCCGTCAGGTCTACCAGGATCTTTCAGTGGCTGATAGGAATTGCGCTGTTAAATGCGTTGTTTGACCTTATTACGGTATACACGGTCAATCACAGGGACGCGGTGCCGGAGTCCCTTAATCTTACCGCCCATATCATTTATCTAATGTCTATTTTGGGATTTATTTATCTCCTGTTTTTGTATATGAGGAGTTATCTGGAAACCCATATGAAGTTTTCCAAAGGTGTCAGGGCGTGCCAGAGCCTTCCCTTTATCCTGTCTACCATAGGCATTCTTATTCTGCCTATTACCTATGTGCATGGAAAAATAACGGATTATTCTTTAGGACCCAAGGCATATGCTCTGTATGCCAGTATCGTAATTTACCTGGTTCTGCTTTTATATTACTGCCTCCGCTACTGGGAATTTCTGGACGGAGAGAAAAGAATGGCTATTTTTCTCGCCGTACCGATTTATATCATCACTTCGGCAATTCAAATGGTTGTACCGGAGACTTTGATTGCAGTTCTTTGTTCGACCCTGATCATGCTGGGATTGATCTTAAGCAATGAGAACACAGAAAAATATATGGATGAAAAAACAGCGCTGTTCAATCAGTATTCCTTTGAAACGGTTCTGGAGGAATTCGATTTTGAGAGACAAAAGATAGTCATAGCCGTTCTCTGTTTTTGCAAGATGGATAACAATCTGGACTGGAAACAGGACGTGTTGATCCTGCAGGATATCGACAAGGGAATCAAAGCTTATCGTTTACAGGGATACCGCATCTGTGAGAACGGTGTGGTGTTTATAAGCAATTCCAAAGAAAAGGCCCGGATGATATTAGAAGAGGTAAAGGGCAGTATCGAAGGCAGGTATGGAAAAGACAGCGTCAGCATTGAAACGAAGCTGCTTTCCGATGAGGATACTGCAGCCAGACACGCCTGCATGCAGAATATTATTGCTTTCTGTACGGAAGCGGGCAGACATTTTGCCTATATTGATTATCTGACCCACATTTATAACAGGAATGCCCTGGAGAGGGATCTATCCAAACTTCAGGAGAATACGGAGGGATATTATATCACTGCCGATCTGAACGACTTAAAGATCGTCAACGATACGGTCGGGCATTCTGCAGGAGACGGGCTGCTGCAGGGCTTTGCCGCTTTACTTAAGAATGTGGCGGGAGAAAAAGGAAAAGCCTATCGTCAGGGCGGGGATGAATTTGCGGTTTTATACAGAGGAGATGCAAAAGAGTTTGTAGACGATTTAGAGAAGCAGTGCAAAAAGCATAACCGTTCCAGCAATATTCCGATCAGCTATGCCATCGGATATTGTGAGCTGTCAAATGATAACTTTATGGATGCCGCAGACCGGATGATGTATGAGAATAAAAAGTACATAAAGAAACAGAAGCAGGAAAGAAAATCATTTATCTGAATTTCGAATAGGGCTGCCGTACCAAATAATCAGGAGGCAGTCTTTTTTTATGCCTGAATTTTATACAGGATGATTCCCAAAAACGTAACGATGCCTTCAGTGACCGGATAGGACAGCCATATTCCGGTCATTTTGAAAAAGTAAGACAAAAGGTATGCCATGGGAACGATCACAAAAATCCCCTTTGATAAAGAAATGGTCTGTGCGGGAAGCGCCTTTTCGGTAGATGCGAAAAAGGTGGAAAGTACAATGTTGAATCCGGCAAAGGGAATGGCGGTAAAATACAGTTTGAGTCCTTTTTCGGCAATTTCCTGAAGCTGTAGGTTCTGTTCACTGTTGAATGCAAAGGTAATAGGACCGGCTGCCAATAAAAATATCAGATAAATAAGACCTGAAACGAGCAGGACGGAAATAATCGCATAGTCTAAGATTTTTTTCATGTCGGCCAATTTTCCATATCCGTAAAACCGGCTGATCATGGGCTGGATTCCCTGGGCGATTCCCGTATGGACAGATGTGACAACAAGAGCCAGATTCGCCACGACGCCGTAAGCCGCCACTCCGACATTGCCCTGGAGGCGGAGGATAATGGAGTTAAAGATGATCATGACAATACCGGCAGCGGCTTCCGTAACCAGTGAGGGAAGTCCGAGGGAAAGGGTGGCTGCCGTAAAGGAGGGAGAAAATCCGATTTTTTTCAAATGAAAGTGATTCTGTTTTTTTATCCTATGCAGGGACAGTATACACATGCTGATAACGGGAGCACAGCCTGTTGCCAGTACGGCGCCCAGTATTCCCAGATGCAGCGGAAAAATAAAAATGTAATCCATAACGATATTGGACAGGCTGCCTGCAAGCATGGCTGTCATGGATAAGCCGGGACTGCCGTCATTGCGTACAAAGCAAAGAAGAACGTCATTCATCATAAAAGCAGGAGAGAAGAGCAGGATGACCTGTAGATAAATTTTCGTCATGGAAAATACCTCTCCTTCGGCCCCAAGCGCTGTTGCAAGCCGTGCGGAAAGGAAAACGCCTGTCAGCATGAAAACTGCCGCCAGGGCGAGGACGGCATATATCATATGGGAAAATGCCATATCCGCATCCGTGTATTTCTTTTGTCCCCTGAAAATAGAATATCTGGCCGCACCACCCATACCAAACATCAGACCGCAGCCATGGACAAAGCTGTATACGGGAATTGCCAGATTCAGTGCGGCAAGTCCTTTTGCGCCAAGCCCCTTGGAGACGAAAAAAGTGTCAGCCAGAATATAGCAGGACAGACCGATCATACCGCATATATTTAATGCCACATATTGAAAAAATTCTGTAAAAAGTGTTTTTGGTTTCATTCTTTTTGCTCCTCAAAAAAACGCCAGAGCCTTCTATCTTCTAAGACCTAACGATAGAAAGTCTGACGTCTGTTTCCTTACCCGGTGGCAAAGAATTACGTTTAAAAATATTTTTTACCCGTTCCGCTGTTATATCGGCACGAACCGTACTTATTTTACAACATAGAAAACGGTATTGTAAAGAGTTTGTACTACCTGCTTTGTTTGGATTTTATAAAAAAATAGTAAAATGTAATAAATATGATGCAGTTTTGATGCAATGGTATTTTATAATACCATTACGGGCAAAATAAAGAAAGCAGAATGTTTTCAAAGATACAGAAGAAACAGGAGATGGATGAAATGAAAAGGAGAAGTTATGGAAACAAGACGGCAAGGGTGGCTCTGGCGGTATTTTGCGCCCTGATCCTGACAGGATGCGGGTTATCAGGAGAAAAGGCGGAAGAACCGGAAAAGGAGCAGCAGAGCCAGATCGAGAATACAGAAGCGGAAGCAGAAGGCGATAAAGCGGAAAATATCATTGATATAATAGAAAACGAGGAATCAGGAGAGGAAACGGCAGAAGAGGATTCAACAGAAGAGGATTCAACAGAAGATGAAGAACAGCAGGATGATGCAGACGGGAGAACCGTCAGCAGACCGGAGCCAAAGACAAGACCCGAAGGCTTTACGTTGGAACTGGATTCCGAGGATTGGGGACTTGGTTTCGGCGAGCCTGGAACCCAGCCTGTAGGAAACGCATCTACAGAGGATCTTGCATGGTATCATGCATATTACATGGGAGACGGCAGCGAAAAGGTGCTTTACCTGACCTTTGACTGCGGCTATGAAAACGGCAATACGGAACCCATACTGGATGCTTTGAAAAAGCACAATGCGCCGGCAACGTTTTTTGTGGTGGGACACTTTCTGGAAACGGAACCGGAACTGGTAAAACGTATGGTGGAAGAAGGACATGCAGTGGGAAACCATACCTATCATCATCCGGATATGGCGTCTATTTCCGATATGGAAAGTTTTGGAAATGAAGTGAACGATGTGGCCCAGCTCTTTCGGGAAATCACAGGGAAAGAACTTTCCTCTTACTATCGTCCGCCCCAGGGAAAATGTAATGTGAGAAATCTGGAGATGGCGGAGGAGCTTGGGTATTATACGATTTTCTGGAGTCTTGCCTATGTAGACTGGAACCAGGATAACCAGCCAAGCCACGAAGAAGCCTTTGATAAGCTGACTACAAGAGTCCATCCCGGGGCGGTGGTATTGCTGCACAATACTTCAAGTACCAACGGGGAGATTCTGGATGAGCTTCTTACAAAATGGGAAGAGATGGGATATTCCTTCAGACCTTTATCGGAGCTTGTAAACGAGGAGTAGAAAACAGGCGGAATAAGGGTGTATAATCAGGGTAAAAAAAGAAAACCGAAGTTTGGAGAAAGGATGGGAAATATGTGTACGGCAGTTACTTACAAGACAAAGGATTTCTATTTCGGACGTACTTTAGACTATGATTTTTCTTATGGAGATGAGGTCGTCATCACGCCCCGCAAGTATCCCTTTTCCTTTCGGAATATGGGCGTTTTGGAGACACATTATGCCATGATGGGCATGGCTCTTGTGGAAGACGATTATCCCCTCTATCATGAGGCTGTCAACGAAAAAGGGCTTGGTATGGCAGGGCTGAATTTTGTGGACAATGCGGTTTTTTCGGATGAAATGCCGGGAAAGGACAATGTGGCGACCTTTGAATTCATACCGTGGATCCTTTCGGAGTGCGCTACGGTAAGAGAAGCCAGAAAACGGATGGAGAAACTCAATCTTACAAAAGAATCCTTTAGTGAGAAGCTTCCCGCAGCCAAACTGCACTGGATCATTGCAGACAGGGATGAAGCCATAACGGTGGAAGCTGTTAAGGAAGGTATTAAAATATATGACAATCCGGCAGGCGTGCTGACCAATAATCCGCCTTTTGAAGAGCAGATGTTCATGCTGAATAATTACATGCATCTGTCTCCGAAAACGCCGGAAAATCTTTTTTCCAGGGAATTGTCCTTACACGTTTACAGCCGCGGCATGGGGGCGCTGGGACTTCCCGGGGATTTATCCTCCATGTCCCGTTTTGTAAGGAGCGCATTTGTCAAAATGAATTCTGTTTCCGGAGATTCGGAGGAGGAAAGCGTCAGCCAGTTCTTTCATATTCTGGGCGCCGTTGACCAGCAGAGAGGATGCTGTGATGTGGGGGAGGGTAACTATGAAATTACCCTTTATACCTGCTGCTGCAATGCGGATAAAGGTATTTACTATTATACGACTTATGACAATCATCAGATTACCGCTGTAGATATGCACAAGGAAGATTTGGACGGCAGTCTGTTGGTGCGCTATTCTGTGATTAAGGAAGAGCAGATCAAGAGGCAGAATTAATGGGGGAATTATTGCCATGGCCCCTTTATCTATAGTATAATAACAGGACAACGAAAAAGGGGCCTGAATATGAATCCGAAACTGAAAGAAAAAATACTGGAATCACTTTCCGCTGTTTTGCCCATCACAGGTATTGTTTTAGGCATCAGCATACTTTTCATTCCTATAGAGCTAGGAACCATTGTTATGTTCTTCTGCGGTGCGGTCATGTTAGTCATCGGCATGGGCTTTTTCCAGCTGGGTGCGGAAATGGCCATGACGCCCCTGGGGGAAGGTATCGGCGTGCAGATTTCAAAGAAACGCCGTATTTTCAGAATCGCTCTTATAGGGTTTCTTATGGGAGCCATCATTACCATATCGGAGCCGGATCTGCAGGTTCTGGCGAAACAGGTGCCTGCGATTCCAAACATGGTCCTGATTCTGACCATAGCCATAGGCGTGGGGATTTTTCTGGCTATAGCAATTCTTCGAATCTTATTTCAAATAAATTTATCTACCATATTGTTAGTGCTGTATGCGGCGGTTATTGCCATATCCTTTGTGGTGCCGAAGGATTTCCTGGCAGTTGCTTTTGACTCCGGCGGCGTGACTACGGGACCCATGACGGTGCCTTTTATCATGGCCCTTGGTGTAGGTCTTGCATCTGTCCGCGGCGATAAAAATGCTGCAAGCGACAGCTTCGGCCTGGTAGCCCTTTCCAGCGTGGGCCCCATTCTTGCGGTACTGGTCCTGGGATGCTTTTTCAATCCTTCAGAAACGGCCTATACGGCGGCTTCCATAGCGGATGTGGCTACCACAAGGGATGTGGTAAAGGAATTTTTGTTTGAGATTCCCCTTTATCTGAAGGAAGTGGTCATTTCCCTGATTCCCGTAGCGGCGGTATTCGTCATTTTCCAGTTTATCAGCCAACGTTATAAAAGGCATCAGATCAAGCGTATTGCCATCGGTCTTATTTATACATATGCAGGTCTTGTGTTATTCTTATGCGGGGTAAATGTGGGGTTTGCACCGGTGGGTCTGCTTATCGGGAAACAGATCGTGTCGGACAGCTTCAGATGGCTTTTGATTCCAATCGGCATGCTGATCGGCTATTATATCGTAAAAGCGGAGCCGGCTATCCAGGTCTTGAACAGACAGGTTGAAGGAGTAACAAACGGCGAGGTATCCGCTAAGACCATGAACCGCTGCCTCTCTGTGGGCGTGGCTGTCAGCGTGGGGCTTGCCCTTCTGCGTGTGCTGACGGGACTGCCCATATACTGGATCATGATTCCCGGATATGCCATTGCCCTGATTTTATCCGGGTTTGTGCCCAAAATGTTTGTAGGTATCGCTTTTGACTCCGGCGGCGTGGCCAGCGGCCCCATGACGACTACCTTTTTACTGCCATTAAGCCTTGGAGCCTGTGAAGCCTTAGGAGGCAATGTGATGACCGACGCCTTTGGCGTGGTGGCGTTAGTAGCCCTGGTTCCCTTGATTGCGGTACAGATCATGGGCGTACAGTATAAGTTGAAGACTGCCGGAGCAGAAAGCCTTGCAGAGCAGGCTGTTATTATGGATGACAGCGATGAAATTCTGGAATTTGAGGAGGACGATGCAGATGAGCAATGATATGAAAAATACCAGTTTCAGGATACTTTTTTTAATAGCCCCCCCAAAGCTTGCAAAAAAGGCGGCAGCCTTGTTTGAAGAAGGGCGTATCCCCATCCAATATCATTTCCGCGCCCAGGGTACGGCCTCCGTAGGAGTTACAAACTGGCTGGGGCTGGACAGCATGGAGAAATCCATTTCCATAAGCATGATGCCTAAGATTTTTGCCGACAAAATGTTGAGGAGGCTGCAAAAAAAACTGCATCTGGGGATGCCCAATACCGGCGTGGCGTTTACTGTTCCTTTATCGGGAGGCAACGGCAGGCTTATTAAACTGATCAGTTCCATGGAAAGGGAAGAGGATAAGGAAATCGCGGAAAGGAGCGAAAGGGATATGGCAGAAAGCAATTACAGTATGATCATGGCGATCATCAATCAGGGATTCAGCGAGGAAGTCATGGATGCCGCAAGACCCATGGGGGCGGCAGGCGGCTCCGTATTCCACTGCAGGAGGAGCGGAAGCGAGGAAGCTATGCAGTTTTGGGGGATCAAGGTCCAGCCTGAGCGGGAAATTGTCATCATCCTTGCAAAAAAATCCGATAAGATGGGGATTATGAAAGCCATCGGGGAAAAATGCGGCATGAACAGCGAGGCCCAGGGAATCGTATTTTCCATGCCCGTAGACGGGGCCGTGGGAATGGACGAAGAGGAATAGATGAATATGGACACCCCGAAAATGAACATGAAAAAAACTGTTTTGGGCATCTGTATTCCGGCTCTTTTTTTAGCAGGCTGTGCGGGTATCGGAAAGATGGGGACAAAAGAATTTCAGACAAGTTTTTTTGCAATGGATACTTATATTTCCCTGACAGCCTACGGAGAGAACGGAGATACGGCATTAGAAGATGCACAGCGCAAAATGGAAGAACTGGAAGCTCTATGGTCGGCAACGGATGAAAACAGCGAAATATACGCTATTAACAGCAGTGGGGGAAAAACGGTAACAGTCAGTGAGGAAACAAAGGATTTGCTGGATTTTGTCTTTTCTATGGCTGATAAAACGGACGGCGCGCTGGAGCCCACCATTTATCCCGTGCTTTTGGCATGGGGATTTACCACGGGGGAAAACCGGATTCCCAAAGAAGATGAATTGCAGACGCTTTTACAGGATGTGGGACATGAGCGCATTCAAATAGAAGGGAATGAAGTGACTCTCCCTGAGGGAATGATGCTGGATATGGGCGCTGTGGGAAAAGGCTATACCGGCGATGTATTGGTTGGGATTTTAAAAGAAGCAGGTATTACATCAGCGCTTTTGGACCTTGGAGGAAATGTGCAGGTCATTGGTACAAAGCCTGACGGCAGCAGGTGGCGGCTGGGGCTTCGGAACCCCTTTGATACAGAAGGATATCTGGGAGTCCTTGAAATTGCCGACGCCGCAGTGGTAACCTCCGGCAGTTATGAACGTTATTTTATCGGGGAAGACGGAAAGCGGTACGGGCATATTATCGATCCTTCTACAGGATATCCCGTAGAAAACGGCCTTGCCTCGGTTACCGTTGTGGCAAAAGAGGGAAAGCTTGGCGACGCCCTTTCCACCTCGCTTTTTATTATGGGAAGGGAGAAAGCGGAGGCTTACTGGCGGGAGCATGGGGATTTTGATATGATCCTTATAACGGATGAAGGAAAACTGTACATAACGGAAGGGATTGCGGACGCTTTTTCTTTAAGCGGCGGATTTGGGAATATGGAAGTACATGTAGTTGGCAAAGACCAAGGGGAATAAAGCATGGAGAAAAGGAAGGAAAAAAAGGGGAAGAAGATACGTAAGAGAATATTGTATTTACTTGCAGGAGCAGTTGTTGTTTTGACAGCCGGATTCTTTTTAAGCCACAGAATAGGCGGAAAGGCTTCTGTGATCTTGAATGGGGAAAAATATTTACTTACAGATTTGGAGTGCAGCTATCTGGACCATGACGGGGAAATAGTGAAAACCCGACATATGGGCAGAGCGCCCATGTATTTTATGAGCGGCGGATTTCAGTATGGAATGTATGAATATTCTTTTTCCATAAGTAATGAAGAGATCAATATAAGGCCGAGGATCAGGGTATTTAAAACGAATATCCGTGCCAGATATAATCTGGATATCAAGGTGGAACTTATAAAGGTGCAGGATATATGGAACGGGGAGATTACGGTTAAGGTAAACGGACGTACTTATACGGAATCTTTTGAAGATCTTAAGCGTGGCGAAATGGTAATACGGGTCGAATAGCCGGATTATAAACAGGTAACGAATGAAAAATGAGGGATAAAAGGGGATTATATTATGTGGACCAGAAGACAATTAAAAGAAAGAGCAAAGGCCGACGTGTCACGCAGCTATTGGGGGCTTGTGTTGATGGGGCTTATTGTTAGCATCATAGACGGAGTTGGAAACGGTTACAATTCAGGCAGCAGTTCATCTACGGACAGTATGCGGAATTTGACAACAAATAATGTTGATTGGGATCTGTTTTTCGGCATCCTGTTTATTGTGCTGGTCTTTGCATTGATAGGGATTCTTGCCGGACTGGCGCTGAAAGCTTTTTTGCTGAATCCGTTAAGGCTTGGAGCAACCAAATATTTTATTGAAGCCGCACGCGGGGAGAAGAAAGCCGGGGACATAGGCCTGATCGGATATGCCTTTGGAGGCGGCCGTTATAAAAATATTGTAAAGACTCTGTTTCTGAGGGATTTATATGTATTTCTCTGGAGTCTGCTTCTCCTGATCCCGGGCATTATAAAGTCTTATGAATATGCAATGATTCCGTATATTCTGGCTGAAAGGCCTGATCTGGAGACGGAGGAGGTATTTGAGCTGTCCAGGAGAATGATGTCCGGGGAGAAATTTGATGTATTTATTCTGGGACTGTCGTTTATCGGCTGGATGTTTATCGCTTTACTTAGTTTTGGGCTTGCGGCAGTGTTTTACATTGGTCCGTATATTTATATGACAGATGCAGAATTGTATGAGGTTTTGAAAACGAAAATTGGCTGGTACAGCTATACCCAGGGAAATTACGGTATGCAGTACAATTACGGAAACACAAAAGATTTTTCACTTATGGGGGAGATCAACTATCCCCAGCAGCAGACGGATACAGATAAAATGATATAAGGAGGATGAAGCGATGAACTACAGAGAACTTGGAAAAACCGGATTACAGGTCAGCGAGATCGGACTGGGCTGTGAAGGCTTCAATGAAAAGGACGAGGCTTTTACGGAGGAAATGTTTGCACTGGCATTTGAGCACGGCATTAACTGTATGGATCTGTACAGCCCCAATCCCGATATGCACAAACGGGTTGGCAGGGCAATCCGGGAGAAAAGGGCGGAATTTATCCTGCAGGCGCATCTTTGCACGACCTGGAAGGACGGACAGTATAAGGCAACAAGGAATATAGACGAGGTAAAAGCCTCTTTTGAAGTAATGCTTCAAAACCTCGGTACAGACTACATAGATATCGGCATGATCCATTACGTGGATTCCGTAAAAACATGGAAAGACATTGCAGAGGGCGACATTATGAAATATGCCCTTGCGTTGAAAGAACAGGGAAAGATCCGCCATATCGGTCTTAGCAGCCACAATCCCGAGGCCGCTTTGGAGGCGGTAAAGAGCGGTCTGATCGAAGTGCTGATGTTTTCCATCAATCCCTGCTATGACCTGCTTCCCGGGGATGAGGATGTAGAAAAATTATGGGCGGCGGGAAGCTATGAAAAGCCCTTGTTTAATCTGGACCCTAAGAGGGAAGAACTGTATGAAACCTGCCAGCGCATGGGCGTGGGCATTACGGTTATGAAAGCCTTTGGAGGCGGGGATCTGCTTTCGGACGAGTATTCTCCTGCGGGTAAGGCGATGACTGCCCTGCAATGTATTCACTATGCCCTTACAAGACCGGCTGTGGCAGCAGTTTTAACCGGTGTTCATTCCAAAGACCAGCTGCAGGCGTCCATAGATTATGAATATGCTTCCGAAGAAGAAAGGGATTATGCAAAGGTTTTTGCCACCTTCCCTAAGATCAGCTGGCAGGGGTATTGCATGTACTGCGGACACTGTGCGCCCTGTCCCAAGGGCATCCAGGTTGCGTCGGTAACCAAGTTTTTAAATCTCTGCAAGGCCCAGCAAGAAGTGCCGGAGACGGTAAGAGAGCATTATGCCGCTCTGAGTGCTCATGCCGGGGACTGTATAGAATGCGGCTCCTGTGAAAAACGCTGCCCCTTTGGAGTATCCATTATTGAGAATATGCGGGCGGCGAAGGAAACCTTCGGATATTAGAAGTGTCCGGCCCAAAATCCTGTCAATCTGTTTTAGGACATGTGCTCCTGGAAATGTATGGGGTATCAATGACGATCTCCTGCTTTGAGGCTTCAATATTTAAAGGAAATTGTGCGGTTAAAAGCTTTAAACAGTTCATGGCCATTTCCTCTATGGGGATATAGACTACAGACAGAGGGGGATAGGTAAATTCCTCTGTCTCCCGGTCCCCGTTTCCGACGCTGATGAGCTTGACCTTTCCGGGTACGGCAACGGAAGCCTCGTTTAACGCATATAAAGCCCCTATGGCTATGGCGTCAGAGGCACAGAAAATACTGTCCGGTAAAGACGAATCCAGGAGTTTTTTAACACCTTCATAACCGCCTTTGATGGAATTTTCCACTATTATAGTAGGAAAGGACTTTATGGACAGCCTTTGGCTTTCGGCAAGAAAACTGTCGGTTCGTTCCAACATACCTGCAAAAACGGACTCGGAGGTAATGACACAGGTACTGTCACAGCCGTGCTTTTTGAACTCCCCGGCTGCTAATTTACCTACCAGTCCGTTGTCGATGGTTACTGCGGAGTATTTGGGAGAGGGCCGGTTATATAGAACGATAGGTTTAAAAAAGGTGGCATTGTCTATGTAGGCAATGTCCTTTTCCGATGCATTGCATACGATGGCGCCGTGGAACATATTTAACATATTTTCAGTCAATGTCATATCTAAACAGTCATTTTTGTACTGTCTGATAAAAAATTCAATATTCAATCCAGATTCTTCAATGGCTTTCTGAAGGCCCCGGAGAAACCGCACCAGCATTGGTGCGCGGAAATCAGAGGTCCAGAAGACCGCAATGGTATAGGAGGCGGGAGAGTCGATCTCACGCAGACGCTTCGCCACGATATTAGGCTGGTATCCTAACTCGCGGGCACAGGAAAACACCTTTTCCATAGTGGATTCGGATATGTTTCTTTTTTTCCCTTCTCCCCTCAAAACAATAGAAACCGTGGAGGGAGAAATGCCCAGCTTTTGGGCGATGTCTTTAATCGTTGCCATATTAAACTCCTCAAAAGATTTTCCTGATCAAGAATACATTTATGAAATTATAACAGAAAATGGTTTTGTGTGGGAACAATTATTTTAATTTATTGGAAATTTATTGAAAGATCCAAAAAAGTAATTGACATTTCGCGGCCATATGGTATATTATTAGTACAACGTTATAGTACAACGTTCTACCAAAGCGATAAATAAGCCAAATATGCTTTAAAAAGGAGAAAAGACGCGATATGAAAAAAGTGAGAATTGGAGGCGGACAGGGATTTTGGGGAGACAGCAATGATGCTGCCATTCATATGATGAAAAACGGCTCCCTTGATTATATGGCATGCGATTATCTTGCGGAGCTGACGTTATCCATTATGGCCAGGCAGAAGCTTAAAAATCCCCGGAGAGGTTATGCCAGCGATTTTGTGGGATTGTTTGAAAGCGTTGCGTCAGACAGTTACAAAAATCATATCGGAATATTGACCAATGCAGGCGGCATGAACATTTTGGGAGCTGTGGATGAGTGCAGAAAGATATGCCGGGACAAGGAACTGAAAGGATACCGCATCGGATATGTGACCGGAGACGACGTAAAGGATGCGCTGCCCGGACTGATCGGGGAAGGGATGGAATTTGAAAATCTGGATAATAAGGAACTTAAAATTAAGGATATCCTTCCTGATATTGTAAATGCCAATGTGTATTACGGACATGAGCCTATTTTGGAATGTCTTAACGAAAACGCGGATCTGGTCCTGACCGGCAGGGCTACGGATTCCGCACTGTTTCTGGCTCCTGTCATGAAAAAGCTTGGCTGGGATGCTTCCGACGATGATAAACTGGCAAGGGGGATTATGGCGGGACATCTTTTGGAATGCGGCGGACAGGGATCGGGAGGTAATTTCCAGTATGACTGGAGAAGCGTGCCGGATATGGACAGGCTGGGATTTCCCATTGCGGAGGTTACGGACGATTATCTGCATATTACAAAGGCCCCGGATTGCGGAGGACTTATAAGCGAACAGACCTGTAAAGAGCAGTTTCTTTATGAGGTTCACGACCCGCAGAATTATATAACGCCGGATGTTACGGTAGATATTAGTAAGGCGAGGATAACCGGTATAGGGAAGGACCTGGTGGATATCTCTCAGATCAGGGGAAAGAAAAAGCCGGATAAATTGAAATTGAGTATCGGCTATCATGCAGGTTATAAAGTGGTCACTTACTTAAGCTTTGCCTGGCCGGACGCATATGAGAAAGCCCGGTATGCTGCGGATATCATCATGAAGAAGATGAAGAGAAAGTGCTTAAAGGCGGAAGAGATCCGAATCGACTATGTAGGGTTAAACGCCCTGCATCTGGATGTGGCAGAGATCAGTAAAGAGCTTTGCGAAAATATGAATGAGGTTATCTTAAGAATCGCTGTCAGGACGGTATCTAAGGAGGAGGCATATAAGCTTGTTCCGGAGATCGCTCCGCTGCAGCTTAACGGACCGCCGGGAGCAAGCTTTTTTGGCGGAAGATCCCGGGTCGAGGAGGTAATCGGCTTATGGCCGACTTTGATCGACAGGGAGGCGCTTTCCCTGCAGGCTCACGTTATAGAGATATAAACAGGGATAGCGGAAATAAGGCATGGAAAGAACCGGACGGATGGCAGGCAGTCAAACAGATGGAAACAGACGGCAGACGAAAACAGCCGGACGGGCAGATGGTTCAGGAAGGGAGAGGGCATGAAAGAAATATATTTAAAAGAAATTGCTCACGGGCGGTCGGGAGATAAAGGAGATATCAGTAATGTCTGTGTATTTGCCAGAAAAGAAGAATATTACCCGATCATAAAGGAACAGGTCACGGAAGAAAAAGTAAAGGCGTATTTTGGAGATATGGTAAAGGGTACGGTAACCCGCTATGAAGTTGAAAGCTTAAAGGGATTTAATTTTGTCATGAGGCATGCTTTGGGCGGCGGAGCCACACATTCCCTTAGATTGGACAGCCTTGGCAAGTCCATGGGTTCTGCTTTTATGAGAATGAAAATAGAAGTGGCTGATGATTTTGAGGAAGGTGGGAAAGATGGACGGTCGTAGAGCGTTGGATCATTTGGTAGTGCTGGATCTTACCAGAGTTGTTGCAGGGCCGTATTGCACAATGCTTCTGGGGGACCTGGGCGCTACCGTCATTAAAATTGAAAACCCGGCAGGCGGCGACGATACCAGAAGCTACGCACCCTACCGTAACGGCTCCAGTATGTATTTTGCCAATATAAACAGGAACAAAAAAAGCGTTACCTTAAATCTGAAAAGTCCCGAGGGCAGGGAGATTTTCAGAAGCCTTGTAAAAAAAGCCGATATCGTGGTGGAAAATTACAGGCCCGGAGTTATGGAAAAACTGGGATTGGGATACGATGAATTAAAAAAATTAAACGAGCGGATCATTTACGGCTCCGTTACCGGTTTCGGAGTACGGGGACCTTATTCCAAAAGGCCCGGATATGATATCCTGTCCCAGGCGATGGGAGGGCTTATGAGCATCACGGGACAGCCCGACGACCCGCCTACAAGGGCGGGAAATGCCATGGGAGATGTTTTGGGAGGACTGAACCTGACGGTGGGAATACTGGCGGCTTTGCATGAAAGAACGGAAACAGGAAAGGGAAAACGTGTGGATATAGCGCTTTTAGACTGTGTGATCGCAAGTCTTGATTCCGCAACCCAGAGATATTTTTCCGATGGAAAAGTGCCGGAAAGGATCGGCAACAGGTATGCGCCCTGCGCGCCCTATGACGTATTTAGTGCAAAGGACGGCAAGATCGTGATCGCATGCGGCAACCAGCATCTGTTTGAGCTGTTGTGCACAAGAGTAATGAAAAAGCCCGGGCTTCTTACGGATGAGAGATTTCGTGTCATGGAAGACAGAGTTAGGAACCAGGGCGAGTTAAAGGAGATCATAGAAGGCTGGCTGAGTGATTACGGGGCTTCGGAAATGGTGGAGATCCTGCTTGAAAACGGGATCCCCGCAGGACCGATCAACGATCTGAAGGATATCACGGAGGACGAGCATATTGTAAAATACAGAAAAATGTTCGTGGAGGTGGAGCATCCAAAGATCGGGAAAATGAAAATAAACGGGTGCGCCGTGAAATTTTTGGACGATGAGTCACTTTCCTTTGAGCCGGCACCTTTACTGGGAGAAAACAACAAAGAGATATTATCCGGTTTTCTCGGAATGGATGAGTACATACTGGATGAATATAAAGAAAAAGGGATCCTATAAGAGAGGGGGAATCGGGAAAGGGACTGGATAATTGTAAGGAAAAATCAGAAAAATAGGAACAGAAGCAAAAAACGGAGGTAAAAAGCATGAAAAAAATTACAGCAATACTTTTATGTATCATTTTAACAACAGCTTTGTGCGCATGCGGACAAAACGGGACGGAGAGCAGCGATCCGGCTGCAGGCAGCAACGAAGCGGCAGACAGCCAGGAGAAAGAAGAGTCCCCGGAAACGGATGTTGAAAGCGCCCCGGAAGAGAAGGGGGATTATAACTTTGCCATCATCGTTCCCACCACGGGAAATGAATATTTTCAGTGGGAAATTGACGCTTTACAGGCTACAATGGATGAATACGGGTATCCTTTAAACGTGATCAGCTACGATATGGATGCGGCCAAGCAGGTATCTTCTGTTGAAAACCTGGTCACAATGAATGTGGATGCAGCCCTTATCTTTCCGATGGATAAAGAATCCATAGAGTCTGCCTGCAAAACCGCTATGGACGGGGGCGTTAAGATCATATCCGGCGGCATTGCACTGGATAACATGAATGCTTTATATAATACGGACCAGACGGAAGCAGGAAATACCATTGCGGGAATGGCCTGCGATTACATTAAGGAGACATATGGGGATGAGCCTGTTGAAGTGGCCATGCTTATCGATACATCCAATTCCAATATGGTAACAAGATGTGACGCCATGAAAGAGACCCTTGCAAAGGAGTGTCCCAATGCTGTTTTGGTAAAAGAGATCGAAGCCAATGACACGGAAACCGGTATGAATGCCGCAGAAAACGTTATCCAGGGAAATCCTGACGCAAAGGTGTTCATCTGCGTTAACGATGCGGTCGCTCTGGGAGTCGTGGAGGCATATAAAGCTGCCAATATCAACGATGTAGCCGTATTTGGCTCAGACGGGACCAGTGAAGGTTTAAAGAAGATCGCCAACGGGGATTCCTTGAAAGGAACCATAGCGTTCGGCTCTTTGACTTTGGGAGATTATCTCTTAAAACTGGCAAAAGGAGAAACTGTGGAAGAATTAATTTCTCCGCCGATCATCCGCATCACGGAAGAAAATGTGGCGGACTATGTGACGGAATAAGGATATTCGGATAAAGAAACGGAGGATTTTTTGTGAATACGGACATTGTTTTATCAGTTGAGAATCTGACTAAATATTATCCGGGCGTAGTAGCGCTAGACCATGTATCCTTTGGTATTAAAAGGGGCGAAGTACATGCCCTGCTTGGGGAAAATGGTGCCGGTAAATCCACTTTGATCAAAGCGGTTGCCGGCGCCATAGAGCCGGATGAAGGTCTGATCCATATCGGGAATGACAGCTATGGAAAGATTTCTCCTAAAGAATCGAGAGAACACAATATTGAAGTCATTTTTCAGGAATTTAATCTGGTGCCCACATTGACGGTAGCCGAAAATATTCTTCTTGGGGATAAACGCGGAAAGCTTGTTGACTTTAAACAGATGAGGCGCATTGCAAAGGAACTTCTCAGTTCCCTGGGGATCAAAATAGATCCCGACAGGCTTGTGAGGGAGCTTACCCCGGCGCAGCAGGAGCTGGTCGAAATATCGAAAGCAATAGCGAAGGACGTTAAGATCCTGATCATGGACGAGCCTACGGCGCCTCTTACCATGCATGAAACGGAGCTGCTCTTTAAGATCATCGAAAGGCTGAAAAAGGATGGCGTTACCATCATTTATATTTCCCACAGGATGGAGGAGATCTTTAAGATCTGCGACAGGGTAACGGTCATGAGAGACGGGAAATATATACAGACCCTCGATATTGCAAAGACCGACAGGGAAGAATTGATACAGCTTATGGTAGGACGGAAGCTGGAGACGGATTATCCGGTCAGGGACTGCGTAAAGGATGAAACGGTTCTTGAGGTAGAGAATTTATCGGGCAACGGTGTTTCGGATATCAGTTTTTCCCTGAAAAAAGGAGAAATACTCGGCGTTGCCGGTCTGGTGGGAAGCGGAAGGACCGAGATCATCAGGGTCCTTTACGGAGCGGAACCGGCGGATGGCGGAAGCGTAAAGATAAACGGAGAAGCAGTCCATATCAAAAGGGTTACCGATGCGATCCGCTTAGGCTTCGGATTGATCCCCGAGGACAGAAAAGCCCAGGGATTGTTTTTAAATATGGACATAAAATGGAATATCGTGTTTAACAACATCCGTGCCATATCAAAGCATGGGGTAGTGAGCGAGAAAAAAGAAAAAGAGACTGCGGATACCTATTGTAAAAAGTTGAGAATCAAGACGCCTTCATTGAGCCAGAAAGCGGTAAATCTGTCGGGAGGAAACCAGCAGAAAGTGGTCTTGGCAAAGACTCTTGCCCAAAATGCCCGGATCGTTATTTTTGACGAGCCTACCCGGGGGATCGACGTAGGGGCTAAGCAGGAGATTTATCTTTTGATGAATGAAATGGTGGAAGCGGGAAAGTCCATAATCATGATTTCTTCGGATATGGAAGAGCTGCTTGGTATGAGCGACAGAATTGTTGTCCTATCTGAAGGAAAGCAGGCGGGAACTGTAGAAAAGGAAAATTTTAGTCAGGAATATATTCTGAATCTGGCTTCGGGAGAATAGGAAGAGGAGAATGCAGATGCGGGTAATATCATTTTATAAAAAGTGGGGGATTTATCTATTTCTTTTAGTGGAGGTCATTATTTTCACATTGCTGACCGATAACTTTTTTTCATGGAATAATATCATGAATATCATCAGGCAGTCGGCAATGTTGGGAATCGTGGTAGTAGGAGTCAGCTTCGTCATGATCTGCGGCGGCTGCGATCTGTCCGTGGGAGGACAGATGGCGGTAAACGGTATTGTTGCTGCGCTTCTCATGATCAGGCTGGGGCTTCATCCCTTTGCTGCCGCTTTGATCTCCATAGCGCTGGGTGTTATCATGGGAGCCGTTAACGGCGTGCTGGTGGTAAAGCTTAAGATCCAGCCGCTGGTGGTTACATTGGGAACCATGACCATTTTACAGGCAATTGCTTATATCGTTACAGGAGGAAAGCCTATCTACGGCCTTCCTGAGAGCTTTGGCATGCTGGGGCAGGGGTACATAGGACCCATACCGGTGCCGGTCATTCTTTTTGTTATCATAGCGTTGATTGCAAGTTTTGTTTTAAATAAAACCTATTTCGGAAGATATATTTATGCCACAGGGGGCAATGAGGAAACGGCAAGACTTGCGGGCGTAAACGTAAAACTTCTTCAGGTGGCTGTTTATGCGATTTGCGGCTTTGTGACTGCGATTTCATCCCTGATCATGCTCTCAAGGGTCAATTCGGCCCAGGCAGGCGCAGGTGCAACCTATGCCTTTGATTGTATGACGGCGGCGGTTTTAGGCGGCGTAAGCTTTTCGGGGGGAGAAGGAAAGGTAAGCGGTGCGGTCATCGGCGTTATCATCATAGCAGTTTTGGGCAATGCGCTGGTCTTAATGAATGTGAATGAATATTATCAAAATGTGTTTAAAGGAATCCTGTTGATTTTTGCGGTGGCTTTAGATAATCTACAGATAAAGAACAAAAAACCTGCTTCGGAATAAAAGGAGGCGTATGGAATGTTATATACATGTAACGGACATTCGGCAGTTTTAAAAAGCTATATTACCTATTATGTCATTATTCCGCCTTATTACAAAAAGGATACTTTAGGAGTTCCTCTTGACAAGATCTATCCCGGGAAAAGGAAACCCCTTTCGGTGTTGTACCTGTTTCACGGAGGAGTGGCGGATGCGTCCTGCTGGCTGCGATATACGGATATAGAAGCTTTGGCCGAGGAATTGGATATTGCCGTGGTCATGCCTAATGTGGGGAACAGTTACTATACGGACATGGTCCACGGACCGGCTTATTATATGTTCGTATCGGAAGAACTGCCAAGGATGGTGCGCTCCGTTTTTCCCATATCGGAGAAAAGAGAAGATAATTATACGGCGGGATTATCCATGGGAGGTTACGGCGCATTAAAGGTGGCTTTACGCAATCCTGAGAAATATAAAGGAGCGGTTTCCTTATCGGGAGTTGTGGATATTATGGATCTTTTAACGTGCGGTCTGTATGAAGATCTCCTGGATCTGGATGCCATTTACGGAAAAGACAGGGAAAAGGTCAGGGGAAGTAAAGAAGATCTGTATTTCCTTACCAAAAAGCTCATTGATGAGAAAAAGCAGATACCCGATCTTTATCTTGCAGTAGGCCGTGAAGATTATTTCGCAAAAACAAATGAGGAATATGCAGATTATCTCACGGGACTCGGAATAGAGCACTGCTTTGAGTTAGACGAAGGTAACCACGATTGGGATTTCTGGAATCCTCATTTAAGGCGGGGATTAAAATGGCTGTTAAAAAAGGGATAGGATTTATGGACAGGTGCAAGGAACTGCTTGATGAATTGAATAAAGAGGTTTCCGGCATAAGGCCGAAGGAATATGAGGTTATAGAAAAGAAGACGTTTATGGTGCCCATGGAAGACGGGAAAAAGCTGTATACCAGAATATTTTTCCCGGAGGGCATCAAGAAGGGAACCCTTACCTTTCAAAGGTCGTGCTATGAATTTCAGGTTCCGGTTTTTGAGTGGATGGCACTAAAGATGGCTGAAAGAGGCTTTATTTCCGGATACCAGCTGTGCAGGGGGATAGGCGCTTCCGAAGGGGAGTGGGAACCCTTTGCCAATGAAAGACGTGACGGGATCTGTACATTAAACTGGCTGCAGGAACAGGATTTTGCCGATCAGATAGGGCTGTACGGGCTTTCCTATGGGGGATATGCGTGGTGGCTTACGGCGGATGCGCTTCCACCCAAAGTAAAGACGATGGTAATTGCCCAGGCGGGCATCGACAGATACCGTTCCATTTATGAGGGAGGGTGTTTCAGGCATGATGTTTATACGGCATGGGCTATTGAAAATGCAGGCTTTGACCTGGCAGAAAATTATCCCCGCTGCTGTCAGTACAGACCCTTTCTTGAAATGGATGAAGCTTTTCTCGGGAAAAAACTGCCATGGTTTCGGGAATGGCTTTTACATCCCGACGAAGAGGATGAGTATTGGAGAAAGGGCGTATGGGGACCGTTAAAGGAAGTGGCGGAAAAGATCACGGTACCGGTGTGCCTTTTGGGAGGATGGTATGACCATCATCTGGAAGGGATGTTCTATGCGTGGAACCATTTAAGGGATGATGTGAAAGCGGAGAGTTCCTTCTTGATCGGCCCGTGGATCCACGGACTGCAAAATTGCATAGACGCTTACCCTGTCAATGACCATGAGCATGACAGCATCTTTGGTTTTAATGAGGCTTTCCGGCATATGGACAGTTTTTTTAATGATGACAAAAAGACTGTAAAAGGACTGCAGGGTTATGTCATAGGGGCGGATCGATGGGTAAAGGAAGAAAATATCCGCATTTGTGATAAAAGGGAGATACGGATGAAATATCATGATATATCCGTCGATGGGAGAAAGCGCGGCAGTGTATTTATCCATGATCCTGACCGTCCCATAGAAGCCGTGGGCGGGGAATCCATGCTTTATGCGCCGCCTTTATTAAGGGGCGTCCGAAAGCAGGTTTCGGGAGCCTTCGCACAAAAAGACGACAGGATCCTTTCCTTTTATTCGGACGTTTTAGGACAGAAATTGACGGCTGCCGGGAGCATCAGGGTGGTTTTGGATGTGACATCCGACGTCCCTGATACGGCTGTTGTAGTTAAGCTTATGGAGGAATTTGAAGACGGGACGGCATATAACATAAGAGGGGGAGCTTCTACGATCGGTTACAGGAATGGGGCCGGAAAGCGGATGGAGGATTATGTTCCGGGTAAGGTCGTGTTTATGAAATTCGACTTATGGCCTGTTATGTGGACTTTTCAAAAGGGCTCCCGCATAAGGCTTGATATATCCTCCAGTCATTTTCCCGAATATCATGTGCATACCAACACCAAAGGATTATGGGCGGTTCAGGATAAAACCAGGATAGCGGTAAACCGGGTAGACCCGGAAAGTGTTTACCTGCTGCTTCCTGTGGGAGAGCCTGCCAATGAGGATCAGCCGGCAATATCCTTACGGTCATAGTGATAGAAAGCAAGTCCTATTCCCAACAACGCACAGACCATGCCGGGAAGGATATAGGACGGATCCAGGGAAACTTCCGATAAAATACCGGCGGAATCCGCATAGGAAAAGGGCGTTATATATTTCAGAAAATCCGCCTGCTCGCTGATATTGGCAATCAGGTTCAAAAAATAGAATACGGCGGCAAGGCCTAACCCGATGCCTAAGTTTCCCCTGCGGATGAAAGCGGAAATCCCGAAGCAGACGGCGCTTATCTGAAATTGCAGCAGAAAGTAAGCGAAGTGGAGAAGGGCAAATTCTTTTAAGGGAAGTTCTTCTCCGATTGCTGCAAAAGAAATAACGGATATCAGGATGATCACAATATTCATCAGGAAAAGCTGTGTTATGATAGAGGCCAGCTTTTCAAAAACAACGCGGGTCCGGCTTACGGGATGGGTCAGAAGAAATTCCGCCGTATGGTTTTTTTCTTCGTTGGCGAGGGCGGATATGCCTAAAAGCCCTGCAAAAAACGCCCCTCCAAGGCCTAAGATATTACCGCATTCAATTCCGTAAAAGCCCATAATTTCCCCCAGGCTTATTTTATCCATGCCAAAGGCTGCGGTAAAACTGCCCATGGAAGAAAACATATCGCTTACGGAATCGGTCTTTCCTTTCATTTCAGGAAACATCATCATACAGATGAAGACCATAAAACCGATAGAGAGGGTCCAGATTAAAAGTGAAAGCTTTCCGCGTTTCAATTCTTGATTTAATATAGTCATAATACATTTACCTCGTTTTGATAAAAGTGCATAAATATTTCTTCCAGATCCGGTTCCGTAATGGTCAGGTCTTTTAAGGGAAGAGTGGAAAGCTCTGAAAGAAGCTCTTGTATATTTCCCTGGAACAGGAAGCTTACGGAATCATCTCCCGGCACGACATCTTTAACGCCGTCTATGCGGGGAGCTTCTGTAGTTCCGTTTAAAGTGACCCGCCTGGCGTTTGTGCCTGCGGATAAGGCTTCCACCGTATCTGAGGCAATGAGCCTTCCTTCCCGGATAATGGCAGCCCGGCTGCAATAGCGGGAGATTTCCGATAAAACGTGGGAGGACAAAAAGATGGTGGCTCCTTCCTTGTGACGTTCTTTCAAAATGGTAAAGAATTCCTTCTGCATCAAAGGGTCCAGCCCGCTTGTGGGTTCATCCAGGATACAAAGCATTGGGTCATGCTGCAGGGCGCAGACAATACTGACTTTCTTTCGGTTACCCAGGGATAACTCATCTACCTTTTTCTTAATATCCAGCTGCAGACGGTCACAAAGCTCCTTTGCCTTTATACGGCAATCCTTTTTGTGCATGGAAGCCGACATCCCTATGATGTCCGACACCTTCATACCGCTGTAGAACATGGCTTCCGAGGGCATATATCCGATCCTTGAGAGAATGGCTTCCTTTTCGCTCACGATATCCATGTCAAAAATCCGGGCGCTGCCTGAGGTAGGTTTGATCAGTCCCAAGAGGGTGCGGATGGTAGTGCTTTTTCCGGCGCCGTTAGGACCGATGAATCCAAAAATCTCCCCTTCCCGGACATTGAGATTGAGGTCAATGATGCCCCGGGCTTTTCCGTAATATTTGGTCAGGTTGTGGGTGCTTATGATATTCATAGAAGTTCTCCTTTACAATAAGCCGTTTTCCAAAGCTCTATGACTTTGGAAAAATCCTCCTTCAGTTTATCCGCATCTATGCGGCCGTTTTTGTGTGCATCCATCATATAGCCTTCCGCTGCCCAGTACATTTCACGCACCATGGTTTCAAAATCGATTTCCGGGCGGAAAATGGAAGGATCGATAAGGCCCAGGGCAGAAGCGGAGTAGAGACCGCGCTTTTTCTCATAATCCTCGTGAATGGCTTTGTAGATCTCCGGTTCCGTTTCATAGAAGGCTCTCACGGTAAAAGCGGTCAGATCAGGGTAACTTTCTATGATCCTGCATTTGCCGTCAAGTCCCCGCTTAAGCATTTCAAAAAAGTCCGGGGTATCATAGGCGCCGTATTCCTTTAAATAAGCCTGGGTAAGGCGGGAAACCTCTTCCCAGAGAAACATATATAATTCCATTTTATTGCGAAAATAGAAAAACAGCAGGGATTTGCTGATGCCCGCTTCCGCAGCGATCTCATTCATGGGACTTTTTTTATAAGTGTTCCTGGAAAATACCCTGTATCCCGCATTGATGATGCGGATCTGTTTTTCCTTGGGCAGGTCGTAAAATTTTTCGTTCATAAAGGTCAAATCTCCCTGATGGGTAAACGGATCGTTCGGCAAAAGCCGGAAATCGTTTATTATGTGCTATGGTTTTTTCGTATGTTACTGGCATTATAAGCCTGTTGACCGTTTTTGAGAAGGGGGGGAAACGATTAACAGAAATATTGTAAAGCTCCATACTAAAGTTTTAACAGCAATCATCCGATATACTTAATAACAAAACAAAAAATACATAATATAAGCTTCCAAGCCCTGTGGATTTGTTCCAAAACAGATTTATGGGGCTTTTTCAATTGTGCAATTTGTGATACAATGAGCGTTAGCGAGAAAGGAGCTTCCTATGTTTCAATGCTTTTATCCCGATATATGGCTGGATTCCACTTATGAAATTGATTTCGAGAAAATGAGAAAAAAGGGCATTCGCGCCCTGATCTTTGACATAGACAATACGCTGGTCCCTCACGGGGCGCCGGCGGACGACCGTGCCATTGCACTGTTTAGAAAGCTTCACGGGCTGGGATTTTCCATGATGTTATTATCCAACAACAAGGAGCCCAGGGTAAAATCCTTTTGTGATGCGGTGGAAGGAGCGGCTTATATCCACAAAGCGGGAAAGCCGGGAAGAAAAAGCTATGAGCGGGCTATGGAGTTGATGGGATCCGACCAAAAGAGCACGGTATTTATCGGCGACCAGCTTTTTACGGACGTGTGGGGAGCGAAGCGCTGTGGGATATACAGCATTCTGGTAAAGCCTATTGATAAAAAAGAAGAGATCCAGATCGTACTGAAGCGTTATCTGGAAAAAATCGTATTGTTTTTTTACAGACGGAGGAATTATAATGCTACAGATTAACGGGAAAACCAAGACCTGCGGACTGATCGGCTGTCCGGTGGAGCATACGCTGTCTCCCCTGATACATAATACCCTTTCGGAGCATATGGGACTAAATATGGTTTATGTTCCTTTTCATGTGGAGCGTGAAAATGTGGAAGCGGCCCTAAGGGGCGCCCATGCACTTTCCGTCGGCGGTTTAAACGTAACGGTTCCCCATAAAAGCGCGGTCATTCCCTATTTAAAGGAAATCGATCCTCTGGCGGAAAAGATCGGGGCGGTCAATACCCTGGTCCCCGTAGAGGGAGGATACAAAGGATATAACACGGATATGACGGGACTTCAGCGCGCCATGGAAAGCGAGGGTATCGCCATTGCCGGTAAAGAGGCGATCCTTTTGGGAGCGGGCGGCGCTTCCCGGGCGGTGGCCTTTATGCTGACGGCTAAAGGGGCGGAAAAGGTGTATATGTTGAACCGTTCGCAGGATAAGGCGCAGATGGTGGCAGGAGAGGTCAATAAAGCCATGGGCTGTGAGAAGGTCATCGCCATGTCTCTTGAGGGGTATAAAGAACTGACCGGTAAAAAGTATCTCTGCATCCAAGGGACCAGCGTAGGGCTTTATCCCGACTGCAGGAGAGCGGTCATTGAGGATGAGGCGTTTTATGAGCTGGTGGAAGTGGCGGTGGATTTAATTTACAAACCGGCAGAGACAAGGTTCATGAGCCTTTGTAAGGCGGCGGGGGCCAAAGCTTATAACGGACTTAAAATGCTGCTTTATCAAGGCATTATCGCATATGAATTATGGAATGACGTGCAGGTTTCTGATGAGCTTGCCGAAAAAATTTACGAAATGATGAAGGAAGAGACGAAGATTGAAGGATAACATTATTTTGATCGGTTATATGGGCAGCGGTAAAACAAGCCTTGGGAAAAAGCTTTCTTATAAGGAGAGGATCGCCCTTTTGGATACGGATAGGATGATCGAACAAAAGCAGGGCATGACGGTGTCGGAGATTTTTGAAAAGAAGGGCGAAGGGGCTTTCCGCATTATGGAAACGGAGTGCCTGAAGGAAATCCTGGGATATTCGGAGAAGTATATCATCTCCGCAGGGGGAGGTCTTCCCATAAAGGAGGAAAACCGGGAATTGTTAAAAGAGCTGGGGACGGTGGTATATTTGCGGGCGAAGCCGGATACCATTTACGCGCGGTTAAAAAACGATACCAGCAGACCCCTTTTAAGAGGGGATGACCCGAGGGGGAAAATAGAGGATATGATAGGTAAAAGAGGCCCTGTTTATGAGCTGGCTGCCGACTGCATCATAGATGTGGATGAAAAGGGCTGTGAGGTTATTATCGGGGAAATTTCAGAAGCGCTGAAACATGATTCGAGAGTCAAATGAATATGCGGGCATATTTGCCTGACCCATGGAGGAAAAATGAAAATATTAGTCATCAACGGTCCCAACATTAATTTTTTGGGAATCAGGGAAAAAGGAATTTACGGAACAACGGATTATAACGGTCTTTTGGAAATGATCGGGAAGAAGGGGCAGGAATGCGGATGCACCATCGAGGTATTTCAGAGCAACCATGAGGGGGCTATCATCGACAGGATCCAGGACGCTTATTTTGACGGAACGGAGGGCATTCTCATCAATCCGGGAGCCTATACCCATTACAGCTACGCGATCCGGGATGCTTTGGCAAGCGTGACCATGCCCAAGGTGGAAGTCCATATATCGGATATTACCAAAAGAGAGGAATTCCGTAAGCATTCCGTCACAAAGGATTCCTGCGACAGGCAGATCTACGGGCGCGGACTGGAGGGTTATCTGGAAGCGGTGGATTTTTTGCTGGAGCAGAATGAAAAAAACAGTTGAAAAATGATACTTTTTATTATAAACTAGTTAAGGAATTATAACGTGACAATTTTAGGAGGAGTAAAATCATGATTTCTGCAGGTGATTTCAGAAATGGTATTACCATTGAATTAGATAATAATATCTACCAGATTATTGAATTCCAGCATGTTAAACCGGGAAAAGGTGCGGCATTTGTAAGGACCAAATTAAAAAATATCAAGAGCGGCGGCGTCGTTGAGAAGACCTTCCGCCCCACTGAAAAATGCCCCCAGGCACGAATTGACAGAAAAGATATGCAGTACTTATATGCGGATGGCGACTTATACAACTTTATGGATACCGAGACCTTTGAGCAGATCGCATTGAATCAGGAGGAGATCGGCGATGCCATGAAGTTTGTAAAAGAGAACGAGATGGTAAAGATGTGCTCCCACAACGGAAGCGTATTTGCAGTAGAGCCCCCTCTGTTCGTAGAACTGGAGATCACGGATACAGAGCCGGGATTTAAAGGCGATACGGCTACAGGCGCTACAAAGCCCGCGATCGTGGAGACAGGCGCTCAGGTTTTGGTTCCTTTGTTTGTAAACCAGGGGGACAAGATCAAGATCGATACCAGAACAGGCGAATATTTATCCCGTGTATAATCAGTTTTATTGACGGTATATCAGAAAATCAAAAGCTTTAGGCAATGGATGTTGAATCTGTTGCCTTTTCTATTTCCAGGCAGATAGCTGACGCTTTAAAAGAGGGCCGGTACGGTCTCGAGATAAAGCGGGCATGGTCCGGAAAAGAAATCCACATCTTATAGTTTTAAACAAAGTTTTAAAATCACATCTGACATCAAATGAAACATCAGATCAGTTATCAAATCGAAAGGAAAAAAATCAAATGAAAGAAATCAGTTTTAATGAATTTACAAAGCAGTTAAAAGCAGCATTATACCGGAGACTGGACCGTGAGACGGAAATCCGTATCCATGAAACGGCCAAAAACAACGGAATTACTTATCAGGGTATGGTCATTATGAAAAAGGGCTGCAATATTTCCCCCAATATTCGTCTGGACGGCTTTTATGCATCCTTTAAGGAGCGGATCTCTACCCTTGAGGAAATTGCCGATGAGATCGTGGATATTTTTGAAAACGGGCAGAAGGACAGCAGCCTGGATCTGAATTTTTTTACGGATTTTCAGAGGGCAAAGGAGCGGATCATGTTTAAAATAGTAAATTACGAAGGAAACAGGAAACGGCTTGAAAACCTGCCCTATATGAAATTTCTGGATCTGGCGGTAACATTCTATTATAACGTGGAACAGGAGGAAATTCCCAGTATCAACGCATCCATCCAGATAGAAAAAAGCCATTTGCAGTTATGGGGGATAGACGAAGGAACACTTTATGATCTTGCCCTTGAAAATACGGTCAAGAAAATGCCCGCATCTTTTCGGACGATCTTCGATATAATTTTAAACATTCTGGAAGAGGACGGAATCACACCGGGAGAAAAAGCAATGGAGGATTTCAAGGAAAAGTCCGACCAGGTGCCCATGTATGTACTGACCAATCAGAAAAATTATTTTGGAGCGGCGGCCCTTTATTATCCGGGGATGTTAAAAAAGATCGGAATGACCTTGAAAACGGATCTGATCGTACTGCCCAGCAGTATTCATGAAGTGATCCTTCTGCCTGCGGAAAAATGGACGGATTATGATGACCTGAATGAAATGATACGGGATATTAATGAAAACCATGTGGCAAAAGAGGAGGTGCTTTCCGATCATTTCTATTATTATGATTTAGAAAGGGATGAACTGAGGATGCCGGATTTTTGGTAAAAAGCATAAAAAAATGAAAAAATAAGGATGGATCCCCCTCGGCTTTGCGGAAATTAATGGATATTTTGTGAAAAAAACATAACTAACTTGTCAAAGAAACTGTTTTATGCTATGATATACGAGTTGTAACATTTTTGTAATATATTTGTACCCGTAGTTTAACGGATAAAACAGCTGATTCCGGTTCAGCCGATGGGGGTTCGATTCCTCTCGGGTACATCTTTATGTAAAAAAGAAAGGATTAGAGAAATGAGCGACAAGACGAATAAATCGACGGAAGGCTTTTCAGGGCTTCTTGAGCGGATAAAAACAGACCAAAAGATGCAGTACGGGGTTATCGGCGGCGCTCTTGCCATTGCTCTGATCATCATTATCATAGTTTGCGTATCCTGTTCCAAAAAGGACGAAAACCAGGAAGGAATTTCTGACAATACGGTTCCTGTAGCAGAATCAGGAAGTACCGATACACCGCAGCCGGCGGAAACGGAGGCCGGCGGTCTGGTGCCTACATCCGATGAAGCGGTCATGCAGCTGATCAATTCCTATTACGGCGCTCTGGCAACAGGGGATTCCGCTACGGTTTCCGCACTGAAATCCAACGTTACCGAAGAGGAGAAGATCAAGCTGGAAAAAAGAGCGGAATTGATGGAGTCCATCGACAATATACAGGTTTATACAAGACCCGGTCCTGTTGACGGCACATATGTGGCTTTTGTTTACTATGAAATGAAATTTATAGATATTGAAACAAGATCTCCCGGACTTACCACCATTTATATCTGCCGCAACGAGGACGGCAGCCTTTATATCAATAATGGGGAGTGGGATGAGGCGACTACCGCTTATATAGAGCAGATCGCAAGTGAAGAGGCCATTGCGGACTATTTCAAATCCGTTCAGGTTTCTTATAACGAGGCAATTAATAATGACGTGGCTCTGGCTTTGCGTATGGAGCAGCTTCCCCAGATCCTGGATGATGCGGTCCGTGAAAGACAGCAGGCGGCAGAACAGGCGGCAAATGCAGAACAGCCTGCAGGTCAGGCGGAGGCTACAGCCGTTAACGAAACCGTTGTCGCTACCACAAAGGTCAATGTGCGCGCTTCCGACAGTGAAAATGCCGACAGGATCGGCCAGGTCGAGTCCGGCACTTCCATGACAAGATATGAGACAAGGGAGAACGGCTGGAGCAAAATTGATTACAACGGACAGGAGGGATTTATAAAATCCGAATTCCTTCAGGTTCAGAGCACCAATGAAACACAGCCCGCTGAAAACACGGAGCCGGATCAGGCGGATGCATCTCAGGAAGAGCCTGCGCAGCCTGTCAGCGCCAGCGGAAACGGCGGAAAGGTAACTGCAACCAGCAGCGTTAAGGTTCGTTCTTCGACAAACGTGGATTCCAACGACAATATTCTCGGAACATTGTTCCCGGGAGAAAGCTGTGATCTGATCATGGAGCAGGCAGACGGCTGGTGCAAGATCAAATATAACGGAGAAACCGCTTACGTTAAGACGGAATTTGTAGAGATCAATTAAAAAGTAAAATATAGGAGCTGTTGCGGACAATAGGCATATATGTGCTTTTGTCTGCGGCAGCTTTCTTTTAAAGTTTAATAAGGAGGAATTTATATGGCAAAACTGAAAGTCGGTATTTTAGGAGCGGGAAGGATCGCGGCCATTATGGCGGATACCATTTCCAAAATGAAAACGGCGGAGTGCTATGCCGTAGCGTCCAGAAGCATGGAAAAGGCATTGGAGTTTGCATCGCTCCATAACGTGACAAAGCCCTTTGGCAGCTATGAGGAAATGCTGGCGGATAAGGATTTAGAGCTTGTGTATATCGCAACGCCCCATCCCTTTCATTTTGAACAGGCGAAAATGTGCATTGACGCAGGAAAGCCGGTTCTTGTGGAAAAACCCTTCTGCGTAAATGCAAAGGAAGCGGAGGAGCTGTTAGCTTATGCAAAGGAAAAGAACATCTTTATTTCCGAGGCCATGTGGATCCGCTATATGCCTATGTATGAAACGATTTTGAAGCTTTTAAAGAGCGGCATTATCGGGGAGCCCAGAATGATCACGGGCAATCTGGCTTATCCCATGCTTCATAAAGAACGTTTGTTAAAACCGGAGTTGGCAGGCGGCGCTTTGCTGGACGTGGGAATTTATCCCCTGAATTTTGCGGATATGGTAAATGAGTCTCCTATAAGGGATATCCAGTCTGCGGCGGTCATGACGGCTGACGGAGTGGACGCCCATGACAGTATTACCATCCGGTATGAGGACGGCAGCATGGCGGTTTTAAACACATCCATGCAGACGGTCAGTGACAGGAAGGGAATTATCCAGGGCACAAAAGGCGTGATGATTATTGAGAACATCAATAATTTCGAATCCGTTGCCGTATATGATAAGGATTATAAAAGAGTTGCCTTTAAAAAGGCGCCCAGACAGATCAGCGGTTATGAATATGAAATAGAGGCATGTAAAAAAGCATTGAAGCGCAAAAAGAAGGAGTGCGACCAGATGCCCCATGAGGTCATTATGAAAATGATGAAGCAGATGGATCTTATCAGGGAGCAGATCGGCCTTGTCTATCCTTTTGAGAAGGAATGAGTTTATTGAGTCGTACAAAAGCGCTGCGATTATCCTTTTTTGGAAGAGTTTCCTGCGTTTTTTGGTAAAATTGTATAAAATTTAAGGGGAAATTTTTGAGGATTCTTTAGAATTTTTTTCTTGTCCATATAAAGGGTACGTTATATAATAAAACTTGGGCAAAAAAGTCCGTATGGTACATTTTAACAGAAGGAGGACATCATCAATGTCATATGTAGACGAGGTATACAGCCTGGTTGTGGAAAAGAATCCCGCACAGCCGGAATTCCATCAGGCGGTAAAAGAGGTTTTAGAATCTCTGAGAGTAGTAATTGAAGCAAATGAGGAAGCATACAAAAAGGACGCTTTACTGGAGAGGCTTTGCACTCCTGAGCGCGTCGTTTTGTTCCGTGTTCCCTGGGTGGATGACAAGGGACAGGTTCAGGTAAATAACGGTTTTCGCGTACAGTTCAACAGCGCGATCGGACCCTACAAGGGAGGCCTTAGGTTCCATCCTTCCGTAAATTTAGGTATTATCAAGTTTTTAGGCTTTGAGCAGATTTTCAAGAATTCCTTAACAGGACTTCCCATCGGCGGCGGCAAGGGCGGCAGCGATTTCGACCCCAAGGGCAAATCCGACAGAGAGGTTATGGCGTTCTGCCAGAGCTTTATGACAGAGCTTTACAGGCATATCGGCGCTGATACGGACGTACCTGCCGGGGATATCGGCGTAGGCGGAAGAGAGATCGGCTTTATGTTCGGTCAGTATAAGAGGATCCGCGATACATATGAAGGCGTGCTGACAGGTAAAGGCCTGACCTACGGCGGTTCTTTAGCGAGAACGGAAGCGACAGGTTATGGTCTGTTATACTTAACGGAAGAAATGTTAAAGTGCAACGGCAAGGATATTAAAGGCAAAACAATCGCAGTTTCCGGTGCAGGAAATGTAGCGATCTACGCAATCCAGAAGGCACAGCAGTTAGGCGGGAAACCTGTTACATGTTCCGATTCCACAGGCTGGATCTACGATCCCGAAGGCATTGATGTTGCTTTATTAAAAGAAGTAAAAGAAGTAAAACGTGCACGTCTGACCGAATATGCAGCTGCAAGACCCAGTGCAGAGTATCATGAGGGCAAGGGCGTATGGAGCGTAAAATGTGATATTGCGCTTCCATGTGCTACACAGAATGAG
>DEUB01000001.1:48171-48337 GCA_002362385.1 Lachnospiraceae bacterium UBA3273
GCACTTCCTTGTGCAACACAGAACGAATTAAGCCTTGACGATGCAAAACAGCTTGTAGCTAACGGCTGCTTCGCAGTTGCAGAAGGCGCTAACATGCCTACGACCTTAGAGGCTACAGAGTACTTACAGAAAAACGGCGTTTTGTTCTGCCCGGGTAAAGCTTCCA
>DEUB01000004.1 GCA_002362385.1 Lachnospiraceae bacterium UBA3273
GGGGCTATTCTGTCTATCCCATTCATACAATAAACTTACGCTATCTGCGGAAGTCATGTATTTGACAGATTAATGTATATTGGTTATAATATGCTTAACAAGAGAGCCAATGGCTAGAATACACCTAGCCGCCGGCAAGCATCAGCTTAAAAAATAGCGCCTTATCTTACCAGGACTGGGCGCTATTTTTTGCGTTGTATGTAGATAACAAGAGTTATAACAGCACAAAGCATAATTACAAAAGTGAATAAATCGCTAAATGTAACCATTGGCACCAGCTCCCTTCCTTAAGTGTCCGGCAGCTGACATAATCGCCCCATTGGCTCCCTAGGTAAGCATATTATATTGTCAAGGTAGTTATTATTTATTATGCGTAATTACATCAAATACAGATAAGTTTTTATCGGGAAAATGATATAATTCACTTGTTCTGAGGGAATTATATCGGGGTTTCCCGATGTGATCCTGCCTCCTCCTCTGGTACGCCAATACCGGAGGCGGTGGGGGCTTTTGTTTGACAGACAGATGTATATTGGTTATAATATGCTTATCAAGAGAGCCGAAAGCTAGAGTACACCTAGCCGCCGGCAGTGTAATTTGCTAAAAAGTAGCGCCTTATCTTACCAGGACGAGGGCGCTACTTTTTACGTTTGATGTGTAATGCAAGAGTTACAACCGTACAAAGCATAATTACAAAAGTAAATAGATCACTATATGTAACCATTGGCACCAACTCCCTTCATAAAGTCCGGCAGCTGGAATATCGCCCCTTCGGCTCCCCAGGTAAGCATATTATGTTGTCAAGGTAGTAATTGTTTATTATGCGTAATCACATCAAATACAGATAATATCTGGTGGGATAAGGTAAAAGCATTTTTATACTCGCCGCTTGTTTTTCAGCAGTGATAGACATTCCCATTGTGCTGACAGCCATCACGCCTTTAAAAGTAGCCCTTACAAGCTCTGTTTTTTTTGCTGGTTGGAATCGCACCATAAATACGGAATAAGCGGTTATTTTCATCAATTTGTATTGGTCCGATCTTTATACTTGCCCTAAATGTGACAGGAGCAGTATTTTCCGAAATATCAACTTCAGAAGGCAGAGTTTGAAAAGGTATTGCAGAAACGGGACAGCCACAATTAGGGCATGAAGGTACTATATCAGATATTTCTTTCCCACATTCGGGGCATATAATAAGTGCCATTTTGTCACGTCTTTTCTTTGGATTTTTATTCTAATCGCATTTAATTAAAGTTTTCCTCTTAGTTCTACAACTTTTCCTAAGATTCGAACAGGTTTTCCAATATCAGCCATGTGACTTACGTTATTAATACCGGGGTTTGTTTGACAGATTAATGCATATTGGTTATAATGTGTTTAACAAGAGAGCTGACAGCTAGATGTGTCCTAGCCGCTTCGGTTTTCGGGTTACTATCTAAATATTAAAATAGTCGTCCTACTCTCGCAAAGACAAGGGCGACTATTTTTTGTATCTATGATTCATAATTGCGACTATTAAGCCAGCAATGGCTACAATCAGCATTAATTCTTCATATGTACTCAAAACGTCCCACCGCCTTCCTATGTTGCAAGTAAGCGGCATCACTTCGCCCCGTCAGCTCTCTGGGTAAGCATATTATGTTGTCAAGGTAGTAACTATATTAGAGGATTCGTATTATTAGGTTCGAATATGCTGAAAAAGAAATGAAGAATTGTATATGAGGTTTTAAGATCAATAGCGGGTGCTTTCGCTTTTCGGGTCAAGATATATTTGATATTGCGGTCTGTTTATCATTTATATTATTATATATTTATATTTGACAAAAATCCACCAGAACGTTTATTCTAATGCCAAATATGGAAATAGAAAAATTTATACTGCATTTGTGCTGTATTCAAGAAGGGATAAAGGCCGGGAGATGAAAACAATAGCGGTAATTGATGATGATGTATATATCGGGGATATGCTGGAAAAGCTGCTTTCCGGAGCGGGTTATGAGGTAAAGAGGGCATATTCGGGAACGGAAGCGGTTTACATGCTTTCTGGGCGGCGGCCGGATCTGATCCTGCTGGATCTGATGCTTCCGGGATTGTCGGGAGAGGATGTTCTGCAAAGGATCAAAGGCATACCGGTAATCGTATTGAGCGCCAAGGCGGATGTACAGAATAAAGTCAGGCTCTTACTTGGCGGGGCGGCGGACTATGTGACCAAGCCTTTCGATGCACAGGAGCTGCTTGCCAGGGTGGCCGTGCAGCTTAGAAATGCGGGAAGGAATGAAGGAGATGTCCTGACCTTTGAACTCCTGCGTTTAGATCATGCGGCCCACAGCTTTTCTGTGGGGAATGTGCCGGTCAAGCTGACCAAAACGGAATACGCCATCATCAGGCTGCTTATGATAAATGGTGGGCAGGTCATTACCAAATCCGCCATATTGGATGAGATTAGCGAGGATACGCCGGATTGCGTGGAAAGTTCTTTAAAGGTGCATATCAGCAATCTTCGGAAAAAGATCAGGGAAGCCGGAGGAAAGGATTACATTGAGGCAGTGTGGGGGATCGGTTTTAAGCTGCGGGAGGACGAGGAATAAAACTTAACTGAATCTTTACTTTTTTCTTAACCGTTTTCTTAACTGGCTTTTGTTAGGATGGAAGGGTCAGAAAGAGAAAATACACAAATAAGGAGGAAGTCAGGATGGAATATGTTTTGACAACAAACGGCTTGTGCAAACAGTACCGTAATTTCAAAGCCTTAAACGGTCTTTCCATGCATGTTCCCAAGGGAGCGATTTATGGTTTTGTGGGAAAAAACGGCGCGGGCAAAACAACTCTGATCCGGCTGATCTGTGGGCTGCAGGAACCCACTTCGGGAGAGTATGCCATTTACGGGATCCATAATAAGGAGAAGGATATTTTAAAATCCCGCCGCAGGATGGGAGCCATTGTGGAGACTCCGTCCATTTATATGAATATGACGGCGGAAGAAAATATGCAGGAGCAGTACCGGATACTGGGAATGCCTTCCTTTGGAGGAATCCGGCAGATTCTGGAGCTGGTGGGTTTAGAGGATACAGGCAGGAAAAAGGCGAAAAATTTCTCCCTGGGCATGCGCCAGAGACTGGGAATTGCCGTGGCGCTGGCAGGAGATCCGGATTTTCTGGTGTTGGATGAACCGGCCAACGGTCTGGATCCCCAGGGAATCGTGGAGATGCGGGAACTGATCTTAAAGCTGAATAGGGAAAAACAGATCACGGTACTGATGTCCAGCCACATATTAGACGAGCTTTCCAGGTTGGCCACCCATTACGGTTTTGTGGACGGCGGGCGTATGGTAAAGGAAATCAGCGCGGAGGAATTGGAAAATGCCTGCAGGAAATGTATACATGTGGAAGTGACGGATTTAAAGGCTCTTTCCAATGTACTGGATGAAAGGAAGATAGAATACAGCATCCTTTCGGATACACAGGCGGATATTTTTGAAAAAATGAATATTACGGAGCTGGTAACCGCGCTTCTTCCAAAGAACTGTCAGGTTCTTTCCGTCCATGAAAAGGATGAAAGCTTAGAGAGCTATTACATGAATCTGATCGGAGGTGGCAGCAATGAATAAATTGTTATCGGCAGGATTTGCGCGGTTGAAAAAGGATAAGTTTTTCTGGGTATGTGTGGGACTCATGGCGGCTGCGGCATGGTATACAGTATTTACCGTCTGTCTGAATAGGAAGGAATACGACGGTTATAACGTAGGTTTGGATGCAATACTCTTTGGTCATGTTTTCTGTATGGGGATCCTCACAGCGGCTTTTTCGGGGCTTTTTATCGGAACCGAGTATAGTGGGGGAACCATAAGGAATAAACTGGTAATCGGGCATACCAGGAGGGATATTTATTTATCATCCCTCATCATCAGTATAACGGCAGGACTTATCATATGTTTGAGCTATATTTTAGCGGCGATGATACCGGGATTGATACTGCTTGGATTTTCCGAGGGAGTTATGGGAGAAATGCTGCAGGTATTTTTTCTGATCTTATTGATGACTGCGGCGTTTAGCGCTGTTTTTACCATGCTCAGTATGTTAAACCAGAATAAGGCGCTTAATTGTGTTATTGTGCTTATCGGTGTTTTTGTGATGCTGATGTTCTCGGCTTATATTTTTCAGTCACTGGACAGTCCGGAAATGTGGGAAGAATATGTTTATATGGATAAAGAAACAGGGGAGATCGTAACAGAGCCTGCAGAGCCCAATCCTTTCTATGTATCAGGAACAAAACGGGAGGTCTATGAATTTCTGATGCAGTTCCTTCCAACCGGTCAGTCCTATCTGATTATGACAGGGGATTTATCCCATGGGAAAGAAATGGCGGCCTATTCCGTTCTCATTATCATTGGTTCTTCGGCGGCAGGGATGTATTGTTTCCGGAGGAAAGATATTAAGTAAGCGGCCGGGGCGACGCACCGTTACAGGGAACGTCAGCGGGCTTAAAGGAATTACGGGCCATGCTTGCCGCAGGAGGTTATTATGGAAATTTGGTTACCGGTCATTTGCGGTATTCCGGCAGTTATCATATGCTTTCTTTTAATCAAAATTTATCTGATGAAGAAATCCGTAAAGGAAATAGAGGAGAAGCTTTCGGAAAAGCTTCGGACGGAAACGAATACGCTCATAGATATTTCCGGCCGGGACCGGGATTTACGAAGGCTGGCGGATACTCTGAATGTGGAGCTTAGAAAAATGCGTGAGGAACGTCGGCGTTTTAAACAGGGAGACAAAGAATTAAAGGATGCGGTAACCAATATTTCCCATGACCTCCGAACGCCGTTAACGGCAGTCTGGGGCTATCTGGATCTATTAAAAAAAGAGGAAAAAAGTGAAACGGCTGCCGGTTATCTGGAGATCATTGAAAACCGTACCCGGGTCATGAAGGAGCTTGCGGAAGAGCTTTTCGATTATTCCCTGATCGTATCGGCAGAAGAGGAGGAAAAAAGGGAGCCGATCTGTCTGAATGCAGCCCTGGAGGAAAGCATAGCTTCCTTTTACGGAGCCATCAGACAGAAAGGGATCGAGCCGGAAATTATCATGACAGAGCGGCGTATTGAGAGAGAACTGGACGCTATGGCGCTTACGCGTATTTTCGGGAACATTATAAACAATGCCATTAAATACAGCGACGGGGACCTTAAGGTAGAGTTAAAAGAGGATGGAACCATTATTTTTTCAAATTCCGCTAAAAATTTAAATTCCGTTGCGGCAGAAAGGCTTTTCGACCGTTTTTACACAGTGGAAACCGGCAGAAATTCCACAGGCCTGGGACTTTCGATCAGCAAGTATTTGACGGAGAAAATGGGCGGAGGGATCCATGCAGAATATGAAGAGGGCAGGCTGATCCTTGTTGTAAGATTTTAGGCAATTAAAAAGCCGGAAATTTTCCTATGGACAAGCAATGTTTTGCATTAAAAAACAGCTTAAAAATTTGGCATAATCTGCAGGAAAGAGGTCAATACTATGAAAGTAACTGTTACAAATAGTATGATGAAGGAGGCTTCTTTTATGGCACAATTAACATGCGGCGTTATAACCTGCGGCTACAACAAAGAAAAATGCTGCTGCAAGGGCGATATCATGGTGGGAGGAAGTCATGCAGATAAGGAAAAGGATACCTGCTGCGATTCGTTCCGTCCTGAAGGATGCGACTGCTATACCAGCGCTTTAGACCATCCCTGCCAGACCATCAGTATTGATTGTGAGGCAACAAAATGCAAATACAATTCCAATTACAAATGTTATGCGGAAACCGTTTCCATTCAGGGCGGACATGCAAGCGAAAGCGGACAGACCCTTTGCGGGACCTTTGAATGCAGAAACTGATATTAAGGGGGATGCTTTTTAAAGCGCCCCTGTTACATATTGACTATGGATAGGAATCGCATTTGTTTTTCAGGGATAAGAATCCGCTTATTGCTTCCGTTCCTGTTTGGTGTTAAAATATTTTGTAGTTGACAAAGGAATATTTACATGGTAATATATCCAAGTGTGTGAAACACAATGCAAGCAGAGTATCCACTCTCACCCTGTGGCAATCGGGCTGACAGGCGTCGGAATTTTTCACAACCTTATCTTGTGTGGAAGTTTAGTGGATGACTATGCGTATCCACTTTTTTTATTGAATTCTTTTTGGAGGTGCACGACTATTAGCGATTTAATGATTAACGAACAGATTAGGGACAAAGAAGTACGTCTTGTAGGAGAGAACGGGGAACAGTTAGGCATTATGTCTTCCAGAGACGCCCAGAAGATGGCTGATGAGGCAGGGCTTGACCTGGTTAAGATCGCGCCTACGGCAAAACCTCCGGTTTGTAAAATCGTAGATTACGGAAAGTACAGATACGAGCAGATCCGTAGAGAAAAAGAAGCAAAGAAAAAACAGAAAACCATTGAGATCAAGGAGATCCGTTTATCTCCCAATATCGATACCAATGATCTGAATACGAAAATGAATGCGGCAAGGAAGTTTATCGGAAAGGGCGACAAGGTAAAAGTAACGCTCCGTTTCCGCGGCCGTGAAATGGCTCATATGGCCAACAGCAAGCATATCCTGGATGATTTTGCAGAAGAGTTATCCGAGATTGCAGTGATTGAAAAAGCCCCTAAGGTAGAGGGCAGAAGCATGACGATGGTGCTTACGCAAAAGCACTGATTAATTTGTTTTTAACTGGATTTATCAGTGGTTAAATCTGCAGTTAAAATAGACAGGTACAAATATAGGAGGGAATTTAAGATGCCAAAAATGAAAACAAACAGATCCGCAGCAAAGCGTTTCAAAGTAACAGGAACAGGAAAGTTAAAGAGAAATAAAGCTTATAAACGCCATATCTTAACCAAAAAATCTGCTAAGACAAAGAGAAATCTTAGAAAGCCCGCAATAACGGATGTAACGAACGAGAAGAATATGAAGAAGATTTTACCTTATTTATAAGATTGGTTAGGAGGAGAGAAAAATGGCAAGAATCAAAGGCGGCATGAACGCAAAAAAGAAACATAACAGAGTATTAAAGCTTGCAAAAGGTTACAGAGGAGCAAGATCCAAACAGTACAGAGTGGCAAAACAGTCTGTCATGAGAGCATTAACATCTTCTTATGCAGGACGTAAGCAGAGAAAACGTCAGATGAGACAGCTGTGGATCGCACGTATCAATGCGGCTGCAAGGTTAAACGGTTTAAGCTATAGCAAGTTTATGTATGGTTTAAAGTTAGCCGAGGTTGATATTAACAGAAAGATGCTTGCAGAGATGGCAGTAAATGATGCAGAAGGCTTTGCAACATTGGCAGAAGTGGCTAAGAGCAAAATCGCATAAATCAGCGTGATATAAGTTTTGATTTCTAAAATCGCAGTATCTTCGGATGCTGCGGTTTTTTATGATTTTCCGGCCTTCTTTCCTGTCAAATTCTTTTTTTGAGGACAAAAGCGTCCTTATTCCAAATGAAAACCTGATGATAAAAGCAAATATATTTGGTACAATAAGCATAAATAAAAAAACAGAAAACCCCGGTAAGGAGAATTTTTATGTTAGAAAATCTTAAACCCAAAAAGGTATTTCAATACTTTGAGGAGATATGCTCCATTCCCCACGGTTCGGGAAACGTGGACGCCATCAGCGATTATCTGGTGGATTTTGCAAAAAAGCATGGCTTATGGTGGAAGCAGGATGAATTGAAAAATGTGATCATCATAAAAGAGGCTTCCAAAGGGAAAGAAGACAGGCCGGCCGTTATGATACAGGGGCATATGGATATGGTGGCGGTAAAAGAACCCTATTCGGATATAGATATAGCAAAGGATCCATTAAAGCTTGGAATCGACGGGGACTATGTATATGCCAAAGATACCAGTTTGGGAGGGGATGATGGCATTGCCTTAGCCTATGGCCTTACCCTGCTTTCTGATGAGAGCATTTCCCATCCGAGAATAGAGCTGGTCGTTACCACTGAGGAAGAGGTAGGGATGGAGGGAGCAACAGCCATAGACCTATCTCCCTGTAAGGGAATGCAGATGTTAAATATTGACTCTGAAGAAGAGGGACAGTTTGTAGCGGCGTGTGCCGGAGGGATCCGCATCAACGGAAAGATCCCTGGGGAAAAAATATCCGGAGAGCCGTCGTTTGATGTGGATAAGGGAAATAACGGAAACGACGGCGATAAAAGCTGCATCGGGAAAAAGATTATGTTAACCGGATTTGCGGGAGGACATTCAGGAACGGAAATTGGTAAAAGTGGCGGCAATGCCAATGTAGTGTTGGGATGGTTTTTAAATGAGCTGTCAAAAGAAGTTGACATAACTATATCAGAAATGGAAGGCGGACTAAAGGATAACGCCATTCCCATGGAAGCATATGCGGTGGTGTTAAAGGGCGCAGCCGTGGGAAATAAGACGGATCTGAAGGCGTATGGCAAAGAGGAGGAGCTTTGGGAAGAGAAACTTATAAGCTGTGCGAACAGGCTTCAAGAGGAAATGAGGACCCGTTTTTCTTCTACGGATCCGGAATGCAGGGTGGTCATTACTGATATAGATATGGGAGAAGACTCCTGCGTATCCTGTCTGAATGCGGAGGACACTAAGAAGATGATCGCTTTTTTATCCGGGGCCCCCAATGGGGTGCAGTCCATGTGTAAAGAGCCGGAAGGACTTGTACAGACTTCCTTAAATCTCGGCATTATGAAGCTTGATGGGGATGGGCTGCAGGCGTCCTTTTCCCTGCGGAGCAGCGTGGCGAAGGAAAAAGAAGAGCTGAAGGAGCGGGTATGCAGCTATATTGAAAAATTTGGCGGCACGGTAACGGCTTCCGGGGATTATCCGGCGTGGGAATATAAAAGAAAGTCCCCCCTGAGGGAAAAAATGACCGCGGTATATGAGAAGCAGTATGGAGAAAAGCCTGTAGTGCTTTCCTTACATGCAGGGCTTGAGTGCGGGATACTGGCGGCCAAAAAGCCGGGGCTTGACTGCGTTTCTTTCGGGCCGGATATTCTGGATATCCATACGACGAAGGAGCGCATGAGTATTTCTTCCGTCGGCCGCGTATGGAAATTTCTGGTGGAGGTTATAGAAACACTATGAACAATATTATTTTAATAGGAATGCCCGGCGTGGGTAAAAGCACCATAGGCGTCGTGCTTGCAAAGCATCTTGGGTACGGTTTTCTGGACTCCGATCTGATCATTCAGGAAAAAGAAGGAATGCTTTTGCACAAGATCATGGAGCTAAGAGGCATAGAAGGCTTTCTGCGCCTTGAGGATGAGATCAATGCTTCCATAGAGGCGGAAGGGCTTGTGATCGCCACGGGCGGCAGTGCGGTTTACGGAAAGCGGGCCATGGAGCATTTTTCTTCCATTGGAACCGTTATCTATCTGTATCTTCCTTATGAGGAATTAAAGGAACGGCTGGGAGATCTAAACAAGAGGGGCGTTGTTTTGAGAGAAGGGCAGACCCTTAAGGAACTCATGGAGGAGCGGAAAGTCCTGTATGAAAAATACGGGGAAGTGACCATAGACTGCAGCGGGAAGCAGATCCGGGAAATCGTAGCCGAGATCGCGGAAAAAGTATTATCATAACGAAAAGGGATCGATACCGATGAAGAGACAGATTTAAAAATCTGCAGATAAAAAGACGGATCAGAAAATGAAACGGGAGGAAAAAGGAATGAATGCGTTTGACTATATTGTAGACCGGATTGACGGGGATTATGCCTATCTGAAAAGAACGGATGCCTTAGAGGACGGGGAAAAAATGGTGGCCCGTGCCCTTCTTCCGGAAGAAATCGCAGAAGGAACAAAGCTTCATTATGAATTTATGATGTATTCTGTTATGGAGTGATACCTTTATTGCGTTTTGCTTTGCCAAGCCCGCCTGTCATATGGTCGTGTTCGTTGTCGATGAAACGGGCGCGCTTGACGGCTTCGTCCCCATAACGGTTCCGGATCTGGTCGATAGCCAGATTCAGCCTGCTCAGCTTGTCCGCATCTTTCGTGTTGAACATATCATACTGAACAAAGTTTTCCGAGGTCGCCCGGGAGGTATGGACGCCTAAAAGGCGCAGCGGTTCCCCGTCCCAGAGACTGGTAAACAATCCGCAGGCGGCTTCATAGATCTTTTCGGTAATATCCGTAGAGGCCGGCAGGGTAACCTGGTGGGAAGTGCGGTGGAAGGAGGAGTCTACAATGGTAACGCTTACTACGCTGATATAGGCATGGTCCGCCCGCAGTCTGGCGCCTATGGTCTCGCAGAGGGAGAGTATGATGGTCAATGCGGTTTCCCGGTCTGTCACATCGGCGCCTACGGTAATGGAGTTGCCGTAGCCTTTGTTTGCGGGAAGGGTGTCCCGGACCAGGGCATCGTCCAGACCGTTGGCGGATTTCCACATATCTTCGCCGTGTTTTTTCAGGTGCTGCTTTAAAATCGCCACATCCGCGTTGGCAAGATCCCCTATTGTAAATATGTCCAGATTGTGCAAGGTGCGGATGCTGGAACGGCCTACATAGAGAAGGTCGGATACGGGAAGAGGCCACATTTTTTCTCGGATCTCATGGGGGAACAGGGTATGCACCTTATCGGGTTTTTCAAAATCCGAAGCCATCTTTGCCAGCAGTTTGTTGGAAGAAATGCCGATATTGACGGTAAAGCCCAGCTCGTCCCGTATCATATCCTTTAATTTAAAAGCAAATTCCACAGGAGGACCGTAAAGCCCGGTAGTACCCGTAAAATCACAAAAGGCTTCGTCAATGCTGAACTGCTCCACTACGGGAGCATAGCGGCCTAACAGGGAAATGAGTTCTCCGGATTTTTCTACATAGAGGGAGAAGTTGGGAGCATAGGTCTTTAGGCCGGGGCACTTTTTCCGGGCGCTTGCAAGAGGTTCTCCGGTTGTAACGCCAAACCTCTTTGCAGGGATGGATTTTGCCAGGACAATGCCGTGCCGTTTCGTCTCATCTCCGCCGATAACGGAGGGAAAGTTTCTGATATCCTCTGATTCGCCGAGGGTTCGGATCCGGTAAGATGCTTCCCATGCCAGAAAAGCGGAATTTACATCTACATGAAAAATGATCGTATCTGCCATTGTCTCCACCTGATTTTTATTAGCCTGCCATACTCTGGCTTTTTGTTCCTTTACCGATACTATACAAGAACGTACGTTCTAAGTCAATACCTTCTCCTGTGACGGCAAGAAAAGAAGATTATCCAGAAAGAGTTTCAAAATACTTCCATCGGGACAGAAGAGCCTTTCCGGATGCCACTGTAATCCTATGACGGGCAGAAACCGATGGATAAATCCTTCTGTGACGCCGTCGGAAGCATATTGGAACGCCGTAAGGTTTTTGGGCAGTACATCTACGCATTGGTGGTGGGCGCTGTTGATCTGAGCCGGCAGCAGGGGACTTTTATAAAGACGTTTTAAAACAGACAGCATGGGAAAGCTTTCAAATTCGTCTAAAGGAATATACCTGCATCCGTGATAGTTATCCGCATTTTCCAGACAGGCGTGGACGAGCAGCTGTTCTTTACCCATATCCTGAATCAGGGCGCCTCCAAGCTCTGCATTGATGACCTGCATTCCTTTGCAGATTCCAAGTACGGGTTTCTGGTGCAGAAGGAAATATTTTAAATAGGAAAATTGTATTTTGTCAAGGTCTCGGTCTATATTGCGGGAACCAAGGTTCTTTTCGTGTAGCAGATCGGGAGAAATGTCCCCGCCGCCGGGAAGGAGGAGCAGGTTCATCCGGGCAAGGATGCTCCCCGCAGGATGTTTTTCACATTCTTTTAACAGATAAAGGGAATCGGTAACGACAGGAACATAACCGGCGCTCGCCACGGCGTTTTTATAATTTTCCACGAAGCCGGTCCTTCCGATGATCAGGATAAAACGTATTGACATTCTTATCGCCTTTTTTATAAAGTTATATTCAGTATATGATGCTTCTTTTGAAAAATTGTGTTATACTGTTCAAAAGGACATGGCCGGAAGCTTAGCCGGGCATATAACAAAAAAGAAGAGAAGGGGCAGGGGTATGTTACAGGAAGTATTTGAACTTATGATGCAGGTGCACAGCGGGATGAAAATAGCCTGCGTAGGTCTGATGGACGGGACAAAGATCCAGAGGGAGCTGATCAATGACGGCAATCGGGAGACCAGGGTCAACATAGAGTTGGAGTCTACAGATGTGGGGTTTGCCGTTTTTTCCAGAAAGAGTAAATCCAGTTATATTTATAATGACGTGGTAACAGGGGAGACCAGCGGGGCGACCAAATTAGCAGTGCCTTACAGCAATATTTCCTATATGGAATTTACAGACGAAGAAGAGTAATATGACTGCGCCGGAATATGTGAAGCTGAAACGAAAACAGAATACTACCATGTGCGCGGCGATCCTCTATCCTGACGGCGACGTGAGGGAATGTGTGAAGAGCCATTTGAAAATGCTGATCGCATCCCTGGGAAATCATATCTGGGAGCAGATACCCGGCGAAGAATCTCCGCTGTTCTGGCTGACGGCATATACAGGGGTTGTGCTGATCGATTACGAAAATCAGCTATACAGTGAAGAACTGACAGGGGAGCAGGAAAAAGCCCTGCAGGAGATGTACCGGGGCGGCGTAATTCTTAATAACCTGAAAAATATCCACAGCGGAAACCGGTATCTGGGAATTGATAAGGAAAAAAGTACATAAAAGGCCTGCCGCATGATGAAAACGGCAGGCTGTAATTTTGCTCATGATCTTGTATGCTTACGCTTAGAACATGGAATCAAAAAGCATTCCTGTGCTTAAAGAGGAAGCGTAAGTGCCCCTTCCGTTATAAATACCGCTGGATTTTGCAGCATCCTGTCCCGCATACATATTGATGAAGGAAGCGGATGTTCCTGTCTGGTAAGCCAAAGAGCGGTTGCCGTTAAACAGAGTCTTTACCGTAGAGGTATCTGCGGCTTTAAACGCTTTTTCATCAATTGCCAGAGTATTATCGGAATTGATGGTAATTCCTGCTTTGCCAAGCAGTTTGGATGAAACGGAAACAGCGTTTGTCATAGTGGATGCGTTGCGGAGAATCTTTTTGTTGTCGGAATCTCCCGAAGCCTTGACTGCGCTGTTGTAGTCTTCCACAAAAGAAGATACCGCTTTGAAAAGCTTATCCTCATTTCCCTTTTCATAAAGTGAATTAGCAGAGGCAGAGTATAAAGCCGATGCTGATTTTGCCAGTTCGGAAGAAGTGCTCTTTAACTTCTGAATCTGTTCCGTGGTATCGGCACTGGCGCCTTTATTGACCTTTGCATTGTCTTTTCCTGCGATCGTTGTTGCGGCGGGATTCTTCTGATAGTAGGATTTCATCAGTTTGCCGTAAGCGCCGGTCTTGATGGACTTGTAGTCCGTCAATAAGGATTCCATACCTAAGCCTGAGTTCCTGCCGGAATTCTGGGAGAAAAGGGATGTGGAATTAAAGAAATTGGAATAACCGTAATTTCCCGTGAAAATATTCATTTTCCTTCTTTACCCTCCTTTTCTGATTTAAAACAGGGACAAAGTACCCCATAATTTAGTTTCAATATAGCAGATACTGGAAAAAAGCACAAGGGGATTTCTTCAAAAAATACAAAAAGGGGATTGACAGGAGTCAAAAAAACAGATAAAATATCACTTGCGTGCAGGAATGGCGGAATTGGCAGACGCGCAGGCTTCAGGTGCCTGTGGTAGCAATATCGTGAGGGTTCAAGTCCCTTTTCCTGCATCATTTTGCGGAAGTGTCGGAACTGGCAGACGAGCAAGACTAAGGATCTTGTGGCTATTGCAGTCGTGTGGGTTCAAGTCCCATCTTCCGCACGCTAAAAGCCTAGATTTTTCTAGGCTTTTAAATTTGATTGATTCAGGACTTAAAGATACCTTTTAAAGAATCGGCAGCTTTAGCTGCATTCCCCATAGTCATCTTCGCTTTTACTCCGTCAACGACCTTCATGACGACATCGTCCGGCAGATCCATACCGATTACCTTTTCGATCACTTTTACGGGCTCTTTGTCAAACTGTTGTTTCAGATTCGGATTTTTGGTAACCTCTTCTACGATCTTGTTGATTTGTCCTTTGATATCCATACTTTTATTCCTCCGTTATGTAAATATTTGTCATATGGCTTTATTGTATAATAGAAATTTACAAAGTTCAAGAATTTCACTTCCCGCGGCAAAGGTCTGGCAGATAACAGATTTTTTTTGTATAATAATACTTATTAAAGCCGTGGGAAGGAGTTACAGGTGCAAAGATCGGAAAGGGTATATGCAATAGAATTATGGCGTTTTTTCTTTTGTATTGTGGTGCTGGGCTTTCACGTAGGAGCCGAATTTAATTTGCCTGTGTTTACTGCAGGATATCTGGGCGTGGAATTTTTTCTCATCCTTTCTGGTTACGGCATCGGCATTTTTTATAAAAGGAATATAGCGGGGAAGGGTCCCGGAGAGCGTCTCTATGGAATCGGCGTCTATATCGGAAAACGTTTAAAACAGCTGTATCCCCTTTATTTCCTGGCAATCGCATCCATGCTCTTTATTCGTATCATAAGCGAGAAGTGGAGGCCGGGAGATATCATAGCCTATTTAAAGGCGGGGTATTCGGAATTTATCCTGATGCAGTGCGGGCCTATGGGCGGCGAGGTGCTCATCAGTGCCGACTGGTATGTGGCGGCGGTATTCTGGGCGGGGATCGTCGTGCTGATCGTCCTTGCATTGACGGGAAAAACAGGAGGCCTGGTTCTTTGTCCCCTGGCGGGAATTGGCATATACGGATATTATTTTAAACTGATCTGTAAAATAGATGTGATCTTCGCTCATCATGCGGTGCTCCGGGCTGTGGCCGGCGTCTGTATGGGGGTATTTATCTGTTTTGTGCTGGATACGCTGCAGGAAAAGGGAATTGTGGACAGGCTCCGGGAACAGAAACGTCTATGTATGGCGGGGCATATATTTGCAGAGATCAGCCTCGCACTGGTTGTATGCTATACGTTCTCAGGACACAGGGGATGGAAGGATTTTGCTGTGATCGGAGTTTATATAATTGCGCTGTTCCTTATGCTTTTGACGGGAGCAAGGTTCGGGGAAAAGGCGGAGTGTGTGTTTAAGGGGCTTGGAAAGAGCACTTACCCGATTTATATTTTGCATATGCCGGTGTTGAAGGTGCTAAAGCTGCTGTTGGGGAAATAGGATAACTTCTTTTTCTTCATTTGTGATATTCAAAAAAGTATGTTATCATAGGCAAAGGCAATGAAAAAAGATAATGGAAAAGATAAAGAAAGAGGAGAAATTATGTTAAAACAGATATCAGTCTATGCGGAAAATAAAAAAGGAAATATGAAACGGATCACTTCCATATTACAAAAGGAGCAGATCAATATCTGGGGGTCCGTTACCAACGACGGGGCGGAGTTCGGCATTACCAGAATGGTGGTTTCGGATCCGGATAAGGCGGTAAAGGCTTTGGAAGCGGACGGGATCATGTGCAGACTCATAGATGTGATCGGCGTTGAGATGGAGGACGAAGTAGGCAATCTGGACAAGCTTCTGGGCGCGCTTTTGGAGAGCAATATCAATGTAAACTATATCTACCTGTCCTTTAACAGGGATTCCGGCAAGCCGGTTCTGGTTTTCCAGTCGGAGGAGATCGGAGAAGTGGAGGACTGCATTAAAGCAAAGGGATTCAGTGTTATATAATGCAGATGTAATACAGGAAATTTAGTTTGACATATTATGAAGTATTGACTATAATCCCATCTTTGACAGTTG
>DEUB01000046.1 GCA_002362385.1 Lachnospiraceae bacterium UBA3273
CATCTTTATATATTTTGAAATATTATTAATATCTATTCCAGTAATATACATAATATCTTCTATCGAGTAACCAGCAAAAAATAATGTCCTAATTAAACTTTTTCTAACAAATTTAGGCGAGTAGTCTTTCCATTTTTCATCACTAGTAATCTGGACAAATTTATTAAAAACAATATTTATATTCCATTCTCTCATCGGTCTGTACTTTCCCTCATAAAATACCTGAAATATTTTGGGCGATTTTATCTTTGCTATCTTGGCTTCTTTATTAAGTTTAATCAAGTATTTTTGAAGAATAGGACACAATTCTATTTTTCTTCCCTCTATGCTTATATACTGATACTCTTTATCAAAAGAATCCCAGCTTAATTCTAAAAGCCGAGATCTCTCTAACCCCAAAGTAATTTCCAACAAAAATATCACAATATCTCTATTAGAATTTCTTTTCGCCTTTAAAAAATCCAAAATCAATCGCACATCTTCCGTTTTTAATTCAGTAACACCTCTTCTATCTTCTGTTTCCCCATAAATGATAAGATTTTGCTTGCGACTATCACTTAGACTGATATATCTAATTCTTTCATGTTTTTCTAACTCATACAGCATATTATAAATATGTGTATGATTATTATTTAAAGTTTTGGTCGAAGTGTCTTTTCCATTTCTCTTACATTCACTAATAAAAGAATCAAATTCATCTATACTTAAATTTTCATAAACTCGCTTTCCAACTTGCTCATAGTTCTTTTTTGCAAATACTCTGGGTGCAAAAAAATCAAAAAATCGATATAATGTACAACAATATGCGTTCCACGAAACACGCTTCATCCCTTGTTCATATTTCCACACTCTGTATTGTGCAATATCACAATAAAAATATGTTGATTGATTATTATACAAATTATCAAAGTTAAGATATTTAAAATATCTTAGTTCTGTCCTATTTTTAGCCCTTACTTTGAAAATATCAAACCAAAAAACAATATATGATCCTAATACATTTCCTTCTAATTTTGGCGATGTCTCTATTGAAAAATCTAATAAGACATACTCATACCCATTTGTTAAAATAGCAAATCTCTGTCCTCTGCTCCCAGCATAAGTCCTTGCTTGTTCAATATCTTCGACATCAATTGACTTATCTCCATTTTTAACTTCAATTATCAATGCCTTTTTTCCAACAGTAGGAACATATATATCGCAGAATCCTCTTACAATTGCTTCTTCTAGTATGCACTTTTCTACATCGTATCCATAATACTCCATAAAAGTATTAATGATAATATGAAGTCTTACCATTTCTTCGTGTTTTTTATCTCCTAATCCGTTGTATGCATCTCTAAGTTTACTGATTATTTCGTCCAAAAAATCTCCCTTCTTTGTTTACATTGATTTCCATAAATTAACTAGTCCCATTCCCATATTCAATAACTATCTAGTTGCAATTTCTATAATCTCCAAATGTTTAAAAAAATACTCTAATAACTTTATCCAAATTTAATAAAACTCATCTTTTAAGACAATTAAACTCTCCATTTTATAGACAGCAAAAAGGCACCATCGCCTATATCTCTATAAGCAATGATGCCTTATCAATTCATTCAAATATTTCTTGTAAATTACATTCACATCTGTTTTGCGAACTTTTCCTTTTTGTATTCCGGTCATATATCCCCGGAACTATGTATTTTACTAGCTTTGCTGTGACTTTTGACTGTTCTCGTTTAATGACCTTTAAGCCACATCCCCCCAAATTTACTTGACTACAATATTATATTTAATTCCAGAATTCATTCGCATCTTTCATACAAATTTTTTCTTTCATTACTCCAATTGATAGTAGCTGCTCCTTCATGCTATCTTACTCTTCTTTATCATAATAGTATACATTCCATGTCTTTCTATCTGGACTATATAACTGTACTAATTGAAAATACGACAAATCAACATCTGACATAGAATGTCCAATTATATTTACAGATGTTATATCTGCTAAATTCTCGAAAAATCCCCTGTGAATATTGATTTGTCAATTTGTATCTTTGAAAATTCGTTTGTAAAACTTTACTATTCCATTACATATACTTTTTATCCCTTCATCAAACTCGTCATCTGCTCTTTTTGCTTTTTCCCGATACATATCAATTTTATCCGCATTTCCATGTCCAATAATAGGCTTTTCTCAACAATATGGTGTCAATCCTCCATATATATGACAAATCCTGTCACTTGAAATTTGATATACTCTCTCTAAAACACTTGTATAATTGAACGTCAAAAAATAATCCTTTGTATTTTCTATAAAACATGTTTTACGTGGATATGCCCTATTTAGACGAATTTGTTTTGCCCACTTCCATACATAATGATTTAGCATTTCAATAAAATGATACTCCTCCCAATAATCATCCATTGTATCTTCAATCCCGATTAATCCTCCGTCTAAATCCATCACTTCCAATACTGACTGTGATCTTTCTTCCATTTCAATTTCGTTCGCATGAGATAGTTCAAACTCAAATGACCTCCACAAATACTTATATAGCGCATCATCCCTCCATTTTTGCCGTTGCATATTTTTTCGGTTTCTGTTATCTTTTCTTTCAAAAGTGAGCAAACTCATACATCCTTTCCATTTGAAACAAAAAATCTTCCTCATACTTTTCAAGATACTCTCTAAAATTCCAATAAGAAGTCTTTAATCCATGTTCTTTATCAAATCCATTTCCAATAATATATAATTCTGGCATTTCGAATTTTTCCTTCTGAAATCAAATATTTATATAATACTGCCGATATACGTTACCTCCCTTTTCCATACATATCGCCCCTATATTTCATATTCTTCTACCTCATCATGATTGGTCAATATATTATATTCAAGCATCATCTCAACATAAATCCATAAATCATCAAACATATTTTCCTAACACTCATTAATTACACTAGCAATGCTATCGGCAATATCAAATGCTGAAATAATTCCACAGAATTGTGAAGCACAGATACAAAGTGTTTACGATATTCCAGAGTTGCCTTTCCTTCTAAAATATAATCATAATATCAAACTGCCATTGCCCATGCTTCAAGCACACTATTCTGTAATATTTGATTTTTTATATAAGCTATTTATTTACATTTCCCGTTTTGTAATAAATATAATCTAACATCCTGTTTCCCATGCTCATACCGCTCTAAACGATTCCAATATACAATCTCACGGATTCGTCTTTCTGTTATGCTGTATCCTGCTTTTTGTATAGTATCAGCGACTCTTTGTTTCATTTCCCTGCCTCTCTCCAAAGCCTCTAAAACTATTTTCTTTAAAATATTCCGAATTTCTTTTATCTCCCAAATCTGAAAACAACGCACTTGCTGCGACTAAAGCGGCTCTCATGTATTGTGCATGATCTTTAAACAAATCACTGTCTATATATAATCCTTTACTCTCTATAAACTGACTGCAAAATGTAATAACCGTACGTGTATTACCTTCTCTAAACGGATGTATTTTTTCCTGCCCATTCGTAAATATCTTGAAAAATATAATGATGCATTTCGCAAAGTGCGGCAAAATCAAAACGGCTGACGGATTCTCCTGTTACAATCTCCGCAAGCCGTATACTCGTATATTCCGCTTCCATACAGGACAAAATTTTCTCGTTCCGTATGTCTGCAAGATTCTTCAAAATATCTGTATGTGCATATAAATATGGGTCATTCATAATACTGTTCCTATTCTTTCATCTTATATTTTTTATCTAAAACCTGACGCATATCCTCCATGGTCATTTCCCCACGTTTTTCTTTCTCAATTAATCTTTTAAACTCTAAAGATGGTTCTAAACCATCTACTTTAATCATGCCTAATGCATAATCCCATTTCTTATCTGTACTGACCAGCATAAAATCAACTCCCAATTTCTGTTTTTATTTATTTTACCATATTCTATGGACAATATCCATTACGACTTTTATGCAACCAGCATAATAAAAGCCTCTGTAAACGGCATTTTTACGCCATTTACAGAGGCTTATCCCTATCGTTATCTGCCTTATTTTGACAAATTCCTGTTATTTGATCTGTGCCGCAACCTCAGCCGCAAAGTCCTCGTTCTTCTTCTCAAGGCCTTCGCCCGTCTCAAAGCGGACAAATTCCGTTACCTTTAAGTCTGTTCCGTTTGCTTTTCCCACAGCCTCTAAATACTTGGCAACATTCTCTTTGTTCTCAGCTTTAACATACTCCTGCTCTAAGAGACATACTTCCTTTAACTCCTTGTTCAGGCGGCCGATGATCATCTTTTCAATGATGGCTTCCGGCTTATTTGCATTTTTAGGATCAGCCTGTGCCTGAGCCATAAGGATCTCCTTCTCATGAGCCTTGTATTCCTCGGATACGTCGTCTGTAGAAACATATTTGGGATTCATGGCTGCAACCTGCATAGCCACATTGCCCAAAGCCTCTTTTACCTCATCGTTGACAACAGCGGTTTCAGCCTTAACGATAACGCCGATCCTTCCGCCGCCGTGAAGATAAGTCACTACACAGCCGTTGTCCGCTGTGACCTTTGCAAACCTTCTGATATTTAAGTTTTCTCCGATGGTGGCAACCTTCTCCACCAAAGCCTCTTTTACAGTCTTGCTGTTATCTTCGATCCATGCCTCTTCCAGCAGACCTTCCACATCTTTAGCATCGGAAGCCAGAGCCTGTCTTGCGACTGCCTCTACATAAGTCTGGAATACTTCATTCTTTGCAACAAAGTCCGTTTCAGAGTTAACCTCAACGACTGCCGCCGTCTTATCAGCTTCAACCGCTACGCGGCAGATACCCTCTGCTGCGATCCTGCCCGCTTTTTTCTCAGCCTTGGCTGCACCGCTTTTTCTCAATAATTCTACTGCTTCATCCATATTACCGTCAGTCTCTGTAAGAGCCTTTTTGCAGTCCATCATGCCCGCACCGGTCATTTCTCTCAATTCTTTTACCATGGACGCGCTAATTGCCATGTCTGATTCCTCCATTCAATCTATAAATTCAATTTTCGATCTGTCTATTATTTTCACAGCCGCAGTATTTCCCAGGCCCTCAAAGCCTTATTCTGCTTCCTGTTCTGCAACCTCTTCAATATCCGTCGCTTCTGCCTCTTCAAATTCTACCGCTTCGCCCTGATTAGCCTCGATAACTGCATCGGCCATTTTGGAAACGATGAGTTTTACTGCACGGATCGCATCATCATTGCCGGGAATTACGAAATCCAGCTCTTCGGGATCGCAGTTTGTATCTGCCATACCGATCAATGTGATTCCAAGCGCCTGGGCTTCCTGTACACAGATTTTCTCTTTCTTAGGGTCAACTACAAAAATAGCATCGGGAATCTGCTTCATTTCCTTGATTCCGCCTAAGTTCTTCTCCAGTTTTTCCCATTCCTTCTTCAGTGCGATAACTTCCTTCTTGGGAAGCACGTCAAAAGTACCGTCCTCAGACATAGCCTCAATAGCTTTTAATCTGTCAATGCGGCTCTGGATCGTCTTGAAGTTTGTCAGCATTCCGCCTAACCATCTCTCATTTACATAGAACATACCGCAGCGCTCTGCCTCTGTCTTAACAGCATCCTGAGCCTGTTTCTTTGTTCCTACAAAAAGAACGGTTCCTCCTGCGGAAACGATCTGGGAAACTGCCTGATAAGCCTCATCCACTTTACCTACAGATGTCTGTAAGTCAATGATATGGATACCGTTTCTCTCTGTGTAGATGTAGGGAGCCATCTTAGGGTTCCATCTTCTTGTCTGATGTCCGAAATGAACACCTGCTTCTAATAACTGCTTCATTGAAATAACGCTCATGTTTCTTACCTCCGTTTGGTTTTTCTTCCGCACACATCCGCTCTCCTGCCACCTCCGCGTTAAAGAAGCACCGGCAGTCGATCCGTGTACGTGTTTAATATTTGTTGACCGCAACGTGAAAATTTTACCATAAAGAAAGAGCAAGTTCAAGGGGTTTCCCTCAATTTCCTGCTCTTTTCCGCGCTTTTATACTATGAATATCATTTCCTGCCCGCGGGCTTTCTATTCTGCCTAATAGCCTTTTGTCGTAATGGAAGCCGCGATCTCTTCATCCGTTGCATTTACCGGAATATCGTGCCTGCCCGTTTTAAGCCTCTTATCATAACCGTTCCGGCACAAATACTCGTCAAAGGCTGCCGCATCCTCGATCATTCCCGCCTGCAGCAGTTTATTTGCCACGACCCGTGATCCGTCCCCGCTGTCAATGCTTATTACAATGATCTCATTTACGGTCACGCCGTCCTCCTGTGGATCATCCCCCAAGGTTTCATCAGACCCTTCTCCGCCTTCCTCCGGCGCTCCTTCAGGATCATCTCCGTTTTCCGTTTTTACCTTATTATCCGCCGATCCGTTCCCGGAAACAGATGTCAGGGATCCTTCCTTTTCGTTTCCTTCTTCCTTTTGCTCTTCCTCATCTTCATGAATTTCGGGCATATCCGCTAAAACAATATTTCCGTCCACCATTCCCATTTCCGTGGCTCTCTGGCGGATCTCTTCATCCGTCATCTGTTCTTTTTTGCCGGATGAGGCAATTCCCATAAGAAGAGCTGTCACAACGATACCGATTCCCAAGCCTCTCATATAATAATTTAGTTTCACGATGATATTACCTCAAACAGACCGATGACCAGATTGACTTCCCCTACGCCTAATCCCAGCTCCTTCGCAATGGCCACATTTGACCTGCCCTGTCTGTGCATTTCCAGTATTTTTTCGTTATTATTGATTTCCTCCCCGGCCTCCGTCTCTTTTTTTATCCCCTCATCGGAATCCGTTCCGGAAACCTCTGCTGGCTCGGATGCCGCGGCTTTTACAGTGGCTGCAGCCTCCAAAGCCTCCACATTGGCCGCTTCCTGCACCGTATTTTCCAGTTCATCCTTGGTTTCTTTGGCAATGGCCCTTGTCCTCTCTATCTCTTTTGCCGTTTCCAAAAGATTTTTCTGCTTATCATGGAGCATATCGTACAAAAACATGACCTCCTGATGGCTCTTATGGATATCCTCTAAGACCGTATCGGAAAACTCCGAAACGGCGGTTATCTTTTCATTGGAAATACGCTCTAACGAACGTTCCGTTTTTGCCACGGCATAGTCAAGCGTTTCATCTACCGAAGTCTGAAGCTTTTCCTTTGCCTCCTTCATCTGCTCATCTACAATTTCTTTGACCCTTTCCTCTCCGTCCGCCAAAGCCTTTCCGTCTACCTTCTGCTTTGTCTCCGGAATCAGAAAGCTTACAATAAATATGATAATTCCTAATATCAGAAGTACAATCTCTATTCCTGTCATAACTCTTTTTGCTGCTAAACCGACATATCAAAGTGCGATGTGCCCTTTAAGACAACTCTTCCTTCCTGCGGGACGTTTTTCTTCCTTCTTGCCCCGCCATCCCCTGCATAGCTGCCATTTCCTTTTTCCTTGGCATCCGCATGGTTTTCATTTTTTGCAGTATCATCCCCTCGGGTAACCTGCTTTGTCTTTTCGTCTACACGTTTATCGGTCTGTATCTGAAAATTACTCTGATCCACCGCAGGCTTGGTATTTTCCTGCTGTTTAATTGTGGTAAAATCCTGTGTCCGTTGAATCGTTCCCTGAAATTCTATCATTCCAATGGCCATATTTCCACCTCCTAATAAGCGCTTACCTTGATCTCTCCTTTTTCCCGGATAAATCGGCAGTATGTGGCAACGCTCTTTAATACCATGGATGCGTCTCCGATGGTAATCTTGGTCCCTTCATATACGTCTCCCGAAACACGCACACATGCCTGCCTCTGACCCTGGAGCTGTTCATCTAACTGGAGCAGTTCTGCCTGAAGCTCCTTTAAGCGTTCCATCTGTTGTTTATTGGTAATTGCAAGGGTCTGGATATACTGCAGCTGTTCAGGGGGATAAGTCTCCCCTCTCCGTATCTTCTGGGTGGCACTAAGGAGTATGGGCTGGATATTTTTTAAATTGGCTGTGATCTTCATGGTCTCCTTTTGCAGTTCCTGATAACGGATCTTATCCGCCGGATCCACTCCTACCTCCACCTGGGTATCAGACCCCATAGGGGAACCCAATGTCTTGCAGCTGACTCTCTCTGTAGCCCTTATCATCCCTCCGGCAATAATTCCTTTTCTGCCATCCACACGTATTTCCGTCCGGGCGTTTACCTTGCTGTGCAGAAGGGATTCGCTTTCAATATATTCTCCCGACGTGATCGTTGCGTTTTCGGCATATTTTAAAATAATGCGTCCCTTGGCATTTAAGATGCCCTTTCCCATGCCGTTCATACCTCTGGCAATAATAATATCTCCATCCGTTTCAACCACGGCGCCTTCCACCACGCCCCTGATCTCCACGTTGCCTTTCGCCTTAATGGAAAAACCGGTCTGTACATTTCCCTTGACCAGAACGCTTCCGTTGGATTCGATATTTCCGGTAGCAGGACCTACATTTTCTACCTCATAAACGTCCGAAACAACAACTTCGTCGAAGGAGAGGCATACATGCCCGTTTACCTTGGATGTGAGCACACAGCCATCCTCTGATACATCGATATTTTTGCCGAACTTTAACCCCAGATGCTTTACTTTTCTGGGCTGGACAGGTGCGCCGTAAACATCGCATCCCTTCTCGCCAAGCACCTCTTTGTAAAGCTTTGCAAGAACGTCTCCGACCTTACAGTGATTAATGGTATCCAGATGAAAAAAATCTACCGAACCGTCTTCGTTCCTTTTCGGCTTTGCGCTTAAGTCCGTGTTAAAATAATATTCGATCCGGGCATCTTTTCCCTGGACTGCCTCCCTGCCCCTGGCTATTACAATATCCTCGCAATAATTTCTTTTGGTAAGATAGGCCTCGATCGCTTCCTCATCGATGCCGTAAACGATCTTTAACAGTTTCAGGTCGCTTATGATATCTTCTTTTCCTGCATAAGAAACCCCGCTGCTGCTGGGAGGATAGAAACGCACGACGGCTTCCATCTTATCCTCCGTTACCTTCAGCTGAAAAGTCTCCTGTGCCGACAGCCCCACCTGTATGGAAACGGGAACGACAACCTCCTCGGAGAGATGTTCCACCGCCTGATACAAAGGCTTGGCATCAGCAATTTCTATATTCTTTGACCGCAGATATTCCATAAGCTTGGCAAAGTCCAGCTTTGCCCCGCCTTCTGACTCCGGCACCAGCTTGACCGCCGTGCCTTTCATACTTGTAATGATTTGAAAATAGGCATTCATATTTATACCTCCGCACTACCGGTCCGAAAGTATCCCCATATACTCGCCAAGTTTTGACTTCATTTTTGATAATGCCTTTGTATGAAGCTGGGATACGCGGGATTCCGAGACTTCCAAAATGTAACTGATCTCTTTTAAGGTCAGATCCTCATAATAGTATAGCAAAACAACTTTTCTTTCTTTTTCTGTAAGAATATCCAGCGATTCCCTCAATTTTTCCTTTAATTCCTCTCTTTCCGCCACCTCTTCCGGTATTTCAAATTGAGAAGATACACTTTTTTCCCCTTTCAGCTCTGGTCCGCCCTGCTCTATGTATTCATTGAGGCTGACCACACCTGTAATCTTCATCTGCGACTGCCAGTCAGTATACTCATCTCCGGAAATGCCAAGTCCCCTGGCAATCTCCTCGTCTGTAACGCTTCTGCCCGTAGTCGTTTCAATCTCTTTCATGACAGCATCGATTTTTTTCTGTCTCTGCCTGATAGTTCTGGGGATCCAGTCCATTTTACGGATCTGGTCAAGGATTGCCCCTCTGATCCTAAGGCTTGCATAGGTCTCAAACTTCACATCCTTGCAGGTATCAAACTTGTCAATGGCATCGATCAATCCGAAAACGCCATAACCTACAAGGTCATCATATTCCACATTATAGCCCAGATACATACTGAGCCTTCCTGCTACAAGCTTAACCAAGGGTGCATATTCCAATATGATTTTTTCCCGTAGGTCCTGGCTTTTTAAGCGCTGATAATCCTGCCAAAGCCGTTTTCTTCCTGCCTCATCCATAAATAACCTCCGCAAAATAACTATTTCCCGTCAAAGCTCTAGTCCTCCTGCTCCTCTGACGGATTTTCCGTATTTTGTTTGCCGTCTTCTTCATTCCCCGGCTCTTCGTTCCTGTTTTCTTTCTCTTTTTCTTCCGCTTCTTTTATTTCTGCTTCTTTTGCTTTCTTTTCCGCCTCTTCTATCTGTTCGTCAAAAAGGTTTAACGTTTTCTGGACAACAACTCCCAGAGCATAAAACACGACCAAGGCTCCCAAAAGCGTCCAGAGCATCCTTGTCAGTTCATAATCCTTTATATACGTGATAATGCTGGTTATGGCCCCCGCCACCAGCATAAGAAATATGGGAATCATCCTTCTTTTCATACTTTAGATCACTTTCTCCGGTTTTCCGATTGCCTTAATTACAAAATCCCCCGTCTCCGGGTAAAATATTACGGTACGACCGTAATTCAATCCTGTATCGCTGGCAAGGATCGGGATCCTCATCTGTAAAAGCTTTGCCCTGACCGCTTCCACATTCCGTTCGCCGACCTTTACGGCATTTGCACGGCCCTGGGCTCCAAACATCTGGGCTCCTCCTGCAATTTTTGCCACCAGTCTGACCCTTAAAGCCCCTGCAGCCACAAGCTGTCTGACCAGTTCCTCTATACCCGTGTCTGCAAATTTAGGTATATTGGAGTTGTCTCTGATCGCTGTGCTGTCCGGCAGCATGATATGCGCCAGTCCTCCGATTTTTGTCAACGGATCCCTGATAGCGATTCCCACGCAGGATCCCAGTCCCAATGTAGTAACCCCATCGGGACTCTTACATATTTTTAAATCTGCCATTCCTACTTTAATAATCTCACTCATAATCACATGCCTATAGCGGTTAATATTTTATCGTAAGACTCCAGATCCGGAATCAAGATAAAATACCCGTCCAAACTAACGTCATCAGTAAACTGCGTCTGAATCAGCAGTATCTTGTCTCCCAGTTCCCCAAATTCAATAGCCGGCACACTTAAGATGGCTCCGGCCATATCAATGCTCAAATCCGGCACTGACGGTACGATCATCATATTAGTCAGTACGGACAGAGAGTTTAAATACGATCCGACAATAATATTGCCTATTTCCTTTAAGGCCGAAAGTTCCATTTCCGAAAACGGTCCTTCCTGGTTTTCAGGCATCTGCATCAGCTTTGCCACAAGGGTATGTGCCGCCTTTTCTTCTAAAAGGAACATCATGCTTCCGGTTATGTCGCCTTCCACCAGCAGGTATACCCCTGCCATGATCTGTTCCTCTCCGCCCATGGCCTGACCCACTTCCTGAAAATCAAGCAGCCTGACCTGCGGAACCTTCATATCCACTTTGCATTGGATCATCTGTGCCAAAGCTGTAGTGGCGTTTCCCGCCCCGATATTTCCCAATTCTTTCAATACGTCAAAATACTGTTCGGAATCATTTAAATTAAAATTCTCCATATCCCTTCCTATTCCGGCTTATTAATCTGCCTTTCCTTCTCTGCGAACACCAGATTCATGTCCAAAAGAGAAATCAGTTCTCCCTTGTCCTTTCCCACGCCTGACAGATAATTTGCCTTTTCTTCCCCCGAATCATAGGCAACCTTCTCTATCTGGGACGTCTCCAGCGTCACAACTTCCTTTACTTCGTCTACCAGCATACCGATGATCTCGCCGTTATCAAGCCTGATGATGATGATACGGGTCTTTTTGGTTATGGTATCTTCCACAAGACCCATTTTTAAGCGGATACTTACGACCGGTATGACTTCGCCCCTTAAATTAATGACCCCTTTTATATAACTTTGTACCTTTGGCACTCTGGTTATTCTCTGCATACGGACAATATTGTCAATATATTTGATATCGATACCGTATTGCTCATCGCCGAATTTTACTACGATATACTGGATTCTTTCCTGTGCATTGCTTAATTCTTCCATCTTGACACCTCCCCTACAACAACGCATTCGCATCAATGATCAGTGCGATCTCGCCGTCTCCCAAAATCGTTGCACCGCTGATGACCTTGCTCTTGTTAATGTATTTGCCAAGGGATTTAATAACGATTTCCTGCTGTCCCATTAACTCGTCTACAACAAGTCCGCCTAACTGATCCCCCTTCTTGACAATGGCTACGACCAGATTATCGTCCGGTCCCTTTGTCGACGCTATATCCAGCACCTCGTTCAACCGAATAAGCGGTATGACGTCGCCCCTTAAGTTGATTACCTCTTCATTCTGCACGAATTTTATCTCATCGGGAGAAATATCCTCTATGGTCTGTATGGAGCCCAATGAGATCGCATATTTTTCGCCTCCCACTTCTACCATCAGCGCCTGGATGATCGCTAAGGTAAGGGGCAGTCTTATAATAAACGTACTGCCTTCTCCCAGCTTGGTCTTTACCTCTACCTCTCCGCTCAAGGACTCGATTTTGGATTTGACCACATCTAAGCCGACGCCTCTTCCCGAAACATCGGATACCTTTTTGGCAGTAGAAAAACTGGGAAGGAACAATAATCCGATTGCGTCCTTATCGCTCATGTTTTCGGCCTGGTCTGGCGTGATCGTGCCTCTCTCTATAGCCTTTGCCTTTACAGCCTCCACATCGATACCGTTACCGTCATCCCTTACTTCAATGACTACGTTGTTTCCGTCCTGATAAGCATCCAGATAAATGGACCCCACTTCCGGCTTTCCTCTCTCAAGCCTTACCTCGGCCGATTCCAGACCGTGGTCGGCGGAATTACGCAAAAGGTGCATCAGCGGATCGCCGATCTCATCCACCACGGTACGGTCTAATTCCGTCTCTTCGCCGCTCATGAACAGCTGCATTTTCTTATCCAGCTTCTTGGACAGATCCCTGATCATCTTGGGGAACTTCTGTACAACGGTTTCAATGGGCACCATCCTTACCTTCATAACGGATTCATGAAGATTGGTGGTCACGCTTTCCAGATACTCTATAGGCTCGTTTACCGCGCTGTTTGCCGTAATGCCTTCCGTATTGGCCGCCGACACCAGGGAGTTCTTGGCAATGATAAGCTCGCTGACCAGATTCATCAGCACATCCAGCTTTTCAATATCCACACGGACCGTTCTGTTTACAACGGGTTTGGCATTTTTGGTCTTATCCGTCTTTGCGGGAGCATTTCCGCCTGAAGAGGCAGCCAAAGCCGTCGCAGAAGCAGCCGCCGGCTTCTCTTCCGTTTCCTGGACCGCCTTCCTCTCCCCTCCTGCGCCTGCTTCCACTTCCATCAGGGAAATATAACAGCTCTCGATCTCAGATACGTTCATAACGGCCTTTTTAACCGTTTCTGTATCGGATTCGGTAATAAAGACCACACTGAAATCAAACTCAAACTTCTCATCCTCAATATCCTGGGCACTGGGACTTGAAACAATGGTTTCCCCTAATTCTTCCAAAGCCTTATATACGAGAAAAGCCCTCGCCGCCTTCAGAATACAGCTTTCCTGTATGTAAACGGTAATTCCCATAACGTTCTTGCCCTGGTTGACCGCTTCGCCCATGACCAGCTTTTCGGTGTCATCCAGCTTAATATCCCGCCATTTTTCCTTGGACGCATCATTTTCTTCAGCGGCAGACGCTTCCTTGCTCTCAGCTTTTGCCGGGGATGCCGGCGTTTCCGCTTTGCCTCCCAAAGACGACAGGATCTGGTTTAACGCCTTGATCAAATGTTCATTGTCATTTGTTCCTTCATCAGATGTATTCTGAATATTCTCGGTATATTCCTCCAGAGCATCCAGACACTGGAACAGCACATCGATCATATTGCCGTCGGCTTTAATGGTCCCGTTGCGGACTTCCGAAAACACGTTTTCCATATCATGGGTCAGCGTCTGCATCCTCTTATATCCCATGGTTCCTGCCATACCCTTTAAAGTATGGGCCGCACGGAAAATCTCGTTTATGGTATCCATATTTTCTGGATCCTGTTCCAGGCTCATAAGCTGATCGCTTAAACTTTGTAAATGCTCCTTTGTTTCATCGAGAAAAATCTCCAGATATTGACTAACGTCCATCTTTGCATACCCCCACGTCTTTTATAATCGCTCCCGCCACCTCTTTGAGTGGTAGAACTTTGTTTGCAAGTCCTGCCGATACCACACTACGAGGCATACCGTAAACGGCACAGCTGTCCTGATCTTGTGCAATAACGAATAACTCTTTATGTTTCTTCAGATTGGTTATGCCATTTTTTCCGTCCTGTCCCATTCCCGTTAAAACGACACAGGTCACATGTTCATAATCACAATCCTTTATGGATTCATACATATAATTGGCACAGGGCTTTACGCCCTCCCTTGGCGGTTTATCCAGAAATGCGATCCGGTTGCATCCTCCGGCACGGACCACGGTCATATGAATACCGCCTCTGGCAATATAGATGTTCCCTTTTTTGACCGGCATTCCTTCGGCCGCTTCCTGTACATGAAGGGGGCAGATCCCATTAAGCCTTTCTGACAATGTGGCGGTAAATCCTGCCGGCATATGCTGGACTACCAGAACAGGCGCATCCAGATTTGCCGGAAGCTTTGGCAGAACCTCCTGCAATGCCTTGGGACCTCCCGTGGAACTGGCTATGGCCACAAGCTTCTTTTGCCCGGTCTCATTTTCAAAAACAGCGACTTTTCCCAAAATCCCGTCTTTGACAGCGCCTATTTTGTCCGCTATCGCTTTCGTATGAGGGAAATGCCTGCGGGAAACATTTCTGCCATCCTCCAAAACGACTTCCTCCAGGATCCGGATCAGACGTCCGCCGAACTTTTCTCCCTTCACATCCGAAATGCCTGCCGGCTTCCTCAAAAAGTCCACCGCCCCCAGGGAAAGCGCTTCGATGGTAATGCTTGCGTCCTCTTTTGCAAAAGAACTGATCACAACCACTTTTACGCGGATGTCCGTTTTATTCAGTTCCTTTAAAAAGGAAATGCCGTCCATTTTGGGCATCATCAGATCCGTGATTACCAGATCATATGTATTTTTTTTTAAGAGTTCCAACGCTTCCAACCCGTTCGTCGCCGTATCTTCCACATGAAATCTCTCATCCGAATTAATTATATCACAAAAGATTCTTCTCATGAGTGCAGAATCATCTATGACCAGTATTTTTTTAATCATATGTCACCTACACTTGTTATACGCCGCCTGCTCTTACGCTCCTCTTCAAAAATATAACGTATGATTTCTTCCCGCTGGACATTCGTGATCAGCGTAAATTTCACGCGATGCTCATATTCTCCCCTGCGCACCTCATTTGCCTTGCTTTTCAGTATTAAGCCCACCAGCTCATAGTTTTCTTCTTTTCCGTGCATATTCAGGGTCAAACTGATAACGATCTGCGTTCCTTCCGTATATTTTACCGGCGCCACGAACCGTATTCCCCCGCCGCTGATGTCCACAATATTTCCTTTGGTAAGAGGGATCCCCATCCACATATGATATTTGCCTTCCTTTAACCCCTCTATCTCTTCCTCCAGAAGCTCCCTGGTCTTTACGGGGAGCGTGCAGGCATAACGGTAATATTCCCTTCTCTGGTATTTCCCCAGTGGAGAAGTCAGCTCGCACAGCAGCTTGTAAACATTGTTCTCCTTATAACGCTCCACCACCCTGACAAAGCACTGGTACAGCCCCTTTCTTGTGTAAAAGCAAAACTGGTACTCTCCATCCACCGGCAAAAGGATCAGTTTCGTCCCGTCCATAGGCATCATGATCTCCAGCTGTTCATCATCCAGAACGTCATATACCTGCGAAGTATATATCTTTTTGTTTTCGGTGTTTCCGCCTAAAATGGCGCCTTCAACCGCCTGTACTTCTATTTTATCTCCGGGTCTTACCAAATCTGTTAACATATACCTTCTCCCTTATTCTATGTTTTTGCTGCTACTGATGAAACGGATTCTTGGAAGTCCCGATAATATGGGAAAAGAATCCCGCCATTCCTCTTATGTTTCTTTTTTCCCCTGTTTCTTCCACTTCCCCGTATATCAGTGTCTCCGCTATCCTCTGGTACGCCTTTGCCGACCTCGTCCCCGGATTCGCAAGGGACACCGGCATCTGCTGCATGACCGCCTTTGACAGATTGTTATCCTGCGGGATCGCTCCCAGATAGGAAACCGGCAGCTTTAAATACCGCTCTACCACCGCGTTTAATTTGGTAAATAACGCCTTTCCCTCGGCTTCGCCTTCCACTTTGTTGGCAATGACCTTGATCTGAGACATTTCTCCCGAAAAACGGGGATGCCTGTTCAAAGACTTCAAAAGGGAATAGGAATCCGTAATGGAAGTAGGCTCCGGAGTAGTCACAAGAAGGATTTCCCCGCTTGCCACAAGAAACTCCAAGACCGCATCGGCAATCCCCGCACCGGTATCCACAATTACGATATCCGCAATGGAATCCAATTCCGCCAGGTTCTGCACCACGCACATCAGATAGTCCCTGCTTAGGTTGGACAGTCCTGCAATGCCCGAACCGCCCGAGATAAACCCTACCTCTCCCGGTCCCCAGGTAATGATCTCTTTGATGTTTTTTCCCTGATAGATCAAATCCCCAAGATTATGTTTGGGCACGGCGCCGAACATAACCTCAATATTTGCCAGCCCGAAATCCGCATCCAGAATAATGACTCTCTGTCCCATCTGACGGAACCAGATGGCAAGATTAATAGCCGTATTGGACTTTCCCACACCGCCCTTACCGCTTGTCACGGTAATGACTCTGGCAAGAGACTTATGCGGCTGACTGTTCATCTTTATGATATTTCTTAAGTTTTCCGCCTGATCCATTATTTCCTCCTTAAGAGTTTCTGTTTCCGCCCAAAAGTGTCTTCACTGTTTTCTGGGGATTGAACTCCTCTATATCGTCCGGTACATTCTGCCCGCATGTAACATAAGACATCTGCGCATCCGTATACAGTTTCAGATTAAACAGGTTGCCAAGGCTGGTGGTTTCATCCAGTTTGGTAAATATCAGTTTATAATCCGTAATAGCAGAATAATTATCAGCAATATTGATCAGGTCCTTATACTTGGTAGTTGCGCTGACAACCAGATAAATCTCCTTTTCCAGACTTTCGTCCACCGCATGTATGATCTCCTTCATGGCCTCCTGCTGTTCCGCATTCTGATGGGAATGACCGGTGGTATCTACCAGAATGTAATCAAACTTCCGGAATTCCTCGATCCCCTCCCTCATTTCATCCACGGTATAGATGACCCGGAAGGGTACTTCCAGAATATTGGCATAGGTGCGGAGCTGCTCCGCCGCTGCGATCCTGTATGTGTCCGTCGTAAACAACGCCACTTTCATCTTCTCGTCTACCGTATATTTGGATGCCAGCTTGGCAATGGTAGTCGTTTTTCCCACACCCGTAGGTCCGATAAAATAAATGAGCTTCGGTTTCCTCGTACCCGGCGTGATCGTACTGGACTGGCCGAATTTTAGGATCATCTTCTGATATACATTGGAAAGGATATAGTCTATGGGCATATTGGGCTTTAACATCTGGTCCAGCTCATCAATGATCTGGTTGGCGTACTTCTCACTGATCTCATTTTCCAGCATGGTATGGTAAAGCAGCTTCAAAAACCGCTCATTGCTGTCTTCCGGCTCCTTTTCGCTTTCCGCCGCCTCTTCTTCCGCCTCTTTTTCCGTTCCCGTCATCTGAAGCTGCTTTTCAAGAAGGGACTGTAAACTCTCCAGCTTTTCTTCAATAGCCTTATCCGTCCCCTCGTCCTTTTCCCTGATAATGGATTCCAGCGCCTCATAGATCTTGGGGTCCGGCGCTTTGACGGCAGCCTCTTTTTTAGGCGGCAGGACCCGGTCCGGCTCCTCCTCCAAGGCTACGGTCACTTCTACCATCTTACGCTTAAACAATGTAAAAAAGCCTTTTTTATTCAATTCCTTGACATTCATGACCACAACGCCGTTTCCCAGCTCTTTTTTTGCCGCCTCCACAGCGTCCTGTTCGGTTTTTCCCTGAAACTTTTTGATAATCATTTATGCTGTCACCATCCCCACTGACTGTAATTCCACATTGGGCTCCACCTCATTATAGGATACCACGATCAGATCACTGAAGTAATCCTCTGTCAGCCGTTTAAAATACATCCGCACGATAGGCGATGTAATAATGATCGGATTCTTTCCAAGGCTTTCTAACTTTCCGATTTCCGTCCTGACACTTTCGATGATTGCCTTTGTCTTTTCGGGAGCAATAGTAAGATAAGCTCCCTGCTCCGTCTGTTTTACATTAGCCATGATCTCCTGCTCCACCTGAGGATCCAAGGTTACCACGCTGGTGGTCTCATTGGCAGGAAAATATCTGGCGCATATGGCCCTCTTTAAACTCTGCCTTACATATTCCGTCAAAATGTCCGTATCCCTGGAAGTTGTGGCGTAGTCCGCCAGCGTTTCGAATATGGTAAGCAGATCCCTGATGGAGATCCCCTCCTGCAAAAGATTCTGCAATATCTTCTGCACCTCTCCAAGGCCTAAAAGCTTTGGAATCAATTCCTCCACAATAGAAGGATTTGTCTCCTTTAAATTGTTGGTCAGATTCTGGACATCCTGTCTTGTCAAAAGTTCTGCAATATGCTGTCTGATGATTTCCGTCAAATGGGTGGCAATAATACTTGGCGGATCGACAACAGTATAACCAAGGCTTTCCGCCCGTTCTCTCTGTCCCTCGGTAATCCAGATCGCCGGAAGGTGGAAAGAAGGCTCAAAGGTGGGAATACCCGCAATCTCTTCCTCCACATAACCCGGATTCATGGCCATATAGTGATCAAAAAGAATTTCTCCCTCCGATACCTGTATACCCTTTATTTTTATAATATACTGGTTGGGATTTAACTGAATGTTGTCCCTCAAACGAATGATAGGCACAACGGTTCCAAGCTCCAATGCGATCTGTCTTCGGATCATAACGACACGGTCTAACAGGTCGCCCCCCTGGTTCACATCCGCAAGGGGGATGATGCCGTAACCGAATTCCAGTTCGATGGGATCCACCTGTAAAAGGGAAGTGACATTTTCCGGCTGCCTGATCTCTTCCGCCGCAGCCTCGTCCGTATCCACTTCTCCTTCTATCTCCGCAGTCTCGATCTCAGCCTGTATGCTCCTCGCCGTAATAATGAACGCAACGCCCAGGACCACAAAGATCATGGGATTTAACGGCGTAATGATACCCAGGAAACAAAGGATCCCGCCTACCAGATATAAAACCTTGGGCATGCCGAAAAGCTGTCCTATCAAAACGGTTCCGAAATCCGCATCCTTGCTTCCCTTGGTAACCAGAATACCTGTGGATAAGGAGATCAAAAGGGAGGGGACCTGGCTGACCAGGCCGTCGCCTATTGTTAAGATCGCATAACGGTTCAACGCCGTATTGATGTCCATTCCCCCACGGAGCATTCCCATGGCGATCCCGCCCACGATATTGATAGCCGTTATCAAAAGGCCCGCCATGGCGTCTCCCTTAACGTATTTAACGGCACCGTCCATGCTTCCGAAAAAGCTGGATTCCTGCTGTATCTTTTCCCTTCGTACCTTGGCCTCCTGATCCGTGATGGCGCCGGTATTTAAATCCGCATCAATGGCCATCTGCTTACCGGGCATGGCGTCCAAAGTAAAACGCGCCGTTACTTCTGCAACACGCTCGGAACCTTTATTGATGACCATAAACTGGATAATGATCAGGATAACGAATACTATGGCTCCGATGATCAGATCCCCGCCGCCTACGAAATTGCCGAATGTTTCCACTACGTTTCCGGGATTTCCCGTGGTTAAGATCAGCCTTGTGGAGGAAACGTTCAGCGCGATCCTGAATATGGTGGTAAACAAAAGGACCGTCGGGAAGAAAGACATATCCAGTACTTCCTTGACAAACATACAGCGGAACATGATAACAAAGGCCAGGGAAATATTGACTGCGAGCAAAATATCCAAAAGTAAAGAGGGAATCGGCACAATAAACATAATAAATGCAGCAAGTAAATATAATGCCACACCCAGATCTGCTTTTTTCATCTGCCGTCCTCCTTTCTATATTTTCCCCTGCATATGATAAACCATGGCGAGAACTTCTGCAACTGCCTGATATAATTCCGGCGGAACCTGTTCGCCGATCTCCACATTATAATAGAGCATTCTGGCAAGCGGCTTGTTTTCCACGATCTCTATATGGTTTTCCTTTGCTGCTTCCTTGATCTTCCGGGCCAGAAAATCCTCTCCCTTTGCAAGGACAACGGGCGCAGATGCGACCTCGGTGTCGTACTTGATGGCAACGGCAAAGTGGGTAGGGTTGGTTATGACCACGTCCGCCTCCGGCAGCTGCTGCATCATACGCCTTCTGGACGCCTCCTGCATCTTCTGTTTGATCCGGCCCTTGACCTGGGGATCGCCTTCAGACTGCTTATACTCGTCCTTGACTTCCTGCTTGGTCATCATCTGATCCTTATGGAACTTCCTCTTCTGATAAACAAAATCCAGTAATGCTATTATAATATAAATGAAAGAACATTTTAAGCCAAAATTTATGGCAATTGACCCCGCCGTTTCGATTCCCTGCCATAAAGGCATATTAAACAGCAGATAGATCACATCGAAATTATCCTTGATGGTGCCGTACGCCACCCATCCGATCAGCGCCACCTTGGCAATGGACTTCACAAGCTCCACCAAAGACTGGGCTGAGAATATCCTTTTAAATCCGCTGACGGGACTGATCTTACTGAACTTCGGCTGTAAAGGCTTTGCCGTGACCTTCCATTTTACCTGAAAATAATCGGACAAAAACGCGATCAAAAACCCTATTAACAGCAACGGCAGAAGGATGATAAGGATCCTTAACATTGTTTGGCCGATCAATGAATAAAACTCTTTTACCGGCACGAATCCGCCGCTTAACTTGATCATCTCCGGAATTCTTCCGTATACAAGGGTAAAAAGCTCCAGAAAATGATTTCCGAAATACCCTATGCCGAATTTTAAGATCAAAAACATGGCGATAAGGCCGGTTGCATTGGCAATTTCCTTGCTCTTTGCCACCTGCCCTTCTTTACGGGCGTCCTCTAACTTCTTGCCGGTAGGCTCTTCCGTTTTTTCCCCGCCGGGTCCTTCCTTGGCGAAGAACTGTAAATTGTAAGCAATCATGCCATTATCGCCTCCACAAAGGATACCATCACGGTCTTCATTTCCGTAAAAACAAAATCCGAAATATGGGGAAGCATCCCCACAGTCAGAAATAAAACGCCCAGCCCCATTAAGAGCTTGATCTGCATACCTACCGCAAACATGTTCATCTGGGGGGCCACCTTGGCCATGATGCCTAAGATGCAGTTAGTGATCAGCAGCACGCAGAATATGGGAAGGCAGATCCTGAAACCGATATTGATATAACCGCTCATAAAGGAGACAAAGGCGGAAACGATCTTATCCCCTGAAAATATGGCTCCGTTTATGGGTATCAGCGTAAAAGTCTCGGCTAAAGCCTTGATCAGATAATGATGCAGATTGGTAATCATCAGTATCAACATCACAAGGTATTGATAAAAAATTCCCGTTACGCTGGCATTCTCTCTTGTAGTGGGGTCGTATTCGCTTGCCATGGCAAGGCCGATCTCCATGTCTATCAGGCGTCCCGCAAAAAGGACAATGGAATTGCACATGCTTGTGGACAGTCCGATCAGCACCCCTGTCATCCCCTCTTTTACCACAATGGCCGAATATTCCAAAAGGGAATCATAAGCAATGACCTCATGAGGATATATGGCCTGGTAAAGCAGATAGGATAAAAACACGCCCAGCGTGATCCTTACCCTTCTCGGCGTATTGTTCATGCTGAAAAAGGGACAGGCAAAAATAAAACAGGTAACCCTTACAAAAATCAACAGATAATATTCCAGTTCATAAATCGAAAAAGAGTAATCAATCATAGGATCACCTGATATAAATCGAAAAATCTGACCATAGCTGCGTCATAAAATCGCTGATATTATTAAGCATCCATCCGCCCAAAAGCATAATGGCCAAAAAGACGCCTATGATCTTGGGCACAAAGGTCAGGGTCTGCTCCTGAATGGAGGTAACGGTCTGGAAAATGCTGACCACAAGACCGATCACTAAGGATACAAGAAGAACCGGTGCCGCAGTTTTTATTATTAAATACAATGCCTGATTCGCAATCTGGACTACATAATCTATAGACACAATGCCGCCTTCTTTCCATAACAGTCACAATTACACAAACGTCAGTAAAATGTCCTCACAAGCTGTACAATTACCAGATTCCAGCCGTCCGCCAAAACAAACAGGAGTATTTTGAATGGCATGGAAATTGTAGTCGGAGGCAGCATCATCATACCCATGCTCATAAGGGCCGATGCCACGACCATATCTATGACGATAAACGGAATATAAATGACAAACCCGATAATGAACGCCGTCCTCAGTTCGCTGATCATAAAGCTTGGGATCAGCGCGCTTGTCGGCACATCCTCTTTATCTCCCGTCCATTCATAACCGCCTATCTCACAAAACACCTTGGCGTCCTTTGCCTGCGTCTCCCTGCACATAAATTCCCTTAAAGGAGCGATTCCCGCTTCCAACGCCTCTTCCTGGGTAATTTGTCCTGCTTCAAAGGGCTTTATGGCCGTCTCGTTGATCTCCGTTATAATGGGGCTCATAATGAAATAAGTCAGAAACAGGGATAGAGCGATCAGCACCTGGTTGGGAGGGGCCGTCTGGGTGTTCAAAGCCGCCCTGGTAAAATGCAGAACAATAATGATCCTTGTAAAGGATGTCAAACAAATAATGAGAATAGGTGCCAAAGCAATGCCTGTTAAGATTAACATAACCCTAAGGGCACCCGCAATAGATCCATTCCCATCATTTACACTAACGGTCACATTATTTGCTATATTCAGTTCGCCTAGTTCATCAGCATCCTCTGAACTGCCGGGTTCGCGGATATTGGTTCTTTCTTCCTCTTCTCCCGCATCCTGGGAAGAAGTAAGGGCATTATCCAGCCCTCCGGCATAGGATAATGCCGGATGCATAAAAAACACCATGCAAAAAGCGCCTATTAAAAATAGGGTCTTCATAACCAACTTTCCGAGGGTACTGCTGCTATTTATCTTCTTCATGCTCATCTGCCGCTTTCCTATTGGTTCCTTTTACCAGACTTTTTGCCTTCTTGAAAAATTCCTCAAACTGCATGGAAGCATCTGCCGGACTGCTTTCCAGACGAATCACTTCATCTTCGGAAAGCTCCGTTAAAACCGTTACCGTATCCTTGCATACCGCAATGGCAAGATAACGGTTCCCGATCCGGATAAGCTCCATATATTTATTTTGAGATATACGAAAAGAATCGATTACCTCAAAATTGCCGCCCTGCATTTTTCCCTTTTGGAAACCCGCAACAAATCTGGTCGTCAGCCATGTAGCTCCCAGCACGATAACAAAGATAATTAACACCGTCAGAAATTGAACAATGGAGTCTACTTTAGAGACTACAGTCAATATCATATCAGCCAACTACCTTTTTAACGGCTTCCAATACACGGTCTGCCTGGAAAGGCTTTACAATAAAGTCTTTTGCCCCTGACTGGATGGCTTCGATTACCATAGCCTGCTGTCCCATTGCGGAACACATGATAACCTGAGCTCCGGCATCCGCTGCTTTGATGTTCTTCAAAGCCTGAATACCATCCATCTCCGGCATGGTAATGTCCATGAGCACCAGATCGGGTTTCAGCTCATTATACTTTTCCACCGCTTTGGCGCCGTTTTCAGCTTCTCCTGCAACATTATACCCGTTCTTGGTTAAAATGTCCTTGATCATCATACGCATAAATGCTGCATCGTCACAAATTAAAATATTTTTCGCCATCTTCTCTCTCCTAAATTCCCTTAATTGTTAATGATTTCAGTTACTCTGATACCAAAACTTTCTTCAATAACTACCACTTCGCCTTTTGCAACAAACTTGCCGTTTACCAGCACATCAATAGGTTCTCCCACGATCTTGTTCAGCTCAATGATCGTACCCGGGGCAAAATCCAGAATTTCCGCAATGGATTTTTTGGTCCTCCCCAGTTCTACCGTAACCTCCAACGGTACGTCCATAATCAGCCCGATATTTTCCTGACTGGGTATTGCGGTAAAATCCTGGTTGAACGATTGGAACTGGGCCGGCTGGATATTCATGTTGCCTCCCGGCGGCATCGTCTGCGGCATTGCCATCTGGGGCATTCCGTAATTCATTTGAGGCATTCCCATCTGCGGCATCCCCATCTGGGGCATTCCGTAATTCATCTGGGACATATCCGCCTGAGGCATCGCCGGTGCCGGTCCTCCCGCTGCAGGCATTCCCTGATTTGCCGGCGCCGCCTGGGGCGGTACATAAGGTTCAGGCTCCGGAGCCTGCTGTGTGGGTGCGGAATCATCCATGCCCTGAGCCCCTATGAATATCTCATATACCGATTTTACGAAATCTACCGGATACAGCTGCATGATCGTGCTGTCAACCAATTCGCCGATCTGCATCCTAAAAGATATTTTTACAAAATCCTCTTCCAGAAATTCCGCAATATCCGAAGCCTTTTTGAATTCGCTTAAGTTTATGAGGCTTGCCTCCGGCGGGCTGATATCGATCATCCTGCCTAACATGGAAGATAAAGACGTTGCCGACGACCCCATCATCTGATTCATGGCTTCCGAGATCGCACTCAGATGAAGTTCGCTCAGTTCATCCTGTGTATTGGTGCCGTCGCCTCCCATCATCAGATCGGTAATGACTTTTACGTCATGTTCCTTTAATATCAGTATATTTGCTCCGTCTAAACCGGTAGTATACTTGATCTGAATAAACACGCACGGTCTTTCGTATTCATTCATCAGGGTTTCCCACCTGGCCATGGAAACGACCGGGGTCGTAATATTTACTTTTTGGTTAACAAGTGAAAACAGGGTTGTAGCAGATGTGCCCATGCTGATATTGGCAATTTCGCCTATGGCGTCCTTTTCCATATCTGTCAGCCTTTCTTCCGGGACCGATGACACCTCTCCTGCTGCTGACGCATCTGCTGATACCTCATCTGTTGATCCTTCCTGGGGCTCGCCTGTAGACATTCCACTGAGTAATGCATTAATCTCGTCCTGAGACAGCATATCGCCCATTCCCCTATTCCTCCTCTCTTATGACCGATGTTACCCTTGCCGCATAATTCTCTTTGTTTGTACCCGGCAGGGCGGTAAATTTCTTAAGATTTCCTACAAAAATATCCAGTTCATCATCCACCTTCGTATCCAGCCTGATGATGTCGCCTCTCTGCAGGGAGGCAAAATCCATAACTGAAATAATACTCTTTCCAAGTACGGCCCTTATGGGAATATCCACCCTCTTGATAAGAGCCTCAATGTGATCCTGATAACTCTCATCGGATATCTCCTGCATGGTGGAGAACCAGTACTTGGTATTCAGCTTATCCATGATATTTTCCAAAGTAGCAAAGGGAAGGCATATATTCATAAAGCCTTCGCTGTCGCCCACCTTGATATTTAAGGTTACGATGGCAATCATTTCATTTGCCGCCATAATCTGGGCGAACTGCGGATTGGTCTCGATCCTTTCCATATAAGGTTCCAGATCCACAACGTTTTTCCACGGCTCCCGCAGAAGCGTCATGCATGTGAGCATGATTTTATCAATAATGGACAATTCGATTTCCGAAAAATCCCTGTTCTTTTCTAATGGCTGTCCCATACCGCCCAACATCCTGTCGATCATAACATATCCGAGATTGGCCTGCAGTTCGATAATGATATTTCCCCGCAGGGGACTGAAATTAACGATTCCAAGAATGACCGGGTTGCTCAAAGCATTGGTAAACTCAGAAAAAGTAACTGTTTCAGAACTGGCAACGTTAACCTGTACATTCATCCTAAGATGCGCCGGCAGGTTGGTGGATAACAGCCTTCCGTAATGCTCGAAAATAATTTCCAATGTACGCAGATGTTCTTTGGAGAATTTGGAGGGACGCTTAAAATCATAATTTTTAACTTGCTTATCCGGAGTTTCTTTTATTTCTTCAACGTCCAGTTCGCCGCTGTTGAATGCCTGAAGCAGATTGTCTATCTCACTTTGAGATAATACTTCTCCCACCAAGCTCACCTCCTGTTCGTCTTATTCTTCGATAAAGTTCTTTCATGCCTGCAGCCCTTGTCATTGAACGACCAGCTTGCTGAAGGTAACCTTGTATATAAATTCCGAACCGTATAATTTCTGGATCTCCGCCAAAATCTCTGCTTTGATATCCTCTGATCTGGGCTGTACCTCATCCGCCGTATACTTTCCAAAAACCTCCTGCATAATGCCTGCAATCTGGTTATCGTTAATGGATTCCCCATAGGTCTTGTAATCTTTGTTTGTAGTATCCATGGACAGGGAAACCTGAACCAGTACAAAATGTTCTTTTGCCTCCTCATCCAGCGGGTCCTTTGCCAGCATGATCGTCAGCTCCTCTTCCATGTCATGAAAAGCCGTATCTTCCATGGAGACCGAAGAAACCTCCTGCTCCTCTTCCGTTCCCAGTTCAAGCTTTAAAATAGATGCAATGTCCGCTACTACCGCACCTGTTTTTTTGTTGGTGCTTACCACACTGAACATCATAATGGAAGTCAGTACCAGATTCACGATCAATAACGCCAATATAACAATGGACAACAAATTCTTTTTCACAGTTTTCCTCCTTATTCTCCCACGCTGAGCGAATGATAGATCTTAATCTCCACCCTTCTGTTCTGTGCCCTGCCTTCCGGCGTGGAATTATCCGCTACCGGCAGGTACTCTCCCCTGCCCGAATGCTTGATCATGGCCGGATCCAGAAAAGTGGTCTCCATAAAATAATTGAATACCGACAAAGCCCTGAAACTGGACAATTCGTTATTGTCCGCAAATTTTGCATTATGGATCGGAACGTTGTCCGTATGTCCTTCAATTTCTATGGTACTCTGGGCATAGCGCCCTAAAAGCTGCCCGATTTTATCCATAAGGGGTTTCGCCTCTTCCTTGAGTTCTGCGCTTCCCGAATCAAACAACAGGGCGCCGTTTAAGGTCAGCGAAACATACTGGGCCGTAAAATCTACATCTATCTCATTTGCGAACTGGCTTTCCTCTACCGATTCCTCTATTTCCTCTGCAAGCTGTTCGGCAGCGGCAAGCTGTTTTTCCTCAAATTCTTCAAGATCATTGACAAATTCTTCACTCTCCGCCGTTTTTCCGGTGCTGTTAATATAATCATCCAGTTCGTTTAACTGGCTTACACCGTTGCTGATCAGAAATCCGTCCCCGATCGCCGTTGCACCTCCCGAAAAAATGCTGAAATTTTCAGAAAAGGACATGGCAACCTGCTGCCATTTATCAACATCTATTTCGGACATGGAAAAGAGAAGAACGAAAAAGCATAACAGCAGATTCATCAGGTCGGAAAAGGTCGCCATCCACGCCGGCGAGCCCGGAGCCTGTTCTTCTTCCTTTTTCTTTCTGCTCATTATTCCTCACCGCCCTCCTCTGTGCCGCCTGAAGCGCGATCTTTCGGTGCCAAGAAGGATTTTAATTTTTCTTCGATAATCCTCGGATTTTCTCCTGCCTGAATGGATAATAAACCTTCAATTACAATTTCCTTTACCATGGATTCCGCATCGTTGTTTGATTTCAACTTGGTAGCAACGGGAGTAGCGATCCAGTTGGCAAGCATGGAACCGTATAAAGTTGTAATAAGGGCCGTTGACATATTCGGTCCTACCGATGAAGGATCCGACATGTTCTGTAACATGTTGATCAGACCGATCAGGGTCCCGATCATACCCCAGGCAGGTCCCATAGACGATACGTCCTGCCAGAAACTTATCTTCTGTTTATGTCTGCCCTCAATACTGGTAAGCTCCGTCTCCAAAATGCCCCGTACCAGTTCCGGATCGGTACCGTCCACAATCAGAAGAATCCCTTTTTTTAGAAAAGGGTCGTCGAGATCCGCCGCTGCTTCTTCAAGGGAAAGTAAACCTTCCTTACGTGCCACATTGGACAATTCTATGATCTTGCTGATAATTTGTGGAGTGTCAATCGACGGGACTTTAAATACGAGTTTGATACTCTTTAATCCGCCAAGGAAATCTGACATGCTGTTGGATGCCAAGATACAACAGAAGGCCCCGCCAAATGTAATAATGGCTGACTGGCTATGTATAAAATTCCATATAGCAGCAACACCGTCATCGCCAGTTACAATACCAAAAACAATAAGGCCAAGGCAGAGTATAAAGCCGAGAATTGATGCAATATCCATTGTATACACCTGTTTATTTTCACACTAGTCAGTAAAAATATCCTTTCTATACGATTTTACTAAATTTTTTATGTTTTGTCTACTTTCTTTTACAATAATTTTTCTCCCCGTCGTAAAGGTAATGACCGTGTCCGGCGTTTCCTCCACAAACTCGATCAAGTCAGGATTTATCAGTATTTTCGTATCATTAAGGCGCGTGACTTCAATCATTTTTTTCTCTCCCTTCCTTAAATTACCACCCTGTCAATAGTACCTATTTCACAGTTACCCGAATAAACGCCGCAAATGCCTGTCTTTTTACAATCACTCGTCTATTATACCACTTCCCGTACAAAAACATAGAGATATCTTTCAAAAACCTGAAAAACATCCCTATGTTTTGTTATATAATGTTTATTAGGATAAATCCATTTGAGATCGATTAACGTTTCAGATTAACAAGCTCCTCTAAAAGCGTATCGGAAACCGTGATGATACGGGAGTTAGCCTGGAAACCTCTCTGGGTCGTGATCATTTCCGTAAACTCTGCGGACAGATCTACGTTACTCATTTCCAGAACGCCGGTCTCCATATAACCGCCGCCTGATGTAATGTCCACGCCGATCCCGTCAAACTCTCCGGAGTTTAAGGTAGCCGAATACAGGTTGTCGCCGCATTTTTCAAGACCTGACGCATTGGGGAATTCCGCTACTGCGATCTGTCCTAAGAGCCTTCTCTGTCCGTTGTCATAGGAAGCGTAGATCATACCGTCCCTCTGGATGGAGATGCCGGAAAGCTTTCCTAACTTACGTCCCACGCCGTCGCCCTTTATATCGCCGGGATCCGCACCGATGGTGCTGGCTCCTTCATTATCAAAGTTGGTGGATGTTGAGAAATCCACATTGATGGTCGTGAAAGGACCTGCCGGAACCTCCTGGTCTCCAAAGGATAAGTTCAGGCTCAAATCATTGGCCAGCCCGTTTACGCTTTCAATATAACCGGTGGAAACATTGTACTGGATCACGCCGCCTGTAATGGTCCTGCCCGTTGCCGCAATGGAGCCGTCCGCCTGAAGCTGTGCCGCGAACTGACCTGCATCTATCAGGGCCGCAAGGGAACCGTTTGCGGTATTTACCTTGGAAAACTCTTCATAGCTGGAATAGCCGTACGCCTTTGCCAGCATATTTTTCTCATCATCCGTCAATGCATTGCTGGCAAGGTTGATGGTATGGGTGGTTACTCCGTCGTCATCCAGATAGGTAAAAGTATTTGCCGCCGCATCATATGTAAAGGCATTGCTTAAGCCTAATGTCTTGGGATCCTCAACAGTCTGATTTACGCCGAAGGTCATTCCCGGGATCTGGACCTCTTTTGCGTCTGCATCCAAAACCGAATCCAACTCGACCGTGTAAAGACCCTTAGTCCCTGTGGATTTCATGGACAATTTAGCCGTATACTCATAACCCAGATTGTCAAAGAAGCTTAAATTCAAGATCTTGCCCGCTTCGGAAGATACCTGAACGTCAAACTTGTCAATAATACCGGAAACATAAGCCTTGGAGGTAGCCTCCGGCGGATAAGTCATGTTTTCGGAACTCATAATGCGCAGCGCCGATACCGTGTCCTTTTTGATGGCGCCTGTTGTTTCATCCACCTGCCATCCCATAACGTTATATCCGTTGGAACTCATGGCAAGGTTTCCTACGCCGTCTACATAAAAGGAACCGTCCCTTGTGAAAAAGTTATTGTTTCCGTCGCTGACGATAAAGAACGCATCTCCCGTGATCTTAAGGTCAAAGGGATTGCCCGTGGTCTGGGTGGAACCCGGCGTCTCAATAGCCGTGCTGATCGCTCCCGTCTTAACGCCAAGACCGATCTGTCTTGCGTTAACGCCGGCAAGTCCCGTCGTTGCATTGTAACCGGACGCCTTCTGTGTGGTCTGGTACATCAGATCCTGAAATACCATGGTCTGTGATTTGTATGCTGTTGTATTTACGTTTGCAATGTTGTTACCAATAACATCCATCCTGGTCTGGTGTGTTTTTAAACCCGCCACACCAGAAAACAATGATCTCATCATAGTTAAATCAACCTCCTGATTTTTAGCCGTCCGTTCCCTCTGTCATTCGGGAACATCCAAAGCCTCCTTAAAAGGTCCGGCTTATGCTATTACGGCTCCGTCAATATTTGTAAAAATGTTTTCATCCGCCTGATTCTGATCCATGGCCGTTACCACCGTCGCGTTTGGTACATTCACGATAAACGCCAGATTGTCGACCATGACAAGTGAATCTCTGATTCCTTTCACTCCGGCCTTTTGCGCTCCTTCAGCCAGCCTTTCCATCTGACCCGCGGTCAGTTCAATATTTCTGTCTGCCAAACGGTTTGATGCGTGCTTGGAAAACTTAAAAGGTGCGCCCTTAGCTGCATCAAGGGATTTCTGTGCCAGGATATCCTGAAAGGAAACTCCCTGGGCCTCTTTCCCCTTATCCGCTCCCGCGGTCTTTGACGTATTGAAATACTGTTCCCGGATCTGCAGGTTTGAAAGGAAGTTCTGTTGAATCTTATTCATAAAAAAGCCTCCCTTTTCTACTGTCTGTGGATCTTACCAAAAGCCCCAACCGATCGCTTTATTCGCCATCGCCGCTTTCAGTTCCTTCTGTTTCATCACTTCCACCGTCTTCTCCGTTTCCGCCGTCGCCTTTGGACATTTCATCAAGCTTTATCAGCTCATCCATCTTTGTCACATACTCATCGATCAGATCCTTTAAATCGCTGGCAACGAAACTCTTCTGGTAATCATTCATGGAATCATAAGTCTTCTTAATGGATTCCACCGCTTCTCTGTTGCCGATAGTCAGGTTTGCAACCGTAGGAAGCTTATCAATCGCGTTCTTAAGCGTTAAAGCCATGGAATATGCTTCAATGTATTCCGCATCTGCGATTTCTACCACTTCATCCAGTTCATAAGACTTACCGTTTACCCAGATCATGGCTTTGCCGTTTTCATAGCTGATGTAATCTACGACCCCCATATCGCTGGTTGCCTTTCCGTTGTCGTCAACGGACTCTACCGCTACCGTCTGACCTATCAGATTTGCCGCGCGGGTCAGTTCCATGGTATTGCTCATGTTCTGCATCTGCTCCAGCTCTGAGAAAGTAGCATACTGGGAAATATATTCCGTATTGGAAGTAGGCTCCAAGGGATCCTGATATTTCATCTGCGCTACCAGAAGCTGTAAAAACGCGTCTTTGTCAAGGGTTGATGTGTCGGTTTTACCGGTTTTCTTCTTTTCTTCTTTTGTCTCATTGACCTTTTGCTGTAATACGCCGTCAACCACTGCTGCTGATACCATATTCTTACTCCTTTCCTGTCGTCTTTTATTTTTTCTTTTGCATTAAACTTCTGTGCCGTAAAACTTATGCCGTGAAGTCTACGCTGTTTCCGCTTTTTGCCATCATGTCGATCTGCAGCCTTTCCGCATCGGACAGATCGTCTTCCGCAAGCATTTCTTCTGCCTGGGCCAGGCTTTCAACGACAATTCTGCGCCTGGTCTGTTTTTGAACCTGTCTTTCAAATAAATCCCTGGCTTCTTCGCCGCCGCCTTTTGCATCCCTTTCAAACTCGTGGCTCGCTATCGTTACCTCTACGGCTTCAACTTTTAGTCCCTGCTCGTTCAGTTCTTCCTTTAAGGTCATGGCCTGAACCATAAGCGCCTGTCTGACCGCTTCGTTTTCGGTTGTAATGGCTGCCGTGATCACGCCTTCCCTGGAAGCTACCTGTAAGCGGATATGTCCCAGACTTTCGGGATTTAAGGATATTTCCATTTCCGACAGATTCTCGCTCTGATGGATCTTTACATAATCCGCGATCTGGTCGATAATGGCTTTCGTATCTACGTAAGAGGTAAAAGGCAGTTCAACATTCTGTACTTCTCCCGCCGTCGATAAGTCCTGACTTACCATCTGGTTTACCATAGACGGAGCATCCTGTCCCGGCTGCATCATACTCTGGTTCTGCCCGGTACCTTTATCCAAAACTTCACTCTCGCTTTTGATTTCGGAAACCTGATTATCTTCCGGCGCCTTACCGGTATTTTCTTCCCGTCCCGTACGTTGTTCCGATCCCGTAACCGGCTCTCTTTCAATTTCTACCACAACGGGGGCTTTTTCCTGTACCGCTGTTTCTTCTGCACCCTTTACCGCAGTTTCCATCATGGAAAGCACTTTATCGGGTTCTAAGTGAAGCTCTTCGGAAAGTTCCTCCACATTGGCGTCAATGATTTCGCCAACTTCGGCCGTCAGCTGCTTTACCGATTCAAAAAGATTCCCGTCAGTCAAAAATACCAACGGATCTTCTTCTCCGCTTAATCTGCTGATAAGCGCCGCCATATTGGACGGATTTAAAAGATCCATGACGGTAAGTCCCAAAGCTTCCATTGCATCCTTAACTTCTTCTTCCGTCACATCAAGCTCGTCGGCTACTTTTTCAACGACTTCTTCTTCAGTCTTATCCACTGCCTCATCGACCTTTTCTGCAGCGTCGTCGGTCTCTTCTACTTCCTTTTCCGGCTTCGCTTCATCAGTCTTTTTGCTGTTTGCGACATCCTTTGTTTCTTTATCCTGTGATGCTTTATCCGTCTTGTCTGTTGAAGTCTCGTTTTTGGCGGAGACGCCTGCTTTCGAATCCGAAACCCGGGTTATGCTTCCCGATGCCGCATTCTTCCCGGAAGCTTTTCCCACAACGTCCGCCTGACTGCTTTTTGCCTGATTCATGGCGTCCTGAAAACTTCCTGCAAGCTCATCCGTCTGGTCCTTCGTTCCTTTTGCGACACCTTTTGCCGCTTTATACATGGAAATTGCGGAAACATCATTTACTGGTGTGCTGGTCATTCATCTTCCTCCTTTCTCTCGTATTTTCTATATCTTGTGGCAGAATTGCTCCTGCCTATAGGATATATCGGTATAAAAGAAGGTTTTCTTAAGACTCGGGATCCATTATTTTTGTGATCCGCGCCGCGATCTCCGGATCCATGGCCCCTAAGATCTTTCCTCTGTCGTCAGGCTCCATAACCCCTAAGATCCTTGCTGCCAGATCCAGATTGTTGGTCATCTTCTCAAAAATGGCGGCCGCCTCCTTGGGCTTCATCTCCGAATAAGCCTGGGCATAGTTTTCTACCTCTTCGGACTCCCTCTCCTCCTTGACCACTTCCTTGTAGAGGTTCTGCGCCGTTTCCGGATCCATGGACTCATAGTATCTGGCATATGCCTCTGCCCCGGGACCGTTTTCCGCATAGACCACCTCTTCATAAAACTCGTTCTTGATCCTCTGGAACTCAATCTGGTTCCGTTCAAATGTGGATAACCTCTCCACCTCCGCCTTCAGCTTGGAAATTTCTTCCGCATCCGCATCCAGGTTGGACTGCGCCTGATTAAGCTGCAGCTCCAGCTTCTCGATCTGGTCCACCGCATCCCGCAGGCTGTTATATCCGCCGTAGCTCTCTCCCGTGCCTACCTCTGTTTCCTCGGCCGTTTCCGGCAGGATCTTATTGAGCACCGGAACATCGCCCAAAACAGGGGCCAGCACATTGGAACCGAAGCCCCCCACATCCAGCTTGATGAGTAAAGCAAGTATTCCCAGCCATACGATAATGATGATGATCGTCACGATCACAACGGATATGGTGCTGCCTTCATCCTCGTCTACAATATTGGCTTCCTCTAAGGCCAGCTCCTTGGCGCGCTTTTTGGCTTCCTTTTTCTGGGCCTTCTGTTCCTGCTTCAGTTTTTTCTTTTCTTCACTCAGCCGCTTCCGCTCCGCCTTGGGATCTGCGGCTGTCTGCTGTTCTAAATTTTCATTTGCCATGGTTACCACCTTACTGCCTGTTTTTCTGACCGTGGGTATAGCTGGTCAACTCATCTATTTCCTTGCTTTCCGCGGCTTTCTCCTCCTGCAAAAATACATCAAAAGCCTTTTCCTTTAAAATCTCCTGGGTCTTCCTCTCCTGCATCGCTTTCTGCATCTTTACCCTTTTTTCTTCCAGCCTTTTATGAGCCATCCTGACCTGAATGGTCTGGGCGCGGATCTGCTCCCTGGCATAGGCGACCAGCTTCTTATTTTCCTCTATATCCAGGATAGAAAGTCTGTCCGCAAGAAGCAGCTTTTTTCCTTCCGATTCCAGGTCTTCCCTCTTACGAACATACATCGCAAGCTTTTCTTCTTCCTCTAAGACCCGGATGTTTTCGGCGGCAAACTCATTTTTGGCCTGCTGCTCCATCTTATCCTTGATCTCCAGAATATTCTGCATCCGGTAAACAAATTTTCCCATATCCTCTCCTTAATCCGGAACCGTCCGGAAACAGAAATCAAAAAAGCGATATCAGCTTTTCGATCTCCTCTTCAAAAGGAATCTTTTCATCTGTCTGCTGCATGAGAAACTGATTGACGGCCTCTATCTTTTCTATGGCATAATCAATGCCCGGATTGCTTCCCTTTTTGTAAGCGCCAATATTGATCAGGTCCTCGGCGTCGCTGTAGGTAGCCAGCACATTTTTCAACTTGCCCGCCGCCTGCTTATGCCCGCTTTCCGCGATCTGGCTCATACATCTGGAAATACTCTGTAATACGTCGATGGCCGGGTAATGGTTTTTGTGGGCAAGCTTTCTGTCCAGCATGATATGACCGTCCAGGATACTCCTTGCCGTATCCGTAATGGGCTCGTTAAAATCATCCCCGTCTACTAAAACCGTATAAAGTCCCGTTATGGAACCCGTCTCATTTCTTCCCGCGCGCTCCAAAAGCCTCGGCATTTCCGAATAAACGCTGGGGGGATAGCCTCTGGTAACCGGCGGTTCCCCGCTGGCTAAGCCGATCTCCCTCTGCGCCATGGAAAAACGGGTAAGGGAATCCATCATCAGTAAAACGTCCCTTCCCTTATCCCTGAAATATTCCGCTATGGCTGTGGCCGTCAGTGCGGCCTTTTTTCTCTCAAGGGCAGGTTTGTCAGAGGTAGCTACCACCACAACGCTGCGCCTCATGCCTTCCTCGCCAAGGTCTCTTTCAATAAACTCCCGCACTTCCCTGCCGCGCTCGCCGATCAATGCAATAACATTAATATCGGCCCTGGTGTTACGGGCAAACATCCCCATCAGGGTCGATTTTCCCACACCGGAACCGGCAAAAATTCCAATCCTCTGTCCCTTTCCAACCGTGATCAGTCCGTCCACGGCTTTTACGCCAAGGGGCAGTATCGTGTCAATAATCTCTCTTTTTAAAGGATCCGGCGCCGGCGCTTCTATAGGGTAGCTTTTGATACAATGCACTTCTTCCCCGTGAACAGGCCTTCCCAGACCGTCCAGGGTCTTCCCTAACAGCTCTTCGCCAACCGGAACGGAAAGGGGGATCCCCTCATTTTCCACAATACAGCCGCCGCCGATCCGGTCTGTAGCTTCATAAGGCATTAACAGGGTGTGATTGTTTTTAAATCCCACCACTTCCGCCAGAATGTATTCTCCGCTTCTGCCCTCTTTGTAGATCCTGCATAAATCGCCCATTTTGGCGTCAGGGCCGGCGGATTCAATGGTAAGTCCCACTACATTCATAACCTTTCCCATCTTTTTGTAGTAGGTCATATCCAGCGCTTTTATGTACTTTCTTGGATCAATCGTTGCATTCGCCAATGTTTGCAACTCCTTTAATTTTCGTTTAATGTCTCTTTTCCTTCATAGGAAAGCAGCAAAAGCTGTTTTTTAAGTTCCTTTAATTCTACGCCCAGACTGCAGTCAAAAATACCGTTTTCCGTCTCAATCAGGCACTGGTTTTTCTTTAAAGTAACATCCTCGACAATATCAAAATTGGCATTGACCACGCCCCCCGACTCGAGCAGGGCATTCTTCTGCATACTGACAAAAGGCAGGTCTTCCCGGGAAACATGGATCAGGTATTCCGAACAGCCTTCCATTTTCTGCAGGGTATTCCTTAAAAGGTGGAGCACTACATCCCGGTTTTCCGAAAAATTCACGTGAAAAATATGTTCATAAATATCGGTCAGGACATCCACCAGGGAAGGCTCTAACTCCTCTAATTTGCTCTGATAGAACCGGGTAAGCTGCTCTTCCTTTTCCTGATATTCCCTTATGAGTTTTTCCTTTATCGCTTCCGCTTCCTGAAATCCGTCCGCATATCCCTTTTCCCTGCCCTTGGCAAGCGCTTCCTCATAGGCGTGGTTCTTTAAGGCCTCCGCTTCCTCCTTTGCCTGCTCTAACATGGCGTCCGCCTGTCCTTTCGCCTCCTCTAAAAGCTCCTGGGGACTTGGGCCCTCATAAACAGGCTCCCTGATAATATTTCCGCCGTCTTCGTCCAAAAGCTGGGAGACCCTTACAGCTTCAATCCCGTCTGCAAAGTCCTCGGCAAAATCCTCTCCGTCATTTTCTTCCATGGTTTCCTGAAGATTCTTTGAAAGCTCTGCGATTTTTTCCGCCATCCGCTCATTGGAATCAATGACTCTGGTTTCGGAATCCTGCAGAACGATCTGATTGAATTTGTATATATTGTGACTAGACAACAATCTCGTCACCTCCACCTCTGGAAATGATAATTTCCGCAGAATCTTCCAGTTTTCTGATAATATTAACGATCTTCTGCTGTGCTTCCTCAACGTCCTTCATACGTACAGGACCCATGAATTCCATATCTTCCTTGATCATGGCAGCCAGACGCTTGGACAGGTTGTTGAAGATCGCATTCTGTACCTGCTCTGTAGAGCCCTTGAGGGCAACTGCAAGGTCATTGTTATCCACATCTCTGAGCACCCTCTGGATCGCACGGTCGTCAAGCAGCAGAATATCCTCGAATACAAACATCTTCTTGCGGATCTCGTCTGCCAGCTCCGGATCTTCGATCTCCAGTGTCTCCATAATATGTTTTTCGGTTCCTCTGTCTACGGCGTTCAAGATCTCTACCACTGCATCCACACCGCCGATTACCGTGTAATCCTGATTTACCAGAGAAGAAAGCTTTGTTTCCAACACTCTCTCCACCTCCTTGATGACGTCCGGACTGGTCCTGTCCATGGTAGCCACACGCTTTGCCACATCCGCCTGCCTGTCGGGCGGCAGGGCAGACATAATAAGGGCTGCCTGCTGGGGCGATAAATAGGATAAGATCAAAGCGATCGTCTGGGGATGTTCGTCCTGAATAAAGTTCAAAATCTGGGAAGCCTCTGCCTTCCTTACGAACTCGAAAGGCTTTACCTGTAAAGATGTGGTCAGCTTACTGATAACATCCAACGCCTTTTCTTCTCCCAGGGCCTTCTCCAGCAGATCCTTGGCATAGCCGATACCGCCTTCCGCAATATACTGCTGGGCAAGGCAGACTTCATAAAATTCATTGATGACGTCTTCCTTCAGCTGCGGCGTAATGCTCCTGGTATTGGCAATTTCCAGGGTCAGCTCTTCTATTTCTTCTTCCTTTAAATGTTTGAATATCTGGGAAGACTTTTCGGGTCCCAAAGCAATGACCAAGACCGCTGCCTTCTGAACGCCCGTAATATTCTGTGCATCTTTTGCCATTACCCGTTACCCCCAATCTTCCGTCAACCAGTTCCGTAACAGATTTGCCACTGCTTCCGGATTTTCATCCACGAATTTTTCTATCAGTTTTCTGGTTTCGGATTTCTCCTCCAGTTCAATATCCTCCAAGGTTTCGGCCGGCGTGGACTGCAGCAGGCTTTCCACCGAAAGCTCCTCTTCCGTCTCCGCTGCCTTCGCGCTTCTCATGCTGCGCAGGATAACAAATGCCAGCAGTCCCAGAATGATCACGATGATCACGATCTGGATCACGTCCGTGGCTTCCACATCCAGGCCTTCCCTGTCAATAAAAACAGGGACCTCATATGCTACGATGGAAATATTCTCCACGGGAATTCCCGTAGCCGTATGTACTACCGAATAAAGCTCTTCATCTACGTCTAACTTTACCTGCTCCTCATTGGCAGCCTTAAACTCATCCCATGTCATATCCGTTAAAAGGCCCTGAGCTTCAACATCTTCTTCTTTGTAGATATGAAGTCTTTTTGCCGCAATACCCACAGATGACGAATCATACTGGATCAGTCCCGGAGGAACCGTCTGCTCCGTTACATCCTCGTTTGGAAGATAATCTCTTGATTCCTGGGTAATGCTTTCGGAAGAATCATTATAATTCTGTATCTGGTAAGAAGTATTGTTGTCGCTGTCATTGCTGGTGGTGCCGGGAGGACCTCCCACGCTGCCCGTAGAATCCGACTGATAAGTGTCTTCATGGCTTAAAAGCCCCTGGCTCGCTCCCTCGGGTGCCGAATACTGGTGACTCACATTCTTGGTAGTGGAAAAATCCAAATCGAGATTGCTGGCCACTTCAATACTGTCATATAAATCCGTTCCCAAAAGCACGGATCTTACCTCGCCTTTTACAAGATCCTCAGCCTTCTTTTTCATGGAAAGCTGGTTATTTGCTGTAATTCCGTTGGTAGTGGAGGTATCTTCTCCCGAAAAGAGCAGATTTCCTTTTGTATCGATGATCGTCACATTGTCAGTGGTCTCGTTTCCCAAAGCCGTGGCAACAAACCTTGCAATGGCTCCGGCTGCATCCTCTGTCATTTCCCCTTCCAGCGTGAGGGTAATAGCGGCAAAGGATTCCTTATCCTGTGCGATCAGCGTACCGTCATCCTCAGGAATATCAAGCTGGACCGTAGCTTTCTTTATAAGTTCGTTGCTCTCTAAATCCTCCTCCATGGCATCCTGTAAAAAGATCTTGTAACGTTTCTGTTTATCAGATTCCGTAGTGGAGAACCCGCCTTCCGTTACCTTATCGATGGTATAGGACATGGTAGGGATATTGTTGGCGCCCAGCAGCAGGTTTGCCGGTCCTTTCTGCTTTTCCAGAATATAGACCTGGGTTCCTTCCGTATTGGTCTTATAAGTCATCTGGTTGCTTTCCAAAAGCTCGGTAATTTCCGCCGCCTCTGTCGTTGACTCGCAGGTGGCTAACAAAACATATTCCTTTTTGGTCAGCAAAGTCACTAAAAGGGCAAGCGCTAAGACAACACCCGCCGCAATACTGATTATGATCGTTCTCTGTCTTGTGTTAAATTTGTTCCACCATTCTAAAATCTTCTTTGGCAGTTCCTTTATCTGGTCCATGGTTTTTTCTGCTCCTTAGATATTAAATCTGGATATTCATAATCTCTTTGTATGCTTCCAGAAATTTGTCCCTGACAGCTATGGTATATGTCATAGCCGTAGAAGCTTTCTGCATGGCATCTACAAGATCATGGGTATTTTCCGCCTCTCCCATGGCAAATCTTATCTTTTCGTTTTCCGCATTGGATATGTACGCATTGGTTGAATTGATATTCTTTATTGCGGAATCCAGAAAAGATCCGAAAACATCCTGATTTTCATCAAGCATGGTAGCTTTGGGGATCGTTCCCGTCTCCCCGCTTCCGTATGCGCTCCTGATTGCGGCAGAGCTGATATTATATAATGAACTGATATCCATTTGTTAAGCCTCCGATTGTATTCTGTTTAATTTTGAGCCATTTCCAGACCCTTGACTGCAATATCCTTGGTTGTGTTGAACGCCGTGGCATTTGCTTCATAGGAACGGCTGGCATCGATCAAGTCCGTCATCTCCGTAATGATATTCACATTGGGATAAAGAACATATCCATCCTCGTCCGCATCGGGATGCGCCGGATCATAAGCCTTGATCAGATCCGTCTCATAGTCGTCATAAGTCCCCGTCACTTTGACCCCGTGTCCCAAATAAGTGCCCTTTGCTTTATGAAGGGTGTCGGCAAAAGAAGGGCCTCCGCTTTTTTCCTGAAAAGTAACGATCTTTCTTCTGTAAGGAGTACCGTCCTCCGTACGGGTCGTATTGACATTGGCAATGTTCTCCGCCACTACATCCATACGGTAACGCTGGGCCGTCAGCCCCGAAGCATTTATATCAAAAGCAGTAAACAATCCCATAATAGAAACCTCCCGTTATTTCATAGCCGCTTTTAAAAGCGAAAATTCCTGATTTACACTGTCCCGCAAAGCCTGATACCTGATCTGGTTGCTGGCAAGCTCCACATATTCCACTTCAGGGTCCACATTGTTGCCGTCGATCCTGTAAGAATAACCGCCATAGTCGGTATAGGATGAAACCTCTAATTCCGATGTTCTCACATGGCCGACTTTACCGTCCATGGTCCGATAACCCGAGGTCTGCAGAGCCGTCTTAAGAGCGCTTTGAAAATCAACATCCTGTCTCTTATATCCCGGAGTATCCTGATTGGAAATATTATTGGCTATCAACTCATTCCGATACCATGACGCATCCATGGCTTTGTTTAGTACATTCACATAATCAAAAACACTTGATGAAATCATAAGTTCACTCCTTCTGGTCTGTTCATTGCCCTGTACACAATAAATCTATCATATTCCATTATAGTTATTTTTCCGAAAAACACAAGGTATTTTAAAGCAAAAAGGGAGTTACTTCCTTGTAAATCCCTTTCATTTTTACCAAATCCATTTGTCTGTTTATTTGATTTTAAAGCTTTTGCGGTAACCCGCAAAATTGTCGTGGTACTAAATTCCCAAACGCTCCCGGTACTAAAGTTTCAGGACTTAAATTGTCCGATTTCTTCGTAAACGGCATCGTTCAACACCCTGATATAAGTTCCCTTCATGCCGGAGCTTCTGGATTCTATAACGCCTGCGCTTTCCAGTTTGCGGATCGCATTAACGATAACACTCCTTGTTATCCCCACCCTGTCCGCAATCTTGCTGGCAACTAAAATTCCTTCCATTCCGCTCAACTCGTCAAAAATATGTACAATGGCCTCTTCCTCCGAAGAAGACAGGGTACTGAAGGCGGATTTTACCACCTGGCGTTTTCTGTTTTCCTCTGCGCTTTCCTCATTGACAGAACGAAGCATCTCAAGTCCTACAATAGTAACGCCGTATTCCGTCAGGATAATATCGTCAATATCATACTGCTGGCTGCATTTGTACAAAAACAAGGTTCCCAGCCTCTCTCCGGCTATTTCTATAGGAGCAATGACCGCCTGGAATTTTTTGATATCCGTGGATTCAAAACCCAGAGTGGAAAGATTGACATTCTCCTTGGTACTCAACACAGAAAGAAATCTGTCGTTTAACAGAGGATCGATAAAGCCTCCCACCTCTCCGTTCAACAGTTCGGTAATCTGTTCGATCTCTCCCCTCTTTCCTACTCCCAGGACCTTTCCTTTTTTGCTGATGACCAGTACGTTGGACAGCAGGATCTCCTTCATTACATCGCAGATGTCATTGAAAACCACCTTGCTGCTGTTATTGTTATGTAATAACTTCCCTATTTTTCTGGTCTTATCCAGTAGCGAAACGCTGCTCATGTATGTATCACATCCTCATTTCATTGTGCCTCTATATCACATATGCAATACCATATTAACACAATTATCATACAGATGCAATTCATTTTGTGTAATTGTCTGAATACTTTCTTGCCAATTTCTTCTATGTCTTCCTTTATAAATCTTTTTCACTCTCCCCTATTTGTCCTTTTTCATTTCAACATAGCCGCATTGATCGTCGGCACAGGAAAGTTTATTTCCCCTTTCTAACAGGGCATTCCCGCATTTGGGGCAGAGTTTGCCGCTGGGACGCTGCCATACCATAAAATCGCAGTCGGGAATATTTTCGCATCCGTAATAACGGCGTCCTTTTTTGGTCTTCCTTACCACAACGTCTTTTCCGCATTTAGGACAAGCCACGCCGATCTTTTCCAGATAAGGCTTGGTGTTCCTGCAGTCAGGGAATCCAGGGCAGCCTAAAAACTTGCCGTGGGGACCGTATTTGATAACCATGTTCCTGCCGCATTTTTCACAGACCACATCGGTTTCCTCATCGGCGATCTCCACATTTTCAAGCTGCTTTTCCGCATCCTTTACAGCCAGGTCCAGATCCGGATAAAAATTTTCCACGACTACCTTCCAATTGACGGTGCCCTCTTCCACTTTGTCGAGCAATGATTCCAGATTTGCCGTAAAGTTTACATCTACGATAGTAGGGAAGGCTTCCTTCATCATATTATTCACGACCTCTCCCAATTCCGTGATAAAGAGGTTTTTATTTTCCTTTGCCACATACCTTCTGGCAAGAATGGTAGTAATGGTAGGGGCGTAGGTGGAAGGCCGACCGATGCCCATTTCCTCTAACGTGCGCACGAGGCTGGCCTCCGTATAATGGGCCGGAGGCTGGGTAAAATGCTGGCTGTAATCAAAGTCCTCAAGGATAAGCTTTGTGTCCTTATCTACAGATTTAAGAAGGGTATTCGGTTCCGCCTTTTCCTCATCGGCATCCGTATATACGCTCATAAATCCTTCAAACTTTATCTTGCTTGCGGAAACATGGAAACGATATCCGTTTCCTTCTATCTTAACAGAAGTGGTGGCATAGACCGCAGGAGCCATCCTGCTTGCGGTAAAACGCTTCCAGATCAGCTGATAAAGGCGGAATAAATCCCTCGGCAGAGCCTCCTTCAGATCAGAAGGCACTCTGTTGATATCCGTGGGGCGGATCGCCTCATGGGCATCCTGTATTTTCCCCTTGGTGTTTTTGGCATTGTCCTGTTTTAACAGAAAATCATTGCCGTAATGCTCTTTGATAAAGCCTGCGGCCGCAGCCTGGGCTTCGTCCGAAATACGGGTAGAATCCGTACGCAGATAACTGATAAGCCCCACCGTTCCCTGGCCCTTTATCTCCACGCCTTCATAGAGCTGCTGCGCTAACCGCATGGTCTTCTGAGTAGAAAAATTCAAGGCTTTGGAAGCTTCCTGCTGCATAGTGGACGTAGTAAAGGGAAGGGGCTGTTTCCTGATCCTTTCCCCGTTCTTCACATCCTCCACCAAAAACGCTGCTCCTTCCAGCTCTTTTAAGATCCGGTCCATCTCTTCTTTATTTGTAATGGTTTTCTTTTCATCCTTTGTCCCGTAAAATTTAGCTTTCAGAGGTTTCTTTTCTCCGGGGATCCTGAAATTTGCTTCCAGATTCCAGTACTCCTCGGGAATAAAAGCATTGATCTCATCCTCTCTGTCCCCTATGAGGCGAAGGGCTACCGACTGCACCCGGCCGGCGCTTAAGCCTCTTTTAACCTTTGCCCATAAAAGAGGGGATATCCTATATCCTACCATACGGTCAAGCATACGCCTTGCCTGCTGTGCATCCACTAAGTCCATATCGATCTCCCTTGGATTCTTTAAGGACTCCTTTACCGCATTTTTGGTAATTTCATTAAAGGTGATGCGATAAACCTTTTTGTCTTCTAACTTAAGCGCTGCATAAAGATGCCATGAAATAGCTTCTCCCTCTCTGTCGGGGTCAGTTGCCAGATAAATCTTATCCGCTTTCTTTACTTCCCTGCGCAAGGCCGCTAAAATATCCCCTTTACCGCGAATGGTAATATATTTAGGCTCATAATCATGGTCCACATCGATCCCCAACTGACTCTTTGGCAGGTCCCTCACATGCCCGTTACTTGCCATTACCTCATAATTTGCCCCTAAAAACTTCTTGATCGTCTTCACTTTGGCAGGCGATTCCACAATCACTAAATACTTTGCCATAATTTTTCCCCTTATTTTAACCTTTCGGCCTATTATCGTCACTCCGTGCAGTCTCCCTTTATGCCGAAGTAATCGTTTCACACTATACACGAAAAAAAAAGACCTGTAAAGGTCTTTTTTTTATTTTACACAATTTTCACAAAATTATGAAGCTGTTTTAAGATACATTGCTCAGCCTGTAGCTGCGGAAAATCGCAGCCTGTTTTATGACATTTAAAAACATTAATCCAGTTTCAGCAGATCCTGCTTGATCATGGTAAACATATCGTACGCCGTTCCCAACGGCCGGTCAACATACTGTCCCGTTGAACTGCTGAGTACCCTGTAGCTGGTATCTGCCTGAATATAGATCTCGGCTGCACCTTTTTCGTTTAAGTAGGACATGGGAGCATAGAAGCCGTACATCATACCAACCTCCAGCCTTGGATTAAGCGCCGCATTGCCGTTAGAGGTTCCTACCTTGGCGCTGAAATCAGCCCTGTAAATATCAATAGGAATCCTTACCACCGAAACGACCGTATTATCCGTTAACTGGATATTCAAAATATCGGATATCGTACCGTCCGGCCAGAGGTATTTGTGATTCGAGGTATCCTCCACGCCGAGATAAAACTCTACCTTGCAGGTCTTGTCGCCCTTGACCAGATTGGAATCCTGTACCTTAAAGTATGCCTTGGTGCCGTTCGGTGCGGTTTCAGGATTTGTATTGGGGTTGACAAATTTATACAGATAATCCGTACCCGTCTCGTTCATCTGGATGGACGAATCGATAGTATTGTTTCCCGTTACATTCACATCATAAGGAACCGCAATGCTTTCGAGCATGGAAGCATTGGAATCCGCCGTCTCATAATAAGATACCGTAGGATTTACCAGTCCCGCCTCATACGCCGCGATCAGAGTATTGACAAAGAGCTTCGCATCATCCTTCGTATGCGTGGATTCATTAAAACCGCTTCCGAAAGACGTATAGGTTACATTTCCGTAATTATAAACATAATAATTGTTAATACCGTCGCCGGGAGTGGAAGAATAAACGCCTCCGTCAGCCAACACCGTTCCCGCGCCGTTTGCTACGTCGCCCATGGTATACCATACCACGATATCCGAATTGCCGTCTCCGTCGGAATCGGTATCCAGATCCAGCTGGAAATAAGGCTCCCTGGTCCTGCTTAAGAATAATTGATCATTTAAAACATACGGATAATGGGATATCTGTCCTTCATTCATTTTATCCACATACATATAATTCCCGATTGCCGTGGGATCATTGGAACCGTAAAGGCTCTTGACCGGCTGGGTATTGATATATGCATAATCGCCGCTGAGTATGCTTGCATCAGTCCTTTGACGGGCACGATAAGCATTGGTATAGCCGATGGGTATCAGGTACGACAATGCTCTGGCGCTGTTGGGCATATATGCCACTGCATTATTTGCCGCCTCACGGGGACCGATATACGTGTTATACGCAAGCTGCTCTGTCCTGTTATAGAAGTTATCTGTATTAACGTTACTTTCCGCACGGTTATATAAAGGATTGGTATATCCGTAACGGTCCTGCCCGAAATAGCTTAAAAAGCTGTAATTCAGGGTCCTGTTTGGATCCGTCACACTGATATTGGGCGAAACCACATAGCGGCTTGTCAATACCGGTTTATTGGTATCCATATAGCTTCTGATGGCGTTGACCGGATGAGCCACCGTAAACTGGGACCCATTGAAATTCGAAAATCCCAGAATAAGCATATTGACGGCCATGGGCTTATCCTCATCGGCCTCTATCTGCTGTGTGGTATATCCTGCATTGTCGCTGGCCGTTCTCTCAAAGTTATTGAAGTAATCCTGCCACAGCGCTTCATCGCTTTCAAAATTTGCCCGGTACCTGGTATAATAATTCTGGGTATCCCTCTGGAACTGGCTTGCTGATACGGAACGTATGGTAATCTCATACTGATCCTCAACCGCCAGGGAATGAAGGAATCTGTAAAGTATATCCGTTTCTCTCAAATTTTCCAGACCATTAGCACTGTCAGGCATGATCTGCAATATATTAATATACTTCTTCTCCCTCGGTTTGATCGCCGTATAACCGGTCTCCTGACAGTAAATATTTCTGTCGTTGATCTTTTCCACCTTCAGACACCAGTCGATGATACCGCCTTCATCGGAAGGAACCTGCCTGCGCAGCTTATACGCCACTCCTCCGTTTAAGGAATAATGAGTAACGCCGTCCGCATCCTTACCGTTTAACGCAGGAGTACCGTCTGCCGCCAGGGTTACGGAATAATCAAACTTCTCTTCTGCAGCGTCAAAACGTCCGTCCGCATTCATATCCTGATAAAAATGCACCTCATAAAACTCTGCCGCATCCGCTACCGCCGCCGTATTATTGATAACAAACTCATAATCCAGATAATATTTTCCGTCCGTCCTGTCAGCAGCCTGATAGGTAACGATGGTCATAAGGCCGCTGTCATTCTCCGCATAGGTGTACTCGCTGGGTTTCGTCGTAAACAGCATGCTGAGACGTTCCCTGTTCAGATAAGAAGTCAGATCTGCCTTCTTTACAATACTGTTTTTCAAATCGCCTTCACTGACCAGATTTCCGTAATAGACGGCATCCTGTCCCGAAACGCTGCCCCCTCTTGCAAAGGTAAACAACTCATACATATTGGAAGAATCATCCATACGTCCGTTGTCATAATGAGCAGTCGATGCGCTGTTTACCTTGGTAGGATTGATGACCGTATTACCCTTTTCAATGGACTTCATAAGATCTTCATCAACAATGATCAGACCGCTTTTCTGAAGATAATCCTTTAATTCCAGTAATTTTGCTTCTGTTAAATCCCTGGATGAATAAGCTTCTTTCCAGTTATTCTCTATCATGTCGCCGTAATTAAAATATACGCATCCGTCCATACCGTCATCATTGTATGTCGGTATGGAAGCATCATCATGATGGACAAATCCCGTCCCAAGCTCAATGGCAGCGGAAGTTCCCTCTACATGCTCGTAATATGCCGTATGCAGGGCGCCGATATAGACCACGTCATAGGACGTCAGAACATCCGTCTGCATGGTATTAAATGCGTCCACTGTCACGCTGTCAAAGGTAACAAGCTCCTGATTGCCCGACTTCACAATATCCTCGTTGAGACAGTCTCTGATGAAAGCGCTTCTGTTTTCCTTTACTTCCGGCGTTTCCAGCGTATAGTCCTTGGATTCCAGACCGGAATTAAATTTAAATTGTTTTGTCGGCTGAATTTCCAGTACCGCATAAGCACTCTTTGCCAGGGCAAGATCCTCGCCCCTGTAGCACAAAATATACTGGATCGCAATAGCCGGCGTCACATAGCCTTCAGACATCTTTCCGGTAGTTATCTTTTCGTTATTTAACTTAATATAAGCCAGTACGCTTTGGAAACCGCCGTTTGCCGCCGTTGCGGTAAACATACTGTTTAAATCGCCGTTAGCAATGTTATCCAGCGCATTTCTCTGGAAATTCGCCAGCTTGGAGCTTTGGAAATCCGAAAAATGATGGTTGTATACATAAAGATTGTTGACTGCAAAGGTTCCGTTATATCCGGTTACCATTGTACTCTGCAGGGTCGTAAAGACATCATTTGTCCCTAACAGCCCGTTTATATTATCGATCAGATATTCCTTTTCTGCTTCCGTATCATCAGCAGGCGCCCCGGGATCCGCAGGCTTTTCAATAAAGTAGGATGAGCAGGAATCCCATGAGGAAACCAGCTTCTGATCATCCTGCCATAAAAGCAGCGCCAGCTTATCCAGATTGGTAAAGCCTTCCGCTCCCCCGCTGTAGATGGTGGAGTCCATGATGACAGCCTTGTGATAGATCGCACTCTGGTTGTAAATCTCTTTGACCAGAGCCGGATTCATGTCAAGTCCCGCCTCTTTATATTCAGCTGCCGTACCGGAAAGATAGATCAGATCCGCATTCTGGATATCAGCCTCTGTCAGCGCATCCAGAGTCCTGTGCTCATAAGTAACCTGGCAGCCCAACTCTGCATCTCCCAATACATATTCCTTGATCCAGTTTCCGACCCTGTACCACCTGTTATTATTCAGATATACGATTTTATCAACGGTATAACCGTAATAAATATCGGTCTGGTTTGGCAGGAATGTAAAGTCCAGATTTCCGTCCTTTGAACCGCCTACCCATAAAACGCCCTCCGGAATGCCTCCCTGATAAGCAATTTTTTCATACTTGTAAACGTCTTTGTCCTCTGTGGTGTTGCCGCTTACCTGCCCCGGATCATTTCCGCTGACGGAAGGATCGGGATTTTCAACCAGCGTCTTTTTATAAATATAATTTCTGTCCAAACCGGTAATCGGCGTTACTTCGTCCGGTCCTACCGCATCGCCGTCAAAATTCTCTTCCCCGGTACCGATGCAGTACCCGTCTGCCAGCTTATAGGAACCCGTATTATTCTCATTGAGAACATAGTGTCCCTGTACCATATTTCCTGCCGGAATATCAATTTCAATATAATCATTGGTGCCTCCCACACTACCGAAAACACCTTTTCTGTCCCTGTCGTAAATCGGATATTCGGAATTGGTACCTGTGCCCAGATCGGAACCGCTGGGTTTGATCATACCATAGCTTCGTAACACTGCAGCCAGATAAGGATCCGTCTGCGCATTTAATATTTCCGCCAAAAACTGATCATGATATTGTTCACGGCTGGGACTCCATTGCGGATTCCACCATGGTTTGCTTACTTCCTCGTCCCCACGCCTCCACGCTTCCTCATCAGCTGCTTCGCGCAGTTCTTCAATACCCGGGATTTCCGAATTAAACTTTGTACCATGGGTTACATTTACCACATTTCTAGCCAGTTCGTCATTCACATTGGTCGGGAAAAAGTATCCCAACTCCTTGTCATCCACCGTAGGCGTAACTTCCAGTATTTTCAGGCCGCTGGACTGATAGGGCAGGATCTGCGTGAAAACATTCTGTCTCGCTTCCGCCACAGAAACATTTTTTGCCAGATCAAGGCTCAGTATACCCACAATCAGTAAGGCCGCCACCCCGCTAAATATGAATTTTTTCTGAAATCTTTTCTTCTTTTTCATACTCTTTTCTCCACCTGGAATCACTACGATACCGCTCTCCAACACTTATAGGTAGTATTATAATAATATCTCTGACCACCGATTGACATTTCATAATAGGATATGCTGTTATCCTGGGCTCTTACCGGAGTAAATGTAATGGTCTCCGTACCGTTTGCCGTCTCAATGCTGCAGCCCTGGCCGACGTTTACCGCCTGTACGTGGGTTGCCGCCGCTGCTGCATTGCCTGAACCGCCGGACTGGCTTGTTCCGTTATAAACGACTGTAGTCGTCGTCCAGTTTGACGCATCCGCCGGTCCCTTTATAAAAAGATCCCTACCGTCTACATTGGACACATAAACATTAAAGTCATAACTGGAACGTTCCAAATATTCCTGATTTCCTGAAGCATACCGCGTCACAAGGCGGTAGAAATCATCAATGGTCACTTTCATGGGAATTGCATCTGTCGGGTACATCATCTGATCTGCCTTTGCCGTAATACGGAATACCCCGGACTCGATCAGATTATAACGGTTTCCTAAAGGTCCGGTATAGTTTGCCGCTAAATAAGGATTAAAATCCAGCATACCGACTTCATTAGCGTTCAGATTCTGAAGACTTCCGTCTGTTTCCATATAAATACCAATCTGGTTTTTCTTGGAAATATTGTATCCCAAGGTTGTAAAGGTCACATCGTAGGTTCCGCCCTTAGGCAGCAATATATTGCCGTTCTTCAAGGGTCTCGAAGGATTTAAGCTAACAGGCGTCATCTGCCAGTTCACGCCGTCCTTGGACTTCTTGTTTCCGTCTTTATCTATGTAATAGATCACGCATTCGATATTGGGACTGTTGTAGAATAAAAGGGCGTCGGCGCCGGAGGTATAACGCACCGCACCGTAATCCAGATATACATACGCCTTTCCGTCCCTTACAATCAGATCCAGAATACCTTCCACATCATGCCCTGAAAAGTTCTGCAGTTTCACATCATATATGGTGTCTAACCCCGGCATATTCTGTTGTGCATAAGAACCATAGTCGCCTGTGGTAAACAACGCCGTCATATCGATCTCAACGCCACGGCTGGGGCTGTCGATTCCAGGAATCTTCGCCTTTTCCGTTACGCCGAAAACATACTCCGCACTCCAGGTAGGATCCCACTCGCTTGTGGCCGTTAACCGGAAGGAATAATGTTCATCCGCCTGACTTCCCAGCCGCACGGAATAAGAGCTTCCCATGGCCCTTCCCGTAGCTATGGAAGAATTATTGCAGACAGCCCACTGCCCCTCAACGCCTTTTTTATACTCAAATCTCCATGTACATCTCTTATCCTCAGGCATCAGATTATAATCTGTAAAGTTTGCCGCAAAGATCGCTGTGGATTCAGGATCCATACAGTCATTGGTTACCCCTCTGGTAGGAGTAATGTTCAGATTCAGGATCTTTTTGAAATATACGATAGCCTCTCCTGTTGCATAAGTATGGGTATCCTTGTTTTCAACCGTGCTCGTGGCAATAACCTTAAAGGAACTGGGCACATCGCTTAAATCATCGGCAAAACGTATTTTATATCGTTTCTTATTTGTATCTCCTACAGCGCTGGCACAGGTTACCGCTCCGCCTTCAGTGCCTTCCATTCTCCAAGAGAAAATATTCTCCCTGCCCACATTGGTAGCATCGCTGTTGGCAGTAAATTCTTTCTCCTTCTGTTCGGGAGGGCAGGCAGGATTATCCTTACCCTTTACATCGATGGTAACCGGGGAAGGTGTAACCGTGATCCTGGTAAGGTTTTCCTCATCCGTTACAGGCGTAATTCCATTTGCGCTGACCGTGATGGAATTTCGGAGATTTACCTGATAATTGCCTCTGTAGGAACGTCCGCCTTTTTCATAGGTCATGGTAAAGGTAACGATATTTTTCCCTTTTCCTTTTCCCGATACACGGGTCAGATCCACTTCAAATTCTGTTATATTCTGTGCCAAAAGCTCTGCATTATCAATATTGTAAGGTTCGTACTGAGTGGGGTCCGCTGTACTGGGCCTTCTCTCCAAATAAAACAGATTGGTATCCCTGTGAAAGATCAGGAATTGATAATTTCTGTTACTAATTTCTAAAATCCTTCCGTTTACGGGAATGGTTCCCGTTTCCCCGCTTCCGCTTACAACATTGGTAATGGTATCGTCATAGCTGATATTGACTTCACAGTCCACGATCAGATCGCTGATAGTATTTGCTGCCAGCTGCGCTTCGGACTGGATATCCGCATCGGCACTGGTTCTCTGATAAAACCTGGCTCCTGTAGTCATAAAGAAATAGATTGTCAGAGAGACAACTCCCAAAATTGCCACGGCAATCAAAAACTCTACCAGTGAAAAACCTTGGTTATTCAATTTTCTCCTGTCTAATTTTGCTCTTTTCATATATCCTCCTTTATTACAGTGACCGTTTACTGCATAACTCCCGGTCTAATGCGCCCTGGTCCGATTCCCCACTTCAACTTCTCCCGTTCGGGGATGGATCGTTATGCCGTAATTGTATGCTCCAAGGGTTGCAAACATCTGGTATACGTTGGTATTGCCGGCCGAATCATAGGGAAGAAACGCTCCGTTCTGACGACTGAAGCCCACTTTGAATCCTGCCGATACCGCATCCTGCAATACGGTATCCGGACTGTTGATCCCCAGATTCTTAGGTCCGTCAAAAGCCCCTATCGGAGTTCCGTCCGTTGCATCCTTTGTAGTGGAATACTTTAATGTAACATTCCCTTTGCTGACTTTTTTAACATCCGTTATCTGATTTTCCACAACAGTAATACAGTAATTACATCCGTTGCCGTTATTTCTGACAAACACCAGATAGGTCCTTGTATCCGTCATATTACTTCCGCCCCGGGATTTGCTGAGGGTCATCAGCCGTCCGTTTTCCAGGCTGGAAATGACCTTAGTCCTACACTCTTTAGCGCGGTATCCGCTGATCCTTCCGATATTAGCGGCCATTACGCCAAGCAGGATCGCAATTATCGCCACAACAACAATCAATTCAACTAAGCTGAAACCCCTGTTATCATCTTTCATAAACGTCTACTCCTTAATCCAGTTCGTAAACTTCACAACATCCGATGCCCTTATAATATCCTCTTCCTTCTGCTTTTCAATTGCAGTAATAAGATCCACATCGGTAGTTCCCATGGTATTGGCATAAGCGATACCGTTCTGTATCACTTCAAATACATATTTGTTGTTATTGTTCTTTGCAGACATTGCCTTCTGGACTTCCGTCGCATTGTAATCGATCCTCTCGTTTGTCGAACCGATATAAATATCTCCGCCGCTAAAGATAAGACCCTCGTAATTTCTTACATTGACCCTGACATCTCCGGTAGCAATGATCAAATGGATATCTGACAGATTCATCGTAGACAATGCGCTGTTGCTGGCGCCGAAGTCAAACACGCCCATTCCGTCATTGTTTACTACAAGAGCTACCGTCTCGTCGGAAGTGTTTTTATAGCTCTTGAAGGTTCCCGGAGACACCTGCTCATCAAATTTATCTTCTTTTACCGTAATATTTGCAAATACGTTGTTCTGGAGCTGAAGCGCCGCCAGATCATCCGTTGTCTTCATCAAATATTTGGAAAGATTCTGATAATACAGGGCATACTGCGTCCTGTTGGCTAACATTGCCTCATAATTAGCCAGATCATCGTCAAAGGTATCATGTACCATAACAACGTTATTGCCGCTCATGCGGAGCATATTTCCCGCGATGCTCAGTTTGCCGCTGTTATTGGCGGTAATATCGGAAGATATCCTGTATGTATCCAGATAAGTCTTTAAATATCTGTCAAAAGCCGCTTTATCCGCTTCATAATAATTTCTGAAGAATTCATTTGCCTTGTCATCCGATGCAAAACTGATATAGAAATATACCAATACATCGCCGTTTACACGCCTGAATACCGGAATATAAGACGCTCCGTAGCTGTTCATGGAGCCTCCCACTTTATTCATAACAACATCAAGGCGTACCACCGTATATTTTAACTGGTCGGAATACTTGATACTGTTTCCTTCCATAACAACGTTTCCATGTTCATCCAGTTCCGGTTCATAAGTGGTTGCAAATTTAATATATTCATTATACGTCATAGGGTTCTTGCCTAAAATCTGCGTATCCCCGTCATACCCCATACACTCCACGGGAACCATATACATAAGCTGGTCGCTCTTCACTGCCAGAGACTGACCCATGAGAACATCCCTTTCATTGGATTCGATCCTGTCATCATCCTCATCGTCCCCGTTTCCGGAATTACCATTGCCTCCCGTTGCGGCGTCTCCGCTTCCCGCACTGCTGCTTCCGTCCTCATTGTCCTCTTCGTCCTTCTCGTGCGCCTTTTTATATGCCTCAACGTCAGCAATATAATCGCCCGTTACTTCATCGTCCTCATTTGCATTATAATGTACGCTTCCCACATAAGCATGGCCGGCAAGCTCCAGGTTCTTTAACTGACTTAAATCTAAAGTTGTATGCGCACCGTTTATCAGAATGGAACTGTTGGATGCGGCCCCTCTTGTTGCCGTACCGTAGCCCGAATAATTTCCGCTTAAATAAACGCCCGAATAAGTTCCGTCCGTTGTAAGGTCATCCTGGACAAAACAGTTACCTGCCACATCCATGGACGCCGATTCAACATACAGATCTTTTGCCCATACCTCATAAAATTCGTCGACCTTTATGCTGGGAACAGCCGCCGGATTGTGATTGCTGGTATCTAACTGGTTCCGTCCCGTCAAAGCATTAAAACTGTCCGCCGTTACCGTATAGCTTCTTGTATCCGGATCCGCAGCTTTCTTTTCAAAAGAGATCTGTCCGTTAATTCCATGTACAAAAATACCGTCTTCCCCGCCAAATACATTGCCGGTTACCACCGTTTCCGTCTGGGAACCGTTAGCCTCCGGAAGCTTGGTGGCTCCGCTTCTTCCGTAACCGTTATAGATGCCCCCCGATGCAACCAAAGAATAAGTATCTAATTCCGGCAGATTCATAGCCGTGGAAAAATTGACCTGAGGCGTCTCAACAACGATATCCGTCTGTACGATGGAAACATATCCGTCAGCATCAGTATAAGAAACCCTGATATTATGGAATTCTACCGTATCGCCATTATAAATAACCACCGGTCCCTTGCTTCTGATGCCGTCAGCTCCGTCCGTAGTAGAAGGGCTTCCATACGCACCGGAATCCCATGCGCCGGTTACCATTCTGGCGCCTTCATCGCCTTCATTGGCAGCAATTTTGAAATCGTCATACCCGCTGGCGCCAAGCATTGTGATCTTATTCCAGTAAGACGCAAAATAAGCCGGATCATATACCTGCTGCTGCTGTATTGCCCCCGGATCTCCTATATTTGCCGTCTGAACATGCAAAATATCCTCACACAGATATCTCAAAAATTCCGTTTCAAAAGCGGCCTGCTTATTCTGGGCGGAATCCGTGGCATGATTGGATACAACATCATAATACCCTGCAACCATGGCATCCGATACATCCTGCTCCAGCCCGGCCTTTATAATATCCAAGGCTGTTTCAGCTGTATAAAAATTGTTTTTAGCCGAACGGTCGGTATATTTCATCAAATAATTAAAATATACCATATAAACCAGCATGGCGACCAGAGTTCCCACAAAAGCAATGGCTATAATTACCAGAACGATTGCAGAACCCCTGTTATCTTTTAATTTTTCTTTTAACTTATTTTTCCAAGCAGCCGTCATCAGCCAAACATCCTTTCTTACTGCAATGAACTTCCGCTAAATTCCGTGATCAGCATATCCTCCGGAAAGTCTGCATTTGCAGCACCTTCTTCATATACATACATTTTAACGCCGTACATGCGGTCCTCCGCTTCCGTTTTTACGCCGCCGGTATCGTGAACGACAGCATCATAATCGGCATTGGGGAGAGTATAAATCGTACTGCCGTTTATAATCGTAAGACAGCGCCTGCAGTTAGTACGGTTTGTTGCATTCTGCGCATCCGTCTTCATGATATTATCCCTTAGATTGGAATAAACATGAAAATCATATCCTCCCACATTCGGCAGCTGCAATTTCGAAGCATACGTAGCTTCAAGCGCATCTGTTGTCTCCGCAGTTTTTGTCCTTACGAGATAAAGATCCAGAGGAACATGATCCGGATTGGTTACCAAAAACTGATCCAGATAATTTGTGTCGTTGGAATAATAATTCGCATTATAATAAATATAAATATTTCTGGGATCCTGATTATAAGTGCTTCCGTCAAAAATCAACTTATCCGTAGTCGTATAATGCAAAGTCTGACCCGCAAAAACACTTCCTATATTTATCCAACGATGATCGGGAGTTGAAAAATCAGAAAGTATCTGGTAATGATCGCGCACGGTAACAGTAACAAAGCCTGTGGCAGGGTCTTTTTCGATAAGCACCGCTATCGTTCTGGTCATCCCCGGATAAAGATCTGTCGCCTCCAGATTTGTCCAAGGATCTGTTTTCTTAGCCAAAAGCGCGGCAGCCGCATTCTGGCGCTGGCTGATGTTCTCCGTATATACCCCGTCAAAAAGAGGATTCACATTTGTGATCTGGGCAGACTTATAATCATTAATACCGTATACCTCGGCAGCGGATGTATCAATGCTGCCATCCTCATTAAAATCTCCGGAAAAACCGGTATCATGAGTGGTATCCAGTTCTACAACAATATCGTAAGTGCCCCTTGCCTGCTGTACACCCTGAGCATAGAAATAATATTTGCCGGAAGGGCTCTCCTTGATCTTCAGATATTCCATGGAAGGCTGAGGAGCCGTAACTCCTAAAGACTGGGCATAATTAGCGGCAGAATAATCATAAGCTCCTGCTCCCAAAACCAAGTTCGAAGTAACAAATCCCTTGGTATAGCCTCCCGAGACAGGTGTCAGATCGCCATATTCCGCTACCGTTACTTCATTTGGCATAATATTAAGCGTATTATGCCTTCCCGGAATATTTCCGGACACACTGTCATTGCTGTAAAAGCCCAAAATAATTTCCTCAGGCGTATAAGCGCTCATACCTTCCATAAGGTTGCTGGCCATATTTGTTGCATTCATGGCCGTTTTGGCTTTTCCATTCAAATATGTAGATTGTCTGAAATTACTGTACAGCGGCGTCAGCACAATGGCTATAATCGCCATGGCAATCAATAATTCAACCAATGTAAAACCGCTGTTGTCCTTTTTGATTTTCTTCATAAAGAACTCCTAACTGACTCTCGACTAATTACCTGTTACCTCTTCATCAGACGTTCCTTCGCCTTCAGAATTCTCGCCTTCGGCATCTTCCCCTTCGGAATCTTCCGCATTACCGCCGCTTCTTCTGTTTAAATCCAGAACGGTACCTGACTTAAAGATATCCGCCGTACCAAGTCTGACTCCGGGAATATCAAGCTCTTTGTAAATATAATCCGTACCGGAAACCGTATACATCGTTGCGTCCATACTTCCTGAAAGGCATCCGGTCTCTGTATCATAGGCAATATTAACATTTCTGATGCTCATACGCTCATCCGCATTGACGATCAACTGCACAATGTCTTTAAAGGAACGATAAGTAGTCTTATAATTCAGTGAAAAAGGAGAGGAATACAAAAATACCGTATCCTTTAAACCGCCTGTGGCAACAACCGCATCGCCAGCCGGCTGCCCTTCCCCGGTATCCTCTACGACCGCATCTTCCGTAGGTGCCTGGGCTGCTTCCGGAGCCGCCACCTGAACCAACTGAGTATCTTCGATTGACAGTCCGTTTACCCATACGGAATACATTGTTTCAAGACCTGCCGTATACATAACCTGATCTTCAGCTCTGATCTCTCCCGGGAAATCGGCTAAAATATCCTGGATCTCTCCATCCATATTGTTTGTTTCATCAATATAAAACTGTTTATTATCCGCCAGCTTCTGCAGCTCGTCAACCTCTGTCTGTAACGTAGCGTTCTCCGCCGCAAGGGCATCCCTTTTTTCTGTGAAACTATTGTAAACTACAAAGTAGGAAAGAACCACCAACAAAATTCCGACTAACATGATTAAAATATTAACTTCACTCTTCTTGACCTTCATATTCTATGTTCCTCCTACTCTTCTACGATCTCTTCATCGGATGCAGGCTGTTCCGGCGCTTCCCCGCCCTCAGCCGCAGGCTGTTCCGCCTCATCCTCTTCCGGCTGGCTCAGATAAGGGTTATCGCCATACAAGCACTCAATGGTGTACTGGCTTACAATAATACCGGTCTCTTCATCTTTTCTCTCTGAAAAACCGCTTGTATAAACTTCGGAGAAATAAGGCATCATTCTGAACTCTACCAGGGTCTTGGCAATATCGTATTTGTTGGGCACAACAATATCCAGAGCAATTCCCTCTTCGGTAATCGACATACTGTTAACAACTGTATCGGAAGGAAATCTGCTTTCCATTTCTCCAATAATATCAGGCAGTTTATCATTAGTATTGATAGTAACCTCGTTTAAAGCAGTTATGTAATCATAATCAGCCTTTTTTGCAATATAAGCATTATAGGTATCCTGTACCGGGGCGAGCTGCGCCTTTCTCTCCTGTAAGGAATCATTTTCATTTTTAACAAGGAAATAAGGAACAAGCGCCATAGCAGTAATCACAATGGCCGCCGCGGTACCGACACCTAAAACAATATACGGAAGCTTATCGTTATTTCCGATACTGCTTAAAGAGTCCTTAGCGCTTCTACCGCCGCCTTTTTTCTTATCAGCTTTAATTTCCGCCGGCATAAATCCTACGGAACCTAAGCCCGCACCGATAACGGAAATGTAATCGCCAAGAGATACTCCCTGCAAATGAAGGCCCTGATCAATATTGGTGCCCGCCAGATCCTTTAATACTTCTACATTACGTCCCAGTTCCTGTGACAGAAGTCCTGCAAATCCCCAGAAGTCCGCCGCAATACCGGTAATAATGATATTGTCAATGGCCGCATCCCTGTTCTTGGAATTGTAATAATCAATGACACGGACAATGGAACCGATCAACTGCTGATAGCTGATGGTAACATCTCTCCTCAAGCGGAGCATCTTTAAATTGGAACCCGCCTGCTTCGCTGCAACGGTTGCAGACGCCACTTTGGAAGTATCGCCTGTTGTTGCCGCCAAATTCATTGCATCCTGCTGTGCCTGCTCTAACTGACGAACCTCTTCTTCTTTTTCCGCGAGAAGCGCTTCTTCCTCTTCCCTCATAACAAGATTGTTCCTACGCAAAGTTTTTACTGCTCCCTCATAGGTAAGAGGTTCTCCGTAAACATCCGTCTCCATCAGAATATCTACGATCTGGTCCGCACCGTAAATGCCGGCACGCTGCATGGTAATAACGCCATTATTGGTAACGGTCAAAAGAGAAGACCGCTCATCAATCTTGACTGTCAGGTTAACGCCCGTGGCAAATCTATGGCGCAATGCCTGGAAAATACTGTTACCGCTGTAATCAATAGATGCTAACTCCAGACCAAGAGCCTTGGCGAGATCATGATACCCGTTTAAGATATCCGACGGAGCAGCCATGATCATAATACGGTACTGCTTTGTGCCCGCGTCGTCTTCCACTGTATCCATGATAGTATGTGCAAACTGATACTGAGAAGGATCAACCGGAAAATAATCCGTAATGTTGGTCATAATCATATCCCGAAGCATTTTCTCTTTTACAAAAGGAATCATTGCCTCCCTGTTTGCGATCTTTGTAGAGGATACTGCAAAAATTACTTTTTTCGCAATCATCCCGTTTGCGGTAATATAGGATTTCAAGTCATTTACAAACTCATCCGTTACCTTAATAAATCCGTCATCCAAAATCCCCTCCGGCGTTTTCATACTGAAAACCCCGTATACTTTCGGATGCTTTGACTGGAAATCCATTTCACAAACCTGTGTCAAAGAATATCCAATTTCAATGCTAAGTACTCTTTGTGCCTTTGCCATGATTTACCTCCCTGATATGGAATACACTACTTCCATGATTTATCTTTATTTCATATATATAAAGTCCGTTACCCGACCGGGCTTGTAAACGAACCTAAATACCAGCTTAAAAATTCGTTTCCCCATAATGCAGCAAGCATAATGCCTGCCGCCAAATACGGTCCCATAGCAAGTACCCGTTCAGCCCCCGATACCTTCATGCGTATCAGATGTATGACCGAACCTAATATGCAGCCTGCAAGAAAGGCCACAATGGACAATTTCCATCCGAGCAGCAATCCTGCCGCTCCCATCAATTTTACGTCGCCGCCGCCGATGGCAGCGCCTTTTGTTATCCAAAATATGATTCCCAAAAAGGTACTGACAGCAAGGAGACCGATTCCATAATCCACCCAATCCCCTAAGTGGAATATGAGATGAATCAGTCCCAGTGCCAGTATAAACAAGTTGATTCCAAAAGGAATCTCATAAGTTCTAAAATCGATGACGCTAAGTACGATCAGCGCCGACCCTAATAAACAGTATATAACTGAATCTATACTCCAACCGTTTACTAAAAAAATCAGTACATATAAGCCCCCGTTTAACGCCTCAACCAGAGGATACTGGAGGGATATATGTTCTTTGCACTTTCGACACTTACCACCAAGAAAGATATATGAGAACAACGGAACCAGATCATACCATTTAAGCTGATAGCCGCAATGCATACAATGGCTTCTTTTCTTTGCGATACTTTCCTTTAACGGAATCCGTAATATGCAAACATTTAAAAAGCTGCCTATTACGATTCCGTAAAGAAATATTACCACATATATTATCATCTCAAATATCCATGATTCAGTGGTCATAGGGGAATGTCTCCTTGTGCAATGTTTTGCTGTTTAAATTAGTCCTCCGGAACTGACAGGGAACCTTTTGTAATTTTGAAATTGCCCTGGTTGTCTACACTAATCGAAGGTGCTCCTGTTCCCTGTACTGCGGATTTGGATTTCCACTTCAAGCTACCCATATTTGTTACGCCAAGGGTGCTGAGAACTTCATTTCCCCAATCACCGGAAATGGCTGCATTAGCAGTTGCTGTAGGAGCATCTGTGATATCAGGATCGGAAGCAGCGATCGTACATGCATTGTATATGCTGTCTAACTGATCTTTGTCAGCAGATGTTCTGGATTTTTCTACATATTTCAGATACTGGGGTGCCAGTACACCGATTAAGATAGCCATAATGGCAATAACGATAATTAACTCAACTAATGAGAAACCTTTGTTATTCATCTTTTTCATGATAATCTCTCCTTTTTAATTTGAAACTACATTTTATATATTAAAAACCCGCTCCCCTACAAAACAGGTCTTTAACCGAATTTTACAGGCTGTCTAAGCCTTCGTACATTGCGCCCATAGGTGCGATGACCGCGCCGATAATGGTGCCGCAGACACCGGCAAGAATAATAATGATAAGGGGCTCCAACGCAGCCATCAATGACTGAGTTGCCATTTCCACTTCTTCCTCATAATAATTTGCCAGCGTATCAAGCATATCTTCCGTATTACCGGTTTCCTCGCCGATCCTGGTCATATGGTATACCATAGGAGGAAATAAACCGGATTTCTCTAAAGGTGTGGATAAAGGAACACCCTGCATAACGTCGTTTTTGGCATTTAACATGCATTCTCTGTAGAACACGTTGTTCATGGTATCCGCTACGATCTGGACCGCATCCGGCATGGAAATACCGGCAGCCAACATGGTAGATAAATTCCTTGCAAACTTGGCGGAACTGGATTTTACCGTCAGATCGCCAAAGAGCGGAAGCTTAATGGCAGCTTTATTGATCAATCCCTCTCCGGTGGGTGTCTTCTTAAACCATTTAAAGAATGCTACCAGAGCAATAATAACACCAACTATAACAATCCAATGAGCCTGCATAAATTCCGATGCCGCAACTACCATCAATGTAATCTTGGGCATTTCGATATCCATATCTGCGAACATACTCATAAAGGTAGGTACTACGAAGGTCAACATGACGATGACTACTACTACCGCTACCACCAAAACCATAATGGGATAAACCATCGCTTTTTTGATCATGGCATTGATCTTGGCGCTCTTTTCAAACTGAACAGCCATTCGCTCAAATGCCACGTCCAGACTTCCGGACGCCTCGCCGGCGCTAACCATATGTATTAAAAGCTGTGGAAAAACGTCAGTCCGCATCTTCATGGAGTTGGCAAGGGTCTCGCCCTTTTGTACACTGGTGGAAACCTCCTGAAGCGCCTCCTGAAGTGTGGGATTTTCGGTCTGTTCCGTAAGCATCCTCATGGATTCCATGATGGTAACGCCCGCCCTGTGCAGACTTACGAACTGTCTGCAGAAAAGGCTTAAATCTCTGATCTTGACTTTTTTCTTGAAAAGTCCTCCCAAATTGATATCCTTGTTAAGAGCGTTCTGTTCCTTCAGCTCAATAACCGTCATACCGTCTCTTTTCAGGGATTCAGCTGCCTTTCCCTGATTGTCCGCTTCCACGGAACCTTTTACCTGTTTGCCCTTGCTGTCAATGGCAACATATGAAAAACTAGCCACTGTTTCTCCTCCTCTTTCTCTTAGTTTTAAAAGAGTCTTTTTTATTTTTCTTATGAATCAAATGAAACCTTGATCATTTCCGATACGGACGTGATACCGTCCAATACATACTGGGTAGCGCACATACGAAGCGTCCTCATGCCGTCCTTTAATGCCGCCTGCTTGATATGCTCCGCATCTTCTCCTGCGGCAATTACTTTCCTGACTCCCGGAGTGATCTCCATGATCTCGTAAACGCCGATTCGCCCTTTATAACCGTTGTTATCGCATCCGGAGCATCCTACCGGCTCATAAATCTCAAGTTCCGTTCCCGGAGGCATTCCAAGAAGCTCTAACTGCTCCTCGTCCGCAAGGACCTTCTTTTTACACCTGGGACATAAGCGCCTTACCAGACGCTGTGCGATAATACCCACCGTGGCGTCTGCGATCATATAATTGGGAAGGCCCATATCCGCCAGACGCGTTACCGTGCTGGCTGCCGAGTTGGTATGCAGGGTGCTTACGACCAAGTGGCCTGTAATGGACGCCTGTACCGCAATCTGCGCCGTTTCCTCGTCACGAATCTCACCGATCATAATGATGTCCGGGTCCTGACGGAGAATGGAACGAAGAGCGCTGGCAAAGGTAAGTCCTGCCTTTACGTTGGTCTGTACCTGATTGATCCCCGCCACATTGGCCTCGACAGGATCTTCGACTGTAATAATATTAACGTCTTCTTTATTTAATTCACTGAGCGCCGTATACAGGGTGGTGGATTTACCGCTACCTGTAGGCCCCGTTACAAGGATGATGCCGTGAGGATTTTTTAAGATATGGTCAAACATCCTAAGATCGTGTTCTCCAAAACCAAGCTCCGATTTATCCCTGGTCAATGCGTTCTTGTTGGTAATACGCATAACGACTTTTTCGCCGTATACGGTAGGAAGAATAGATACACGGATATCATACTCCCTGTTGTCTACAAAGGAAGTGATACGTCCGTCCTGAGGCTTCCTCTTCTCCGAAATATCCATGCCGCCTACAACCTTCAATCTGGCCACAATGGCAGGGAGCAATTTGATGTTATATGTGATCCTCTCGTGGAGGGCGCCGTCAATACGGTATCTGATACGCACTTTCCTTTCAAGTGCCTCAATATGAATATCGGAAGTCCTCTGTCTTACTGCCTGTTCGATCATGCTGTTTACCAGCTGGACGATGGGAGAATTGTTAACGTCTTCGTTAATCATCTTGTCCATTTCGTCTTCTTCGAACAGATCGCTCCGCTCCTGTTCATAATCGCTGGCCGCCTTAATCGCCTCGGCATTACCGTAATATTTGTCGATAGCGACCATGATCTCCTGGGGCGTCGCCACCATAGGATCGATCATGCGGTTGGTAACCATGGACAGATCGTCGATGGCAAGCATATCCATAGGATCCGCCATAGCCACTCTGATGATGTTTACGTTCCTGTCATCGTAGCAATAGGGAATCGCCGTATATTTCTTTAATATATCCACATCGAACATGGAAATCAGATCGTCCGGTATGCGGGTATCCTGTAAATTTGCCCTGTCCAGATGCAGCTGGTGGCTTAACGCATCCGCCATGATGTCGTCCGTAACAAAACCTTCCGTTACCAGAATTTCGCCCAGACGTTTTTTCTTCTCTTTCTGGAGTTCAAGAGCCATGTCCAGTTTTTCGGGAGTGATGACACCCTCTGATAACAGGACATCTCCAATTCTCATTTTCCTTCTGCCTGATAAACTCATAGTCAATACCCCTTAATCTGTCACTTTTGGGTTGCGTTTTATGTCTTTTCTGCTAACTAATTGTTAAAAATGTAAATAATCAATTAAATTTTCATTAAAGAAAGGCATAGTAAAACACAATTCTAAATTTATGTTAACATTTTAGCACGTAAAATTATCAATCGCAAGCCTTTTACTCCAGAATGTTTTCTCTTTATTGCACAAGATTTTATATTTATTTTAATGCACTTTGACGAAAATTTTATGGCAATCAGATTACTTTTCTGTAAAAACTGCCTTTCGATTCCACTCTTCCGCAGCACTCAAGGGTTGACAAAGCGGCCAGGATTTCGCCGGTGGAATAATCCCCCAAAGCATACAGAACGTCTCCTGCCGATACATATTGTATATCCAGAATTTCCAGTATTTTGCGCTCTAATCCGGTAAAAACGTCCTTTTTCCCTCTTTTTTCACATTCACAATTTGTTAACATTTCTTTTTGAAAAGCAGCGCTTTCTTTTTCCACAATGCGGTCTTTTCGATAAGCGTACCGTTCCAGCAGATTCTCTATAAAACGATCCAGGTCGTACAGCAGGAAAGCCCCTTCTTCTATCAGCCTGTTGCAGCCGTAGCTCAAAGGATCCAAAAGCCTTCCGGGCACCGCATAAACATCCTTCCCCTGCTCAAGGGCATCGGACACCGTAATAAAGGTTCCGCTTCTTTCCTTTGCCTCCACAACCACCAGGACATCGGAAAGTCCGCTGATAATACGGTTCCGCAGAGGGAAATGCCCGCTTAAGGGTTTTGTCCCCGGCATAAACTCACTTAAAATGCCTCCTTTACATTTTCCTTCGGATAATTGCTCATAAATCAATTGATTTTCCTGTGGATAACAGATATCCGCCCCGCATCCCATGACCCCAAAAGAAGCGCCGCCGCTTTCCATGGCCGCCTGCTGGCTGATCCCGTCGATCCCCCTTGCAAGGCCGCTGATGACCTGTATTTTATTTTGCGCCAAAACTTTCCCGATTTCTTCCGCCATGATCTTCCCGTAAGGAGAGCAGTTCCTGGCGCCCACCACCGCTACTGCCGGCTCGTCCCCGTCCGGCAGCCTTCCCTTCACAAATAATGCCGACGGAGGCCTGTGGATCTCTTTCAGCTTGTCCGGATACCCGGAAAGATATAAGGGAATACACCATATTTTATTATGAAGCAGCCTGTTATATTCCTCCTTTACATTCCATTTTTCTTTTTGCCGGCAAAAAGCGTCCCTTTGAACTCCTTTAAGTCCCACATCGTTATGAGCGTGATACATCTCTTCATAACTGCCGCATCTTGCGTAAAGGCTTTTTATTGTTTCTACCCCGATTCCGGGGATACTTTCCCAAAAATACCCATAAGCGCACTCTTTATGCCACGCTTTCTCCTCTGTTTTTGTCATTTCCATTCCTTCCTCTTCCCGTTTTTGTCAGCTTTTTATAACGCTCCCCTGTATGACGCCGCCTCCATGATGTGTTTTTCTTCTATAGGAGAACTGCCTTCCAGATCCGCAATGGTTCTTGCCACCCGTAAAAGCCTGTGATAGCCTCTGATACTCATGTCCATGGCGGAATAATATTTTTCCGCCATCATCTCCGCCTCCCGCGTAAGGGTACAGAACTCCTTAAGATTGGTAACCGTAATCCTGCTGTTAAACACCCCTGGGCCGTTTCTTTCCAGTTGGCGCTTTCTGGCAGCCATTACCCTTATCCGTATTTCCCCGCTGCTTTCTTCCTTCCGAAAGCTTTTAACCTGTTCATAGGTATTACGCATAACTCCCACGCTTAAATCGATCCTGTCCAAAAGGGGCCCCGAAAGCCTGCCGCTGTACCTTTTTACCTCCAGATCCGTGCAGCTGCACCTCTTGAGATCAGGATAATAGCCGCAGGGACAGGGGTTCATCGCAGCAACCAGCATAAAGTCGCAGGGATAGGTATAATTTCCGCTTTTTCTTGCGATGGTTATCTCTCCGTTTTCAAGAGGCTGCCTCAGCATATCCAGAGTCTGCCTCTTAAACTCAGGAAGCTCATCCAAAAACAGAATTCCATGATTCGCCAGGGACACAGCCCCGGGACGGGGGATTACCCCTCCTCCCACTAAAGCCTGGGGCGTAATGGTATGGTGGGGATTCAAAAAAGGGCGTCTGGTAATAAAATACCGTTTTTCATCCAACAGCCCCGCTACACTGTAAACTTTTGAAGTATCCAGCATTTCTTCCTCGTTCATAGGTGGAAGGATTCCCGGCATTGCCGATGCGATCATGGACTTCCCCGTCCCCGGCGGTCCCGTCAAGAGCAGATTATGAAAGCCTGCCGCCGCTATCTCCGCCGCCCTTCTTGCTAAAGGCTGGCCTATGATATTTTCAAAATCCGTAGTTTCCCCCAAGGGCGCCATATCCTGCCAAAGCTTTTTTCCTGTTTTTCTTCCGCGCTTTACCGTGCCTTCCATAACGGCAATGGCTTCCTCTAAGGTTTTGACACCGATTATCCTGATGCCTCCCACGCATTCCCCTTCTTTACGGTTTGCCTCGGGAAGTATACAGGTTTCGATCCCCCGCTCCTTTGCCGCAAGTACTATGGGCAGGATCCCCTTTATGCTCCGGACAGTCCCGTCAAGGCCCAGTTCTCCCGCTACAAGCACCTCCTTCCTCTTATCCGCTTTGACCGCACCCATGCTTTCCAGGATGCCGATGGCTATGGGCAGATCAAAGGCCGAGCCTCCCTTCCTGATTCCCGCCGGGGACAGATTGACGGTAAAGCGCTTGGGCGGAATGGCATATCCGCCGTTTTTGACCGCTACCCTGACCCTTTCCGCAGATTCTTTTACCTCGCTGCCCAAAAAGCCCACCATATCGATACAGGGCAGGCCATCCGCCATATCCACCTCAACCGTAATCAAATAGCCGCCGATGCCGTAAACCGCGCCGGTCAATATTGTACTTACCATTAAAAAACCTCCTGTTACATGTGATTTTTGCCTCATTCGATCTCATATCGGCAAAATAGAATTTTCTTTAAAATGTTTTAGATTTGAAAAGTCAGGAATAAATGATTTCAGAATCGAAACCGTTAGAATGCCCGGATTTTCTTAGCAGGCATGCCCGCTTGGTCCTTTGCCCCCAGAAATAGAAAAGATTAATTTGTAAATTTGTGATTAATGGATCCGAAATGATCGGAAACTTAGAATTTTATAAGATCTTCCTGCCGGCGCCAAATCTGCAGGCAGGAAAATCTTATATTTAATATAAAATGTGTTTAAGAACAATGCCCTTTAGAATATCTGTCCGCGCATCTTGTCGGGATTCTGTGCATACTGGATACAGTTTTCCTTGGAAATTTTACGGCTCATATAAAGCTGCATCAGATAATCGTCCATGGTGCACATGCCTTCCCTCTTGCTGGTCTGGATGACAGACTGCAGCTGGTGGGATTTACCTTCACGGATCAGGTTCTTGACCGCCGCATTCGCATGCATGACCTCGAAAGCCGCCACACGTCCGTCCTCTGTGAGATTAGGGATCAGGGACTGTGAAATGATGCATACCAATACCGCCGAAAGCTGTACCCTGATCTGCTGCTGCTGATGGGGCGGGAACGCATCGATGATACGGTCTACGGTACTGGCCGCATCAATGGTATGTAAGGTGGACAATACAAGGTGTCCCGTTTCCGCTGCGGTAATGGCTGTACTGATGGTCTCATAGTCACGCATCTCGCCTACCAGGATAACGTCCGGATCCTCACGGAGAGCCGCCCTTAAGGCATTCGCAAAGCTCTCTGTATCCTGTCCGATCTCACGCTGGTTAACCATGGCCATACGGTGTTCATGGGAATACTCGATAGGTTCCTCCAGCGTAATGATATGGGCATCCCTCGTTTTATTGATCTTATCGATAATGGATGCCAGGGTGGTGGATTTACCGCTGCCGGTAGGTCCCGTTACCAGGATCAGGCCTCTCTTACGGGTATACAGGTCAATCACGGACTGGGGGATTCCCAGCTGCTCCGCCTGTGGAATTTCCGTTGTAACAGTACGAAGCGCAATGCCGATACAGCCCCTTTGCTTAAATACGTTTACACGGTAACGACCTATTCCCGGGAAAGCCACGGACATATCGTATTCTCCCCGTTCCTCAAATTTTTCTCTCTGCTTGGGCTTTAACATATTAACGCAAAGCTCCAGTGTATCATTTGCAGTTAAAACCGGATAGTCCAGTTTCATCAGGTGACCGTTCAGACGCATAATAGGCGGAAGTCCCACCGTGATATGAATATCCGATGCCCCCGCATTATACGCTATTGTTAAAATTTCCTCCAATGTAGGCATTGCCATCTCTTTTTTCTCCTTTACCTTCCCAACTTAATTACATAGCCGTTGTGTCCTCAAAGGCAATCCGAAGCTTGCGTAAAGCTTTTTTCTCGATCCTGGATACATAACTGCGGGATATCCCCAATAGCTGCCCTATCTCCCTCTGGGTCATTTCATGTTCGCCCGCCAGTCCGTACCTTAACTTAATAACCTCCAGTTCCCTGCTGCTTAGAGCATTTGTCAGGATCTTGCGAAGCTTTTCAACATCCTCTCTTGTAGAAAGAAGTTCGAACGCATCCGTTCCTTCTGCGCAGGTAATGTCCAAAAGACTGATCTCATTACCTTCCTTATCCGTTCCGATGGGCTCGTATAAGGAAACATCCCTGGCCGTTTTCCTCCGCGCCCTGAGCATCATCAAAAGCTCATTGTCAATGCATCTTGCCGCATAGGTCGCCAGCTTGCTCCCCTTTGTCCCGTCAAAGGTATGAATTGCTTTGATCAATCCGATGGTCCCGATGGAGATCAGATCCTCGGGGTTTTCCTCCACATTCTGATACTTTTTTACAATGTGGGCTACCAGTCTCAAATTCCGTTCTATGAGAATCTGCTTTGCTTTTTCGGACTCTTCTTTACTGCCCTCCAAATACATGCGGATATAGTAAGCCTCTTTCTCCTCGCTTAAGGGTTTTTGAAATGTCTGCACCACAAATCCCCCGAAACCGGTTTTACTATATTCTATGCGAAGGGCTTAGTTAAGGTTTCACAACATATTTATTATACAAACTTTACTTTTAAAGTGCAAGGAGTTTGTCTTACATACAGCGGGAAAGTAAATTGAAACAAATTAACTTGTAAAGAGTACCCCCGTTTTGGTATAATTTCATTGAAATACAAAAAATAACCGACTAGGAGCGTAATTTGTATGAACAATAAGCATAAACCCTCTATATCATTTACCGACACTTTCCGGAAGCTAAGGCCCTATTTTCTGGTTTTTTTCATATCCCTGCTGATTCTTGAAGGATTTGTTTTTTTCTTTAACGCAGGCTTCGGCCATCTGGTGCCCAGCTCCCTTCATCCGGTACTGAATCTTTTTAACGCCTTTGCAGGAGTTTCCTTCTGCTTTTACTTAAAACATACAAAAAGCTTTGAAAACCTGTCGGAGGATTTCTGTATCCTGCTCTCCGTTTCTTACGGGCTCTGCGCCTATGGACTGCTTCAGGAAATAAATCTGCGTTATCTTGCTGTTTTTGCTCTGTTTCCCTTACTATTTTATACCTATGAAAAAATGATGTCCGGAGACAGAGCGTTTTGCTATATCCTGCTGTTGACCCTCTGCTTTTTTTCCGATTATATGTTGACAGCCATCGTACTCGCAACGCTTACGGTCCATGTCCTTCTTTTTGCCGAAGGCGGGATCGGCGTCCATCTGCGCGCTTTTTTCAGATTTGCAGGCTTAAGCTGTGTTGCTCTGCTCATATCGGGCTTTATTACCTTTCCCCAATATGCAGAATATTTTTCTTATATAAAGGCAAACCCTTATTCGGGCTTTTCAACCACTCTGCCTGCCATAACCGCTCTTTCCCGGTTTCTATTGGGCTCTGTTTCTTCCGCAGCTTTTTTTTCGGGTATGCGGATGGATCTGTATTTTGGCCTCTTCTTCTTTATGATGACTGCTTTCTACTTTTTACTTCCCGATGTGGGCGGAAAAGAGAAACGGAAGAGCTTTCTTTTCATTTTCTTCCTTTTTGCCGCCGTTCAGTTTAGTCCCATATATTTTCTCGTGAACTTTTTTCGTATGTATTCCGGCGGTTCCATATATTATAGTTTTCTGCTGATTTTCTTTCTGCTCCTTTTAGCTTCCAGGGCCCTCGTCCGCGCCGCTTCGTTTCGATCCGCCGACATATTAAAGCTTGGCATTTTCAGCATTTTATATCTGACAGTCTGCCTTTACTGTGCGGGACATAACTATCATATCCTGGCAAAGCAGAGCAACATTTTCTTCGTTATAGCGTATATCGCTCTCTTATTTGCCTTTTCCCTGCGCAGGAAAATAAGTTTCCCCGTAAAGCCTCTTCTCGTCTGCTTTACCGTTCTGGAACTTGTCTGCAATATTTTCATTGTGACGAACCAGGATTTCATTCCCGTGCCCCTTGAATTGGCAGATCATTATCCTGACCTTTCTTCCTGGCAGGCTTATCCCGATTTAAACAACGATGAAAAGCCGGTGCCCACCACTGATGACCAGGCAGAATCAAACGCCCGACAGTATCTTGCTACGGAACTGACAGAGGCATTAAATACTCTGCCCGATACAGAAATACTAACATCGGAAGATAAAGAAGCGGCGGGCATTACCAGCTTATCAGACTTCTTTACTATTGAAAATGCAATCGTCCGCAAGCTGGGGGCAAAGGAGGATCTATTTCTTCCCGCAAAGTTTACCCTGGACTTTGTGGAATCCGACTTTTATCAGACTGCTGATTTAGGAAACCATATTTATTCCTTTTCCTATCTTCATGATACCCTGCATCCATATATCGAAATGCATGATATGTCCGCCACCATCAGCGCTGACAGAGAAGGAACGCTTATTATACTGGACAGTATGGATATGCAGCTCTACCGCATCAACATGGACGGGAAAGGCTCTGTCCAAAACGTCGTCTTTTCCCTTCCGTTAGCCTCCGAATATACCATCAACAACCTTTTAAACGGTTATTGGCTCAACAGCAGGGTTTTGAATCAACTCCCTTCGCTCCTTGAAGCTTATGAGGCCTCACAGCAGTCATCCGGTTCCTCAGCCTGGCTTCTTCCATATTATCTGGGGATTGCCGCAACCTGTCTCGGTATCTTAATTGTCTTTTTCCTGTTTATCAATAGAGATAGGGAGAAAATCTATGCTTATCTTGGCATGCTTGGGAAAAAATTGGAAAACAGCCGCTTTTTATCGGCAACGGAAAGATTCGTTTATGAAAACAGGATCTATTTACTTTCATTTCTGATTCCTTTCGGATTTTTCCTTTTAGCCCTGATCATAAACAGTTGCACCCCCTTTGGCAGCAATTCAATTTTGGATGAGGACGGATTATATTTGACCTATCCGCTTAATCTGGATGTTTATTACAATTTAAAAGAAGGACATACTCTTTACAGCTTTCTGGGCGGTTACGGCTATAGTCTTTATGCAGTCGCCCCTCTCGCAGTTACGCGCATCCTGACCTTACTTCTGCGTCCCGGACAAATTGCCGCCCTTCTTACATTGGAAGAAGGATTCAACTTGGGTTTAAGCGGTCTGTTTCTCGCCGTCTATTTCACACACAGGCTCACAGGAGAGAAAGCCTTTAAAACGGATAATAAAATACTGGTTTCCGTTATGATTTATACCCTGAACAGCTATATGTTATGTATGCATGGCTATACCTCATGGTATCAAACCTTTTTAGCACTTCCCCTGCTGTTTCTTGCAATGGATTACCTTATGCAGCGAAAAAAATGCCTTCCTTACATCATCGCTTTGGCGTATTGTATTTATGTAAACCTATATCTTGCTTTATATATCTGTATTTTCCTGATTATTCGCTTTTTTGTCTATCACTTTACGGACTTTAAGGATTTTCTGTTAAAAGGGCTCCGCTTTGCCGGCTGCTCCATTCTGGCCGCACTGGACAGCTTTTTTATCATATCCAATACGCTATTGTCTTCCTATGACTCCCCGTACCGGTCTGACGACAGCGTTTTTCCCGTCCCCGGTTTTCACGGAAATTTCTTTTCCCAGTGGAAACAGCATATGATTTTCTCCGAAATTGGCGCAGTCAACTGGTCCGAAAGTTACATAAGCCTGTATGCAGGCATTGGCGCCGTGATCCTGATACTCATTTTCTGCTTCTTTGTAAAAATCAAGCCTGCGGAAAAGCTTCGCACACTGCTTCCCTTTGCCATTTTATATATAAGCTTTAACGGCCGGCTGCTTTCTTATATATGGAACGGTTTCCACTACCAATCCGGCGTTCCCAACCGGTATGTCTTTTTACTGATGCTTTTGATTGCCATACTTGCCTATGATACTCTCCACGCATTAGATGATTTGTCTTTTGCCCGCTATTGCACTGTTTTTTCTGCTGCCCTTATATTCTTTGCAGCCTGTCAGTTTATTGGTTCCGGCAATTCTGTTCTGTCTTTTACTGCCACAACAGGTGTCATTCTTATTTATGCGGTTATATTGCTCTGTATGCGCTTCCGTAAAAAAACATGCCAGAATGCCTTTGCCATACTGCTGGCCGCTGAATTGCTTTTGAACATGCTTTATGCCTTCCGGCAATATGATCTTTCCGGCATTTACAGGCTTGGAGATATTGAATATATCCAGCAGGTTCTTGACGAGCTTGACAACCAGGCGCCCCCTCTTGCGCGAACCATTTATGCTGCCACCCCCTACAAAAACGGAGGCGCCTTTTACAATACAGAAAGCAATGAAATATTCAATTCCTTCGTTACCAGACACCAGACCTACACTAATATGCGTTACGGTATGACAGGCGGAGGCAACTTTACAACCACGTCAAATGCGTCTCTCCCTGTCGGAGTCTCCTTATCAGGGACACACCTTTTGTATTATTCATACATTACTGAAAACGCCTGCGAGGACCTTGCGGAATATCGTTATCTGGGGAATATAGACAGTAATTATGTATTTGAAAACCCTTATACCCTCCCCATTGGAATTTACGCCCCTTACGAGGCCGCAAAATTAGAGGACGATTCCAGGGATAACGATTCCGTTTTTGTACCGTATTATCTGGACGACCTGTCTTCCCTTTACCTTCCGGAAGGCGAGACGCTGTTTTCGCATCAACTCATAAGTTATGATGAAAGCGGAAAGGGCAAAAACATTTTCTATTATACAGATGAAAACGACAGGATTTTAAGCTTTGACGAAGTAAACGACATTCTGAATACGGAAAAAAGTCAAGGAAACACTCTTACTCCTTTAGACAACCTCTATATCAATATATCGGTAACCCCTGAAAGCGACGGGCCTCTCTATTTATACTTCATTGAATTTATTTCTTTAGGCTATGCCCAAAAAGGAGTTCCCTTTACCTGCCGGAATTCTTTCCCATCTTCCTATCTTCCGGCAAGCAACGATTTATACAATCTATCTGTTTTTAAAAGTGAAAATATGCCTGATTTTTATGAAAGCGCAAGCCAATATGTGCTGGAGGACATATCCTATGAGGGACATACACTAAAAGGAACAACCGATTATGCCGAAGACGGATATACTATATTGAGCATTCCATATGACAGAGGCTGGAAGGCCTATATAGACGGTAAAGAGGTGCCTATTGAAGATCCGTATCAATCCATGATGTTCGTTAAGACGCCTGCCGGACATCATGAATTGACATTAAAATTTATTCCCTATGGAATGATTCAGAGCTTATTGGTAACGGGTGGCAGCATTTCCTTTACCGCCCTGCTCTTCTTTATAATATCCAGGCTCAAAAGGAAACAACCCAGAAGCATTACGTAAAATACAGCATAATAGTATACCCTTCTCCCTTCCGGAGAAAAGAGGATAATGGCCGCAAGCTGCACGAGCAGTAAAAGCTCCGTCCACGCAAAAAAGATCCGTTCCTTCTTTCCGCTTAATCTTATATCATATAAGATCAATACCGGGAACAAAAGAAATATAAGTATCCGGCTTACAAAAAAAAGACTGCCGCCGTATACAAATCCATAATAAGCGTTCTGGACATCTGTAAGCTTATTGGAAAGATCGATTTTTGCCTCATTCTGAAACAGAAAAACCGGATAAGAATCAGTTATGATCTCCTCATAACTGTAATTCCATTGTGTAACTAAAGTTGCGTACAGTTGGAGATATTCTTCCGAAGGATACACGCCCTCTCTTTCCGAGCTGATTCCGTTCGCTTCGCAAAACACAGCAAGCCGGTTTTTCAAGAACACACCCGGATTATGTAAAATAATATCCCTCGCTCCTTTTATAAACGCATCCTGTTCTTCTTTTGATGCAAAGGACTGATTCACAGTATTATTTTTCACAAAATTATTGGCACGATATTCCTGAATACCATATATCATCAGACCTTCTAATGGAACGATCCGGTTAATTGCCGTCAAATCCTCTTCCGCCGTGTCAAATTCCAGATTCACATTTTTATCAGACAGAACATCCTTTAAAATATTCATGTTATTGATCATGCTGTAATCTTTTCCATAATATTTTTTCTCGCCAAGCTTCTGCGGGATAGAAAATGCAACGCAGACACAGACCGTAAAAAGTAATAACCTATATAATTTTTTTACAGGAACTTTGTAAATCATCAAAAGTGCCGCCAACAAAACACCAGCAGCAATGATTCCCTCACTTCTGAAAACAGATAAGAAGGCGCCCGCAAAACATATAAAAAGCACTTCCCTGACAGATCTCTTTTTTTTCTCAATACAATCAAAAAATAAGACTGAAAAAAACCAAAGGGACATGATCGTATAAATACAATTTCTATACGGATTGATCCCTATCTCCCAAAATTCCGGGAGCAAAACAATCAGCCAGGTCAATATGGCCTGAGTTTTCCCAAACAGACTCCTGACCTTTTCAGAAATATAATAGACCACTCCTATAAGAGAAGTTAACTGGATAAACGGAAGTGCCATAGGATGCGGGAAAACATAAAGCGCACCCCTGTACAAGCACCCCAGATAAACACTTTGCCAGTAATCCGCAATATTCCGGACCGCAAAACTATATGAAAGCAGGTTGTCCGGTTCATAAGTGAAATTACCCGGTAACACAAGAACACTGATAACAAATGAAAGAGCAACCAATAAAAACGGAAATTTTCTTTTCTTTTCTATCAGAAGAAAAAGTATATGCCATATTATGCATATGAGCAAAAATCCAAATAATAAAGACATCAGAATATGCACTGTCCGCTCGCATCCCTGACTGTAAAATATGTCGCGTGCCGGAAGCATTAATTCAAACGGCAGCGGATCGTGTCTGAAAAAAAGGGCGCTGAAAAGGACGGAAACCACCATATGTATAACAGGGCACAACAGTTTCCAATTATCATTTTTCCATTTGATCTTATTGATGTTTATTTTCATAAAATTTCTTTACCTTTCCGATAATATAAGAAACCTTTTCCTCTCCTATCCCATAATAAATAGGCAGGCGGACCAGTCTTTCGCTCTCTCTTGTTGTATACACATCTTCCCCATGAAATCTTCCATACATACGCCCTGCCTGGGAGGAATGAAGCGGAACATAATGAAATACGGCTTTTATGCCGGCTTCCGCCAAATAGGAGATCAATCTGGTACGTTCTTCCAAATCCTTTGCTTTTATATAATACATATGGGCATTATGCTGGCATTGTGGCGGAATGTAAGGCACTTCAAAATACCCTTCGTCCCGAAAAGCCTTATCATATAGTTCCCAAGTTCTCATCCTGTCATCCGTAATCTTCTGCGCCACTTCGAACTGCGCCCAAAGATATGCCGCATTCAATTCACTTGGCAGATAGGAGGATCCCATATCACACCATGAATATTTATCAACCTCGCCTCTGAAGAACTTGCTCCTGTTGGTTCCTTTTTCCCTCAATATTTCCGCACGCTCAATGAACTGCTGCTCCCTTATCAAAAGCGCCCCGCCTTCTCCCATAGAAAAATTTTTGGTTTCGTGGAAGCTAAAACATCCAAATTCCCCCATGGATCCCAAAGGCCTGCCTTTATAAGATGCCATGATGCCCTGTGCCGCATCTTCGACAACATATAAGTTATGCCTTCTCGCTATTTCCAGAATTACATCCATTTCACAGGATACTCCTGCATAATGGACCGGTACTATCGCCCTGGTTTTATCGGTAATGGCCTCTTCAATTAACTTTTCGTCAATATTCATAGTATCCGGCCTGATATCCACAAAAACTATTCTGGCTCCCCGCAAAACAAAAGCGTCCGCCGTAGAAACAAAAGTATAAGAAGGCATGATCACTTCATCTCCAGGCTGTATATTGCACAAAAGCGCCGCCATTTCCGTAGCATGCGTACATGAAGTAGTCAGCAATGCTTTACTGCACCCTGTCTGCTCTTCAATCCATTTATTGCATTCTTTGGTAAATATCCCGTCTCCGCATATATGATGCTGGTCTATAGCTTCTTTAATATATTTCAATTCGTTACCCGTAAAGGGAGCTTCATTAAAATTAATCATTTTTTTCATCCTTTTTAGGAATTGCCCATAATATGGTATGATAGCCGCCTCTTAAATAGAAATCATAATCATCCGGCATCAGCGCTTTTATATATAACGGAATCTCCACCAGATCATTTTTCCCGTGGTGCACACAGATTGCCAGATAAGGTTTAAAGGTTTTTATAAGGTTTTCTGCACCTTTTAAAGCAGCCAATTCCGAACCTTCAATATCCATTTTTATGTAGAGCTGTCCCTTAATATCAAGATCAAGCCCGTCAAGGCTGCGTATTTCCAGTTTCACGGCATCCGTATCATTTTTATCGTTTAAAAACCTGCCGCCTTCCTTATCCTGGTTTGCCGGAAGCTTAAACACCCTGACATCGTCAGTTTCTCCCACTCCACATTCTATGATTTCAAATCTGGAACAGCATTTACATAACTCCTTATTTTTCTTCATTTGCTGCACATTATCCTGATTAGGCTCAAAAGCATAATAGGTAATATCCGTCTGCGGTATTATTTGACACAAAAAACTGACGCTGTCCCCAATATATGCGCCGCAGTCAAAAATAGTAGCCTTATTCTCTTTTTGTACCTCATCAAATTCATAACTCTGCCAATAATCATCGCTCCAGTAAAACATATCCTTAATGCCCTCGTAAGGCATAATTTCGTATGCGTCTTCTATGGTATCATACGGACGGCTGTTTACCAACATCCTGTATATTTCCATAGATACTTTATCCCGGAATAATTCTTTTACCGCCTCATACCGCTTATCCGTTACAGGTATTCTTGCTTCAGCCGAAAGTTCTTTGTCAATACAAAAAAATCTCAAAGCAGTATATGGATTAACAACAAACAGATTTTCTTCCCCCATAGAATATTTATCCAAATAGGAGGCTATTATCAAATTTACGTTAAGTGCTCCGATCGCTACTACCAGAGCCGTTTCTCCGCTTTTTATTTGTTTCTCATAATAATTCGGGGAATGAATTTCCAGATCATGAAAGGTTTTCTTTGTTCTTTGTTCCTCATCCAGCATATCCATTACGCCGATCAACTTTCTGTCCCGGGTCTCCAACTGTTTATAAAGGCGCTCGGCCATAACGCCTCCGCCAAGCAGCATATAGCTCTTAAAATCATCTATTGATTTCATCCTTACCTGATACCTCCTGAAATTCTTTTAAACTGGCATATGTTTTACAAAAACATGTTCAATATTTTGTGGAATATATCCATTTAACACCAAAGCCTTTAACTGGGCCGGATTATTGGAAGACACCTGCGTCTCCACACTTTTTCCCCCAAGCTTTTTTACGATTTCCTGTTCCTTTTGGATCACTCCAAGTCCGGAACGGCGGAATTTTTCATAGCCTCCTCCCAGTACGGAGGTATAAGATATCTGATCCTGGGTCTTAAGGATAATAAAGCCTGCCGGTTCCTCCTTATATAAAATCACATAAGGGAGCGCTCCCTTTGAGAGCAGATCCTTTGTCCAGTTCACATATCTTTCGGCTGCCCTTCCCTCTTCAAATAATGAATCATTGGAAATTCTGTCGGAATTAAACATCCCCTTTTCAATTTCTTCAAGCAGCTGTTCAATATCTTCTTTTCCCATTTTCCTGTAAGAAGTTGCATCATAAAGTCTTTGATGAAGAGAGCTTCTTTTTACATCATGAAGATCATGAGTGACCCCGATCAAATCCTCTATATATGAAAATCCCGCCATCTGTATGCATCTTGTCAGATCTGAACGGCTGCTGGGGACTTTAACTACCAGATATGCAGCGCATAACTCATTTATCGTTTTTTCAACCTCTTCCAAAGCATCTGTTTTCTCACAGATCAATTCTTTCGTTTCCACTCCTAAATTTCTTTTTTCCCACCAGGCGTCGATCAATTTCACGGCACTTTCTCCTTATTTTGCGTTTCATCTAAAGCAAAGCATAGCAGCAGATCCCCAGAATGATCAGAAATGCTCCTAAAATCTTTGTTTTTGTTATCTTTTCCCTCAAAAAGATATAACTCAATACCGGTATATAAATATAGCCCATTGCTTCCAGCAAAACTCCAAAAGATAGCGGGACCCCTTTATACGCATACATTGTCAGAAAAGATGATATGAAAAAAATCCCGTATGCTCCGATCACTCTCGGATTTAAATATTCCATAAAAGGATTCGCATATTGTTTTCCCGCACTTTTCTTTAAAATGATCTGTGAAACGGAGGAGATAAATACAGAAAACAGAAAAATAACCACATAAATCATTTTGCTTCTCTCATTTCTTCAATAATATAGCAATAAACGCCGGCCAATACCAATATGGCGCCTAAAATCATATTCCATTTAAGCTCCTCATCAAAGATCAGAACTCCCCACAAAATGCCATAAAAAACACCGATTCCTTTACACGCATAGGCAACCGTAAGGGATATTTTCTTTAATACCTGCTGCCATACAACGGCGTAAAAGAACAACGTTGCCAGAAGCAGACCATAATAGAGAAGAAAGGCTCCTGATAAAAACACCTGCCGCCCTGCCATTTTAGAGCAGATACCTCCCAGAGAGGAAACAAATAGTGCAATTTGCAAAGCCCAAAAGTATTTCCAGTTGTTTTTCATTTTATACCGGTTCTCCATAACTTGTTTCCAACGGTTTCACGATCATTTCCTTAAAAAATGTTTCTCTGTCAATAAAAGGCGACTGGTCTTCAATGGGACGGAAACCGAATTTTCTTTTTCCGTAAGTGACCAGACCATTGTGCAGATCGACCTGTTCCGGATCACAGATTACCTCGCAGATAAACGGTCCGTCATTTGCCAGCATCTCTTGAATGCCCCCGTCGATCTCCTTTACATCATTTATTTTGCAATAAGCGATCCCAAATGCCTGTGCAATCTTGCCATAATCGGGAAAGTCAATTCCATTGGAAGGGTCTGTCCCAATGGATTTTCCCCTAAAATGCGCTTTTTGCCCATGGCGCACGCCGGAATATCCATTATTGTTCATAATAACGATCTTAATATTAAATCCGTTTCTGACAACAGTCTGCAGCTCCTGCAGATTCATCATAATAGAACCGTCTCCGCTGACTGCAATTACCATGCCTTCACATATTGGCCCCACACCGATGGCTGCCGGAAGTACGTACCCCATTTCCCCCTGTGCCAGCGACGCAATAGCCCTCTGTCCTTCTTTTAAATGGCAGGCGCCTGTTGTAACCGCGCCGGTCAAACCTGCATCCGATAAAACAACGGCCCCAGGCGGCAGCTTCTCCGACAATTTTTCCAGGAAAAATTTAATATCGATCCACTCCGCTTCATCGGCATTTTCATCATAAGGCCTGAATATATCCTTCCAATGATGACACTTGTCGATCCATTCCTGACTGGCCGGCTTTAGTTCCATGTTGTCCAGATGCTCTAAAAATTCCTTTGCATCACAGTGTAAAAATCTGTCAATATGTACTCCCTTTTTGGAATGCTCCACCTTATCGATATCAACTACAAGCATTACCGCTTCTCTTGCGAACTGCTCCCTCTGGGGTCCCGTCACTTCTATGGCAAGCCTGCATCCAATGCTGAGCACCATGTCTGCGTTCTGGATGGTAAAATTGGCATTTCTGGACGCTCCGCCCGCGCCGACGACCCCAAAATTCAGCTCATCCTGAAAGGGGAGCATATCCGCTGCAAACCTTGTAAATACCACGGGAACTTCATGATTTTTTACAAATCTCCTGAAAGCATCTACGCCTCCCGCTCTCCTGACGCCTTCTCCAATCAGTAAAACGGGCCTTTCCGCCTTTTCAAAGCATTGCGCCACATATTGATAGTCCTCATCCCTTAACCCCGGCATATCCGCTTCCTCGGGAACATACCGGCACAATTGACTTTCATCGACCATCATGTTCTGAATATTCAGAGGAATATCCAGCCATACCGGTCCCGGCCTTTTGTCCCTGGCCTCGTAAATGGCCTTATCCAGATGATATGCGATCATCTTAGGATCATCGACCATGACCGCATATTTGGTAATGGAACTGACTATGGTAACAATATCCGCTTCCTGGATCCCGACCTGTCTTAAAGGCAGTCCCGAAAAGGCAATGGTCTGATCCAGACTCTGCTGTCCGGAAATAAAAATGCATGGAATGCTGTCCTGCCATGCGTGCAGTACCCCCGTTATGGTATTGGTTCCCGCACATCCGGTAGTGACCAGACACGCCCCTATATTTTCATTGTACAGGGAATATGTTAATGCCGCCATGGCAGCCGCCTGTTCATGATGAACGGAAATTCCTTCCAGCCCTTCTTTTCTTCTCAATGCATCCGTCAGATATACGCACTGTCCTCCGGGCACATAAAACAAATGTCTGACTCCTTCATCATAGATCCGGCCCATAATATAATCCGCAACTCTTATCATTCCAACATACTCCTGACTTTAAATTTATTTCCTCAGGCAATGCGCCAAACGCCATGCCTGCACGAATATTTGACCAATGCCGCTAGGATCAATTAACTATTCCACAGCAGAAAAATCGTGATATTTGATCAATTGTTCGATCAATTCATTTTTTATGATCGTAGCTTCATATCCGGGATTATGATACAATTTTCTCAACAAATATTCCATTGTCAGATTGCCGTCCCGCCATTTTCCGCCTAATCCCAAATGCGTTACATCCATATAAGGCACCTCCAGGCTTAAAGCCAGATCCGCCAGCTCGTCCGCCATTCCTTTTTTATCATGCAGATGGACGCCGCAGTCTATTCCGATCTCTTTGCAGATAGAAATTGTATTTTTTACATATTCCGCATTCATCACACTCTCCGTATCGGCAAATTCTATGGCATGGACCCCCTTATCCTTTGCAAACTCGGCAAATTTCCTGTTGGTTTCCATGGAATTATATCCGGCGCTGGTATAATTAACAAATACCTCATACCCCAGCCCCATGGCCTCATCCACATACTGCTCCAAAATTTTCAGATCCGTCTCATGGGATCTTGTTAAGATCCGCACAGTATCGATTACGCTTTCGTTACGGGGCAAAAGCTTAGAAAGAGGACGCTGAATATCTCTCATGGCAGATAATTTGGTTATATTTTTTATCGGTCTGAATATTTCAGTTAATTGCTCGTTATGTAAACTACAATACCTCATATCCCCTCGTCCCGGGTCTGCCTCCTCATTATGAAAAAATCCCAATTCTACATAATCAATTCCGTTAGACTGCGCAAACTTATATACATTCCGGGCAAAAACGGTATCAAAGTGCCATCCTGTCTGATACCCCACCTCGCGTAATGTACAATCAAATATTTTTACACCTTTTAACATACTGCTGCCTCCTGTTTTTTTACACTCTGCTTTCCGCCTGTTACCTCAATCCTCCGTCTATCCGAAGAGTCTGGGAGGTAATAAACGAAGACATATCAGCCCCCAGAAAAACGACCGCATCCGCAATTTCTTCCGGTCTTCCCTTACGTTTCATAATATTCATAGAAAGGGCTATGGCCTCATCTTCTTCACTCATGGAATTTCCCATATCAGTAGCAGTCAATCCCGGCGCAACGGCATTGACCCTGATCCCAAAATTTCCAAGTTCTATGGCAAGCCTTTTTACGGCGCCTATGACTGCCGCCTTACTGGCGGAATATTCCACATTGGCTCCGCCGTCAAATGCTGCTGAGGAAGAGACAAAAATAATACTTCCCTTCTTATTACGCATCATATTTTTGGAAATCAACTGGGTCAGATATAAGCCTGAAAACAAATTGACCTGAAACGTCTCCCTGACAATATCCATTTTTGTCATGGCCAGCTGGCTTAAAGGATTGGACATTCCGATATTATTTACCAGCACATCGATCGGCTTTTTTGTCTTCATGATCTCTTTTACCGCATCTTTTATTGTTTCTTCCCGTCCGAAATCAGCATATACCGGCACGATTTCCCGGCCGCTCTCCTCTGACAGCTTCTTACAGTATGCCTCAAATTCGGGATTTTCCTTTCTGATAACTGCAAAAACATCCGCCCCGTTTTTTACAAAAGCTTCTAAGACCGCCTTGCCGATCCCTCTGTTACATCCTGTGATTACCGCTGTTTTACCTTTTAACAACATTACTTTTCTCCCACATATATGATTCTGGTCATGGCCTCGATCATACGAAAGCCGTCCCAGACAAATTCCAGATCCATGGTCTTTCCCATAGCTACGATGCGGTCCACTCCGCGCACCCCATATTTTATTATCATTTCTTTTACCGTACCGGCATCTATTCCCAAAAGGGAAACGGTCTGACATCCCTTGGCCAGCAATGGAAGGATATCCGTGAGTTTTGAGGCTTCATACTCGAAAAAATAGCCGCCGCCGGGTTTATTCTCCATTAACTCCTCCGTCAGCTTCTGCACCTCCACACGCATAAGCCTGTTTCCCTCTCCCTTTAACAGTCTGATTCCCCCCGTTTTCATAGCCAGGGAACAAAACGACGCATATTTGTCTACCGCCATAATGGGCTGCATACAATATTCCCGTTCCACCTTTTTCTCCAATGTCCTAAAAAAACATTCCCTGGCCCTGGCCTTTTCATTTCCGAACCAGATGACTATTCTGGGAGAGCTGCATGCATTCTGGTCTGTATAATAAGTATCCGTATAAAACTTTTCTGCCACTTTCTCCGGATCCTCTTTCAAATAAGCATCCGCATCAACAAGCGCCAGAGAATACCGGTCTGCAAAAGTCAGTTCTATTGCCCTTGGCGGCAGAACCGCTTTCCTGATCTTTAAAATCGTCTGGTCTCCCCCCCAGATAATACGGATATCACAGATAGATGATAAATATTGTGTGATAGATTCATCATGGGGATAACGCAGAATACAGAAATACGGTTCCAAAGCTTTATATTTTTCAGACAGAAGCCTGTTTATTGCCTCACAGATCAACGAGACCTGCATAAAAGGCTTGTCCGATACCCTTACGATACATCCGTTTCCTGCCAGAAGCGATGAGGTCATGGATACGGCAAAATTGACCGGCACGTTGGAGGGAGCGATATGAAAGGCAATCCCCCTTCCCAAACGACTGTCCCTGTCATGATATTTGTCCCTTTCCTTTAACAGCGAAGAGTTTCTGATCCAGTAAGCGTAAGAGATCACATCCACATAATCCTTTGCCCGTTCATCCGATAACAGCATTCTGGATAAATCCGCCAAAAAATCCGTCATTTTCTGTGAAAACATAGGAAGCGCGCGTAATTTACCGCTTTGCATCAGATTTTTTTTACTGCCCACAAGAAATTGGATTTTTTGAAATACATTCTTATCAAGATCCTGTTCCATAGGTATCACTGCACCCCCTAAGTTCAGCACTTTTCATTCTCCCGAATATGCGGATATACTTCCCTTTCCTTCCGCAAGGGCAGTCATCCTCTCCCAGGATAACGCCCTCATCCTCCGTAAGAAGAGAATGCCCCGGATAAGATCTGGGCAAAACGGAAAGCACCTGTACAATTCCTTTCTCTCCTATTTTACAGGGGGAAAAATCCATGGGATTCCTTACGATCACATCCGAATATATACTGGCATGAAGATGTCCGCATTCGCACTCCGCATAAATACATCCTGTCTGTTCTACCATCCCGTAATGATCCAAGAAATGATGAATACCGCATAATTTTCCAAAAGAGTTTTTAAAGTCCCCATTGGTTACGGACTGGGACGCCAATTTTTTCCATCCGCCCCCTGTCATAAGAAAAGCGTTTGACAAATCATATTTATGAGTTTTTTCATCCAGCACTTTATAAAAATGCTGCCATACAATAAATGTAAACCCGAATATTAAAAAAAAGGAATCCTGATATTTTTGAAGAAACGCTTCAAAAACTTCCTGATTAAGAGACATATCGTCATTTAATGCGAAAACCATCTCTTTTGCTATAACACGAAGACCGATGATTGCAGCCCCTCTTGCGCTGAACTTACTCCTGTCCTTTAAAACAGAGGGCGTGTCGATCACAAGCACCGGAATCCTTTTTTTCCCGATGTAATCCCCTAAAATGCGTACCATAACCTTTTGCTGGACCATGGCATTTTCTTTATCCACGTATATTCTGGAAACTTTCTGTCCCGTTGTCCCCGACGAAGTCATAGTCTTAAATACATCTTCAGGTTTGATACTCATCAGGTCACATTCTTTAAACATTCTGACAGGAAAAAACGGAATATCTTCACAGGTCTTTATATTATCCTGATCATAACCTACGCTTTCTAAAAACCGGGCATATTCTTTACAATGCTCTCTATGGTATTCTGTCAACTCTTTCAGTTCCCCAAAAAGTCTTTCCTGTTTCTCTTCCTTACTCAAAGAATAAGGCTTTAGTTGATGAAAGGTCTCAATCATGTTTCATCATGCTCCATTCTTCTTTGATCTTCCCGGCAATCTGCCCTGCTGTCAATCCTCTTTGTTCCCATATATATCTTTGTGACCCTGCTTTTGCAAAACAATCTTCAAAGCCGATCAATACCTGTTTGGGACTTTTTTCAAAACCGGCTTTATATTCAGCTACGGCGCTGCCCATCCCGCCGATCACATTATGCTCTTCTACCGTTACTACCATGGAATAATTTTCAAAAATCTCTGCCAGTCCTTCTTTATCGATCGGTTTTATGGTATGCATATTGAATACAGAAACAGATATTCCTTCTTCTTCCAGCAGATCAGCCGCTTTTAAAGCTTCGCTTACCATAAGTCCCGTAGCAATGACCGCGACCATCCGTCCTTCCCTTAATGGCACAAGCCTTCCCATTACAAATTCATAATCTTCTTTATAGACAACAGGACAATTCAAGCCTCCGCTCAGACGGATATAAACCGGTCCCTGCACCGCCGCCGCATATTCCGCCGCTTTTACAGCTTCTAAACAGTCGCAAGGCGATAATACGGTTAAATTGGGCAGGGCGCGCATAAACGCCATATCTTCCGTTGCCCAATGGGAGACGCCGGATTTTGCCGCAACCACGCCTGCCGAAGAACCGATCAGCTTTATATTGCATTGCAGATGGGACAAATGCTGCCTCACATGTTCAAGGCTCCTGACCGCAATAAAGGACGCGTATGTAGTAGCAAATACGCAGTCTCCTTCCATAGCAAGGCCCGCTGCGATTCCAATCATATTCTGTTCTGCAATTCCTATATTTAAAAATTTTTCCGGGTATGCATTACGAAATCTGTCCATTCCCGATAACAATGCCAGATCGGCCGTCAACAGTTTTATGTTTTCCTGACCGGATGCGATCTCCGGCATGGCAATAGCGAATACTGCGCCTCTTTGTCCTAATTTGGACCAGGCCCTGATGTTGACCGGTGTTACTTTCATTTTGAAACACCTCCTAAAACCTCTTTTCTTGCCGCCTCATACTGCTCTTTTGATAACCTGTGATGATGCCACTCCGGCCTGTTCTCCATAAAAGATACGCCTTTTCCCTTTACGGTATCTGCAATAATAACATGCGGCTTTCCTATTTCTCTTTCGGAAAACGCACGCAGCAGGTCCTGTATATCATGCCCGTCGCATTCGCTGACAAACCAGTTAAAGCTCTTCATTTTATCTTTTAACGAATCTATACCCATAACTTCTTCTGTATCCCCGTCATAAGAAAGATGGTTACGGTCTATGATCGCCGTAACCGTATCCAGCTTATATTGGGCCGCTGACATAAAGGCTTCCCATATAGAGCCTTCATTCAGTTCTCCGTCCCCCATTAACACATAAACATGCGTGGGACGGCTGTGCTCTCTTGCATTTAAAGCGATTCCAATTCCTACGGAAACAGCCATACCGAGGCTTCCGCCGGAATATTCCAGTCCGATTTCGACCCGTTTGGGATATCCGGTAAGACGCCCTCCGTCCTTCTGAAATTCCAGTAATTCCTCCCGCTCTATAAAGCCGGCTTCTGCCAAGGCGGGAAAATGTGCCAGCACGCAATGATTTTTGCTGGGAATAAAACGATCTCTGTTCTGATTAAAGGGATCTTCCTTATCAAAACGCAGGATCTGCCCGTATAATACGGCCAATATTTCTATACAGGAAAGGCTTCCGCCCAGATGCGAACCGTTTTGTCCGGATGCAAGCGCCATGTCCAATGCGGCAAGCCGCATCCTTTTTGCCATTTCTGTAAGCCTTTCTATCTGATTTTCATTTTCCTTTCCTTTACGGTTTGTTGCCGTTTCGTTCTCCGCCACTACTTTATCCTCATTTATTTTTGTCATGACTGCAATCTTCCCCCGTCTATTACCAGTACCTGTCCGGTTATAAAAGCCGCCTTATCAGACGCCAGATAAACCATAGCTTCCGCAATTTCTTCCGGCTCCGCCATCCGGTTAAGAACAGTTCTTTCTAAAACACGCTCTATTTCTTTATCGCTTTTGTAATGTCCCATGCGGGTATTTACCAGCCCCGGCGCAATAGCGTTTACTCTGATCCCCATATTCCCCAGTTCTTTGGACAATGCCTTCGTGGCATAAATAAGCGCCGCTTTGCTGGAGCCATAGGCTATGTATCCTTCCGCCGCTTCTACCCCCCCTACGGAGGCCATATTAATGATAACGCCTCTTTTGCGGCGCATCATCAGCCGCGAAACAAGCTGTGTTATATAAATCTGTGAAAAAAAATTTATTTGAAAAACCTCTTTCAGGGTCTCCATGGATGTCATCTGAAATACACCGCCATGAGCCATTCCTGCATTATTGATAAGTACGTCTATGGGAAGTTTTTCCTTTGCAATCGAAGCAATCTGCTCTTTTACCGCCTGTTCATCTTTTAAATCAAAATAGACAGGTTTGATCCAGACATGATTTTTTTCTGCAAGCTCCAATATTTTGTTTTCAAATTCGTCACTCTTTTTATGGGAACAGGCCCAAATATTTCCTCCATTGGATGCCAGCTTTTCCAAAGCCGCAGTGCCGATTCCTCCGCCGGCTCCCGTTATCAGAATATTTTTCCCTTCCAACTCTCTCATAATTGCCGCCCCATCTGTTCCGTTTTTAATAGTTTTTCACAAAATCATTTTATTATAGCGTCATTATTTTGTCAATATTGACCGAATCCATCAACAATCCTGGACATTGTTCTGATCAAATCATATCCATCCCAGATCAAAGAAAAATCAGCCGTATGCCCCACCGGTACGACCCTGTCTATGCCGCTGATACCGTTTGTCTTAATGAAGGAAATCAGTTCTTCCTTATCCGCACCATAATACGACAACGTCTGAAATTTTTCTGTGACAACCGATCTCAACGCATTAAAATTTACATCTCCATATTCGAAAAAGCTTCCTCCCGGGCATGTAAAACCAGCTATTTCAGGCACCAGCTCCATAAGTTCCATGCGGTTGATCAAATTGGCACTTTTCCTTTCAAATTTTATTCCCGGAATTACAGCAGCCGCCTTATATTCTGTCATCAGCTTATCTACAGCCACTTTGGGTCCCACCTGATATTTATCCTTTAAAAAGTCAGAAACAGCAGACCAGAACCGCTCCTTTGCCGCTTTTATTTCATCCGCCTCCCCTATCCAATAAATCAGACGGGGCGAAGAACAGGCATTTTGATCGAACAAATAAGTATCATTATAAAAATCCCCTGCCAGCCTGTCCATTCTTTTTTCCGCAAGGACAGTCCGGGCGCCTAACACACAAAGGGAATATCTGTCGGCAAAGGTTATTTCACTGCTTCTTGGTCGCAGAGGACTTTTCCTGATCTCTCCGATAGTCTGGTCTCCGCCCCATATTACCCTTACCGCACACAGTTTTGAGAGATGATCCGTTATTTCACGTTTTTTTCCATAGGTAAATAAGGCAATATACCTTCCGATATCCCTCTCCTGATTTTTCGTTTCCTTTGATGCTTCTCTTAAAAGTCTGCCGATCATATGCGTCTGGGCAAAATCTTTTTCCGAGACCCTGACAGCACACGGATTACCTGCCAAAAGCGCCGCGGCCATAGAATAGGCAAAATTAATTGCCACATTGGAAGGCGCTATATGAAAAGTCAGTCCTCTTCCCAATCTGTTTTTCTCACTATAGTTTTTTTTCAACTGCTCTATATGCGCTCTCCTGCAGAAAAAGCCAAAGGTAAGCACATCCGGATAATTTCTGCACTCTTTATCATGCCTGATAAGATCAGACAATTTATCCAGAAAAGAACATACTCCCTCGTCAAAAATATCTAAAGCCGGAAGCTCTGCCATTTCTTCAAAACAGCAGGTTTCCGGATAGTAAAACCGGATATCATCATATTCCTTCTGCATAAGTATCACTGCACCCCCTGAGTTCTGCATTTCGGATCCTGCCTTTTACCTTAAAATATTTCCCTTTACGTTTACACGGACAATCATCTTCTCCCAAAATCACCCCCTCGTCTTCCGTTAGAAGAAGATGTCCGGGATAAGACCAGGGCAGAACAGAAACTGTTTCGATCAAGCCCTCTTCTCCAATGGATGCAAGAGAAAAATCTCCGGGCCTCCGAATCAGGATGTCTGAAAATATCGAAGCGTGCAGATGCCCGTATTCACACTCCATATAAATCGTCCCCGTCTGTTCTGCCATGCCGTAATAATCGTAGACCTCTGAAATGCCGCAGACCTGACGCAGTTTTTCTTTAAAAGCTTTGGAAGAAATATGGAAGGAATCCAGTTTTTTCCATCCTCCCCCGTGGATCAGAACGCCCTTGGACAGATCGGGATGAAAGCCTGTCCTTTCCAGCTCGCTGCAAAAATACTGCCAGATCATAAATGTAAAGCCGAAAAGAAAGATCTTTTCCCCTTTATGCTTCTCCAAAAACATCTGAAGGCCTTCTAAATCCAGTTCCATATTTTCATTCAGCGCATACATTTTATCTCTGCCAAATATGGAAAACCCCAATATACCTGCGCCTCTTGCAGAAAACATTTTTCTGTCTTTAAGAACTGCAGAGGAATCCAGAATCAACATCGGCAGCCGTTTATTTCCGAGAAAATCCCCTACGATCTTGGTCAAGGTTTTGGTCTGGAGCATCGATGTCTTTTGGTCCAGATAAATCCTGGATACCTGTTGTCCTGTAGTCCCTGAAGAGGTTATGGTTTTCTTAATTTCCTCCTCCTCTATACTCCTTAACTCCATATCTTTAAACATTCTTACCGGTAAAAAAGGCAGTTCTTCATAAGAACACACGTTATTTAAATTGACGTTTTCTGCCTCCAAAATTTTTTCATACGGCCTGCATGATTCTTTATGGTGCTTTGTCAGTTCCAGAAGATATTTTGTTAAAAACGCTTCCTTTTCTTCTTTTCCTAAAGAATAAGGCGGATTTTCCAAACATTTTTCGTAATCAATCATAATAACACTCCAATTTAGTATATAAAATCTTTCCTGCGTCATTTTTGGGAATTTCCTTCAAAGCTTTTACATGGATCGCCTTTAAACTGATTGAAAACTTTTCATGCACAAAGCTTTCCACCTGCTTTTCTAATTTTTCATCATCAATAAAAAGATACATTGCATCATCTTTTCCTGCCGCTGCACAGTCCAGACCCTCAAAATTATCTTTGATAAGGGTTCCCACCTCATCCAGATTTATCCTGCTTCCGAATATTTTAAGAAAACGTTTTTTCCTCCCTACAATATAATAAAATCCGTCTTCATCCCTTTTTGCCATATCGCCGGTATACAAAACCCCTTGATTTTCATCGGGTTTTATGAGATCCCTGCCTTCTTCGGCATATCCTAAAGTTACATTTTTCCCTCTATACACCAGTTCTCCTACTACGCCCGGGGCGCTTATCTCTTTCCCATCCACATCTATCAGCGTAAATTTCCCTCCCGGAATTGCAATTCCCATACTCCCGTACTTTTCTAAGGATTTGTCCGCCGGCAGATATGCCATTCTCGCCGTAGCTTCCGTCTGCCCATACATAACAACAAATTCCCGGCCGGTCTCTTTGGCAAAAGATGCAAATTCCTTATGAAGTTGGGGAGAAAGCTTTCCTCCTGCCTGTGTCATTGTTTTTAAACTGGGTAGATCCATCTTAAAAATCCGCAGTTTTTTTAAAATCTCATAAGTATAGGGCACCCCTCCAAAGGATGTTGCGCCTTCCTTGACAAAAAAATTCCAAAATTCTCTTTGTAAAGTGCTTTTCTCCGTGAAAAGAACAGTTGCACCGACCGCCAGATGACTATTGATAATAGATAAACCATAAGTGTAGTTCATTGGTAAAGTTGTAATGGGTTTTTCTTCAGCGTTCAGTTTTAGATATTCTACGATCGAATCCATATTTGACCTGATATTATCATAACTTTGTCTGACAAGCTTAGGACTTCCCGTAGAACCGGATGTGGTCAACAACAATGCCAGTTGGGGAAACAACTCATAAGACTTATCCCCTTTTGTACGATAAAGGACATATAGATCTGTTTCCCTGTTTTTTGAATTTTCCTCCTCAAATTGCAGGACCGGTTCTCCCATCCACGTTTCGTCTATCCGGCCTTTTCTCGTATACAAATAGTCAGGACGGTATGTGTTATACAGGTTCCGCAGCTGCTGTTCATCCAAATCCTCCGAAAGCATGACAGGCACATTTCCGCTATTTATCAAACCCACATAACCTGCCATGGAAGCAATCGTATTGGAAGCAATTAAAAACACCAGCTTTCTATTCCCGATCGTCTGCCGGATCTTTTCTGCAAAATCATTCAATTCCTCATATGAAATATGATTCCCCTGATCATCTGATCCTGCCATTCTGCCTGCAAATTTATTGAAGTTCCATATTTTCTTTTCTGATCCGTCAAACAACTGTTCCATTTATGCCATACCCGCTTCCCTGAAATATGTGAATAAGACAAGGTGTGCCGAAATGCTCCTTTCCGGTCTGAAAGAACTTACGACACACCTTATACATTAATCAATTTCATTCAATATTCTTACTGTTTGATACTTCCTGCCGTTTTGCGATTTTACCATTTTATATTTCTACATCATATTTCTTTAAAATTTCAATTCCTTTTTCATAAGAGCTGAAATCCACGATATCGTCTGTATCCATCATTATCTCGAACGCATCCTCTATACAGGCAACAAGGGACATATGTCCTACAGAATCCCATTCAGGAATGGCTTGATATTCCAATCCTACGACCTTATCTTCTGCAATTTCCAGCCCTTCAACAAATGCATTGATATACTTTTCCCTGTTTGTCATAACTTCACTCTCCATTTTATCTTAAATTCTGCAAATGCATCATTTATATTCTACCAATATTTCATTTCCTTTTCAATGTCTTTTGAATCAATCGTTTTTTGTCCGGCTGCTGACTTCCCGGATCACATACTGCGGGGAATTATTGATACATATGTATATCCGCCCGATATATTCGCCGATAAGCCCTAACATTACCATAATAATGCCGCCAACGATTAGGGTAATGGATATAAGGGAACTCCACCCTTCTACTACGGTAGGTGTACACAGCCGCCGGATAATCGTGTAAATTGCATACACAAACCCCAACATTGCCATCCCCACTCCTACAAATGTTCCTAATTCCAAAGGCTTTACCGAAAAGGCCGTGAATCCGTTAAGCCATAACGATATCAGAGATTTTAAATTATATCCTGATTTCCCCGCTATTCTTTCCCTGTGCGGAATGGATACAACGCCAATATTCCTTGTTGTTCTGAGAATAAGACCTGAGATATACGGATAAGAATGATTATACCTGATAATCTCACGAATTACAAATTCTCTGGCGACAAAATAACTGCTTCCTTTTCTGTCATCTTTAATATCGAACATATAATCCGACATTTTCTTTGCAAAGTTCGATCCCCATCTTCTAAAAGCATTTTGACGGTTTTCCGGATAAGAAGCATATACGACATCATATCCCTTCTCCAGTTCATCTATTAAGAGAAATACTTTATCTGCAGGCGTCTGTCCATCATCATCCAAAGATACTATAACATTACCCGTACAATGGTTATACCCGGCCATTAACGCCGCATGCTGCCCGAAATTCTTTGCCAGATTGATTCCCATAATATGCCCGTCTTCTTCAGCCCGCTTCTTTATTACCTGCCAGACATTGTCAGGAGAGCCGTCATTAACCAAAACAATTTCATAATCCAGTTCCCTTCTTTGGGCCATTGTCCGTTCAATCTCGTCCACAACGATCAATACCGTTTTTTCAGAACGATAACAGGGAATCACAAAGGATATTTTATTAAGCTTATTCATGTCCTGCACCAGCTTCCTTTAATCATTTCATTTTATCTCTTTCTTTCCAGCCGTTTTTGCTATTATACCACATAGACGTAAAAATGATAAGTACATGGAAATGATTCACAAAAACCGTTCGAACACATAATTGCTCACATCCATGCCAAAATCCGTCAGATACACCCTGTCCCCTTCTTCATCCACCAAAAGAAGGCCTTCCTTCTCAAGTTTTATGAGCTCTCTGCCATATATGTCAAATAATCCCTTCCCAAAGCATTTAAAAAAGCCTTTTATGGAAACACCCCGGCTCATTCTAAGCCCCAGATACATGTATTCTGCCATTTCATCCTGCCGGGATAGTGCATAAAACTCATCAAACCGGTCCTCATGAACGATATTTCCATCCTCTTTTTCCCAATTCTGCAAGTATTCCTTCAAATTTGTTCCGTTTTTAAAACGTTTTCCTTCCATAAAAGAAGAGGCCCCCAGACCCGTGCCCAGATAGGGGACCCTTTTCCAATAACCGCTGTTATGCTTTGATTCAAAGCCGGGCTTTGCATAATTGGAGATCTCATATCTTTCATATCCCGCCTCTTTTAACACTTTTTTTGTTAAATGATACATTTCCCGATCCGTTTCTTCATCCGGCAACAGTTCCGGATGGTTTACATAAGTATTATAAAAGGGCGTCCCTTCTTCCAGGATCAGGCTGTAGGCGGAAATATGCTCCGGCTTTAACCTCATTACCTTTTGAAGACTGTCTTGATAATCTCCCACGCTCTGCCCCGGCAGGGCGGAGATCAGATCCACATTTATATTATCAAAACCTGCTTCCCGGGCCTTACCAAAAACCTCCAAAAAATCTTCATAGCTATGGATCCTGCCAAGCAGCCTTAATTCTTCATTATGGGCAGACTGCAGACCGATGCTCAAACGGTTAACTCCACCTTTGTGCAGTTCTTTTAATCCTTCCCCGTCAATGGTGGCAGGATTCAATTCGACGGTTATCTCGCATCCGTCTTTGACCTGAAAACACTTTTTTATACAGTCCAAAATGTGTATCAGGTTTCGGGCGCCGATTACCGTAGGCGTTCCCCCGCCAAAATAAACGGTTTCCAAGATCCTATCCTTTTTTTCCATATGCCGGCCGTAATATGCGATCTCGCCCATCAGAGCCTTAACATACCGCTCCCTTGTCTCTTCGTCGGCAGTCATGGACAAAAAATCACAATACTTGCATTTCCTGACGCAGAAAGGTATATGAATATATAATTCCATTTTTACGATACCCGCTGTTTTTCAAATTTACCGTTCCGTTTATACATTCTGTCTTCCCCGCCTTTACATCATTTCCTATCATCCAGCTTCAACACGCTCATAAACGCCGACTGGGGAATCTCTACATTGCCGATCTGGCGCATGCGCTTTTTGCCTTCCTTCTGCTTCTCCAAAAGCTTCTTTTTACGGGTAATATCGCCGCCGTAGCATTTTGCCAGAACGTCCTTGCGCATGGCTTTTACGGTTTCCCTGGCAATTACCTTGCCGCCTACCGCTGCCTGGATGGGGATTTCAAACAGATGCCTGGGAATTTCATCCTTCAGCTTTTCGCACATCTTCCTTCCCCTGTCATAAGCGCTGTCCTTATGGACGATAAAAGATAATGCGTCCACCTCTTCCTTGTTGATGAGAATATCCAGCTTTACCAGCTCCGACTGCTCATAACCCTTTAACTCATAATCAAAGGAAGCATAGCCCCTGGAACGGGATTTTAAAGCGTCAAAAAAGTCGTAAATGATCTCATTTAAGGGAAGCTCATATCTAAGCAGCGCCCTTGTTTCCTCCATATATTCCATACCTAGATAGACGCCCCGTCTCTCCTGGCACAGTTCCATGATCGAGCCTATAAATTCCGTAGTGACCATGATCTCCGACGTTACGATAGGCTCCTCCATATAGTCGATCTCCGCCGGATCGGGAAGGTTGCTGGGATTGGTCAGCTCTATAACCTCTCCGTTTGTCTTGTGTACCTTATAAATAACGCCCGGAGCAGTGGTCACAAGGTCTAAATTGTACTCCCGTTCCAGCCTTTCCTGAATGATCTCCAGATGAAGCAGTCCCAAAAAGCCGCAACGGAAACCGAAACCCAGGGCCACTGAGGTTTCCGGCTCATAGTTTAAGGAAGCATCGTTTAACTGCAGCTTTTCCAGAGCGTCCCGCAGATCGGGATACTTCGCCCCGTCCGCCGGATACATGCCGCAGTATACCATGGAATTTACCTTCTTATATCCCGGAAGAGGTTTTTCACAGGGGTTGTCCACATCCGTAACCGTATCGCCTACCGCCGTATCCTTTACATTCTTGATGGAAGCGGTAATATAACCTACCATACCGGCCGCCAGTTCTTCACAGGGAATAAACTGTCCTGCGCCGAAATATCCCACCTCTACGACCTCCGCCGAAGCGCCGGTCGCCATCATTTTAATTTTAGTGCCCTTTCTAACCCTGCCCTCCATCAGACGGCAGAATATGATCACGCCTTTGTAGGAATCATACAGGGAATCAAAGATCAGCGCCGATAAGGGTGCGTCGGGATCCCCTTTGGGGGCGGGGATCTTTTCCACGATCTGCTCTAAAACATCTTCTATACCGATACCGTTTTTTGCCGAGATCAGGGGTGCGTCCTGGGCTTCTATACCGATCACATCTTCGATCTCATCCTTTACCCTGTCCGGCTCCGCACTGGGCAAATCGATCTTATTGATAACCGGAAACACATCCAGATCATGGTCTAAGGCAAGGTACACATTGGCTAAGGTCTGGGCTTCTATACCCTGGGCCGCGTCAACTACCAGAATGGCCCCGTCGCAGGCTGCAAGGGCACGGCTCACTTCATAGTTGAAGTCCACATGACCGGGAGTATCGATCAGATTGAAAATATATTCCTCCCCGTCCTTTGCCTTATATACGATACGTACCGTCTGGGCCTTGATGGTAATGCCCCTTTCCCTTTCCAGTTCCATATTGTCAAGGACCTGGGCCTGCATTTCACGGCTTGTTAAAAGTCCTGTCTTTTCTATTATCCTGTCCGCAAGAGTGGATTTCCCGTGGTCGATATGGGCCACAATGCAAAAATTGCGGATTTTACTTTGGTCATACTGCTGCATGGAATTTCCTCCGTTTTTTCTACTGTGTAAGAGTATAACAAAATTCTATATGCATGGCAACTTTACTTTCTTCTACTCTCCTGCCGGTTTTTCTTCGAAAGTTTAACATCTGAAATCCATAACAATTGGATGCTATTTCAAACTTTATTCTTCAGAAAGCTTGATCTCTTCATCACAGAGCCCTGCAATTTCTGCCGAGTGGGTAACGATTATAACGTATTTATTTTTTACATGAGCTATTTCCTTTAAAATATTGAAAATTTCAACAGCAGTCAGAGAATCCAGATTTCCTGTAGGTTCATCCGCCAGTATGATCTCCGCATCCTTAGCTATGGCACAGGCAATAGCCACCCTCTGCTGCTCTCCGCCGGAAAGACATTGAATATTCCTGTCCGCTTTTTTTTTCGTTATCCCAAGAGAATCCAAAAGCCGGTAAATATCTGTCTCTTTTTTAGAATGCGCAATATCTTTAGATACCTTTACGTTTTGTACCGCCGACATATAATCTAACAGATTAAAATGCTGGAATACAAACCCTACATACTCTGAACGATACTTTTTTAAACCAATGTGCTCTATACTCATCCCTTCATAGAGAATTTCTCCTCCATCAGGTCTTTCCAGGCCTCCCAAAAGTGAAAGAAGCGTCGTCTTTCCTGTTCCGGAGCGTCCCGTGATACCATAAACCTTTCCCCGCTTAAAAACCAGATTCATATTATCAATAATCACATTCTTTGATTTTTTATTCCCGTATCCAAAATTAAGATTTTTTACTATCAGTTTATTTTCCATACATTTTCCTCCCCTACATTGCTCTTGCTTTAACCCTCTTTAGATACAATAATGTTACAGGCATTCCGAGCATAACTGTCAGAACTTCTCCACTTAATACAAATGTGATGCTATTTATATTTAAAATATCTTTAAGGGACTGAACCTGAATGTCCTGATAGTGAAATCCGGAGCCAAAACAGCTGTATATTATTGCGCATAAAATCAAACTGAAAATTATACCAACAACCGCCGGTATCAATGTCTCAACCAATATTGTTCCTGCTATTTTCCCTTTCCCGGCTCCCCTGGATAAAAGAATTTGAAACTCTCTTTGTCTGGTCATATTTTGGTATATCATATACAAATAAATAATTAATAATGCTGAAAGAAAAAGGGTGGCGATCGTAATTCTCAAATACTGCTGCATTCCTGAAAGAACGCTGCTTTTTTCCACATATTCATAATTGTTTGTAATGACTCTGGCATTTTTAATGCTTACAGATTCACTATCTGCTATTTTATTCAACAGTAAATCTGCTAAAGCCGCTTTTTCCAACCGAATTACTGCTTCACAAAATAATCGGTCCCCTTCAAATTTTTTAAAAGTTTCTATAGGTATGATAATTCTGTTTTCATGATTGCTCCTAGCCGCATCCGATCCGTTTTCCTCTGCAGAAAAGATACCTTTTACCGTAAATTCCATTGCATCGGAAGAGTTTTCCGGAATAATCCGTATTTTACTGCCCACATTCAAGTGATTTCTTTTGGCTATCCCCTGACTGATCAACGCAACCCTGGCATCTGCATCCAACTCCGATATATGCTCCCCTTCGGATAATTGATAAATATCATTTGCAAACCAATTATAACCCGCACTGTTTTGTACTCCCATGAAAGCCACATCCGGAATCTCTTCTGCATCAGCATATGTTCCCGCTGCCAATTGTATTGTTATACCCATTTCCGATTCTTTTTTTACCTCAAACGAATCCGCAAAACCAAAGGCTATTGCCATTTTATTGGTAAAGGCTTCGTTTTCCGTTTCGATCAATCCGTTAAGTTCCTGCTCACTAAACCCATATCCTTCCTCCGCTTTCCCATAACTGGTTTCCATACAGCGGATAATTACCTCTCCCGAAATTATTTCATCATATTCCGACTGCCTTTTTTGAGTCAATTGATAAAGCCCTGACAAAATCAACAAAAGAACTGACAGCAGCAAAAACAACATGGACAAAAGAGCCGTATTCCACGGTCTGCACCGCATTCTGATAAAGGCTGTTTCCCACACTTTCATACTATCAGCTCCTTTCCATAAAAGAGTCCGGACGGATCGAATTTCCCCGGATATATAAAACCGTTTCTAATGCCAGAACACCCGGAATTGCTGCATATAAAACAAGTATCAGGATCATTCCGCTTCGAACATCCACATAAAGAGGAATATTCTGATTCAAATTTCTGATGCCTGCCGAATAGCTGCGGAGTCCCTCCGAAATATCAACCATATCCCCCGCCAATTCCTCTTTATCCTTATATTCCTGTAAATACGTATCATACAATCTGACATACGGTTTCATTATCCGGTCATTAATTGGTTTTCTTATACACATAGACAGTCCGGCAGCCAATAGGCTGCTTATTATGATAAGCGGCAGATATTCCGCTAAGGTCTGCAGCACGATTCTTGATTTACTTTCTCCGCGGCTTCTTAAAATGTAATACTCATAAGATTTTTTATAAATGAGCAGCGCCCCAATCAAAGAAATAAGTACAAACATTACAATTCCTATAATCAACATAATAGAAAAGGATAAGCGTCTTACCTCCTCCAAAGGCTTGCTGACAGATGTTACCCAATTCTCATCCCACTGATATCGTGCGACAGAAGGTATTCCGTTAGGGTCGTTATTTCCCTCCGGCAGGGCGGACTCTAACCGTCTGATTACTTCCGGAATTTCATAACTGTTTTCGGCATAGACATATAAAATTTCCGGATAGTCCCGATAATTATCCAACAAAAAGGTTTCCGGCACCATAATGTAATTTGCCGGATAGCTGCCCAATTGTTCTATACCCTGTTCCAAATCCGGACATGAAAAAATACCTGCGATTTCCAATTCTATTTCTGCACTGCTCATTCCCATGCTGATTCGGAATTCATCCAGGGATATTACAACTGTATCTCCTATCTTTAAACCATTTGTATCTGCAAGCTGCTCTGAAATCAAAGCGACTTTCTTTCCTTTGTCAGCTTCCGTAATGGGCGCTCCTTTGACCAATTCAAAACCGCTTCCCGTAAAAAAAAGCATTTTCTCAGAATCGGTCATGGCATATACGCTGCAGTTCGTCTCTGCGTTATTAATTCCGAAAGCCCCAACTGCCGCTTCATATTCCTGTCTATACGCTTCATATGCTTCCAAATCCTCAATATACGGAGAAACATTTTTTAAAACAAATGAAGCCGTCGAAATAACATTCACACCATTTATGAAATCCATTGATCTGATTTCGGAAATCTCTTTTTCAGTAAAGAAAGCCGGCGTTTCTTCTTCGTTCTGCATGACTTTTGAAACAGCAATAGAGTTTCCAAGATATTTTTGAAGGCATCCTATTTGATTTTCAGAAGAAACCCATGTCAGAAACACAACAATAAAGGCGGTAAACAAACATGTAAAAATCAACGTCACAATCACTGTCCGTTTCCAGTAATAACGAATTGATACTGCTGCCCTTTGAATGATCCCCATAACTAATTCCTCCCACATAAACCGGCATCATGGAATACATTTAAACTTCTCTTCCAGCTTTTCTTACTGATGATAAGCAGAATTTATAAATATTATATCAAAAAAAATCCTCTTTTTCTTAAATAATAGGAAATAAATTATGCCTTTTTAGGGTTTCTCCCCTCTTAGCACCATAGCCAGTATATGGGCCAGGGGATCTATGGCGTTCATAATCTCCTCCACCGTGTTGGTCTGTGCCCCCACCTCGATCAAAAGACTTTTGGGGCAGTAGTGCATATTATACCGAAGGCCCTTTAAATAAGTATTTCTGGCAAATCCCGGATAATACTCATCCGCCGCTAACTTCATCTGGAAAGAAAAAGCGAGGTTTTCCTCAATATAGGGATTTTCCAGATAATCAACGGCTCCCTTGCTCTTTAAATAACTGAGGCCGTTAAAAAACATAAACTGTGCCGTAGGACGCCCTCCCACGTCCGATACCAGTCTCGTGGAATCCGCCACTCCGTCCCTGTGCAGATCGATAACGACTTCTATGGACGGATTTTCCAAAAGGATCTGCTCAATTGCCGGACCGGCGGCAGAATAGGCATAATCCCTGCTTTCCACATCATAAACTCCCGTATGATGGATCACGTTAAAGCCGTATTCATCCCTTAAGAGCTGCGCCAGCTTTTCCCCCGCGCCTATGATGGTGGTTGAATCATCTCCCGGTATGCTGTCCGCAAATTCCTCCTGGGAATGCGTATGATAGATCAGGATCTGGGGCTTTGAGTTATCCCCGCTAATGGAAGCGTCATATTCCAGCATCTTTCTGGCGTCTAAAAGCTCCGCACCGATATCGGTGGATTTATCTACCGTATAAAAGTTTTTCTTTAAATAATCAAAATCCAGCAGTTTTTCGTAGTCTAAGACCTGCGCCGGCGCTTCCGCCTTGATAAATTCTTTGCTCTCCCGGCCTGCGGATTCATTCTCCGCAGCTATCCCGTTTTGTACGTCTTCCGATAAAAAAACGTCGCTCATGGATTCATCCCGGGCCATTCCTTCATTTCCCATTTCATCTTCTATAAGCTCTCCCGGACTTAACTCGTATTCCTTCAAAAGCGCTCTGGCGCCTGCAAGATTTTCCACCGATATGTCCGGATTATCCCTTTGTTCCAAATAACCGTAATAGCCGCTGGAAAAGGCCATAGTTAGTTTACATAATTCAAATTTTTCCACGTTCTGAATGCCGGAAATATAAGAAACGCCCGGATAAACCAGGCAAAATAACTGCTCTTTAAATCCAAATGCCAAAAGCGTCAGCAGGCAGACCAACGCAATAAAAAACAGCCCGTTTTCCTGCTTCCTCCTTACCCATCTTCTTCTCATGTTATCACCAGTTTAATATATGAGAGAAAATGCCTGTCTATGCCAGAATAGAAAGAGCCGTCAAAAAAACCGCAATCCCTGCTTCAAGGATTACGGTTATATCTTTCATTTCACTGCTGCACCCTGCGAGGATGACGGACCTGACAGCGTAACAGCACCAGCAAAACTACAAAACTCTATTCCAAAAACTAGGCAATGCCGTTAACAGCTTTGGTCAAACGGGAAACCTTTCTGGATGCATTGTTTTTGTGATAAACGCCTTTGGTAGCCGCTTTATCAATTGCAACAGTAGCGTCCCTTAATGCCGCCTTTGCTGCATCTGCATCTTTTGCATCAATTGCTGCGTAAACCTTCTTGATAGAAGTCTTAACACCGGATTTGATTGCTTTGTTTCTCTCAGCCTTTGTTCTGTTTACTAAAATTCTTTTCTTGGCAGATTTGATGTTAGCCATGACTCACACCTCCTATTATCTAATAGTCATATCTCTATGCCTGTGTCACGCTTCATCCAGACACGGGCAGACTAATGCGAACACACGCATATTATAATAGACGAAACTGTTTTTAATGTCAATACATATTTCACAAATTTCTGGAAAAAATACCAATGAAAAAGCCGCGGTCCGACACTTTTTTGCGCCCCGGCAATTTCTCTACAAGGAGGCAGAATTATGCAGATACAACAGATTCGAACCGATCTGGCTTTGGAGGCTCATGAAACCGTAGAGGAATCCTCTACCCATATCCACGGAATTGAAGTACATGAAAAGAATTTTGACGAGGACCAGGTATATATTACAACCGTTAACATTACTACCAAAAATGCCGCAAAAGCTCTCGGCAAGCCCATGGGAACCTATATTACCATAGAAGCGCCTGCCTTAGACGTTCCCGACGAGGGGAGCCATAGAGAGGTATCCGCCCATCTTTCCGAGATCTTAAAAAATCTGATTCCCGATTTTGAAAAGGAAAAATCCATTCTGGTAATCGGTCTCGGCAACAGGGATGTGACCGCCGATTCCTTAGGCCCTCATGTTATTGACAATCTCTGCATTACCAGACACATCATCATGGAATACGGCACGGCGGCCTATGATAAGAACCGGATGCATTCCATCAGCTCCTTAGCCCCGGGCGTCATGGCCCAAAACGGCATGGAAACCGCCGAAATCATCAAGGGGGTCATCGACCAGACCTCTCCCGATATGGTCATCGTCATCGACTCCCTTGCCGCCAGGACCCTGCACCGGTTAAATCGTACCATACAGATTACCGATACGGGCATCCATCCCGGCTCCGGCGTGGGAAACCACAGAAACGCCCTGACCGAAGAAAGTCTGGGCGTTCCCGTTATCGCTATCGGCATTCCCACTGTTGTGGACGCCGCTACCATCGTTTGGGATGCATTGGAGGATTTTTCAGAAAAATCCCATCACTCCATTGATCTGCATATGCTGCAGGACGAATGCTCCAACACCATGCTGCAGGAATTGAACAATATGTATGTAACGGGCAAGGATGTGGATGCCGTTATCAAACGGTTAAGCTACACTATTTCCGAAGCCCTGAACATGACCTTTGACGAAATCAAGCAATAAGCCCCTAGTGGCGTCCGCCTCCTCCGCCGTGGGAATGTCCGCCGGAGGATATGTGGTGGCCTCCGCCTCCACCGCCGCCTCCGCTGCTTCTTTCAATGTGCCGGCTGGTAGTATGTTTTGTTACAAAAATATCCCTTCTGTCATGGAAAAGAGGCTGCCCCCCCTCCACATAAGTATTGGCAGTAGTGGTCTTTTTGCCTTTATTGTTGACCACTCCTATAATAACATAAACAAACGTTATGATAAATGCCGCTCCCAGAATATATGTAAAGGGAATGGAAGCTGCCCCCTGTCGGGACATCTTACGGCTTAATGATTCCACATAGGCGCTGTATGCTCCATAAGGATCATCATTTACGGTAAGACACACCTCTTCAATCAGATTGTCGATAGCCTGGCTGGAGTACTTATCCTCAACTCTTCCCGATGTAGAAAACCAGCAGTAGCCGTTTGCCCAGTTATCCAGATAAAGGGCGCCGTCCCCCCATGGTGCGTTAAAACCGTATTCCTTCTCATCATAAAAATCGTCGGCATAGTTCATCATGGCATAATCCGAATCGATTGACGGATCATCAATGGTCACAAGAACAATGTCGCAGCCGATCTGCCCTTCTTTTTCGTCGATCAGATCACGCAGAGCCTCTTCCTCTTCATCCGTCATCACATCCGCATAATCAAATACCCTTTCCTCTTCCTGGGCATTGGTGCGCACATATCCTGCAGTCGGCTTTTTTACTATGGATAACGCAATGTATACCACAAGCAGTACTCCCACAACAATAAACAAGACACAAAAATGCTTTAAATATTTTTTCATATCAGATTACCCCCAGAATTCCGTTGATCAACGCGCCGATCGCCACAATACACCCAAAAAGAGTCGCTGCATAACCGGTCAGCTTCCCTATGGAAATGGGAGCTTTTCCCACCAGCTTGCCAGTCTGTCCGTTCAGTCTGAAAAAGTAATCTTTCCCCTTAAAGCGATAAATATAATTCCATACGGGAAGCAGCGCATAGTTTTCAGCCTTTGTCATACACTGGCAGTCGTCCATTTCCGGCATTACGCTGTCATACCCTATGATACTGCTCCTCATAAGCGCTCCCGCATCATTTCTTGCCTTTTGCTTCGCCCGGGGCTCCAGAGTCTCTTTTGACACACTGTATATCTCTCCCAAAAAACCCGACATATATTTGGGTTCAAACCCCGTCATTTCCCCGTAATTGTAAGGCTCTAACAGATCCATTTCCCCGTCGGGCATAGCAAGGGACGCATCTGTGGGAATCCTTGAAAAATCCACATCCATATCGCGGAAAATCTGAAATATTGAGGTTTCCGTATACTCCGTATCGCCGGTGGTCCATCTTCTGATCTTCTTTCCCTTTGCCGAAAATCTGTAGTGGCAGTCAAAGTCAAAAAGGAAAAACGGGATATAATCCCCTTCCATTTTGTCCAGATAGGATTCCTTTAAAAAACTGGATGGCAGAAACAGCTTTTTGCCGAATTCCTGTTTGATCAGCTCCTTTGCCTTCTGTTTGCCCACTTTAAAGGGAAGGATCAAATGAGGCAGATATTCCCCGCTGATCCGCTCTTCAAAAATAGTATAAGCGCCGCAATGCTCACATTTTGTCGCACTGTCGTACTGCTTGGGCTGCATGGGCGCACCGCAGGCTGCACATTGAAACATGTCAGCGCTGTTTACTGCTTCTTCACTGTCTATGCTGTCACAATGGGGACAGCACATACTGTCTTTTTCCGGCGACCAGACTGTATTGGCGCCACAATTCCTACATTTAAATATCACGTGTTATGTTCCCCCTTCATATGAATTTTGGCCGTTATCATTTTATTTTATCATTTATTTCCGTCTTTTGTCTGCCACTTTCAGTTTACAACAATCTTTCATCCTTTTCCACACATTTTTGCAGGATTTCTTCCATAATAATTGCAACGCCATCCTCAAAGTGCGCTTTTGTTACAAAATCCGCGTTATTTTTTGCAAGCTGCGTGGCATTTTCCACTGCAACGCCGATTCCCGCATAGGAAAGCATCTCTGCGTCATTATCTCCGTCCCCGAAGGCTATACACTCTTCCCGTTCAATATGAAGCTCTTTTAAAAGCCATTTCAAGCTTTCTCTCTTCGATACATCTTTTCCCGAAACCTCTATCAGATGCTCTATGGAAGAAGTAATGGAAATTTCCGGTATTTCACATGCCAGTTGTTCCTTCAGCCTCTCCCTGTTTTCTTTATCCCTGCTGATAAAATCGATGCTCTCAAGTCTGCCTTTATGCTCTTTTGCAAATTCCTCTATCCCTTTTACCGCTTCCCTTGTTGTCCTCACGTATTCCACTGCCCGTTCCGAACCGTACGCCGCCGGATTCTCATAATATTTTTCCCCGCAAAAAGCCCTGCCCTCTATAAACACTTCCATGGCAACAGGAAATTCCTTTTTTGCTTTTTCATATACTTCCAACAGAGCAAGGACCGTTTCTTCTTTTAATATTTGACGCCTGATGCATTTTCCCTTGTGCCAGATCGAAGCGCCGTTATTGGAAACGGCATATTCCACGCCGGGAATCGAAACGATGTCCTTTGGCAGAGTCCCGTACGCCCTTCCGCTGGCTATGATTACGGAAAAACCTTTTCCAAGAGCCTCCGAAAGGGCATTCCTTGTCCTCTCGGAAAGTTCTCCCCGCTCATTTAACGCCGTTCTGTCCATATCCATGGCAAAGCATCGGATATTTGTGGAAATCTTCAGCTTTGTGTGGATCTTGTCCGGTTTTAATAACACCTGATATACATGATAGATCTGCCCGGCAGTCCGAAACATTTCCTGTTTATTCTCCGTCATCACAAGATATTCCACATCATAAAGAAAAATTCTAAGGGGAGTCAGGGTCATTCCATTCCGTATATAAAAAGCGATCCTTCTGCGGCGCAGCAGTCTCTCTTCCTCATCCTTTCCGAAACGGGGATTTTCCACCTCCAGGATCAATGTGCCGAAATTCTGCCGCCTTATTTCTTCCTTTAACAGGCGAAGGCACATACTGCCTAAGCCCTGCCCCCGCAGTTTTTCGGAAACGGCAAAGTAATCCAGCAAAACGGCATCCCTCTCCCCCGAAACCACCAGAAAACAATACCCGGCAAATATCTCCCCGTCATAAAGCCCGTAGCAGAAGTACTTCCCCTGCCGGCTAAGCTCTAAGATCCTTGCAAGGGGTTTGATCTCGCCTTTCGCAAAATCTTCCGGCATTTTCTCTTCATATATTTTTACGACCTCATTCTCTCCCAACAGCTTAAGAACCATCTTCCCAATTGCCTCCTTTTGTCCGTTTATTTCATTTCCATTCCGTTACAGCCGGCCTGCCCCGGATTTTCGCATATTTTCCCGCAGATTATACAATAAATATAAGCCTTTCGGCATTTTTCATATTGCGCCAATATCCCCACTCTGTTATAATAACCCAGAAATGTATTTATGAAAAGAGGAGGAACAACCATGAAAAAGTTTCACAAAATTCTTTCTGCGGGATTGATCGGCGCTTTGGCTTTATCCCTGTGTGCATGCGGCGGTAAAGTAGCTGAAAACACTGTTTTTTCCGTAGATGACCTGCCCGGTAAATCAATCGGCGTTCAGCTCGGCACCACCGGAGATATTTACGCTACCGATTATGAAGAGGAAGGCTCCACCATCGAGCGTTATAACAAAGGAAACGACGCCGTTCTCGCTTTAAAGCAGGGTAAGATCGACTGCGTTATCATTGACAGCCAGCCCGCCCAGGCTTTCGTTGCCAAAAATGACGATCTGACCATTCTGGATGAAGAATTTGCCGTTGAGGAATATGCGATCTGCATCAGCAAGGACAACAAAGCTTTAACAGATGCTTTTAACGGCGCTTTGGCCGATCTTAAAGCTGACGGAACTTTAGACCAGATCATTTCCAACTATATCGGCGACGATACAAAAGGAACCTGCCCTTACGAAACACCGGAAGGCACCGAATATCCCAACGGCAGGCTGACCATGGCAACCAATGCAGCTTTCGAGCCTTATGAGTATTATGCCAACAATGAGATCGTCGGCATCGATGCGGATATCGCAAAAGCCATCTGCGACAGATTAGGTTATGAGTTGGTTATTGAAGATATGGAGTTTGATTCCATTATCACTGCCGTTCAGTCCGGAAAAGCCGACTTCGGCGCAGCAGGCATGACCGTTACCGAAGACCGTCTGCAGAATATTGACTTTACGGATACATATACTACTGCAACGCAGGTCATTATCGTAAGAAAGTAAATATTTTATTTCCAATAAAACGAAAATATGATATGATGTACAAGGGCTGTGGCTTCCGCTGCAGCCCTTTACAATTACCGTCAGGAGGAAAACAAGTTGGACTTATCAAATATGCTTATTTCATCACAAAGTCCCTCTGCTCTGGGATTCAGCACTTTTCAGGCAAAATTCATACAATGCTTTGTTGATGATAACCGCTATCAATATTTATTAAAAGGACTGGGTTCCACCCTTCTTATTACCCTGTTTGCCGTTCTTTTGGGCGTTCTTCTGGGTTTTCTTGTAGCTATCGTCCGCTCTACCTATGATAAAACGGGCAGACTCACAATATTAAACGCAATATGCAATATCTATCTGACCGTGATCCGCGGAACCCCCGTTATGGTCCAGCTCTTAATTATGTATTATGTCATATTTGCCACTGCTTCCATGGACAAGATCGTTGTGGCAGTTTTATCCTTCGGTATCAACTCAGGCGCCTATGTGGCGGAGATCGTCCGTTCCGGCATTATGTCCATCGATCAGGGACAGTTTGAAGCCGGACGCAGCCTCGGCTTTTCCTATCCCTCCACCATGGTATATATCATTATGCCCCAGGCCTTCAAAAATGTACTGCCGGCCCTGGCCAATGAATTTATCGTTCTTTTAAAGGAAACTTCCATCTGCGGCTACATTGGATTAATGGACCTGACCCGTGGAGGCGATATCATCCGAAGCGTTACATACGAAGCCTTTCTTCCGTTGATCGCCGTAGCCCTGATCTATCTGTTTATGGTCATGATACTGTCAGCTCTTGTAAAGAAACTTGAAAGGAGGCTGAGAAACAGTGAAAGATAAAAATACAACCGTTTTTAAAAGCTCAGACCATATGCAGGAAGGGGATGTGCTCTTTCAAATCCAAGGTCTCTGTAAATCCTTCGGCAAGCTTTCCGTATTGAAGAATATCAGCACCGAGATCAGGAAAGGAGAGGTCGTGGTAATCATCGGGCCCTCCGGCTCGGGGAAATCCACCTTTTTACGCTCCTTAAATTTACTGGAAGAGCCTACGAAGGGAGTTATTCTCTTTGAGGGCAGGGATATCACGGACAGACGCGAGGACGTTAATCTCTACCGCCAAAAGATCGGTATGGTTTTCCAGCATTTTAATCTGTTTCCCCATATGACGATTCTTAAGAACATGACCTTAGCTCCCGTAAAGCTTTTAAAAATGCCTGAAGAAGAGGCAAAGAAAATGGCTATGGACTATTTAAAACGTGTGGGGCTGGAGGAAAAAGCGGATGCCTATCCCAACCAGCTCTCCGGCGGGCAGAAACAGCGTATTGCCATTGTGCGCGCTTTATGTATGCAGCCCGACGTACTGCTTTTTGACGAACCCACCTCCGCTCTGGACCCTGAAATGGTAGGCGAAGTTTTGGAGGTTATGAAAGACCTTGCAAAATCCGGCATGACCATGTTAGTGGTAACCCACGAAATGGGATTTGCCAAGGAGGTCGGCTCCAGAGTCCTGTTTATGGACGACGGCCGGATCGTGGAGGAAAACACTCCCCAGGAAATCTTCAGCAATCCCCAATGCGACAGATTAAAGGATTTTCTCTCCAAGGTACTGATCTAACCCGTATCACACCAGGCTGAAAATCAAAAAAGGATAGGAAAAGTGAAAATTCCTTCACTCTCCTATCCTTTTTATTACATTCTTATGAATTCGGGGTTGGTTTCTTCAGTTTCAGTTTCAACCGGATATCCTTTATCATAGGAATCTGCAGCAATACCGGAGTCAGGGCCGCCGCCAGGATCAGGCCGGTAACGCCCTGCACGCAGTTAGGAAGGATTTCCGCAACAGCCGCCGCAAAGCCCTCATAAAAGATTTCGAATATGAAATACCCTAAAACCACGATAACCTCTGACGCAATTCCCGCAAGAACGGTTCCCGGCAGGCTGTACTTTTTAAACACCTTCCAGAATGCGGAAAAGACGATTCCCGCCCCAAAGGCTGCTCCAAACTTAATTACGAAAGTTGCCGCTGAAAAAACATAATAGCCTCCCAGCAGATCCGCCAGCATGGAACCGATACCCGCTGCCAGCCCGCCCACTACAGGCCCTAAAATCACGCCCGATGCGATGACCATACAATCTCCGATATGAACATAACCTTTAAATGTGGGGATCCTGATGATCATAGTCGCCACGCAGGTCAAAGCCGCAAACAAGCCTGCAAGTACGATCCTCATAGTTTTACTCTGTGTATTCATTTTTTCACTCCTCCTTGTGACGCCAAAAAGAACCAAACCTCTCATTCTTCTTGTATCCCTTCATTACTTTATATGCATCATATCCCCATATTGGATTGATTAAAACATCCACTTTCAAACTTTTTAACCATGCCACTTCTCAACTCATAATGAGGGGCGCTGTGCGGGATCTTGCAGAAATTATGGCGGAGGCAGGGCTTTATTTTCGGAATAGTTTTCTGTTTTTTCTAATCTCCTACTGAAAAATGTGTTTTTTCCTGCTGCCCTCTCAAGAACCAAGGGGTACCAGCCCAGGACGGGCTGGTAAGCGTCTTTGCGGCACGGATGCCGCATTGACGCGCCCCCGCAAACAGCCGGCTTTTCCAAGCGGGCTGCCCGGAAAAACCACATTTTACAGTAAGATTAGAAAAACAGAAAAACTATTCCGAAAATAAAGCCCTGCCTCCGCCATAATTTTTGCAAGATCCCGCACACGCCCCGTCGCTTCTACTCGATCAATTTCAATCTCTCCACGACGCTGTCCTTACTCATCTGCCCATAAGCCCCGTAAGGGATCAGTGCCGCCAGCGCCGCCAGCACCGGCACGCAGACCAAAACAGGCCAGATCACAAAGGAATATTTGAAAAACCAGAACATTCCCGCCGCCATATTCACAAGCACCCCGCAGAGCACATTTCCCAAAGTCAGGGAAAATCCAAAAGTAAGCCCCGCATATATAAGCCCTTCATATACCAGCATGGCACGGAGCTGCCTTCTTGTCATTCCCACGGCCTCCATCATGGCGAACTCCTGTTTTCTCGAAAGAATGCTGGTCACAACGGCGTTGATGAAATTTAAGATCCCTATAAGGGCAAGGATAAAGCTCAGGGCCCCGCCTACGATCCAGAACATGGATACAAAGCCTTCAAACTCATCCACATAGGTCTGTCTGGAAACATAAACGAGCTCGTCATTTTCGTTTTCCGTATAGGATGATAAGAAATTCTCTATCTCTTCCTCCTTATCATCCTGTATTGTAAGAGATGTATTCATGGCGCCGGACCTGCTTGTATGGGCAAGATATTCCTCTTCCGGCAGGATGAGGGAAATTCCGAGAGCCAGATAGCTTCTGGTACTCATGGAATACGGAATATCCGCCACCCCGAGAACTTCATATTCCCTTACAATGCCGTCATCTCTTTTAAGCCGTATCTTATCCCCTGTCCGGAACATATACTCTTCTTCATTATCCGCGCCTTCTTCATAGAGCAGACAGTAGGAACCGTTGTTAAACTCCTCCCAGCTTATGCTCTTACCGTAAATTTCCAGATATTCAAAGGTATTTCTGTCTACACCGTAAGTAAGCGCCATCAGCTCCCCATTTCCTTTTACTTCGGTTTCCAGATTCTCCATCGTCCACGGATCGTTCCTTAAAAACTCAATTTGGTTTACATAATCTTCCACTCTTTGTTTTCCTTCTTCATCCAAAAGAGCCGTCCCGTATCCCGCATATACCGCTGCCACAGATTCGACCCCTTTAAGCTCTTTCAACATTTCAAGCTCTTCCCGGCTGATACCGTCATAGATGCTGACCTGGGACGCCAGATTTAAGACCGAACTGTGGGTAACCTGGTAATCTCCCGTAATGCTGTGGGAAATATAGGTATCCATATCAAAGCTGTGGACCACATTATAAATGCAGTTGACTAAAATCATGCTCATGGAAAGGGACAATACCACAATGATAACCTTTCTACGGCTTCTCCTGACATTTTCAACAGCCATGGCAAAGGCCGAAACTTTCCTGCTTTTCTTCGCTTTCTTTTTTACCGAGAATCTTTCCGTATAGCGAAGCGCTTCTATGGGGGATACCCTGGATGCAAGGCTGCACGGTTTCCTGCAGCTTATCAGTACGGTCGCAAAGGTAAAAACGGTGCTTGCCAGATAGATCAGCGGGTTTATGGAAAAAAACACCTTAAAAGTCACAAAATTTCCCAAAATTACCGGCAAAAGCACCCTGGATAAAACCGTTCCCAGAATCATTCCCACAGGAATCCCCAAAAGAGATAAAAGCATTGCCTGCCTCCTTACCAGCTTTTTAAGCTGTCTTCCCGTAGTTCCGATGGTTTTTAACAGGCCGTACTGGTGGATATCTCCCGTCACGTTAATATAGAAGACATTATAAATGATCAGATAGCCCGACAGCATGATAATGACTAACAGTCCCGCCATCAGGGCAATGCTCTGCCAGTCTACATCACTGGTGGTGTACGCCCAGTTTATGCCGTAATCTGTTTTTTCCGGATCGTATCCGTTTCTTTTAAGGAGCTCTAAAAGCTGCCCTTCAATATCCCAGCTGTCTGCAAAATTAAAATCTATATTATAATAACCTCCGTAATGCCAATCATTCTCTGAAATGGGTACCGTAGGAGCAGGCGCCACTTCGTCTGCAAATTCCCTGGATACCCAGCACTCCTGGGCCATTGCCACCGGATCCCCTTCCCAGTAGCCGCACAGGGTAAATTCCTCTTCATAGACTTTTCCGTCCACATTTACGCATAGGGGCACCTTTGCCCCGATGGAAAGAGGGATTCCCATCTCTTTAAGCACAATGCTGCTTGCCGCAATGTCAAGCCGTTCCTTTGGCATCGTGCCTGTATCCGGAAAACAGAAGGTCGTTTTCGCATACAGGTCATCGGCATAATTGATCTCAACATTTAATTTGCTTAACTCCCTGTTATCCGCCCTTCCTACAATAATATTTTTGCAGATATCCCTGACTGCGGGATCTTTTGACAAAATATCATAGTCCTCCTGCAAAGCATACTTGATACCCGCCATATTCCTGCCGCCCACCTGCCTGAAAGTGGATTCCTCCATACTTTTTATGATGCTTCCTCCAATGGAAAAAACAGCCGTAAACATAATACAGGTAAGCATGATGGCCATGACGGCGATCAGATTCTTTTTCTTATTGGCCAACAAGGAACGGGTGGAAATCTTTTTGATCACTTTCTGATTTTTTACCCTAAGCATGGCTCTCACCTGCCTTTACGATGAGACCGTCCTCAATATGGATGATCCTGTCCGCCATCTGGGCAATTTCCTCATTATGTGTGATCATGACAATGGTCTGTCCGAATTTCTGCCCTGTTATCTTAAGCAGGCTCAATACATCCTGGCTGGTTTTGGAATCCAGGTTTCCCGTGGGTTCATCCGCCAAAAGGATCGTGGGCTTGGACGCTAAGGCCCTGGCGATGGCCACCCTCTGCTGCTGTCCCCCCGATAACTGGCTGGGCATGCTGTTTTTCTTTTCTTTAAGGCCCAACACCTCTATGATCTGTTCCACATAGGCCTCGTCCACCTCATTTCCGTCAAGCTCTATGGGCAAAACGATATTTTCGTATACATTCAATACCGGCACCAGGTTAAACGCCTGAAAGACAAATCCGATCTTTCTTCTCCTGAAAATGGTAAGGGCTTCATCCTTCAAAGTAAAAATGTCCTTATCGTCCACAAATACCTTGCCGGATGTGGGACGGTCCAGCCCGCCTAACATGTGCAAAAGCGTGGACTTCCCGCTTCCGCTGGTTCCTACGATGGCGATAAATTCCCCCTGTTCAATGGAAAGGCTCACGCCGTTTAATGCCTTTACCTGATTTTCATCATTTCCGTAAAATTTCTTTAAATTGTCGGTCTTTAATACAACCATGCTCTTACTCTCCTTATAAAAAATTATAGTCTATGTTGTTTCCTTAACATAGACTATAACAGACTGTTCTTTCCACATTCTTTCTGAAATCTTACAGTTTTGAAAGTTTTCACGCCTTTGGCAGAAAAACCTGGAATCTGCTCCCCTTTCCGGGTTTAGAGATCACTTTAATGTATCCGCCTTCCGCTTCAATGATCTGCCTGGAAAGATACAGCCCGATCCCCACGCCCTCTTCATTCTTAACGGCCTTTCCCCTGTAAAACCTGCCGAAAATCTTCGGAATCTCATCTTCCCCGATCCCCATGCCTTCATCCTTTATTTCAAGGCATACAAACATTTCAAATTCCCGGACTGCAATGAAAATCCTTGAGCCTTCTGGGGAATATTTTACCGCGTTATCCAAGATATTAAATACCGCTTCCTTCGTCCACTTTTCATCAAAGACCGCCCGCTTTTTCGTCTCATCCGCTTCTATGACGATCCCCTTTGCCCCGGCTTTCGCTTCCGCCATCTTTTTGACCTCTCCGGCCATACTTCCCATATCTCCCTTTTCCGGCAAAAGCCGGAACGTCCCCGTCTCAAGCCTGGAGGTTTTGATCAGGGACCGGATGAGGAATTCCAGCTTTTCGGACTGTCTGCGGATCTCCTCAACCATTTCCATGACATCATCATCTAAAGGCTGTTCTCCCAAAAGCTGGGTATAAAGAAGAATATTTGAAAGAGGCGTCTTGGTCTGATGGGAAATATCCGTTATCAGCTCCTTTAAGTTCCTTCTCTCCTCTTCTACTTTCTGCGCTGACAGCTTTGAGGATGTCAGATACCTTTTCCATTTGACCTCCAGCTTTGAAAGCTCGCTCTCATCATAATTTCCTTCTTCAAAGCGTCCCGCTATGGCATCGTCCAACATCCGGTTTAAGCCGTCAATCGTTTTTCTGTCACGAAATGGATTCATCATTATCTACCGCTCTTCCCACACATATCCGATACCGTAAACCGTATGGATATACTTTGTATCCTTATCCTCCAGCTTGTCCCTAAGCCTTTTTACCGTAACCGACAGGGCGTTTTCATCCACATATTCCGCCCCGTCGGTCCAGACCCTGCTTAGAAGCGTTTCCCTCTTCATGGTAATATTGTGGTTTTCCACTAAAAGCTTTAACAGCCTTTGCTCCGTCTTACTAAGCTCTACCTGTACTCCCGCCTTTAAAAAACGCATGTTTTCAAAATCCAGCTCCAGCTCTCCGAAACGCCACAGCTTCCGGCCCTCCTTCTCCCTTTTCCCTTTCTGGAGAAGCTTTTCGATCCTGGCGCGGAGCACCATAAGGCTGAAGGGCTTGGTCATATAATCATCCGCCCCCAGGTTCAGCCCCATTACCTCATCGGTTTCCAGATCATTTGCCGTCAGGATGATGACCGGCACATCGGAGCGCGTCCTAAGCTCCTTTAAAAAATCAAACCCGTTTCCGTCCGGCAGATTGATATCCAGAATCAACAGATCCATGTCCTGTATATTTTCAACCTCCCCTAAAGCGCCGTACTGGTAGAAGCGGAAGCCCTCCTGCTTTAACGCTAAGGCGATGCCGTTATTCAAGCCTTTATCATCTTCTATGATTGCAATATTCGTCATATGACCCACCTTACATCAAAAACCGCGCCCATCCTGTAAATATCCGTAAAAGCTTTAACACGGCTTTTTTCTTTCGCGTTAACTCCTTAGGTTCTGCGCCGTCTTTCGCCGCCACATTCTCCGTATCTATCACAGTCAGCGCTTCCTTTTCATAACGCTCCATTTCCATCCTCATGTCCCGGTTTAATTCTTCACTATGGATGATGACCATCATTTCCGTATCCATATATGTACTGCGCATGTCCCAGTTAAAAGAACCGATCCCCGTAATATCATGATCCATGATGAAACACTTCCCGTGATAGGATACCCCTTCCTCATATTCTAAGATATCCACTCCCGTATCCAGAATGTCGCCCCTGTGTCTGTCATAATCCATAGCCCCGAAAAAGTTTCCGTTATTGGCCACGGAATTTGTCATCATCGTAACCCGGTCTACATTTTTGCAGACGTCCTTCAGCCGTTCAAGCATCCAGTCATTACATACGATATAAGGCGTATGAAAGCGCACTTCTTCTTTGGCGCTTTGCATAAGCCCGGTCATTTTATAATATACCACCGGCTCCTTTGCATAAGGGGTTACGGGATTGGTAAGGAGGGTAATCTTCTTTACCGGCCTTGTGACCGACGCATAATCCACTGCCTCGAACCAGTCCGGGTGCTCCTTTTCCATGGAAACATACCGTTCGTTCAATTCCTCTGCCGCTTCTTTGGCGTCAAGAAGCCTGCCCACGGCTTCGCTGCCTCCAAAGCTTCTGCATTCCGGCAGATTCCAAATGTTCCGGTAATATGCCTTCAAAGCCTCCATGGAAGGCGCGCCTTTTTTCTCACAGTATACTAAAACATCCCAATCATAATTAATATATCCCGTTCCCTCTCCCAGAAAAAAGTCATAGGTATTCCTGCCCCCTGCGATATATGCGGTATCGTCCACGATCAGATATTTGTCGTGGAGGCGTCCCATAAGCTTCCACGGGTGCAGGACATTGACGGGATTATATATTTTGATCTCCACATTTTCCAAAAGCGACAATGCATGAAAATAAGCGTTCCCATTCATGGAAAGGAGGCTCGGGAAACCATCCGCAAGGATGGAAACCTTTACCCCTCTTTTTCCTGCAGCCATAAGGGCCGCCAGCATATCTTTTCCGCTTTCGTCCGCATCAAATTCAAAGGTGGAAAGGACCACGCACTCTTTTGCCTGTGAAATCAGGCGGATCCTCTCTTTCAGGGCGTCCTCATTATCAGAAATGACCGCCGCCCGCTCTATGCCGTTTTCCTCTCCGTAAAAATCCTCCGCACGAAAATCCTTCATGGTCTCTTCACTGACAGAGGGCTGCTCCGTAAAGGGAATGACCGCTCCCGCCGCCACATAAGAGAGAAACACAAAAAACGCGGCCAAAAGCTTTTTATAAGGTATTTTTCTCACAAGGCATTCCTTCTTAAGTCGTTTTTCACTCTATGGGCCCGAACGCAGTTTTTATAAATCCGCTCCATGGTCCACCACCATGACCTGACCGGTTACCGCCGATGATTCGTCAGAAGCTAAAAACAGCAGAACATTGGCCACTTCTTCAGGCATACAGGGCGGAAGGGAATTATCCGCATGCTTGCTCATGGCAGAAAACATATCTGCATCCAGCTCATCCTTTTTTAAATTCATGGTCATGGGCGTCACAACGGTTCCCGGGCACACAACGTTGCAGCGTACATTGGATGACGCGCTCCTCATGGCAATGTTTTTGGTAAGTCCGATAACGGCCGCCTTGCTTGCCACATAAGCGGCGCCGCCGTTGCCGCAGTATCCCGCCACACTGGCCACATTGACTATGGAACCGGATTTTTTGGAAAGCATGATCTTTGCGCATTCCCTTGTCACGTACATGGTCCCCTTTGTATTAATATCGATGAGATAATCAATGGTCTGATCGGAAACCTTTTCCACCGCCTCAAGGCCGCTGTCAAGCACTCCCGCATTGTTTACCAGAATATCCACCGTCCCGAACCTTTCCACGGTCTTTTCCACAAGCGCGCTGCACTGTTCCGGCTTGGAAATATCACAGGTTACGCTCATGGCTTCTCCGCCGTTTTCCCTGATCTTATTTTCCACTTCCAAAAGCTGCGCCTCTCTTCTGGCGGAAATGACCACCTTAGCGCCTTCCTTTGCAAACATCTCCGCCGCTTTTGCGCCGATGCCCGAATTGCCTCCGGTTATTATTGCCACTTTTCCTTCCAATCTACCCATTTGAAGCACCTCCTGTTATAATTTGGGTTTTGCAGTTATCCATATTCATTCTACAATAGTTCATGGGATTTTTCCAGATTTTTGCACCGCAAAACACAAAGAAATAAGCCAAAAGAGAACTGGCTTTCGGCTTATTTTTTTGATTTACCCTATTTAATTTCCGTCTTCCAGAATCCATGCAGGTTACAGTAGGCATATGCCGCTAACGCCTTATCCCCTTCCGAAAGGGTAAATTCCGCCAAAGGCTTTTCGTCGGCGTCAAGATATGCAAACTGTCCGCCCTTCTCCGTTTCCAGAAACACCCACTGAATACTGTGCTCCTGTGTCATGGGATGCTCTACACTGCCTATGCGGACGGTAATCCTGCTGCCGTCTGACTCCACTATGGGAAGATGCTTTTCCCCGGCTCCCTCCGACATGGAGCAGTCAAGGATTCCTCCTGAAGGCGCTAAGCATTTTACCGCCTCTTCCTTCTTTCCGCCTGCCAGGTAAAAAACAGCGTCCCCGCACTTTAAAAATACCGGTTTCATTTATTTTCCGCTCCTTTCCGCATAAGGAGAAAGCGCAAGCCTGATATAATAGCCCTGGTCGTGCTCGCAGACAGGGCAGATCTCCGGCGCCCTTTCCCCTTCATAAATATATCCGCAGTTTAAACAGATCCAGCCCGTTTTTACATCGGAAACAAAAAGCTTATTCTGCTCTAAATAATCGGCAAACCTTCCAAAGCGGTCGCCATGGAATTTCTCGATCTCCGCGATCATATAAAAGCTGTTTGCAACCTTCATAAAGCCTTCTTCCTTTGCTTTATCCCCAAAATTTTTGTACACATCATCATGTTCCTCATACTCATTATGCTGTGCCATCCTTAAGAGCTTCGAAAGGTCCTCTGTCAGATCGACGGGATATGAGCCGTCTATATGGATGTTCTCTCCCGCTAACTCCTTTAAATGGTTGTAAAAAATCTCCGCATGTTCCTTTTCCTGATCTGCGGTATAAAGAAATATCTGTCCGATGGCCTGCTGCTTTTGCTCTTTTGCCACCCCTGCCGCAAAGGTATACCGGTTTCTCGCCTGGCTTTCCCCTGCAAAGGCCCTCATCAAATTATCCTTTGTTTCGCTGTTTTTAAAATCAACTGCCATTTGCTTCCTCCTTATTTCTTATAAGCTTTCCCAATTTATTATTTCCAGATCTTTCCACAAAATACATTGATCTGCCCTGTATTCTCTTATACTCCCGGGACTTTCTACAAATAAGGGCTTTCCGACTTTGCCACAAGGCATTTAAACCGCCTGTCAACTTCTGCCTGCAAAGACTCCACCACTTCCCTGTACTCTTCCTTTTTTAAATGCTTCGTCCTTCCCATCATAGAAAGCCAGTCGAGGACGGGGATTTTTTTGCCCTTTTTCCCGGGATCATAATTTAAGGTCGTGATCCCCCGTTCCACTTCATAGAGCGGAAAGTAGCAGCAGTTGACCGCCGCCTCTATGACCCGGCGCTCCTTATTGGGCGGATCGTTCCAGTTTAAAGGGCAGGCAGAAATGGCTTTTACATAAGCTAAACCTTCTTTTTTGGCATAATCCGCAGCCTTTGCCGCCTTCCTTATAAAATCCACCGGATCGGATTCCGCCACTGTAGCCACATAAGGAATATTTGTGGCCGCCATAAGTGCAGGCATATCCTTGTGGAAATAATGTTTTCCGTACTGGCAGCTCCCCACATGGGAGGTGGAGCTTCTGGCTCCTTTGGGCGTGGAATAGGACAACTGATAACCTGTATTCATATAACCGCCGTTATCATATTCGAACAAAAGCACCCGGTGTCCCCTGAGAGCCGTTGCAAGGGCGCTCCCCATTCCGATATCCATGCCTCCGTCCCCGCTTACCATAATAAATACAATGTCCCCTTTGGGGATTTCCCCTTTTTCCTGCTTCCTGTAGCAGATCTCGGCCAGTCCGCTTAAGGTGGCGGCGCCGTTCTGAAACAGATTGTGCAGATAGGGAACCTTAAAGCTGGTCTTTGGATAAGGGGTCGTCACGATCATACCGCACCCGGTCTGAAACAGAAGGACAACAGGATCTTCAATGGCTCTAAGGAGCATATTGACGTTGACGGGAATGCCGCAGCCCGGGCAGGCTCCGTGTCCCGGCGCAAGCCGCTTTGGCATGGCCGCGGTCTGATTGATCTGCCCGCCTGTTACCTTTTTACCTGCGGGCATTACCATACTTTCCCCTATTGCCTTGCCCTCCGGCTCTCCTGTGCCTTCTGACAGCTGATCGTTTTCCTTATCTGCTTCCTTTACGATCGTAGCCAAAATTTTTGTCTTTTCCCTGGAAAGCGGCGCAAAAAAGGCTTCTTTTTCCGGTCCCGCCTTCTTAGGATCCCCTCTTTCTACTCCGTAATAAGATAAAGGCTCTTCCCTTTCGCTTTCGGCTATTTCAAACATGGCAAGGGCGTCTTCCACATAAAAATCCTTGCCTCCCAGGCCGTATACCAGGTTTTTGACCTTGCCGATGCAGCCGTACTTCTGTAAGGCCGCACGTATCTCCAGGGACAGATTGCCGCCTCCTGCCCCGTAACTGTCCTGCCTGTCTGCAATGAGAATGCGGGAGGCATGTCTTAACTGCTTTGCTATTTCCTTTTCCGGGAAGGGGCGCAATGCGGAAAGCGTCAGGACACCCGCCTTTTTTCCCTGCTTTCTCAATCTGTCCACCGCCACCATGGCCGTGTCAAAGGATGAACCTAACAGTACCAGCAGCGTTTCCGCATCCTCATGGCAGTAGCCTTCATACCATCCGTAATTTCTCCCGCAAAGGGCGCCGTATTCTCCAAAAATCTTTGGCAGGACCCTTACCGCTTCCTCCATGGCAAGATGGAGCTGGTATCGGTTGTTGATCAAATCCGGCTCGTTCATATAAGCCCCTACCGTTATGGGATGTGTAAGATCCAGGAAAGGATAGGGTTCTTTCTTTTCCCCTATAAAAGCCCTTACATCTTCATCCTGCTCAAAACGCATACATCTTCTTTTCTGATGGCTGGTAAAAAATCCGTCATAGGCCACCGCCACAGGCAGCCTGACGGCTTCCGCCAGCTTCAGCGCTATGATATTGAAGTCGTAGACCTGCTGGGCGGAATGGGCGAACAATATGGGCCATCCCGCATTTAAAAGGTACATGATATCGCTGTGGTCCCCTTTGATGGAGAGCGGCCCGGATACGGTCCTGCACGCCACGTTCATGACCATGGGATATCTGGTGCCCGACTGGACCGGAAACTGCTCAATAGCATAAAGCAGCCCGTTGGCGCTGGTGGCGTTTATTACCCTGGCGCCGCCCACAGCCGCTCCGTAGCAGATGCCCGCCGCACTATGTTCCCCTTCTGCCGCGATCATAATGAGATCCGTCTTTCCCTCCGCCTTAAAAAGATCCAGATTTTCGGCGATCTGGGTGGACGGCGTAATGGGATAATATCCCATCAGATCATAGCCGATCTGCCTGATTGCCATGGATGCCATCTCGTTGCCGCTTGCAAATTCCATAACCTGTTTACATTCCTGCATTCTAAACCTCTCCTCCCTTCATGCGCCGCCCCGTTAAATAGGACTCCGACGTAACATAGCCGTCCGGTCCCGCTTTTTCATAATTTAAGGGATTTCTTATAAGGTCCTGGTTGGGCATGAAATATTCCTTGCGGGGATGTTCTGCCTCTACTCCGCTTACCAGGGCCTGTACCGGACATACGTCCACGCACCTTAAGCAGCCTTTACAGTGATAATAATCCAGCCCCTTATTGATCATCATTTCCCTGCCCTTAAATTCCCCTTTTTGAAACTGGAATACCATATCGGGACAGGTTGTGTCGCATAAACCGCAGTTGATACATTTTTCGGGGATAAATATGGGAAAATATCCCTGTCTGGACGGGGACAGGTCATTGACCACGCAGTTTCCGTAATTGGGATTGATGCCTCCTATGGGAGCGGTCTCATAGCCCCAGGTGGGAACGTCTTCACTGCCGGACTTTTTCTGGCTTTTACCGGCCCGCCCGTCCTTGGCGCCTTCCTCCCCCTTAACGTCCTGCCTTTCTTCTCCTCCTTGTCCTCCGCCGTATTCACACGCCGCTCTTACTTCTTCAAATCCTCTCCTGATCCCTTCCAGGTTACCGGAAAGGGCGGCGGGATACTTTCTTCCCAGGGCGGCTTCGCATATGGCGTTAAGAGCCTCAAGCTCCACAAAGCCCATGACCTTTGCCATGGCTCCCAGCATGACCACATTGACACGGGATTTTGTCTCTATGGCGATCTTCTGGGCATCCACAAAATAAACGCCTCCATAATCCTGCTGCCCTTTAAAGCCTTCCCATTCCTTTCCGTTTACCGTATTGATAATGATATTGGTATAGCTTCCGCATCCCTCCAGCACAGAAGCATCAGACAAAAGGGCGCTGTGGAATACCGCCAGAAGATGGGGCTTTTTAATAGGGGAATGGATCCGTATATCCACCCCGGGGGCGCTGTAGCGGATAAACCCCTTGACCGGCGTGCCCGTTTTTTCCGAACCGTAGCTGGAAAAGCTGGCGCTGTTCAACCCCAGATATTTTAATCCCAGTTCTCCCAGCATTTTCCCGCACAGATTGGCTCCCAGCCCCCCGATGCTCTCCAGACGGATCTCATAATAGCCGTTTTCATCCGTAATTGGCAATGTAACATTCTTTTCCACCTGACTCCTCCTTATCTACTCCGCCTGTTCTTCAAAATAATCTTTTCCCACTTTGCACAAGGGGCATAAATAATCTTCCGGCACATCCTCCCATTTCGTTCCCGGTGCAATGCCGCTTTCCGGATCGCCTTTTTCTTCATCATAAACATACGCGCATACCGTACAAACATATTTCATCCTGTCAGATCCTCTTTTCTTTTTTTGTCTAGTATGGCAATATTTGCATTTTTATATGCACCGGATATAACCATTCATACTTACAAAAACCAAAGACTCTTTTCAAACAAAAAAGGACCATATGTGATTCTTATGAGTCACACATGGCCCCGCTATAAACAATATTTATTTACCTTCATCCTCTTAACCGATCAAGCAGGATTTAAACCATATTCATTCCCCCGGGGACCGCCGGATCCCCCTGCTCTTTCTCCAAAGACCTTACAGGGTCCAAATGCTTTATGGGCCCCAATCCCTTTAAATCCAGCAAGATCAGAACAAGAGCCAGCGCACAGATCAACCCGACGCCCGGCACTATATTCCGTTCGGGAAGAAGCGTCTCCCACAGAATATCGACAAAGTTGGAGGAAAGGTTAACTGCTCCGTGTAAGAGCATACAAGCCCAGATGTTCCTGTATTTACCGTAAATATATCCTAAGATCAGTCCCAGGAAAAAGGCATAGGCGCCCTGTACAAGATTTGCATGGATAATGCCGAAGGCAAGGGCCTGGATACAGTTAGCCACCCAGAATTTGGCGCTTACCTTTCCCGCAAGCCTGAATATGACGCCCCTGCATAAAAGCTCTTCTCCGATAGGGGCTAAAATAACGGTGGCAATAAACGTTATAACAGTCATTTCCGTAATTCCCGCAGTCTTCATCATTTCGAAATAGCCCTCTAACAGATCGGGGAAAAGCTCGCTGATCATTCCCAAAATCCCGCTGATGAACACCTGTAAAAAAGCCCCCAGGGCCACGATCATGGCAAGCTCTTTGATTCCCGGCTTTTCCGCTCCCGCCGGTCGTTTCTTTTTTCCGTAGGCAAAAAAATACCAGAGTCCGAATACAAAGACCCCGATGATCTGATAGAATAAAACGATCCAGGACACATTGGACATATAGGCATCCTGCACAAGACTCATGAGCTGACCCTGGCTTAATCCTGCATCATGGTGTGTAAAAGCCGTCACAAAGGCAATGATGAACATGAATACCATAGCCGCTCCAAACTGCAGGATCAAGGAAAGAGCAGCAGGCAGAAGGGCTACGATGAACCAGCCCGCTTTTTTCCAGAAACTGTTTTGAGACATAAAAAATATCCTCCTCTACCGCACAATTCTATATTTTATGCATCTGAAAAACGAGCATATCGCTTTCTTTTCCCCATGCAAATACGGTATTCACATTTTATCACATAAAAGCGCCTTTTTCCACTCTATAATATACTTATTTATGATGTTCTAAGGGCAGGTACTGGCTGCAGATCCTGTTTTCCGGCTTTTCATCAAATAAGTACAGGACCGCCACAAATATCCATTCCAGGGGCTTCATAAAAAGATATACGATGTCGGCGCTCCACGGGTTTGTGATCCATTTTGATATGGGATAGCCGTAGGTGTCATAAAAATGCCTCACAGCCTTATGGAAACAGGGCGTGCGCTCTTCTAAAAGCTGCTCAAATGCGTTTGCCACGCACAACTGCCGGTTGACCACGATCCTGTTTCCCCTTCTTATGCCGTAACGTATGGGCTTTACCAATCCCCTATGGCCTCTTAAGGAAACCGTACAGAGATAATGGGCCTCGTATTCTACAGGGGGCGGCGATACTTCTCCCGACAGGATCCAGTCGCTTGTCTGCGTAAACGCCCTGATCACACTGTCCGGCCTTTGGCCGAAGAGACACAAAATACAGATAACGATCCCGTAAAGGGGGATCATTGCAATAAAAGCGGCCCAATAAAGATTTGCTCCTTTACAGAGGAACCGGTTGCATCCGTTAAGGAAACCGCTTCCTTCATAACGGAGCTTTTCCTGCTCCTTTGCCTGCTGTCTGACAAAGCCTGCAAACATACGTCCCCCATGAATGAGAAATAAAACGGGAACAATGCATTCGCATAAAATGAATACAATATTTTCACTGATCACCTGCCCCGGAGATATATCGATGGGCCTTGCGCCGCACAAAAGCTGTATTAAAAACAGCACATTGACGATCACACCGCCGTAAAATCCCCCGATACAGAATACCTTTGCCAAAGGAGCCAAATGCCGCCCCGCATATTTTAAGATAAGATAAGCCACAAAACCGATCATGGCAATGACCAAAAGCGTTAAGACATGTTCCCTGGACACCGGTTCGTGCACGGAGGAAAAATCCGCCGTTCCATAACCCGCCATTTTGTAAATGGGCTGGCTGTATATAGGGGGATCCCACAGTATAAAGCACAGCCCCATATAGATAAATCCCACTCCAAATGCGATGATCTCAAAAATCAGGCTCTTCTGTTTTTTTAGTCCCAGGATCATATCTACAAGAACGAGAATGACCGGTGTGGCCAAAAGTACGAACACAAATATTCCGTTGGTAATATCTGACATCATATAAAATCCTCCCCGGCTCTTTTCTACTTATGAGAGCCTCCTTTATGATAACACAAAGAAAAGGATAGAGAGGTTGCAATCTTTCTTATAAAAACCGCACCGGCCATAAAAACCAGCCCTCCGAAAAAAAGATAGTGCTTTTCCGAAAAATGTCCCGCCTGCATGGAAAAAAGGTAGAAATTTCCAAGCTGCTTCCGCCCTCCGAAATTGATGACATAGTAGACTAAGGGAATCATATAGGCAAAGACCGCCTGATCAAAAAGGGCAAAAACAAACATTCCCATACCTCCCAGGAACAGAGCGTTAGCCATGACCGTATAAAACATTTCCCCAAAATCAAAAACACAGTTTTCCCTTTTCAGCACGAAAAGGAACAGCCCGCCTAAGATCAGCAGAAACAAAAGCGCCCAAAGGATCCTTATCACATGAAGAAAGAACATGGGCGTCTGCTTGCTGGCCGTTAAATCCCTGATATCCTTATTCATATCCGGTATAAATACAGGGATCAATAACACGATGCCAATCAAGGCCACATAGCCCTCCATTACCTTTGCCACCTGATATGCGTCCAGATTTTTCGTCCCGATAAAAAGAGGGGCTGCAAGGCATAAAATCAGGCTGACCGTTAAATGTGGAAGGAGATTATATTTAAAATTAACTGCCGAGATTTTCAGAAACTTTTCCATTTTTTAAAACTCCTTTCCTCTTCAATTCATAGATCATCAAAGTAATTCCCAGGAGCAATAAAGCGAAAACCGTATACAATATCCTGTTTATGATAAGCTGGTCTAAAATATCCGAAAACAGCCCGTATTCTCCCAGGCTGTTAAACCGGGGAATCAGGTTCCACCCTGCATGCTTCAGACCGAAGGGGGTTAAGAAAATCGCCGCAAACCATACCGCCGCACCGACCAAAACCGCTAAAAATCCCTCCGTCAGCTCCGTGACCGCATAAGAAAACGCCGTAACAAACAAAACGGTAGGAAGAAGCCACCCTATGGCATACTTTAAAAACGCAAGATAATCGACTCCTACACCCGCCGCCCTGGCAACATATACAGCCTTCGACAAAGGCAGAAGGGAAAGCGGCAGGACCGGCAGCAAGATCATAATAACGATGGCCAGATATCTTGAGCATACGACGGTGGCAGAACCGGCCCTCTTTGCATAAACGACCTCCTTTACCCGGCTTCTCTTATCCTTTAATACTCTGGCGGTGCCAAAGAAAACAGGCAGAAGTCCTAAGATGATACCGATATAATCGCAGAATATCCTGGCATAAGCCCCGCTTACCTTATCCTTATATAAAACATCTTCATATTCCGAAAGAGCCTGCTCATAGGTCATCTTTACCTCTGCATGCCCCTTAAGCCTTTCCTTCCCGTAGTCGCTGCCCCGGCCTATAATGCCCGCGACCTCCTCCATGATCTCTTCAAACTCCCCGTAAGTGATCTCAGGATCCGTTACAACGGGCCAGGGTATCTTTTCTTCTACCGTCTGTCTGCCGAAATCGTCATACTCCACGGAATATCCTTCTTCATATTCATCCACCGCCTTTTCCCATTCTTCCCTGCTCATTTTACAAAGCCTTTCAATACATGCCGCAACTTCATCCCGCTCTTCCTCGGACAGGGTTATCTCCTTGTAAAAGCCTACCGGATAAGTGGCAAAGGGCCTTTCACTTACAAAGTCGATGACAAGATCCTTTAACGTACTGTCCATGATGATCCTTTCATCATCCGAATAAGTATATCCGTAATCGGCCGCTCCCGGCTCCGGCCGGCTTATGAGCATCCCGCTTTCCATCTGTGAAACATAAAATACTACCAGGATGATCACATAGGCATAAAAAATAATGCTCTTCATCCACATGGAACATTCCTTTTTGATCAGGCTTATAAGCATATTGTCTCCCCGCCTTTCTCATTCATCACATATAAATAAGCGTCCTCCACATTGGGATCACAGTTTTTAGCCCCTTCAAAGGGTCTTTCCTCCGATACGAACCTCACATCCACCATACTGCCCTTTGTCAGCATTCCGGTAACAATATAATCCTTTTTCAGCTTTTCCAGCTCCATGCGGGAAACCTCGGCAGTATAGATCTTTCCTGCGCTCATTGCGAGCAGCTCCTCCACCGTTCCCACAAATTTCAGGCTTCCTTCATCCAGGATGGCGATGTTTTCACAGGTTGCCTCCACATCCCCTACAATATGGGTGGACAAAATAACGATCCTCTCCTCTGCGATCTCACAAAGGAGATTGCGGAAGCGCACCCGCTCCTCCGGATCCAGCCCTGCCGTGGGTTCATCCACGATCAGCACCTTAGGGTCGTTTAAAATGGCCTGGGCAATTCCCAGCCTCCTTTTCATTCCCCCGGACATGGCCTTTACCTTAGTCCGGTAATTATTGGAAAGATTGACCTTTTCCAAAAGCACGGGAATCCTTTCCATTCTTTCCTTTTTGGACATTCCCGACAAAGTGCCCAGATAATCCATGGCCTCATAGACCCCCATATTTCCATACATGGAAAAATCCTGGGGGAGGTATCCCGTCATACTGCGGATCTTAACGCTGTTTTTCACATCCACGCCGCATACGCTTACCTTTCCCTCATCCGCCTTTAAAAGAGTGGCAAGGATCTTCATAAGCGTTGTCTTTCCTGCCCCATTCCTTCCCAAAAGCCCGAACATTCCTGTCGGGATGGTCATCGTCACATCCTTAAGAGCTTGTTTTCTCCCGTAATATTTGCAAACTCCTTCCAGTCTGATCTCTGTTTCCATCTATTCAAAAGCTCCTTTCTTTTCCGGACCCTCAGCTGCCGCTGTATTTTTTGTCCTTCCAAAAGCATCATATTTCTTAATTCCCTATTCTTTCCCTATAACCTGTGTCCGCCGGTAACTACTTTCACAATTCGGGAATTTGTCCGTAACCGCTTTTATCCGTCCACTTCAAATATGGCGCAGACGATCGCCCCTCCGTGGATGGAATTGGTTATCTCCAATCCCCCGCCATGCTTTGCGCAAAGGGTCTTGCAGATAGTCAGTCCCATTCCGAAATGCTCATCATCCGTGGTAAAATAAGGGCGCATGGCCCTTTCCTGCACTTCCTTTGAAAAGCCCAGCCCGTCATCCTTTACATATATTTCCAGCTTTCCTTCACATATATTTCCGTAAAGCTCCAGCTTTTTTCCCGCATGCCTTAAGCCGTTGGCAAACAAATTGTCCGCCACCTCCTCTATCAGATGGAGGTCACAATGCAAAAGCTGCTCCCCATCCCCGTCATAAGCGGTTAAAATCTCCATTCCTTCCTTTGCCATCCCTTTTAGATTGGCACAAAGCCTGCCCATGACTTCTTTCATGGCCGCTTCTTTTTTTTCCACCCTGTATTCATCTATGGAATGGATCTCTTTCATGGTACCGGAAAACCGCTCCAGCCTGTCCGCCTGTCTGTCGATCATCTTAAGGGTCTCCAGAAGTTTTTCACTTGAAACCCTGCCTTCCGGGTAAAATTTTAACAGCATCTGGCTGTATCCCTTCATTACCGTCACGGGCGTCCTGATATCATGAGCAAAGGCGGCGTTCAATTCTCTCTGCTTTTCTAAAAGCCCCCTCATTTCTTTCCGGCTTTTAATCAGCTGCAGCCTCATGCGGTTAAATGCGTTGCATATTTCTTCCATCTCATCCCCGCTGAAATAGCTGCAGTCAAAACTCAGATCATCCCCTGCAATATGCTTTATTTCCAGCTTCAAAATTTCCAGGGGCGCTTCCAGCTTCTTTTTGTAATAGATCCAGCTGATAAATACGATCCCTGAGACGATACAGAAAAGAACGGCCAGCATCTGTATCATATCCAAAACGGCAAGCTGTCTAAAAACTTCCGTGGGAAAGCTGGTGCTTTCCAGGGTATAAACCGTATGGAAGGCCATTACCATCTGCCTTTCCGTGATCCCGTTCGAATTGCGTATCATTTCCGCCCAGCTGTCAATATAATTGGTAATCAGGACGCAGGCTATGATGGTTCCCACGATTCCCTCCATGATATACATTGCCAGAGTCACTTTAAGGCTTCTTCTTTTCAATTTTTCTTTACACTTTTTTATAATACCCATCGATACCCCACACCCCATACTGTTTCGATCACATTTACATCCGATTCCCTTGCAAATTTACTCCTGATCCTTCTGATATGCTCCGTAATGATAGCGCTGTCCCCGTCCTTGTCAAAGCCCCAAAGCCGTTCGTAAATGGTTTCCTTATCAAAGATCCTGCCCTTATTGCTGCACAGAAATTCTATGATATCAAACTCCGTCCTTGTAAAGACAATTTCTTTTTCCCCGGCAAATACCTTACGGTCATAAAGATTAATAAGAAATTCCCCTGCGGTTTTCAACTGCTTTTTATCCCTTCCCCGCTCCTCTCTCCGAAGATGGGCGGCCACCCTTGCCAAAAGTTCATCCATGCTGAAAGGCTTCATAATATAATCGTCCCCGCCTGCCATCAGTCCATTTACCCGGTCCTGCTCCTCTATCTTTGCCGTCAGAAAAACAATGGGCACGTTGACCTGGTTCCGGATCCTTTTACATACCGTAATGCCGTCCATTTCCGGCATATTGATATCCAATAAGATCAGATCGGGATTTCCCTTTAAAGCTTCCAGGGTTTCCACTCCCGTATGGGCGGTCTCCACCAGATAGCCCGACATCTCAAAAAAATCCTTCAGCATGGCACAGATATCCGGATCGTCATCCGCTATTAATAACCGGTACTGCATCCTGTCACATCCTCTCTCTTTACAATTGCAAGCCCCTAAACAAACAGTCTGCAATTGTTTTTTATCCCATTTTATAGGATTGCATAAAATTCTCTATAAAATCCCTACGACCGGTCAGCCGCCGGACAGATATGCAGGCCATATCCGTTTGGTCCGATCCCTACCCGTCTCAATTCCTGCGCACAATAAAAAAACGGAAGAAACCTTACGTCTCTCCCGCTTTATCATACTTAAACCGCTTTTTCTGCCTCCGCTCCGCCTATTCGTCTGCAAGCTCCGAAGTGCAGTGGGGGCATCTTGTCGCTTTTATGGAAATCTCACTCTGGCAGAAAGGACAGGTCTTTGTAGTCTTCTCCTTTACCTCTTCCTTGTGCCCCATGCTTGTTATCTTATTGATAATCTTGATCAGGCAGAACAGGATAAATGCCATGATGATGAAATTGATCACTGCCGATAAAAAAGCCGAACCGAAACCTGCAATATCGGACCACGAATATCTGGCATGGCCGGTTATGACATTCAGGATCGGATTAATGAAATTATCCGTCAGGGAAGTGACGATCCCGGAAAATGCGCCGCCGATAATGACGCCGACCGCCATATCCATAACATTTCCCCTTAATGCAAAGGCCTTAAATTCCTCAATGAACTTTTTCATGCGGTATCTCCCTCTCTTTATCCGTCTTACGATCTTTTTTCATTGTAACTGGTTTCTTTATAATAAATCTTCCAGCTTAAGCTCTTCAGAAGCCTTTTTTTCGCCCGCATGGTTCATTTCATAAACGGCTTCCGATATGGTATTGATATCATTGCCGATCTGCTCATAAATTTCCCCGCTCTGCTTGGACAAATCGCTTTGCTGCTTTGCCAAAATGCTGAAGGAAGCGCCTGCCGTTCCCAGCCTTGCCGCTTCAATGGCGGAGTTCAATGCGAGGATCCCCTCTTTGGATGCAATCTTGGTAAGCTTCTTGGAATTATCCTCGATCCTGTTGATAACGCCGTTTATTCTGTCCAGATTCTCTGCGTAGATCTTCATTTTGTCCTTCTCATTGTAGTCCAGATATCTCTGGTTCACAAAAGTATCGATTACCATGCCGAGCAGGTCCGCACAGGCCCTGATCCTTGCTTCAGGCATGGCGGGCACGCGGTATAACGCTTCCAGATAGGCGTCGGGATCCACCCCGATCTCCTTTGCTATTTTGCGGAATTCCTCTTCGTCCACAGGCTGGTCGCTGGGAAGCGCCTGTCCTCCTATAGCGGTCATGACTACCTCTCCCGTCTCATGTATGGCGATGGGATAGGCAAAATCCATAAGGCCTGCATGACATTTATAGCATCCTTTTTCCAGACAGGCTTTTTTAAGTCCGTTCTGGTCCGTATCCACACATCTCCTTAAGCCTTCCTGGCTTCCACGGGTCAATTTAATGCAAAAATCCGTAAAATTGTAATCGCCGGTTATGTACTCGCCCTGGGCGTCGGTAAAAATTGCCGCCAGCCCTGTCGCATTGGCCCATGCCGCCTGAATCGCTTCCAGCTCTTCCAAATCCACAAATTCTCTAATATCCATAGTTTTCTCCCCTCATGCCTGTTTTATATTTTTCTTTCTGATTCATTTCACGAAAATCTGCCTGATACAGATATACCTTATTAATTTTACAATATTTTTTTGATTTTTACAACATACAGGAAAGCTATTTGCATATTATTTTTTATGCATTATTTTCATACCGCTTATTGACAGATGTCTTTATAGCACTCCGGCCTTCTGTCCCGGAACAGCCCCCATTCAAGCCGCTCTTTAGCAAGCTTTTCCAGGTCATAAACGGCCGTCAGGATCTCTTCTTTATCCCTGGATGCGCTTTTTATTACCTCTCCCGTGCCGTCCGTCATAAAGGAAGAACCGTAAAAGGTCAGGGATGAAGACTGTCCTCCGTTTTCCTCACAGGGTTCTACATCTTCCCTTCCGATGCGGTTTGCCGCAATGACCGGTATGCCGTTTGCCGCCGCATGTCCCTTCATGGTACGCCTCCAGTAAGCGCTGCTGTCCTTTTCCAAAACAGGCTCGCTTCCGATCGCCGTAGGATAAAGCAAAAGCTCCGCTCCCTTTAAGGCAAGGATCCTGGCTGTTTCGGGGAACCACTGGTCCCAGCAGATCCCGATACCGATCCTGCCGTATCCCGTATCCCATACCAAAAAACCCGTATCTCCGGGAGAAAAATAAAATTTTTCCTGATAATAATGGTCATCGGGAATATGGGTCTTCCTGTATACTCCAAGAAGCGTGCCGTCCCTGTCAATAACGGCAACGGAATTGTAAAGCCTGTTTTTGTCCCTTTCATAAAAGCTGACAGGAATCACAAGGGACAGTTCCTTTGCTGTCTCCATAAAATGTCTGACTGCCGGATTTTCCGTAACAGGAAGGGCATAATCATAGTATTCATAGCGCCGTTCCTGGCAAAAATAGGGCCGCTCGAACAATTCCGGCAGCAATATGATATTCGCCCCTTCTTCCGCCGCCTGCCGCACCATCTTATCGGCCTTTGCAATATTTTCCTCTACGGTCTTTCCCATCTGCATCTGAATTGCAGCTACCGTTACCTCTCGCATATGTCCTGCTCCTTTTGATCGTCTTTCTTATATCCGTCCGCCTCATAAAGTCCCTTCCGGGATCTGCTGGGTAATGCAGTGTATATTCCCTCCGCCCACGATAACGCTCCTCGCCATAACGGGTACGATCTTTCTTTCGGGAAACGCTTTACCTAAGATCCTCGCTGCCTGTTCATCGTTTTCATCGCCAAACTGCGGCAGGATCACGCTCCTGTTGGAAATATAGAAGTTTACATAACTCGCAGCCAGGCGCTCCCCCGGCTCTCGTTCGTCCTCTCCTTCTTCAAATACAAAGCCCTTACATTCTTCCTCTGTTATCAAAACAGGCTTCTTTGGAATGGGAAGCTTTATGATCTGAAGCTTTCTTCCCCTTGCATCCCGTTCCTTTAAAAGCAGCTCATAACAGGCCTTGGAATAAGGATACTGTACATCCTCCTCATCCTCTGTCCATGCCAACGCCACCACCCCCGGCCTTATAAAGGCACAGATGTTGTCCACGTGCTCATTGGTCTCATCCCCGTAGATGCCATGGGGCAGCCAGATCACTTTTTCGCCGCCCAAATAATTGCATAACATGCGTTCTATTTCCATTTTGCTCATGGAAGGGTTGCGCCCGGGGCTTAAAAGACAGGCTTCCGTGGTCAGAATGGTCCCTTCCCCGTCAGAGTGGACGGAGCCCCCTTCCAAGACAAAGGGAGAAGCGTCGACACACGGGATCCCCAGCCTTTCGCAAAACCGTTCCGCCGCCAGATCATCCCGTTCCCAATGGGCGTATAATCCGTCATGCTCCCCGCCCCATGCATTAAAGCTCCAGCTTACGCCATGGACCGTTCCCTTTTCATCCGTCACAAAGGTAGGTCCCACGTCCCTGGCCCAGGCATCATCCGTTTCTATCTCCAAAACCTGTATATTCTCGTGGTTTTCGCAGTTATATAACATACGTTCCGCTTCTTCTTTATGCTCCTTGTCCGCCAGCATAAACAGTTTTTCATCCGCCGCTATAGCGTCGGCAATGCGGCAAAAGGTACTTTTTGCCTCTTTTCCGCCATATATCCATGAACCGGGCCTTACAGGCCAGATCATCATGCAGCCCCAGTGCCTTTCAAATTCTCCCGGCATCCTGAAAGCTCCCCCATTATCCTGTCTGCCATTATTTTGTCCCCCATTATCCCGTCCGCCGTTAAGACAGCCGCCCTTTGAAATCCTCATATCCGAAGCTCCTTATGATCTCACAATTTCCGTCCCGTTTCCTGAATACAAGCGCCGGAAGGGGCATTCCATTAAAGGTGTTATTTTTTACCATGGAATAAATTGCCATATCCTCAAATATCAATTTATCCCCGATACCTATTTCCCTGTCAAAGGAATAATCCCCTATTACATCCCCGGCCAGGCAGGTTGCCGAGGAAAGCCTGTAGGTATAGGGCTTTTCTCCCGGTTTACCGCTCTCTTTTAAAGGCGGACGGTAAGGCATCTCCAAAACATCCGGCATATGGCAGGCGGCAGAACCATCCAATATAAGGATCTCCATTCCGTTTTTTACCTTATCCAAAACCTCTGTTATGAAATATCCTGCATTTAACGCCACCGCTTCTCCCGGCTCCAGGTAAACCTGCACGCCGTAAGTCTTTTGCATATGGCAGATACACTCTTCCAAAAGTGCAAGATCATAGTCCTCCCTGGTAATGTGGTGGCCGCCTCCCATGTTAAGCCACTTGATCTGTCTTAAATAAGGGGCAAATTTATCCTCCACCGCATCCAGGGTCCTTTTTAAATCATCGGCATTTTGTTCACACAGCGTATGGAAATGCAAACCTTCCACATCTTCCGGCAGACGCCCCCCACAGGTTTCATCCAGCCAGCCTTTAAAGTTCTCTATGGTCATGCCCAGCCTGGACGCATAAGCACAGGGGTCATAAATGGCATGTCCCTCCTGGGTGGAGCATTCTGGATTGATCCGCAGGCCGATACTGCTTTTATCACATATGTTATGGAATTTTTCATACTGCCCTGGGGAATTGAAAACGATATGGTCACATATCCTGTTCAGTTCCTCTATTTCATCTTCCTTATATGCCGGGCAGAAAACGTGGTTCTCCTTTCCCATTTCTTCCATGCCAAGGCGTGCCTCATACAGACCGCTTGCCGTAGTGCCGCTTATATAGCTGCCGACCAGGGGATAGGCATAAAAAAAAGAGAAAGCCTTCTGTGCCAGCAGAATGCGGCACCCGGTATTTTGTTCCACCCTGTTAAGAATTTCCAAATTGTGGATCAGCCGTTCCTCATCCACCACATAACATGGGGTTTTTAGTTTACATAATTCCATCATATAACTCCTGCCTGATTTTTTCCGCAGCTATTCTTCCGCTAACCGGCTGACAGATTCATCCGCGTCTTTTTATCTAGTCCACCAGGACGGGATTTTCTTCCACGACCCAGGGCAGTCCCCATTGATTCAATGCTTCCATATAAGGATCGGGATCGAATTCTTCAATATTGAAAACTCCTGCTCCTTTCCATGTGCCGGTCACAAGCATCATGGCGCCGATCATGGCGGGTACGCCTGTAGTATAGGAGATCGCCTGTGAACCTACTTCCTTGTAGCATTCCTGGTGGTCACAGACATTATAAATGTAAAGGGTCTTTTCTTTACCGTCCTTTTTTCCGGTAAAGATACAGCCAATATTGGTTTTTCCCACAGTCCTTTCTCCCAAAGTGGCGGGATCAGGCAGCAGCCTCTTCAAAAACTGGATAGGAACGATCTGCCTGCCTTCAAATTCAACAGGCTCCGTGGAAAGCATCCCCACATTTTCCAGACATTTCATGTGGGTAAGGTAGCTCTGACCAAAGGTCATAAAAAAGCGGATCCTCTTAACTCCGGGAATGTTTTTCGCAAGGGACTCAATTTCCTCATGATGGAGCAGGTACATATCCTTCATGCCCACCTCTTTAAAATCATATTCCCTTTTGATGCTCATAGGCTCTATCTCGATCCACTTTCCGTCCTCCCAATAGGAGCCGGGCGCGGAAACCTCCCTTAGATTGATCTCGGGATTAAAATTGGTGGCAAAGGGATAGCCGTGGTCTCCGCCGTTGCAGTCCAAAATATCAATGGTTTCGATCTCGTCAAAATAGTGCTTTAAGGCGTATGCGGAAAAAACGCTTGTGACCCCGGGATCAAAGCCGCTTCCCAAAAGCGCGGTAATGCCCGCTTCCTTAAACCTTTCCTCATAAGCCCACTGCCATGAATAATCGAAATAAGCGCTGAAGCCCAGCCGCTTGCAGCGTTCCTCATAGATTTTCCGCCATGCAGGATCATTGGTATCCTCCGCCTCATAATTGGCCGTATCGATATAGGAAACCTTACATTCCACACATGCGTCCATAATGGTCAGATCCTGATAGGGCAGGGCCACGTTTAAGACTGCATCCGGTTTATAGGAGCCAATAAGGGAAACCACTTCCTCTTTTTTATCAGCATCCACCCTTGCCGTGGTAACCTTTGTCTTTGTCCACCCATCAACCTCTTCCTTAACCCTATCACATTTTTCTTTTGTGCGGCTGGCAATACAGATCTCCGTAAACACCCCGCTGTTCTGACAGCATTTTTTGATCGCCACCTGGGCAACGCCGCCGCATCCTATGATCAATAACCTGCTCATGAATTTTCCTCCTCTTCCAGTAAATCTTCCACGTATTTGGGCAGCATAAAAGCTCCCGTATGCAGATTGGTAGTATAATACCAGGTTTCCAGCTTCCTTTTATTAAAACTTTCCGGCTTAAAATCATTCAGCGGATGGTACTTTTTGGAAGCAAAGCCAAAAAGCCAGTAGCCGGAGGGGCAGGTGGGGATATGCGCCTGATAGACCCGGCTTATGGGAAAGCTTTTATAGGCCTTCCTGTGCATGCTCCTGCACGCCACCTCGTCCTCGTCATAAAAAGGGCTTCCGTGCTGGTAGACCATAATACCGTCTTCCTTCAGCGCCTTATAGCAGCTTCCGTAAAATTCCTTGGTAAACAGACCTTCCGTATGACCGAAAGGATCCGTGGAATCATTGACGATGATATCATAGGCATTTATTTTGCCCCTTAAAAAGCGCAGCCCGTCCTCATAGTAGATCTTTACCCTGGGATCCTCAAAGCCCTTTGCCGTTTCCGGGAAGAACTTCCTGCACACCTCAACGAACATATCATCGGATTCCACCACGTCGATCTCCTCTATTTCGTTATATCTGCAGAACTCTCTTGCAACGCCTCCGTCCCCTCCGCCGATGATCAGCACCTTTTTCGCATTGGGATGCACGCTCATGGGGACATGGGTCACCATCTCATTATAGATAAATTCGTCCGCCTCGGAAAATATAATATCCCCGTCTAAGGTAACAAACCTTCCGAATTCCGGAGATTCGAAAACATCAATTCTCTGGTAATCGCTCTGGGCGCTGTATAACTGCTTATCCGTGCGGATGGAAATTTTCACATTCTGCGTATGCATCTCGGAAAACCACATTTCCATGGCTGTTCCTCCTTTTTACTTTACTGCCGTATCACATTCAGCCGCTTCACTTCAGGGTCCTCCGTTCCCTGGAGGGAACACCCCTTTTGTCCTGCATATAAAATATATTCAATGATCTCTCTGCTGATTCTCTCTCCAGGGGCCAGAATAGGGATCCCCGGCGGGTAACACATGACAAACTCCCCGCAGACAGCGCCTTCCGTCTCTTCAATGGGAAGGGATATCTTATTGGAATAAAAAGCCTTCTGGGGGCTCATGACTACCTGGGGCTGTACATATTCCCCCGTTACCAGACCGCTTCCGTCCCGCTCATAAAGCCGCTTGATATCCGAAAGCGCCCCTACCAGCCTTTCAATGTCACGGGTCCTGTCGCCGATGGAAATATAGGCTAAAATGTTTCCGATATCGCCAAACTCTATCTGGATATCATATTCGTCCCTTAAAAGATCATAGACTTCGATCCCCGTCAGGCCTATTCCCTGGGTATGGACGGAAAGCTTCGTCACATCATAATCAAAAACGCTGTTCCCGTTTACTAACTCCTTGCTGTAGGCATAATAGCCGCCGATGGCATTGATCTCCGCCCTGGCATACTCCGCCATCTGCACTACCCTGGCAAAGGATTCCCTTCCCCTTAAGGCCAGATTCCTCCTGGAAATATCAAGGCTTGATAAAAGCAGATAGGAAGCGCTCGTGGTCTGGGTTAAATTGATGATCTGCCTTACATAATCCGCATTAACGCCGTTATTGGTCAATAGTAAGGAGCTCTGGGTCAGGCTTCCTCCTGATTTATGCATGGAGACCGCCGCATAATCGGCTCCTGCCGCCATAGCCGATACGGGCAGATCCTCCCCAAAATACAGATGTGTGCCATGGGCCTCGTCCGCCAGCACCTGAATGCCGTGTTCATGAGCCAGCTTCACAATGCTCTTCAAATCGGAACAGATACCGTAATAGGTGGGATTATTTACCAGAACCGCAACCGCATCGGGATTTTCTTTAATGGCCCTTTCTAAGGGAGCCGTTTCCATTGCCAGCGCGATCCCGATCCTGTCATTTACTTCGGGCTCCACATATACCGGCACCGCACCGCAGATGACTAACGCATTGATCACGCTTTTGTGGACATTCCGGGGCAGGATGATCTTATCCCCGCTTTTGCAGACGGAAAGGATCATGCTCTGCACCGCCGAGGTGGTTCCCCCGATCATCAAAAAGGCATGCTCCGCCATAAAAGCGTCCGCCGCCAGCTCCTCCGCCTCCCTGATCACTGAAACGGGATGGCAGAGATTATCCAAAGGCTTCATGGAATTTACATCCAGCCCCACGCATTTTTCCCCTAAAAGCTCCACTAACTCCGGGTTGCCCCGGCCCCTTTTGTGTCCGGGAACATCAAAAGGAACCACTCTTTTCTTTCTGAACTTTTCAAGAGCCTCATAAATCGGGGCCGATTTCTGTCTTTCCAGATCCATTTTCCATCCCTCTGCATCTAACATAACAAAAGCAGGTGTCACCACCTGCTTTCTGTCAAAAGTCATATACATACAAATTTGGTATAAGCCTTTCATCCGGAGTAATTAAAACAAATACATTGCTTTTCTTATTGACCGTTTCACAAGATGATGTGTAATACACTGATTATTAAGTAATCAACTTATAAAATCGAGCTATGACGCTCTATCAATAATGTGGCATAAGGCCACCCTCGGCAATTGCCCCGCCTGTCCGTTGGCTTATGATAAAGGGCTGTTATTTGCGTAATTATCCATAACGCTCATACATTCACATCATTGCATAACCTTCAGAGTTTGTCAATAAGATTTTATTGCCGCTCACGCCGCTCCACTCATGCGTTCTGCCCTGACTGCTTTTGTTTGTAACTCTATTCTACTACCAGATCCTGCCATACGTCACTGGCAACCAAAGCGATATAAGTTTTTCCGGTATTTAAGATGATCTCATTGCCATCCAGATCATAGTACTTGGTGGGATAAATATCATCCTGCTTGTCCCATGTGATCGGAATTGCCTGTCCGCCTGTAATATAGTAACCACCCATGCCGTTTCCGTCTTTTACGAAGAAGTTCATATAGCCGTTATCGTCTAACTGCTCATATTTGGTCTCCTGTAAGATAACATTGGTAAACTCCATATATGCGCCGTTGCCTGCATCCTTGTATTCCCCTCCGTACTCGGAATAACGGTATAATCCGCTTTCCGGAATATATTCCAGACGGGAGTTATTGTGCTCAAAGGGCAGTTCAATATTGGTACATGGCTTCACATTGGAACCCTGGGACAGATCCACAGGATTTGCTTCGGATGCAAACTGGAAGTGGGAACCCTGATAATACATATTGTATTCCCTGTCAATGCCGGAGTTCTCGAATCTCTTCGCGATCTCGCCGCTTAAGATATACTCTGTAAACTCTCTTGCTTTTCCGTTGTTTACACGGCCGAAACCACCGTTAAAGTTGTCCACAAAAGGATTTACCAAAAAGTAGTCAATATAGAAGGGGCCTCCGTCATGACATACGACCGCATTCCATTCCGGTGCGATCTGTAAATTGGTAGTACGGGTGCTCCTGATGCTGCCCAGCTGTTCGATCTTTTCCCAATCCTTTACCAATACCATAAATCTGGTAATGTGACCGTTCATGGTGCTGTTCATCATTTCATAAACAACGTCCGCTTCGCTGATGCCGTAATGAGGCAGCGCAGTCTTTTCGTTATCGATCATAACCGCAACCGGACGCTGGTTTTTCAAGCTTTCATCGATCCACTCATTGGTCAGTTCGCTTCGGTACATACCCTCTCTGACTTCTTCAGGAGCAGGAGTCTCTTCTTCCGGCTCTACTACCGTCACGGTGTCCTCGACCGCCGGTTCCGGTTCAGCAGGGGGTTCCTCCTCCGGTTTATCCTTGCCGCACGCCGTAAGGCTCAAAACCATTCCGCATACCAGCAGGCCATACATTAGTTTTTTCTTCATATCCCTATCCTCTTTAAATTATAGATTTGTTACGAAAACATTATAAGAAAATATCAGGTGCTTGTCAATGGATGGATGAAAAGGAAACCTGCGATATCCGCCAATATCCAGCCTATGGGAATAGCCCACCAGATGCCGTATACGCCGATAGAAGGATGAGGGGACAGCGCATAGGCAAGGAGCACCCTGGTCCCCAGGGAAATAACCGTCAGGACCACCGATATCTCGGGTCTCCCGTTTCCCCGGAAATAGCCGTATAAAAGGAACAGAAGCCCGATCCCCCAGTAAAATGCCCCTTCTATGCGCAGATATCCGGTTCCGATCCCTATGATCTCCGTTTCCGTATTTTTTACAAAAAATCCCATAAGCTGCGGGGATGTTATGTAAACCAAGCATGAAATGACCAGGCAGAAAGCCACGGAAACGATGATCGCCGACCTGGTCCCTTTTTTGATGCGCTTTTTCTCCCCCGCCCCGTAATTCTGGGAAATGAAGATGGAATAAGCATTTGCAAATTCCTGGGCGGGCATATAAGCCAGTGTGTCGATCTTAACCGCCGCCGCAAAGGCCGCCATGACCGCTGTGCCAAAGCTGTTTACCAGTCCCTGTATCATCAGGATCCCGAAATTCATGACCGACTGCTGAACGCATGCCGCCATGGAAAACCGGATGACTTCCCTTAAATAGGTCTTTCTGTTTTTATCCCTGGAAACGTCTTTTCCAAACTGACCGACACCCCTGCCAAAAACTTCCTTTAATAAAACATAACACCCGATACCCAATCCCGAGAACCCCTGGGCAATGACCGTTGCCACGGCCGCTCCCCTGATCCCCCAGGAAAATTTTGTGATGAACAATAAGTCCAGCCCGATATTGAGAAGGGCAGCCGCTCCCAAGAACAAAAGGGGCGTGACCGAATCGCCCATGGCCCTTAACAGATAGGCAAAGTAATTATAAAGAAATACAAAAACGATCCCCATGAAAATAACGAAAACGTATTCCCGCATCATGCCATATACGGCGTCCGGAACCTTTAAAAGCTTTAATATCCCGTCAATGCCTGCAAAGACCGCTATATTCATTACAACCGTTATGCTTCCGATAAAGCAAAAGGAAACGATTGCAGAGTTATGTAAACTTCCCGTCTCATTTTTCCCGAAATAAAAGGAAAAAAGAGAACCGCTCCCCATGCACAATCCGATCAGTACCGATGTCAGAAAGGTCATTAAGGTATAGGCGCTTCCCACAGCCCCAAGGGCGTCAGCTCCCAGAAATCTTCCTACGATCAGACTGTCCGCAATGTTGTAGCATTGCTGAAGCAGATTGCCTAAGATCATGGGGGCCGCAAATATGAGCATTGTTTTTGTCACGTTTCCTTTTGTCAGATCCTTATTCATGGGATTATTGTATCACAGGGCTTTTATGTCCTTCAATATCTCTTCGTACATTTTTCCCACACTGTTGTACAGAGCCCCGTTTTTCATAATACGCACGAACATGCCGTCCATGTCGTGAAAATATATATTATACCTCCTTCACGATCGTCAGGCGGTTCTTACCGTCCGCATATTCATAAATTACCCGCTCCATCTGTTGTTTTACCAGATAAATGCCCAGTCCTCCCTTCTCCCTGTTTTCTATGGGAAGGGTCACATCCGGATCCGGCCGCTTTAGGGGATTGAAAAAGACGCCGTCGTCTTCAAAATAAATGCGCAAAACTCCCTTTTGAACCGCGCACCCTACCGTAAGCTCCTTTGCCCCGCTGTAGTAACAGATATTGGAAATAAGCTCGTCCATCGCCATCCGGATCTTTATGACATTTTCTCTTGAAACGGCTTCCCTTTTCAGGATATTTCCTATAAATTCCGTAAACACTCCCATGCGCTCTAATATAGGAACATCTGTTATTTTTTCATATTCCAATCCCTGATAGCTTAGGGAAAGCATGGTAATGTCGTCAAACTGTTCCCTCTCTTTCTGAAAACCATCCACATCGGTCCATATCCGGAGTAAAAACTCCTTTCCGTCAAGGTCCGGCAGGGCGCTGACAAATTCCTTTAACCGCTCTTCTCCATAAAGCCTGTTATAAGGATCCGTGGCCTCCGTCACGCCGTCCGTATACAAAAGCAGCCTGTCCCCCTTTTTCAACCGGATTCTGTTCTCTTCATAATCCGTATCCTCCATTCCCGCCAGCACAAATCCCTTTCCGGCGGTTTCATAATCGCAGCTTCCGTCCTCCGATTTTATGAGCGGCCTGCAGTGTCCTGCGTTGACAAAGGCAAGCATTCCCGTGGAGATCGTCAGCACCCCCGCCCATACCGTAACGAACATGCTGTTTTTATTATTTCCACACAGGCTGTTATTGACCTCAAAAAGGGCCCGGGACAGGGGAATATCTTTTTTCAGGCAGCTCCTCAAAAGCGTTCTGGACACTACCATGAACAAGGCCGCCGGTACGCCTTTTCCCGACACGTCCGCCATAATGAGCGCAAGATGATCGTCATCCAAAAGAAAGAAATCATAAAAATCCCCTCCCACTCCCTTTGCGGGAGTCATAGTGGCATACAGGGAAAATTCCTTTCTGTCCGAAAAAGCATGGGCGCCGTCGGGCAGCATATCCGCCTGCAGCCTGGAAGCCACTTCGATCTCGGTCCGGATTCTTTCCTTTTCCGCCATTACAGAGGAAAGATTTTGAATATACTGCCGTATCTGGGCCGTCATATGGTTAAAGGCATTGCCCAGTTCCTCCACCTCGTCTCCTGTGGCGAGTTCTATCCGGCAGTCCAGGTTCCCCCCGTCCATCTTTGCCACATCCTCCGTAAGCCTTCTGATGGGATCCGTGATCTTTTTTGTATAGGCGGTGCAAAAAAGGCTGATGGTCAATGCCGTAACTGCCGTTACCGCCAGAAATATGACAAGCATTTCCTTTATGGCCCGCCCCTGTTTTTCAGCCACTTCCCCGGTAAGGGCAAGGATGGCGTTCTGGCTTTCCTTTGCCGGTGCCACCACCTCTTCCACGTCCATGACCGTTACAAAGCTCCAGCCAAGGCTCTCCAATGGCGCGTAGGCAAGATATACCTCTTTTTGATCCAGCGTAAGCTTTGCTATTCCGCTTTTTCCCGCAGTCATCTGCTCCGCCAGCGCCGCCAGCTCTTTGTTTCCGCTTTTGCGCAGGTCCTCATCCGCCTCCGCATAGGCGGCGGTTTCCCCTTCCTCTCTGGGGGAAAAGATGACCTGCCCCTTTTCGTTTACGAGAAAAGCATAGCCGGTTTCTCCTATTTTGGTACTCAGCACGGCCTCATTGACCGTATGCATATAGGAACCTGCGCCCGCCACCGCCACGATCTTTCCCTGATGGTATACGGGCCTGGCGCAGACAATGCCCTGCCCTCCTTCATGGATATCCCATATCACGTCGGTATAAACGATCTCTCCCGGCTCTGCAGCCATAGCCCTTTGAAACCATTGTCTCTGGTCGGCCTCATAATACAGGGGCTTTAAAAGCGCCTCCCCATCTCCTTCGGTTTCCTTTGTTTCCTTCACATATTTATCCTGATATTTGCTGAAAGCGATGTAATCCGCCTGGATCATCCAGCCGCTTTTGGTAGCCAGGTAAATAGACGAGACCATGTCGTTGTTGGCGTTGTACTGCACAAGCAGATCCTGGACGTTGCCCAGCTTTAAAAGTTCTTCCCGCTCTTCCTTTGTGGGAGAATCCAGCCTTTCCGAATACAAAAGCTGTGCCGCCAGCTTTCTGGAACCGGGTACGGGAAGTTTTACTTCCCTGTCGGGATAATTGCCGGGATCTTCGTAGATCTCTTCGGCAAGGCGGGCAATGCCGTCCACATAGGCGTTGACCGCGGCAAATTTTTCCTCTATGTAAGCCGCCCTTTCCACAGCAGTGTTTAAGAGCTGCCTTCCCGCCATATCCTCCAGCGCCCGTTCCGCATCCTCTGCCGCGGTCTCTCCCAGCTCCACGCTGTGTTCGGCGGAGATTTTTTTCATGGACCAAAGGCCCCCTATACTGACTGCGCCTGTTATTACCACTGCCAGAAGCACCATGGAAAGCAACAGTACGGTCACTTTGGTTCCGATCCTCTTTTTCTTTCCGGCCATAGCTCTCCTCCCTTTCTCTCCTTCAGGCATTTTTTCACATAATCAAGAAGCGGCTTGAACTCCCTGCTTACCACATAATCCTCAAAAAAGATCTCCACATCTCCCGGATGATGCATGACCAGGAATTCCCTGTCGCTGCACAAGGGTTTCAACCCCGTAAAAAACCAGCCCCCGTCTTCCAGCCGCCTGTAGGCATACACGCTGTATCTGTCGCTGCAGCTTAGAAACACATTTGCAGTCTGTTTTCCTGTGAGGGGATATTTATCATATATCTCCATGAATCTTTCCTCCAGGTCCCTTCCCACAACATATATGACGATCTCCAGACTGCTCTGTACGCTGTCGTTTTTATATGTGACCAGGGATTTTTCCGGCAGCCCTGCAGGCAGGCTTTTGTTTTCCTTTCTCTTTTCCTTTGCCAGCCTGTATCTGACCCCGAGCCGTCCGTAGACCGCCCGGCAAAATCCCTGATGCTCCCCGGGTATGTAAAGGGTGCCCGCATTTTCCTTCTTCAGCCCGCAGACCTGGATTCCCTGGGAATGCTTGCTGTTTCTTCCGTTTCCGTAAGAATGGGTAACTTTTTCCAGATCGAATACATTCAATATAAATCCCGTGGCCCGAAGCCCCAGCTCATAGACATGTCTCTGGCTTATATCATGAAAAAGCACCGGCAGACTGTAGGCCGCATAATATGGGCCGGCTGATAAAAGCTCCATTCCATACCGGGCAAAGGGCATGGACAGACCGTACCCTCTGTATTTTTTCTTCAGAATCTGGGACGCCAGTTCGCACATGTTTTCCTGTGGATAAAACTGTTTTAACAGCATCATCCCCGCAACCTCCCCTGACAGGGTTTTTGCCACAAGAAATAGCATACAGCCTTCCTCCGCCTTTTTCTTTATGTATTCCCCGTCATATAATTCCCTTTTAAAATAGCTTTCCCCGTATTCATCCCGGATACAGGCGATCAAATCCTCCTCGTCTCCCGGCCGGTATTTCCTGAGAACGACCGGCAGACAATCCCCCTGTTCGTTATGCAGATTTAATATTTTCCCATACTCCTCCATAGCTTCCTCCATAACACAGGCCGCAGCCTTATTTTTGACAGACCGGTATCGGGTCAGTTTTCAATAGTCAGCCTGTCCGCAAATCCCGTAATGACAAAAACCTCCATGACGTCCTTGCCCACATTTCTGATTACAAGCTTCCCGTCCCTGCCCTTCATGGTCTTAGAGGCGTAAAGCAGCACCCGCAGCCCCGCGGAGGAAATATATTCCACCCCTGCAAAATCCATCTGCAAATCTTTAACGCCTTCCGTTTCCTGTTTTAAAAGCTCCTCCAGCCTGGGCGCAGTAGTTGTATCCAGCCTTCCCCAAAGGCCGAGGATCAATTTTGTTCCTTCTTTTTTTGTTTCTATTGTCATAACTCCCACTCTTTCTTTTTCCGTTTTCAGCTCTCCGGATCCCGCTTTGACGACTTTGCCCTGCCAGGTTCCGCTTTGGCGGCTCTGGCTTGCCGGGTTCTGTCTCGTCGGCTTTGGCTCTCCGGATTCCGCATCTTTGGCGATATTTTTTATTGCTCTTCTTCCCATGGAGGTTTTCTGGTAAATCCCACATGGTAGGTAATTTTCTCCATGACCAGTTCATGCTCCCCTATCTGATACCGCCCTATGGTAATATCCTTCCCGATGATGACTCCCTTCGGGTAGTCGGACAGGCAGCGGTTTAACAGCTCCGCCTGCTCTGCCCTGGACTGCTCCGAAAGAGGGTTGTTCGGGTTGACGCTTCCTATGGTTACCAATTTGATATAACGGATATCCTCCATGGATGTCTTTTTATCCCCGTTCATTTCTTATACCCCCTTGGTCTTATCTTTTTACTCCGTCATCCCTGATCGCCTCCAATGGCAGGTTTGGATGTGGTATTTGCCGCCATGGCGTCGCTGTAGGCGGATTTTGCCTCACTCAGCTCTCCCATAATATCATCCACGCTGCGCTGTGCCGAGACAGCCTTATTCTGGGCGGCTACAAACTGCTTTCTACAGCTTTCTTCAGAATCATTGTAATCCTCGACTTTATCTCCTTTGATCCCTTTTAATGCAAAGGAAGCTATAACCTTGTCTGTTCCGCCGTCTGTTTCACCGTCTGTTTTGCTGCTGGCGGCAAGTTCTACCATTTCCGCCGTATTGTTCTGAAAAGCATTCCAGCTGTCTTCTATCTGGCTTAAGGCCTGGCTGTAGGTTGCCTTCTCCCCTTCATCATTTGTTTCGTTGATTTTTTGAGTTAGCAGCCCCTTAAATTCATTCTGCTGCCTTGCAGCGATGTTCTTAAGCTGGGACACCCATGTATTCAATCCGTCCCTGGCCGCGCCCAATCTTGTTTCGATCTGGCTGATCTCCTGGCGCAGGATCTTTAAATTTTCCGCCTTTGCCCTTGCGGTTTCCGACAGGGTCCGTCCGTCGCCGTCCTTTAAAGTAGAAGAAACCAGGGCAGGCGCCACATTTGCCGCCAGCATGTCCAAAACCCTTGCCAGACCCTCCGGTGTCCCATGGTTGGTGGCGCGGACATCCACATGATACTTGGCGGAATTATCCGTGCTCCTCGTGTGGGTGCTGTGGGCGCTGACGCTGCCGCTGACGGAAAACGAGGGAGCAAACCATCCCTTTCTGCTGACCGTGGCGCTGGCTGATGCGCTGGTTTCGGAACTGTCCCTCTCGCTCTGCTTGACTTCCATATCAAATATTACATTGACCTCATCCACCTGAAGATTGGGTATAGGCGTAATGGCAAGCATGGGCACCTGGATTCTCATCTCGTCCAGATTGCTCGTCCCGTCATCATTCATAGATCTTTTCTGATACATAAAATCCGCTGTCCGCAATTTACCTTTTTCGTCAAATCCCACACGATCGATAAAATTTGCGGTAGAATTAGCCATCAACAGACTGGCTTTTGCCGCCGCCGTAAGGGGCGCCCCGATCAGCATATCGATGGGTAATCCTGCAAATTGTCCTCCAATTGCCATAAAAATCCCTTCTTTCTTTTAAAATAGATTTAATAATATTTTTTTAATTCTCCGAAACAGTTCCCTGATTCCTTTGAATCTGTTACCTGTTCTTTTTTCCTCCGGATATGTGACCCCCGTAAAGACCACATCCTCAACCCATAAGACCCGGTGGGGCAGAATGGCCGCTTCCGGGAAGGATACATTTTGTTCCTCTTCGCAAAGAAGCCGCAGATTCAGGTTTTCCTGAATTTCTCTGGCAGATTCCCTTAGGGCGTCTTCTGTTTTCTCCCGGTCATGGCCCTGCTCCCCTTTCCTCACATTCCCTTTCCCCACAGCCTGTCCGCTAACAGCCTGTCTACTCATAATCCTTTTCCAGCCCAAACTCAATCTCCTTATTCATGATCTGTTCCTGATACTTCATGATCCGGTTGGTTATATTCGCCTGCGCCATCAGATATTTGTCCCTGTCAAACTCATAAGCGCCTTCCTCAAAAGATTCCCGGGAAAGCTGCTGCAGCCTTTCCTGCTCGCTTATCATATTGGATATCTTCCCGGAAAGCTGCTGCAGCTTCTTGATCTTCGCCTTCAGCCTGCCCACTTCCTGAAAGATGCTCTTCTGCTCATCGGACCCCAGATTTCCGTCCACAGCAACAGGCGTGGTATCTAACTGCTTTGCCACCTGGTTAGCGCTTAAAATATCTGTTAAGCGCATAATGCCCTCCGTTGCGGGAATGGTCCCCACCTTCAATTTGTAGGATACCCTGGGCAGAAAATCGCTGTCCCTCTGCTCGGGGGAGCAGATACGGGCATTGATTCTGTGTCTTCCTTCACTTTCATCTACCACCTTTACCTCCGCAGAAAACCCGATCTCCGCTTTTTCCACGTTCAGGTTTGCAACGGGTACGATGGATAAAAGGGGGACCTGCACCTGCATATTGTCCACACTGTAGCCTTCGTTTCCCTCCGGCCTGACCTGCTCATAAGCGATGTTGACGTTATCAAGCTGTACCGTTTCCTCCTGCCCGTTCTGTTTAACCTCTCCCAGATTTTTCAAAGCATCCACAACCTGCTCGCGGAGCTTTTGGTTAGCCTTCGCTAATGCATGCAGGGGCGCATAGACAAGATCGTCAATGGGGATGAACCCACTGTCCTTGTAGCCTCCCCTGCCGGCCATACCATAGTTCCCGGAGACTTCGCTCCGGTTTACAAACTGTTCTTCACTCATATAAGGGCTTCTCCTTATTTCTACATTCAACAATCAAATTGTTCAAATCCTCCGGCATTTTATATGCTCCATTGCCATAGTATTCTTTTGCAAACTGCTGTAAATGTTCCCCTAAGATAACGCAGGCATTGGATTTCTTGTTTTTACTCCATTCCTCATAAGCGGCCTTGATTGCCCTATACAAGGCTCTGTGCATGCCTGCACTTCTATTTCTGCCATGGCAGCATTTCTTGTTACCTATAAAGAAATAACATTCTTTGGTAGGCGTTCTATAGTTCAATATATACGTCATAGGGATCTGCATTTCTTTTAACATAGGAATTGCCGCAAGTATCAGCCACTCATGAAGACCGCCGGGGTATCTCATAAGACACTTAATCTTATTCTTATCCGCATTATTTTGCCAGTACCCCTTCAGCGTTTCCAAGTCCATTTCAGTCAGCCAATCCGTAATCATTTTGCTTCCGGGACAAGATGATTCATCTAATCCATAAGCACGAACCTTAACTTTTTTCCCACCTTCGATAAACTCACAATGAGTTCTTTTAACAGGCCTATCCTCCAGGTTCAGACGATTGCCCAGATCCTTCTCCAACTGTTCCTCTGTAATCCCCTCTCCTAATAAATACTGTTCAAATGCAGTTTCATCAAGATATTCCGAATCCCACCAATCCATATTTACACCTCCTTTTCTATCCTAAAAACAGCGCCCGTTCTTCTTCCCTGCGCCTTACCAATCCTGCCAATACCTTACCGCCGCCTTTATTATATAAGAGTAGTTTTTCCGCTACCGTTGCCGCATCCCTGCCGGATACCAATTTCTTCAGATTTCCCGCCCCGCAGTTGTAGGTAAAAGAGGTCAGGGCGTCAAACTGGTTCTGGGTTAAGGGGAAACTGATCATTCCTTTCTTTACGCAGTCATTGACATAGCCGCCGTATTTCTTCAAATCCTCTTTCAAAAGAGCTTTTGCCGCCTGCTCATTTTGAAGCGTATCTCCCGGCTTTACTCCTGCCGTATGCCCGTATCCGATGGTCCATACCCCTGCCGGACATTTGTAAGCCGAAAGACGGCAGCCCTCGTATTTTGCAATCAGCTCCACACCCCTGTCGGAAATGCTCATTTCTCCCGGGGAGGCATATACGGGTACAGGCTCCGTCCCGGGCATAGGCGGTGGCGGTGCGGCAGGCTGTCCCGGCATAGGCGGTGGCGGTACGGCAGGCTGTCCCGGCATAGGCGGTGGCGGCATCATGGGTTCCCCGGACAGGGACAGCTGTTCCATAGCCTCACTGACCGCTTTCCTGAAACCGTCCATGGTATATCCCGTTTTCAATCCGTTCCAAAGGTGCTCGGGATCCCCGTGTCCTGAAGCGATCCCTCTTACGTGGCCTTCCTTGTGGCTGATGATCACGCCGTCTGCGAGGGGATTCAATCCGTAATTTTTACAAAGGACCGCAAACAGATCCACCGCCCTGTCATAGGTACGCTTTGCCATGACCCTTGCCCTTTCTTCATCCGTACACTGAAAGCTCGCGCCCCCTGTATACCTGATGCAGTCAGGCTCACACATTTCCACGCCGATATGGGTGTTATTACCTTTCCCTCCGCAATGCCAGCCCCGGTGGTCCCAGGGAAGGGTCTGATAGATCTTTCCCGTATCTGCGTCTATAAATGCATGGACACAGGCCCGTCCCGCTGCAGCATTATTCCAGTTCTTCACAAAGACTTCCGCCGACGGCTGGGGGCATCCCACGCTGTGAAGCATAAGCCCGCTTACCCGGATCTTTTTTCCCGTTTTATAGCAGGGATTCTGTTTTAAAATGCTTTCTACAATCTCCATGTTTCTTTTTCCTCCTTTTGATTTTTCTGTTACAGATACATAATACGATATTGTGTTTACCTGACTTTTCAGCAATCTCCGGCTTTTACCGCACTTTAACACCCTTTTCAGGCACAAAAAAAGCAGCCAGGTTTTCCTTAACTGCTTTAACTTTTTCCCATAAGCTGCGCCGCTTACAGCCAAAAAATAATTTTATGAAATTATAAAAAAATGCTTGACAAATAAAACTTAATATCGTATTTTGTTAACTCTCAAAACCGTATTATCTCTCAATCCGTTTCTGTTTTCTGCGCTTCAGCAGCCCCCCGGGCATCGCATACATCCTGCCCGTTCAAACTGCCTGCCTCTCCCTGATGCGCTTCTAACAACGCCTTTCCTTCTTCACTGATTTCCACTGTATCCGCATCTTCGTTCTGAATCTTCTCGATCCTCTCTTTTGTTTCTTCCCTTTCCTTCTTTCTCTTTTCGATGGCCTTTTCCCGCTCCGCCTTTTCTTTTTTCCTGGCTTCTTCAGCGTCCTCCTTCATACCTTCCATGGTTTCCTTGCGATAGCTCTCCGCCTTTTTTGTATATTCCCCCGCATAGCCCATGGCCCGCTCCATAGCGCCGGTATCTCCCTTTCTCCTTGCTTCCCGATACACTCTCATGGGAGTATTTACCATATTCATGTTGGTTTTCGCACCCACGATCCCTTCCATGGTTTTTGTATTCATAAAATGACCTCCTTTTCATTATAAACCGCAATACTGTCTAAAACAGCTCTCATTCCCTATTTCGTCATAACCGTACGCACTTATTAGCCAATGATCATAAAAGGTCATTTTGCGGTTTTATACGGGCATAAATACCGCCTTGGAAATTAATTTCCGTGCCCCGTCCAAACACGACTTCCACATGTCATGTTTTTGTGGTAAAATAACTGTGGGTACAATTAACAATACGGATATTGCAGACATTACCGACATGCGCAGGCAATATCCGCTCCACTATATCAAAAGAGGACTTTTCCATGAAGATCGACCGCCTGATCGGCATTATCACAATTTTACTCCAAAAAGAAAAGGTAACCGCCCCTGAGCTTGCAAAGCGCTTTGAAGTATCAAGGCGGACCATCAGCAGGGACATCGAGGATATCTGCAAGGCAGGGATCCCCATTGTTACCACCCAGGGCAGCGGCGGCGGCATTTCCATTTCCGACGGCTATAAAATAGACAAAGCACTTTTTACCAACGATGAACTGCAGGCTGTCTTTTCAGGCTTACAGGGAATCGACAGCGTGTCGGAAACTTCATACCTTCCGAAAATGACCGAAAAGCTGTCGGATAAAAACAACTCCGTTGAAGCGGACGGCACGATCATGATCGACTTAGCTTCCCATTATCAAAAACCCTTAAGGGAAAAGATCGAACTGATCAAAACCGCCATTCAAAACAAACAGCTTATCTCATTCCTGTACTATTACAAAAAAGGCGAAACAATGCGGCATATTGAACCGTACCGTCTGGTATTCAAATGGTCGTCCTGGTATGTTTTCGGGTATTGTCTCGACCGAAAAGACTACCGGCTTTTTAAACTGAACCGCTTATGGAATGTTACTCTCTCCCCTGATAAATTTATTCCCCGAAAGATTCCCGTCCATAAGCTGCGGTTTGACGACTATTTCTCAACCGATACCATTCATTTAAAGGCGTTATTTCCCAAAAGCGAAAAATACCGTCTGATCGAAGAATACGGTATTGACTGTTTTCAAACAACAGACAGCGGGGAACTGCTTTTAGAACAGGACTTTGCCAGCTATGAGAACATGCGGGAATGGGTATTTGGCTTCGGGGACAAGGTTACCATTCTGGAACCCTGCAGGCTTTATGAAGACAGATTGCGGCAGGCAGAAAATATTCTGAAAAGCTACATATACGAAGATTCTCCCAAAAAAGAAAAAACATGACATACAGTTGTCGCGTTCCCTGTGCTATGCTTTATCCAAAATATACAGGAGGTAACCATTATGGTCGAATCGAGATGCGGATTACTGTGCAGCCAGTGCAGTTTCCGGGAATCAATGGGCTGCCAGGGCTGTGTGAACATTGAGAAGCCCTTTTGGGGAGACAGCTGCCCTGTTAAATCCTGTTGTGAGACAAAGGCGCAGAAGCATTGCGGGGACTGCGACAGCTTCGTCTGTTCTACACTGCATACTTTTGCCTTTGATATGGAGCAAAGCGATAACGGCGCCAGGATCGAACAGTGCAAGCAATGGCACGGGAAGTAACGGTACGAACTATTCTCTCTGTTCTATGGGAATCAGGACAGAGAGGATAAATACCCCGTCTTTCCACTCGGTATTCACGATTCCGTTATACTTTTCTACCGTTTCTTTTATATTTAAAAGACCGATTCCGTAATGCTTTCTGTCCGTTTCCCCGCCGTCGGAAACGCTTTCTTCCTCTTCTCCCGCCTTTATCCCGGCGCTGTTTTTTACCTCAAAGAGAAAGTAATTCTTTACCCATCCCGTCTGTATGTGCAGGAATCTGTCCCTTTTGTTTCCTATACTTTTTATTTTCAGACTTTTATGATCCATCCCTTCATCATCCATTTTTTCACAGGCCTCAATGGCATTATCCAGCGCATTGCCTGCCAGGACGCAGAAATCAAATTCACTAAAGACGCTTTCCCTCCATGGTTGCATGTCGCATTGCCAGTCTACGTTCTTTTCCTCCGCCCGTTTCCGTTTCTCATAAAGAAGAGCGTCCACCGCCTTATTGCCCGTTACCTCTTCTACCCCTTTTATCCCACCTGTTTCGGCAATCCTGTCAAGATATTCCTTCATTTTCTCTAGGTTACCATCTGCTAACAGTCCCTGAAGGCTGATGATATGGTTTTTCATATCATGCCTGATTTTGTCCATCCGCTCATTCTGCTCCTTAAGTCCCTTAAGATATACGACCTGCAGACGGTACTGCTCCTTTTTCTGCCACTCCCTGTAAACTCTGTCCATGCCCCGGACATAAAATCCTGCTGCGAGCATTCCCAACAAGGTCAGGACGCATACCGCCCCGTGGCTGAAAAGCTGGTTTTTATATAGTTCCGTTCTGTCCCCGTTCCAGAAGATAAATCCTTTTTCCACGCTCCAGTTATAGGCGTCGATGACCAGTATCATTAGAAGTAAGGGGCCTGCGCTCAACCAATACCATCTTCCCGTTTTTTCTTCAAAAAGACCGCAGCTTTTATGTGACAGAAAACACAGGATCGCAGCGGTAACCAGATAAGAGGGAACGGCGACCAGCGAGGCCTGCCATGGTTCAAGCATTTCAGACTGTTTCAATATCCCGTGCCGGATCATAAGCGACAGAATAGTCAGGAATGAAATACAGAAAACGGTAATCAGTTTTTCTGCCGTTATGAGGATTGCCGCCGCTAACAGTTTCTTTTCCCATGCTCCGGAAAACATCGATATTACCAGTCCGAAAATCAACAGATATTCTATCAGCCTGCACAGACTGCCGGGCATGTTTCCACTTTCACAAAGGATTCCCATGACGGTCAATCCCGTAAAAAGAAAAAATGCAAAGAATCCCCGTTTTATCTTTGTACTTCTAAAATGCGCCTTTAAAAAACAGAGAAATCCTCCGGTAAGCGCACCATAACAAACGATGAAGACCGACAGGCCAAACAGCCAAAACATTTCCTCCTTCATAATATGCCTCCGCTCTTTTTCATATAGGAAAGCAGCGCCTTGCAGAATTCTTCATATCTTCTTTTCGAAACAGGAATTTTTTCCCCGTTGTCTAAGACCGCTTCCTGCCTGTTATAGCCTTTTACATATTTCAGATGCACCAGGTAACTTTTATGACACCTGAAAAATCCTTTTTCCCTGAGCTCTTCTTCCAAGATACTGATTTTCCCGTAATAATCGGAAATGCCGCCAATCTTGTGAATATCGATCAGCCTTCCCATGATCTCAAAGTAAAGAATATCCCGTAAAAATATTTTCTGCTTCTGTCTCCCCTTATTTACAAGGATAAAATCAGGAGATGCCGCTTCCGTTTTTAAAAGGGCTTTTTTCAGTACCTGCTTAAGTTTCGCCGTTTCCACCGGCTTTACAAGATACCAGAAAGCTTCCACATCATAAGCGTCAAAGACATATTCCCTGCTGGCGGATATAAAGACCAAAAGCCTGCAGGAAGCCTTCTTTCGTATCCGCTTTGCAGTTTTCATGCCGTCTAACCCATCCATCATAATATCCAGAAAAACAATATCAAAGTCTTCCTCCGACTGTAATAGTTCCTCCCCGCTGTTAAACTGGCGCAAAAAACAGGGGACTTTCATTTCCTCTAAAGTTCCCCTGATTTTTTCCGCCATGCCGGCACATTCTATTATTTCATCATCACAAACCGCTATGGAAAGCATTTTATCAAACACCCGCCGTTATCAAACTTTCTGTTCATTTGTTTCCGGTAATCCCCAAAATGTATCTGCAGATCCTTTTTATTTATATTATATCGGCATAAATTTAAGAAATCGTTTGTTTCATGTCCCAAACGGACCGTTTAAGGCCATGAGCGGTCCATTATCCCAACGCCACATCCAGCGCCATCATTACCGAAAATCCCAGAGCAAAGAAAACCGTACCCAGATTGGAGTGATCCCCTTCCGACATTTCCGGGATCAGTTCCTCCACCACCACATAGATCATGGCGCCTGCCGCAAAGCTTAAAAGATACGGCAGAAGGGGAACCACAACCCCCGCCGCCAAAATCGTCAACGCCGCCCCCACCGGCTCCACCACGCCGGAAAGCACGCCATAAAGAAGGGCCCTCCCTTTGCCGACGCCCTCCGAGCGCAAAGGCATGGAAATAATGGCTCCCTCCGGGAAATTCTGTATGGCAATGCCAAGGGAAAGGGCCAGAGCCCCCATGGCGGTAATCCCCGCCTCCCCCGACATCCATCCGGCATAGACCACGCCTACAGCCATGCCCTCCGGCAGATTGTGAAGCGTTACCGCAAGCACCAGCATGGTCGTCTTTTTCAGACTGCTTTTGGGCCCCTCCGCTTTACTGCTGTTCATGTGAAGATGGGGAACCGCCCGGTCCAAGACCAACAAAAACAAGATCCCCAGCCAGAAGCCGGAAACCGCCGGGACAAAGGACCAGGCTCCCATTTTTTCCGAATACTCCATGGCAGGGATCAGCAGGCTCCAGATGGAAGCCGCCACCATGACCCCCGCCGCAAATCCGGTCAGCGCCCTCTGCACCAAAGGATTCAGCTTATTTTTCATAAAAAGCACACAGGCAGAACCAAGTCCTGTTCCAAGGAATGGTATCAAAATGCCTTGTAATACCCGCATATACATATCATTATTCATCCTTTCTTCATTTTCCGGCATTATTCCCGGTTCTTTAATACCTCCGCCGGAAGGATTTTGTTGATCCGCCTCATCAGAAACGGAGTCACAACCAGATACAACACAATAATCGCTCCAAACAACGCAATATACATCCACCAGTCAAAGCTTAAATTTACTCCAACAGCCACATTCGATACCATATAGGGATATGCAGCATCCATCAGGACCTTTGAAACAGGGATTCCGATCAAGGCGCTTATTGCCACAACCAACAGCTGCCCGTTAAGATAAAGCTTCCTGATCTCCTTCTTCCGGTATCCGAAAATTTTCATCATGGATATAGATGTTTGAGAACGGTCGATCATAACCTTTAACATCAGATACATGACTACAATGAAGATCAGGGCTGAAGCTATGGAAAGCGTGGAAATCATAGGCCACATCAGTTCCACAAACACCTCCGTGCTCTTTTCCAGCTCCGCTTTGGAAACAGTGGCATACAGTCTGCCTGATTCTATGGAAAGAGCGCGATCCGAAAAGACAATATTGTAGTAATCCTCATCTTCTCCCATAAGCTTTCGCATGCTGTCAATGTCCATAAAGACAAAGAAGCTGGCGGAATAAGGCGCAATGCCGTCTACTGTAAAGGCGTAATTTTTATCGTTTTCTTCATCCTTTAAAATCAGTTCATCCCCGGTTCCAATATGATATTTCCTCGCTACGGCGGATGAAATGACCACCCGGTTCTGTCCTTTTTTTACCTCTGCATCAAAATACGGATTATCCTCTTCTATTCCCAACAGGGTTACGTCGAGATTGTAACCGAACACCTCTTTTTTCAAGGTAACGCCATAAGCCGGTTCGCCGCCTTTTGGCACAGCTTCATCGGGATATTTATAAGTATACATATATTCATATTTTATATCCGCCTTCGTTTCCTCTTCGATGTGCCGGCAGAGTACATAGCAGTTTAAGCAGAGCATACAGATCAGCAGGGAAAAGAACATGCCGAAAAAAACAGTAAGAGCGGTACGCTTTTCCCGTAAAAACTGCCTGATCCGAAAGATTCTGATAAAATTGCCGCCTTTTAACCGGATATTTTTCACATTTGTTACCTTCTGCTCATTACGGATCAGCACGAGCGCCGGTTTTTTCAGCTTTTTCCGGATAATACAGAAATTGGTAACAGCCGCCACAACAGGGGGCATCACGATCCCGTAAACAAGCAGATATGCTTTATAAACAACTTTTAAATCGGGAATGGAAAAATAATTGTAACAATCCTGCATCTGGATTCTTACCCCATAACTGCTGTAGCCGATGAGCGTACCGATGACGCCTGCTATAAAGGTTACCGCTGCAGGCAGTATCAGATAATGCAAAAGCAGTTCCCTTCTTTTTACGCCCAGGGCATATAAAGTTCCGATAACCCCCGATTCCTTTTCAATCGTATGCACCACAAAAACAGAAATAACATAGGCAATGAGAACGATTAAGAGCACGCCCGCAAAAAGTCCTACGGATTTGTTAATAGCCACGTCGTCTCCCGCGCCGCCTATGCGCATATTGTCCTCTGCCGTTAAAACCCCAGTCAGTTTGGAAAGCTCCAAATCAAAATTATCATCAATAAAGGTTTCTGTCTCGTCTGAAAATTCGGAAATACCGTCCGCTAACTCCTCTGCGCCTACGGCAGCTTTTGAAACGCCGCCGGCATAGTCGTCCAGACTGTTTCCGAAAAATCCCGATTCCTGCATCCTGCCCATTGCGGATTCCAGTTCAGAAACGCCGTCCGAAAGTTCTTCCGCCCCTTCCCGAAGGTCCGAAAGCGCCTCCTTGAAATCCTTAACTTTCCCCCCTCTTTTATCCCAGTATTCCCGGAAATAGTCATCCTCGATCTCCTCTGCGGATATGGTAAAGTCCTGCAGCATTTCCTTTAATTCCTTATCTGTCATGCTGCCATTCAAACAGTAAGCATATACATACTCTTCAGATTGAAGGCCGGTATGTTCCCCCTTTAACATTTCATAATCCGATTCGGTCAAAAAAACAACTCCGAACAGGCTGCTGTCAATAGCGGGATCCGACAGACTGCGGTAAGGAGCCTCATAGTCCGGGGCCGTTCCGATACCGCATACTTCAAAGGAATGCCCGCCGATCTGCACCGTATCCCCTACTGCAATTCCCAATTCCTCGCTGCAGCGTTTTTCCAGGAGGATTTCTCCCTCCTTAACCGGGAGGCTTCCCAGATCGGCCTGGGGGCGGTCAATATCCTGCCTCATTTTAAATGCGCGCAGCACCGTATCATTATAAGCTATGTAGTCCAGATAAAAATGCTCCTCTATAGAAACTCCTTTACCCTCGACCTTTTGTATCTCTTCGTCAGTCAGCGGTAAGAATAGGCTAAACTGTCCATCCTCAACCGCCTGCTCTTTCCCTGCAGCCTCCGTTCCCGTCACGATCGTTTCCGCAGCGGCGACCACGCTGATCACAAGATACATGCCAAGAACTATCATCAGGCCAAGGGCGATATACCGGAACAGATTTTCCCTAAGATCCCGGAGGATCCGTTTTCTCAAAATTTTCTGCATCCTTACAAATCCTCCAGCTCTGCCGCAGGCACCTTCTGCTCATTGCGGTAGTTTTTCTTTATCTGTCCGTCTTTTAAAAAGATTACCTGGTCCACCATGTTTTTGATGGAATTGTTGTGGGTAACGATCAGCATGGTCGTGCCATACTTTCTGTTTACCTCTTCAAGAAGTACTAAAATATCCCGCGAGGTCTTGGAATCCAGGGCCCCTGTAGGCTCGTCGCATAAAAGAAGCTTTGGATTTTTGATAAGCGCCCTTGCAATGGCGCATCTTTGCTGCTGCCCTCCGGAAAGCTGGGAAGGGAACTTATTCTGATGCTCTGTAAGCCCTAAAGTTTCCATCAGCTCATCTATATCCATGGAATGGTCGGAAAGGTATTCGCACACCTGAATGTTTTCCTTTATGGTCAGATTCGGCACAAGATTGTAAAACTGGAAAATAAATCCCAGATTTTCCCTCCTGTAATCGGACAGCTTTTCCTGGGACAGACCGAAAATTTCCTTGCCGTCCACTTTAATGGAACCGGAATCCATCAGATCCAGCCCGCCGATACAGTTTAAAAGGGTGGATTTGCCGGAACCGCTGGTGCCCTGGATCACGCACATAACGCCTTTCTCCACCGACACGGTAACGCCCTTTAATACCTCTGCATAGCTTCCGCCTTCGCCATAGCTTTTCTTTAAGTTGCTCACTTCCAAATACATTGCTTTTTCTCCCTCAGTCCGTCTCTGATTTTACATGTTCTGCCGCATATGGCATTTCCTGCCGCCATACCGGATTTCCTCCGCCCTGTGATCTGCTAAAAATCCGTATTTATCCAATTATACATAAAATCCAAATTCCCGCACAGCTAATTTGTATTAGCTGCACCTAACCACTTGTTTTAAAATATGGCCACTAATTTTTGTTAGTAGCCACTAACCTATTTCAGTATACTCCTATCCATACGGAACTGTCAACGGATTTTTCTTTCTGCCTTCAAAATCGCCCCCAGCGAAAACAGCGCTCCCGTAAACTCCGCCGCCGGAGCCGCCAGCCACACTCCCGTTATCCCCAGGAAGCGGGGCAGGATCAGAATTGCCCCCGTCAATAATACAAAGGTCCTGAAAAAAGATAAAAACGCAGACGCTTTTCCGTTGGATAAGGCCGTAAACATAGCCGATATAAAAATATTCAGTCCGCTGAATAAAAAACTGAAGGAAAAAATCTTCATCCCTTCTGCCGCCAGCTGATACACCGTTTTTGACTTCCCTGCAAACATTCCCACCAGCATTTCCGAGCCCAGAAACGATAACAGAAAAACACCTATGGAAGCCGCCAAAACAAACCTCATGCACAAGCCGATGATCCCATAAAGGCGTTTTGAAGAATGACCGTCCGAATCATCAGGAGCGTTTTCTTTTTCGCTTATAAACATCCCATAATGATATCCTATGACCGGCGCCGTCCCCATGGAAAATCCGATATAAAGCCCGTGGAAAAGAAACTGCAGATAGTTCATGATCGTAATTGCCGCAACGCCGTCTTTCCCCGCCAGTCTCAACATGGATAAATTAAAAAGCAGAGTGGTAACTGCCGCCGAAAGCTGTCCCACCATTTCCGAGCTGCCGTTTATGCAGCTTTCCAAAAGAACCTCCTTTCTGAAAGGAGTTTTGCAAAAATAAAGAGTCCGCCATCCCTCCTTTATATGTTTCTTCCGATTCATTCTCTCCGGCCTGAAGAAAATAAACCCTCCAATGACCGTAAAAGATACCCCAAGTCCGGTTCCCAAAGCAGCCCCCTTAATTCCCATATGACAAATAACAATGAAAACATAATCCAGAACAATATTCAGCACTCCCGAGCCCACAGATAAAACCGTGCCAAGGCCCGGATGCCCCGCCGTCACAAACAGATTGGCAAATATGGTCTGGAGCATATAGGCCGGAAGAAAGAAAAGCAGAAGGCCCAGATAATCTTCTGCATAGGAATATAAAACTTCCTTTGCCCCAAGAAAGAAAAGTAGTTCCTTCATCCATGTAAATATTGCCCCGGCAAGTACCGTGCCGGAAACTGCGCCGGACAAAATGATCAACGTAAAATTCTCTTTTGCAAGCTGCCCGTATCCTTCTCCCATATTGCGGGAGATCACAGCGTTTCCTCCTGCTGCCAGCATGGTTCCAAGTCCCACCGTCAGACTGAGCACGGGGGTAACGATGTTAATTGCCGAAAGAGCATCCGTATTCACAAAACGGGCTACAAAAACCGTGTCCACAATGGTATACAATCCCTGAAACACCATCATTACCATGGCAGGCAGAGCAAAAAGAAAAAGGCTGACTCCCCTAAAATTCTTTGCCAGCCTGTTGTTTTCCTTTTTCATCACAATCCTCCTCATTTACGGAGGAAAGCACAAATTTCTGGGTGGGATAACCGAATTCAAATAATAATTCTTTTTCCGCAAATCCCAGCTTCATCAAAGCCTTTCTGTGGCCGTTATCCGCTCTGTCCCCTTCCCTGTAGGTGGTGGTACAGATTTCCTGTCCCGGCAGGATTTCTTCCATGAGCTTATCAAGAAACAGCTTTGCCGCACTGCTGCCCCGGTATTGAGGATGGATACCAAAAAAGTCTATGCTTCCGGCTTCATAAGAAAATGCCATCACGCCCGCAGCCCTGTCCTTTAATCCCGGCCATAAAAGGATCAGCGCCCGTTTTTGTTTGATGCGCTCCTTCAAATCCTGCATATACTCTTTTTCATCCAAATGAGGATAGCCGTCTATGACCAGTCTTACCAGCTCCATCCATGCGGGAATATCCCCTTCTTCGGCAAACCGGATATCCGATTTTTTAATATCCGCATTCCCCGCAGTCTCCTGCAAAACATAACGCAGCTGCAACGGGTAAAATTCCTGTCTTTCCCGGAATTTTGCAGGCGGCAGCTTGTACATGTCCTTAAATGCCGCCGTAAAGGCCTGTCTGCTCTCATAACCGCAGGAAAGGGCAATATCCAGGATGGACTTTTCCGAAAACACCAGAAGCTTTGCCGCTTCCGTCAGCTGTCTCCTGAAAATATAGTCATGGATGGTCGTGCCCGTTACGGCTGTAAAAGTCCTGTGCAGGTGGTATTTGGAATAATGCATGGCACCTGCCACTGTATCAAGGTCCAGTTTTTCATCCAAATGCCTCTCAATATATGAAATGGTCCCCTTTATACTGCAGATACTTTGCCGGCTCATTGTGCTCTCTCCTTTTTGATGGAATGATAACATGCTCTGAAAAAAGAGGTTTTATGATTCTTGCGGTGTTGACCGCATTTCCTTCTTTTATCATAACACAAAACACACATTTCATAACGCGCCTTCCCGAATTGACAATTTTACAGACAGACTCTATAATATTCTTATTACATTTGTAAGATTTTGAGAGGTATTTCACATGAGCAAACATTTACCCCAAATATCCGAAGCCGAATTCGAAGTGATGAAGATCGTATGGAAACACGCGCCCATCAGCACCAATGATATAACGGAAAAACTGTTAAAAACCACTTCCTGGAGCCCCAAGACCATACAGACTTTGATCAAACGCCTTGTAAACAAAGGTGCCCTCACTTATGAGAAACAGAGCCGGGTATTTGTTTATACCCCTCTTGTCAGGGAGGACGAATATATCGGTCAGGAAAGCAATTCCTTTCTGGCGCGTTTTTATAACGGGAACATCGCCTCCATGGTTTCTTCCTATATCGAAAACGACAGGCTGTCGGAGGAGGAGATCGAAGCCTTGCGTTCCCTTCTTTCCAAAAGTTCCCAAAAAGGAGACAATCCCCATGGCTGATTTTATGATACGCTTCCTTCTGTGCAACATGATCGTCATCGGCATGACCGGACTTCTTTTCATTCTCAGGCTCTTATTAAAAAACTGCCTTTCTCCCCGTCTGCAGTACAATTTGTGGCTGATACTGCTGGGACTTTTAGCCGTTCCCTTTATCCCTTTACGTCCCCTTTCATTTTCCCGTATATTTTTATGGCTGAAGAACTTAAGCTTCTCTCCTTCCTTTCCCGCCACGGGAATCGTTAAAACGTACTCCGATGGCGTTGCGGCAGATAGGGGCTTTATCAATGACCTTGCCCTTTCTGTAGACGCAAAAACATCCTCCGCTGCCGGACTGGTGCTGTTTGGAATATGGATCCTGGGGATCCTTGTCATGATGATACTGACAGTAAGATCCGCCCTGTATCTGCGCATGCTCAAAAAATCCGCCCTTCCCCTCCAGAATCCGGATGTTTACAACCTATACGGACAATGCCTGAAGGAGGCGGGTATCAGAAAACCCATTCCCGTTTACAGTACCGCATTTTTAAAGTCTCCCGTTATGACGGGGCTTTTTGATCCCTGTGTCTTCCTGCCGATCTCCCTGATCTCAGACTGTACCGGATCCGAACTGCGCTACATACTCCTGCATGAATTGCAGCACTACAAATACAAGGACGCCTTTGCCAACCTTTTTATGAACCTTGCCGGAATCTTTTACTGGTTCAATCCCGTTATCCGGCCTGCCTTAAAGGAAATGCGTGGCGACAGGGAGCTTGCCTGCGACGCCTCCGTTTTGAAACTGCTCAAGGAAGAAGAATATGCCGATTACGGAAATACACTGATCAGCTTTGCCGAAAAGCTTTCCCCGCTCCCCTTTACATCGGGACTTGGAGAAAGCAGAAAGCAGATAAAACGGCGCATAATCAATATCGCCTCTTATGAAAGACCCACATCTCTTAAAAAACTGAAAAGCAGGACTGCATTTACCCTGGTCCTTATCCTTCTTTTGGGCCTCTCTCCGGCATTGTCAACATATGGAGCGCAAAAGGATCTCTATTTTGGGAAGGACTTTTCCGGAAATATTACCTATGTGGACCTTTCTTCCTATTTCGGGGAATACGAAGGGAGCTTTGTTCTATATGATCTGGAAAATGACGCCTTTTCCATATATGATATGGAGCATGCCGCCTTACGGGTCTCTCCGGATTCCACCTACAAGATATATGATGCTTTATTCGGATTGGAGGAAGGCATCATTACACCGGGAGACTCCTTCATCCCATGGAACGGAGAAACCTATCCCTTTGAAGCATGGAATTCTGACCAGACCTTGGAGTCTGCAATGCGCTCCTCTGTGAACTGGTATTTTCAAGCCCTTGACGAACGGCTTACAAACTCTCTCGTTTACCGCTATATTCATAAGATCGGATACGGCAACGAAAATATAAGAGGCGGCTTTCCCTCCTACTGGATGGAATCCTCCTTAAAGATCTCCCCCATAGAACAGGTTGAACTCTTAATAAAGCTGCAGAACAACGGCTTCGGATTTTCTCCCGAAAATATCCGTGCCGTAAAGGATTCCATATGCATCGCCTCCCTTGAAGCCGGAAAACTCTACGGAAAGACCGGTACCGGCCGCGTGGATGAAAAGGATGTGAACGGATGGTTTATAGGCTATATCGAGACTGCGGACAATACCTGGTTTTTTGCCGCCAATATCGGATCCCATAAAGACGCCAACGGGAGCAATGCCGCCGGGATAACCCTGTCCGTCTTATCGGATATGGGCATCTGGAAAGACAAACAATCTTTACCGGTTCATGACTGAATTTCCCGGGTTTTGCTGATACGGTACTGATAATCGGGAATATCTTCCAACCCTCCATACAGGATCTTATTGCCAAGATACCGAAAGCTGCCGTCCTCTGCAAACCGCACCGTAAGCTCGTGGGTTATGACCGCATCGTCATAAAAGACCATATCACATACCGCATCTACCGTTAAGGTAAGGGTCCCGTCTTCATTTTTCTTGACACCGACGACCTGTGGCACAGAGGTCCCAAAAAAGGTGGGCGCATAGTTAGAGCACCCTAACCCCGCCCATTCATAGGTCCCGTCCTCTTCATGAAAGGCCGCATATTTTTGGAGCTGTTCTGCCGTTACGGGAAGATATTCCATGATCAGGCTTTCAAACTCTTCCCGGGGTATCCTTAAGGAAGCGCTCTCACAATAAAACCTTTCTCCATATTTCATTCCATACAGATATTCATAGATCCCGCTGTAGTCCAAATCTTCCATGTGCTCTTCATCCCAGTCGGAACATAAAAGATTATTGCCCTGATAGCCGATCCCGCCAAGGCACTGCCAAGACAAGCTCCTCCATTCTTCGGGCATGGGGCTGATCTTTATCAGACAGGCCCCATCCACAATCTCAGTGACCTCCGGCGGTTCGGGCACGCATACTTCATAACCGAACCACCCTTTATCCGTATAGCTCCATTCCCTGATCCGGTGGCAGGAAATATCGCACAGCCGGAATTCATTCCTTTCATCCCACATTCCTTTTGTGCTTAAAATATACATTTCCTCCCCGTCAAAAATGTATTTATTCCTTCCGATCCCTCCGTCGGAGCAGACCCTGTACGCCACTATGGAACCGCTTTTGCCATTTAAGCATCTTTTTAAGAATCTATCCATCCTCCGGTAATTCCCCATGTCGGAGTAAAGCACCGGAACGCTTACCGGCCGCCCCGTCTCTACGATCCTTCCCTGCATTTCAAAAAGCGTTTCATCCGAAAGGGCAGCATTGGTTGACTGTCCCTTATCCGCCCTGACGTAAATATCCGCAACAAGCTCCATGGCTCTTTTACAGTCCGCTTCCGCTTCCTTTTTTTCCCGGCTGTTTACGGGAAGGTCATAACCCTTTTCCCATGCTTCCATATCACGGTCCGTTGTTTCTGTTACTGTGGAAACACGGGAATCCATCATTTCCGCCACAACCGGAATGTCCATTTCCTTTTTCTCTATGGAATTGGAAAGATATCTGAATGTTCCGTCCACAAATGGCTTTACAACGATCCTGTTGGTAAAAGCGCAGTCCGAATTATAATCGGGCCATACGCCGTCCACCGTAAGGGTAATGGTCCCGTCCTTATTTTCTTTATAATCCACCACTTCCCCAAAGGGCGGATAAGGACTTGCAAATATCATTTCATAAGGGTAACTGTCGGTTTTTTCATTGTATCCGCACCGCTTTCTCAGCTTTTCTATGGATACCGGGAAATAGGCCGTCATAATCTCCTCATATAATCCGGCGGGAATTTCCCGGTCCGCCGTTCTGAAAACCTTTCCGGTATGGATCCGGTAAATATCCTCAAACATGCAGGGCATTAAAATATCCTCCACATTATCGGCGTCCCAGTTTGTTACAAGCATGTTGTAGTTTACATAACTCAATCCCGTTATGTATTTTTTTGTCAATTCCCTGCATCGGTCAGACAGGGGTTTTATCCGCCAGTACTGCCGCAGAGTGGAATGGGGGATCAGTTCTTCATAGGCATAAATGAAATATCCCTTTTGCGTTAATTTGATCTCTTCCACATCGCTTACCAGAGTACTTCTGATCCCGGGTTCCCCTCCTTCTTTAAAACCGATCCCCACATAATAAGTCTGCAGCCTGCCTTTTCTGTAAATAAAAGTAAACGCGCCGATCCCTCCGTCATAATTTACATCAAATATGGTAAACATGGCGTCACGCTTTTGCAGATAGGCAGAATAAAAATCCTCTATCCCTTCCGGATTTTCCATGTTACAGTTTTCTGCCACACTGATATAGCCTGCCCGGCCGAGAAGGGCAGCCGCTTCCTGACACTCTTTGTCCGTAAAATTATTGATACCGCCGAATTCTGAAGCGTCTGCGGTTTCCTTATCCTGATAAACTTCCCATACCGTGCCTGCCGCCTCCATGGCCTGATCCTGCAGCTGTTTCTTTTCTTCCTCCGTTAACAGGCATTCCTTTGCACCCTCTCCCGGACTTTCTTTCAGCTCCCCGTTTGCAGTCCCTTCACGTGTTCCGTTTGCACCGGTCCCGCTTTCTTTATCTCCATACAGCCGTTTCCATTCCTCCTCCGTCAGGCGGGGCGTATGCCAGGTTTCCTCATAATTATTTTCGGAAGGGATCACTCTGTTTGATACATATTGTACGCTTCCGTCCTCCATAGGCCGGACTACAACCTCATGGGCGTAGACTTTTGATATCCCCTCATAAGGAAATACGACGTTGGCGGTAAGGGTCACTGTCCCGTCTTCGTTTTCCTCATATCCCACCACCTCCGGATAGGGATATTCAAAATATTCGGTTTCATAAAATCCCCTGGGTTTATATTCATAGGTTTCATTCTCCGAATCATAAACCGTTTTGGAGCGCAGCTTTTCTTTGTCTATATTAAAATAAGCCATAATGACCTGCTCAAATTCATTTTGGGGGATCTGATAAACCGCCCCGGTTCCCAGATCATCATCCATTGTATAGGGCACGTTTTTCCCCTTAACCTTTTCATAAAAAAGATCGTAAAGGTCGTAAAAATCCAGATTTCCAAAATCCTCCTCGCTCCAATCCTCCAAAAACAGATTGTTCTTTTTATAACCCACAGGAAGCAGATACCGACGGTTTAATTCCCTGCATTTTTCGTCTAAAGGCTGTACCCTGAATGCAGCATGTTCCTCCCCCTCGCTCAGCGTCAATACATACTGCTCCTCTGAAAAGTAAACGCCTGAAAACATAAAATATCCCTCTTTTGTGTACTCCCAGGAGTCCGCAGTATAACTGCCTTCAAAGACCTTTTTCATTTCCCCGTTTTCATAGCGGTAACAGCTTTTGACCACATCCACCTCTCCGTCCTTTGTCCGGAAATCATACCATGAAAATCCGCCGGAATCATTTACTTCTATGACGGTAAGCTCCCCTTCTTCCTTTTTTCCCGCCTTCTCGCAAAACCCGATTACCCGCCATGGCTCAGTCATATCGATCTGGTTTTTATGATCGACAGCCGTATAGCCCTTCTCCCCCAGCCGGTTTACAATGCTGCGGACTGTTTCCGGGTCATCCGGCTTATTTTCTGCTGCCGCTTTTTCATAAAGGTCCCCGCAAAGCTTTAAGACTTCATAGGGCACATCCCGATCGTCCGAAGCAGATGGGGTCTCATGCTCTCCTTCCAAAATCTGCCCGCTGTTTTCGCTCTCGCTGTTCTTTCCATCTTCCCCGGACAGACTGCTGCAGCCGGAAAGGACCAGCATAAAGATCAGACTGACTGCCGGAATGATCCCTTTATGGAAGCGGCAAAAAAATGTGAAGATTTTTAGCATAGTTTTTTCTATTTCCATGAATGACAGCTCCTTTCTGCTCTTTGCCTGCTTGTTTATGGACAGTTTTATCATAAACGGCTTTGTCTTGATCGGTTTTGCCGCGGCCTGCTTTGTCCTGATTTGTTCTTCCGCAACCGGCTTAATTCTGACCGGCTTTTCCCTCTTGTCATTTATCATTTGTTTACTCCTGCTTTACACCTTTAAATATTACACTTGTAAGATTTATGGACAAAAAAATATATTTATCCGATTTACACAATATGTTTGTGCCGCAAAGCAACAAAATAATTATGGAACAACGCCCCCTTTTATAAATGTGCCGCTTTCTAATATTAATATTACATCTGTAAGACTTAAAAGTCAACAGCCTTATGATTTTCCTTTCTTATAAAACAACCTTAGATCATCTGAAAGTTAATCCATTTTCCGGACTTCTGCCGCAGAATAGAAATAATCTTCCCAGCATTTTTGAAACATAATAAGCAATAAGTACCCATAACTCCATCATTGCCATATATTCTGTAAAGATTAAGGCTGCACTCTTATCGTAAGCAAGAAATGCAAACTCCACTTTGAGGAACATATAGGATAAAATATCCGCCTGATAGAAACAGATTGCTCCATATACAGCGATCAAAACAGCTATCAACCGGAGGATCCATAGAAAGACCACAGATTTTTTTCTTACAAAATGTTTGTTAAATATACCGGTTACCATGCCAAGATGAAGTCCAAGATGAACGCTCATCAATACAAATCCCCAATAGGAACCTGCGAGATGCATTATTCTTGCCGTCGCCATCCCGCCATTTATCGGAAGTGCGGAAAATACATGGCGGGACATGACAATACCACTGTAAGCGAGTGCAAACATTGTTGCAAGAACAGCAATGTTGACCGCTGTCCGGAAAATGCGCAAAGGCTTATATTTTCCCTTGAATAAACTCCCATACCACCGTATATTTAAAAGATTGTGTGTCAGAAATAATACAAGCATTCCGGCACCGATCCACTCATGAAGCTTTTCCCCTGTGATCTGATATGTCATCAGCATGAGCAGAAACACCGTCATCAAAAGGTCAATGAACATTTTCACTTTCAACTTTGCTTTCATGCCGTTTTCCTCCCTGCTATGAACAGAACATCCAGGCAAAATAGTCTGACGCCCTGCCAACCGTTCATTTTGCGCTTAGGTCCAATCCGAGACCGTTTACCCATTCCATTACTGTGTCCTGGGAATCACTTCCGTTCAGCCGCCGTCCCTCAAGCCATGTAGCGCCGCTGGTAAGCTGCTCCAGATTGGAAGCGCTGGAGCCAATGCCGCTGCCCCCGGAAGTACAGAAGGGAACAATGGTCTTTCCGGAAAAATCATAGCTTTCCATAAAGGTGCTGACAATTCTCGGAGCTTCGCCCCACCAGATGGGATAATAAAATGTAGCCTTCCTCTGGAACCCCCTGAAAAGACTGGCTTTAACGCTATGCAAAAATGTGTTTTGTGTTCTTTTTACCTGATTTCTAATAGCGCTGTCACCAGTTTCCTGATACTTCATTCTACTATCCACCATATCTTTTTTCAAATACCTGCACTGCATGGATAGCATATGCCTGTAGAGCATATCCGCCGTCATCCCTCTTCTTCCTTTATAATGTTATAAAAACTCCCGCAAAAGCGGAAGTCTCAAAAAGTTTTCAAGTATGAACCAAAAAGTAATAACTACAAAAAGCCAGCAAACTCTTGCTTGCTAGCCTTATGTACATCTTTGTATCATAAACATCTGTTTACATTATGCTTTCTCCATTTTTTCACATATTTCCTCTCGCAAACAGAATTCATCATTAATTTTTGTAATGACAAGAATCATAATCTTTAACAGCCTAATATAATCTACAAGCTGTATCTTTTCGTTTTCTGGATAAGTGCTATGTGCATATTTGTTACGTAAATCAAGACCATTACTATAAGAGGATTTATTCAATTCATAATTTAAATAATCCTGCTCCGGCTTGGAAAAAAGACTATTTTCTAATCTCAAATCACCATTCATAATCCATTCATCAATTATTTTCTTCAATTCATCATCATAATATTGAGGACAAATTACATCATGATCATACAAATCTTTCAGAATAAAAACTTTAGGACCATTTAATTCCAAATATCCATCTGATTTCTCTATAACTATATCTTTTTCAATAAGCCAACGAATGTTTTCTTTTTGATATTCAAAAAAATCAGAAAGCAATATATCCTCTTGGATAAGCAAATCGCAAAAACGATTATATCTACTTTTAGTTTTCTCTATATAACATAAATGGCTCTGGTCAGAAAATAGCATGAACTGCTCATTTTGAATATCATTACTATTTCCATATGCATATTTATTCTTTACAAAGCCAGATAAATTCGAAAACACAATGTGCTCTGAGGACATCTCAAATAATTCCCGATCTATTTCTCCATCTTGCACATACATACGAAACTGTTTAAGCACTCCATCCATTTCTGAAGCTATGGTTCTACATTTTTCTACCAATGTTGTTCCTTCTGACGGAGGATTAAATCGAAAACCATTTACACCAAATTCTTGTGGAAGATACTCTTCAAAAAACCATTTAAAAACATCCTCTAATCGTATATCTCTACTTTTTAAGATGTCATAGCATCCTCTTACTTGCATCGTTGACAGATTATCTATTACATCAAAGTTATTCCCCTTGATATAATCTTTGACTCCTCTTACAAAAAGAGTTCTTTCAAATACTCCTAATTGAGATTTTACTGAAACCAAACTACTTCTCCAGCAATCATCAAATTGTTCAAATACATACCGAAAATTATTCAAAATCGTTGGATAATCCAAATTCTCCAACAACCACTTCACATCATAAGTGATTTTATAATCATTATTTTCCAATCTTTTTACACTCTTTATTTCAGATACATCTGCGAATTCCACACCAATTCCATATCCTACATGTACACCTGTAAAAGGATGTTTCTCCCAATACGAATCACATGCCCTTTTAGCACATAACCTAAGTTTGTCACTTATTGGACATTCTTTTGAACTTTGGGTGCGTGCTAATAACTGCAAATGATTTAAGTTTGCTGTATCTGAATTAATGTAATTCTGTAAAATTCCTTCATATTCTGTTGGATTTAATTCCTTCGGAAAATGATAAGGACTCTCCTTATCATGTCTTTCCAAAAATTTACTTATAACCAAACGAGGCGTTTGCTCAGAAATACGCAAAACATCTGCTACTTCTTTGCCATAATATTTTACCAATTCTTCTTGTTGTAACAATATCCAAAGCGTAGTTTCCGGATCATTTATATATGCTGCAAACATTTCTCCGGATACTTTTTTATAAATCCTAAATTTAACGAACAACTCCCAGTAATCTTCAACATATCCAATAGAAACCGAACGAGTAATTACTTGAAAATTTTCATCATTAATTTTTCCAAAGAATTTCCCTAAAACTTTTGTAAGCGGAATACTTAATTTTTTATAATGATCAATTATATCTTCATCCCACTCTCGAAGATATGCGCCACTATTAATTAGCTGCTGAACATTATAGAGTTCAATCACCTTGTTGATATCTTCATAATCTTCGTTCTCATTGAAAGATTCAAGAATTTTAGCTGCTTTTTCCAAATTTTCTCCCGTACTCCAATCTTGCACACTATAAAACTTGACTCCATCATATTCTGGACGCATTGTTGTTACCCCCATATTCATTTCTAGAAAATAATCAATATATCATCGTATGTCTTAATTTCGCCACAACTTCACCCGCAAAATATATGCCTTATGCACAACCCTTCGCTTCTGTATCAATTATACCATTACTCATAAAAAATTGCACTTAATCTTGAAATAAAGTCGTATTGATAGCAGAAATTCATCAATGCGATTTTATAAGAGCCGGCAGAATTTCGCCTGCCGGCCCTATGTACACTTTCACATTACAGATTTTTCCAAACTTTCTTATCCTGCTTCCCCATCCCCTTCCGCAGCCTCTGGTTCTCCTTCTGCAGCTTTTCATTCTCCTGCTTCAGTTCCCTGATCTGCTGTTCCAGCAGTTCAATCCTGCCGCCCATCGCTTTATCGAGGATATTTCGGCGTGGGTCGATGGTTCCGGTCTGTTGTTCCAGCGCCTGGTTGATCTCTGCCCTCACAATCGGATTCTTATAAAAGAAGCCTCTGGAAAGTCCGGTCATCTTCATCAGCTGCGGGATCGTTATCCTGTCCCCTTCTTCCAGCATCTTCCGGATCGCCAGCTTTGCCGCAGCGATCTTTTCATCGCTTTTTTCCCGGTTCAGTTCGATCATTTTATCGTATTTGTTCATAGTCTTCACCCCACCCTTCCAGGTTTGCAAGCAGGAGCCTGGTCTGTGCTTCCCTAGCTCTGCGCGTTTCATCCGCCAGGATCTGGTTGCTCATCTTCCGATAATGCATCACTGCGTTGACACCTTTATGCCCAAGCAGTTTGGCGATGGTCCAGTCATCCAGATGCAGCTCTGTCAGCTTCACACCATAGGACCGGCGGAACATATGCGTGCCGAACCGGAAGTGCTTCCCCTCGTCATCCCGCAGGTCCTCTTTCTGTATCAGGCCAAGGACCTTATGTTTAATGGTACTGTATTGCAGAGGCCGTCTGGTGTCCCTCTCATCTACAAAAATGTAGACCGTTTCTCCATACTGTTCCTCCGTATATTTGATTGCCTTCCGGATCAGCGCCGCCAGTTCTGCACTGACCGGCTTCTCAAAGGTCTTTGTCTTAACCTGCCGGATCCTTATCATATCCACACCATTCAGTTGGAACAGGCAGTCTCTCTGCAGGGTGAGAGTGTCTGAGATCCTGGTTCCCAGCATCTGATGGATGACCATGCATCTGGTGATCTGCTCATCCAGTTTTGTGATATGTGCGTTCAGTCTCTTCAGCTCGCTGTCTGAATATGCTCTGAACTCCGGTTCCAACTCTGGTGGGATATCCGTATTCAGAAACAGCTTTTCCAGCTGAGGATATCCACAGAGTTTTCCGACCGTCTCCAGTACGGACCGCAGCTTTAAAATATCATCGCTGTTCCCTCTTCCAGAGCTTCCGTCAGTCGCTTTATGGATGAGATACTCTTCCAGCACAGGTCTGTTGATCTCCGCACAGGACTTTATCCCAATCTGTTTTTCTTTCAGATATCTGGAAAACTGCCGTAGAGAAGTGAGTTCCCTTTTCACCGTTCCAAGCTTCTCATACTTGAGATGCTGGTAGATCGCCAGCTTGACTTCTTCCCTGATCTTCTCCTGCAGGATGCCGGTAAAGTTTAAAGTCTCCGTTTTGTAAATTGGATTTTCTTCAATCTGGATATCCAGCTTCTCCAGTTTCCATATATCTTTTTCCCGCTCCGGCCTTTTATCCTCTGGCTTTAAAAAACGGTATATTCTTCGGATGTAACAGGGCAGTCTTGCTTCGACCACATTGATCTTCTCATAAAGATTCTTTTTTTCTCTGGTCAATGGAATGCCATTCTGCATCATCCATGCTTTCAGCAGCTGGATCCATCTCTCTTCTTCCCAATCCAGCAGGCTTTCCGGCAGTGATCTGCGTGCCTGGAGTGCCTGGCAAAATTGTCGGAAACAGCTTTTTTCATGCTGGATGGTATTCAGGGATACCTGAGTCCCTCTGTACCGGATATATCGCCGGAACTCTTCTTTCATGGTCTCTGTGCCAAGAAGCGACAGGTCATAATAATCATTCTTTCCAATCGCCCGCAGCAGTGTTTCTCCTGCTCTTTCATAACATTCCAATTCCCGGTAGTACAATCTATCTTCCATTTCTCCCTCCTTTCTTTTCCAGATGAGCCGCAAGGCGGTTGCCCGGCTCTTCAAAGAATTCATCATTCGCCTTTGCGAGCCGCCTGGGTCCATAATCCAGGTACTGCTCCGTCATCTCCTCATAGTTATGTCCCAGGTAATCCCGGACGCTCTGCAGGGAAGCGCCGTTATCATAGAAAAAGGTGGCTACTGTATGACGGTAGTCATGGGATTTAAATAAATACTCACCTTCCTCGATTTCATTCTCCCGGCAGAACTTTTTCATCTGGTACTGCAGGGTGGCGCTTCGATACGGGCCTCCGTTTTTATTAGTAAACAGATACTCATCCGAACCGATCTGCCTCCTCCTGATATATACCTGCATGATCCGGTATAGTCCGTCCGCGATAGGGATCCGCTTATATTTCTTCATTTTGATCTGATAGACCTGGATCCATGCGTCCTGTCCCTGCCGGTAGTAAGCGTTTCCTTTCAGGGTGCATACCTCGCTGATTCGAAGCCCCAGACACCAGAGATGCAGGTACATGCACCGCTGGTCTTCTGGCAGGAGATGGAGCTTTGACAGCATCTCCATGCACACTTCCTGGGAAACACTCCGGTCATGGTGTTTTGGTATCACCTTTTTCTGATGGTACTCCGGATGGAACGGCACCTGCTCTAAGTGTCCCCTCACCACCAGAAACCGGAAAAAATGATGTAGCCCTGCCAGATATTCGTTGAATGTCTTTGCTATGATGCCCCTTTCCTGCAGCTGATCCAGGTATGTATCAATCCTGTTTTCGGAGCACTCGCATACACTTATGTCCTCTTGGCCAAGCCAGACCAGAAAATTCCTTATCCCTTCATACTTTGTCACCAGGGTGCTGACTGCCTGACCGGTAATTCCAAGCTGGTATTTCATATATTCCTGTGCATACCTTCGATTATCCGGCCTTACGATCTCCAGGAAGGAAATGCTTGCGAAGGAGCCGCTTGGGTTCACCCGGTTCTTTGGCAGGTGCAGGCGCTCCAGATACCAGATATTCGCATCCCAATGGATCTCTTCGTTCTGTAAAAATACGGTCTTTCTGCAGAAGTTCAGGATTGGCAGCATCTGCTGTTTCCTGCTTTCGCTGTTGGTTCGACCTTCCCGTTCCAGCCAGGTCTCAAATTCCTTTATCTGCGCCATCTCCAGCTTTTCAATATCCGCTATCCCCTTTTCTGTGCAGAAATCGTAAAGGAACTGGAGCCCTGAAAGTCTCTGCTCCCTTCGCCGTGGTTCCTTAAAGCGTTCTATGACAGCGTTCAGCGTTATAAATATCTGATGTTTTAAGGTCTGGCTGCAGGTTCTGGTAAAGTCCCATACCATGTTTGGCCTGTTCCAGACGGAGTCGAACTCCGCCACAATAATCGGATCCGGATGATAAGGAAGGAACAGGATCCTGTCCTCCAACTGCCATCTGCACTGCTGTCTGCCTGCAAGGGTCTGCATCTGCTCCCGGATGGAATGCTGCTTTACCCTGTCGTATGCCTTCAGGTACCGTTCCGGCTTTTGGATATGCCGCTCCAGATACTCCTTATATGCCTGCCGCAGTGGGTAGTCCATCTCCGTGATGCTTCTGATGCCCGTCTCCAGAAGGAATGCTTTCAGCTTGTTTCTTTCAACACACCCTGTCTCTGTGCAGGCATCCAGTTCCTCACAGACCCTGGACGGAAGCTCCGGCGTTCTGCTTTCCTGTGGAAAACTCTGCAGTTCCACCTGCTGTATTGCATATGCGGGCATTTCCTCTCACCTCTTTCTATAGCAGTTCCTTCACCCCGTACAGTGCTGAATGCTTTGCGTAGAATTCTTGGCTGGCCTCGATCAGTTCATCATCCACGATGTTCAGGTATCTGATGGTAGTACCGATGTGCTTATGCCCAAGAGCCTGCTGGATCATTTCCAGCCGCCATCCGGCTTTCCGCCGCATGTTGGCAAAATACCGGCGGAGCATATGCGGTGTCAGGTCGATGCCGGTCTTTTTCTCCATCCGCTTCAGCATGTCGTAGACGCTGTCTGCTTTCAGTGGCTGTCCTGCCGTTTTCCCTGTGATGTTGATAAACAGGTATGACTGGTGCTGCAGCAGTTCCCGGTATTCTGCCAGGTAGTACATCAGGAATTCATAAGTATCCTGGCTGATCCTGGCTTTCCGGTATTCCGCATTCTTGGCCCTAGCATCGTTGTCATTGTCCTCCCGGAAATAAACGCCGACCATATGGTGTGTATAATCAATGTCATGGGTATACCGTACTCCCAGGAGTTCCCCGATCCGGAAGCCTGTTTCCGCCAATAACAGCAGGAGAAGCTGGTCACGGCAGTTAGTACAAGCATTAAGGAGCGTGATGATCTCCTCCTGCTCTGCCGGCCTGACATCCCTTTCTTCTGCTTTCAGGTATCCTTTAAAAGACTGATAGCGCAGCTTTTTCTGCACACCTACGGCATTGACCGCCATATGGTAGCTGTAGGACAGTACCTTCAGGCTTCCGATCCGGCTGTCCTGGGCCTCGGCAAAAAGATAGAACCTGAACACATCCTCCAGGTATGCGTTACAGGTTCCATTGTTGATCGTCCTTATTTTGTTTTCCTGTGTGTGGTTCCCGGCCTTCAGCCAGTGGAGGAACCCCACAAAGTGGTCACTCTGTTTCTCAAAGTCCAGTCCGCAGACCTGCGGGATATCCAGGGAAAGCTCTTCTAAATATTCCAGGTAGTAGCAGATGGAGAATGCGGACCGCTTCACCGTATTGGGGGAACGGTTCGACTTTGTCTTATGTTTCAGATATTTGGACGGGAGCAGGACGATCTCCAGCGTCTCACAGTCCCGGATAAAATAGTATTTTACGTTCTCATCGACTATGGTCTCTACGGCATATCTCCTCATCGCTTCTCCCTCCTTCCTCCACGTCATACACAGTATACCGTGTTGCCTTGATGACAGCCATACGCAAACCCAACAAATATGGATGCCCAACCCTAAGCATAACCAACAAAGAATATTTTCAGCACAGGCTCGGCCCTGTCTGTGGAATCTGGTTACTGGAAAACAGGTCTGCCAAAAATTTGATGCCCCCTAACTGACAGGCATACTGGAACCCTTCATTAAAATTTTTAAATGCATATTCCACTTTTTTCTGAAAACAGGCTTCTCCAATATGTGGGATAGCCCCCTCATAAGTACCTACCGTCAAATGTCCCGTTTCCGTGATTCTTATATAAATACCGGACTCCCCGCCTGTATAATACAACGCGCCCCGGCCATTCAGATGGGTCACCGTGTCCTCTCTCCAGTGGTACTGGCTGCTTCCGGTCACTGCCTGCCAATATTCAAACTCCTGCTGCGTCATTGCTCTCCTCTTTCTTCTTTCTGCTTTTCTTCATAGATATCATTCTGTGCCAGGATTTCTCCCAGACCAAAACTGGATGCTACCGCCTGATCCACATACTGCATGGCCGCCGCATTCAAGCGGCCTGCCAATTCTTTCCGGCAGCTGCTGTCAACCGGACATACCTGAGCCGTCATCAGGACTGCTACATCCTGTTCCCGGATCAAACGACTGACAGCCAGACTTACCGAAGGCAAAAGCTGCCCGTCTTTGAAAGAGGCCTGGATTTCTTCCGCCTTTTCAGACAGGCTGCTGTGGTCTTTCGTGTTATTTTGTATGATCACAATAGTCGGGATCCTGGCAGATTCACCATCAGTGACCGGCACCAGTTCCCCATAATAGATTTGTTCTTTCTCCATACCAACCCCTTCTCCAGGCAATGCCGGATCGATTCATTCCAACCTTTTCTGATACAGTCACCATCAAAGGCTTTGTGTCTGCTCTTTTGGTTTTGGAAAAACCATATCCTCCAGCTTCTCCAGCCATTTCATATCCATTTCTCCTGCCCTGCATCTGATCTTTTCAATAGGGTACCCTTTCCTTTCCAGCTCCTTCCGGATATCCTCCACGCAGGATTTGGAAAAGCTTTCTGCTTCTGCCTCGTTCTCATCATTACAGTTGAAGTCATAGGTCAAAAGCACTTTATAATTGGGCAGAAAACGAAAGGTCAGATCCCCGTCAATGTACTCACACAGGGTGGGATCCTCTTCTATCACTGACTTGATATCCTCAATGATATCTGGCTGCGCGTCTTCGTACATCAAATCATTAAATTCGCTGATATTGAAATTCGTATTCAGCAGTATTCTTGTTTTTACGACATAATCCATCCATACACCTCATGATCCGGCTGCCTGGCAGAGAGCCTCCCCTCCAGAGGGGAGCATACATCAATCCCGCATTTCGCCATCTGGCGCAGGAATTCCCCGCACTGCTTTTCATCACGGGAGATCCTGGACGCATCCAGGATCAAAAGCACTTCGATCCCCCTGCTGTCCTTTGCCTCCAGGAACAGGTCCAGTCCCGGCCTGTTTGCTCCTACCCCGCCTCCCATATCACTGGAGCTGCCTGCGATCTCTGTCTGAAGCTGCTCTCCATAAGTATTCAGCTGTTCATACTGCTTCTTTAAGGCACCATGGCTGTCCTCCGGTGCGTCGATATGGGTGTAGATCCATGCTTTTTTCTTTCTGCTTTCCATCTCTCATTCTCCTCTCCTGGCCTGTTCTCTCACACCTGTCCGCCCCGGCTTTTGACTGTCCGCCTTCTTTTCCTCCCTCTGGAAACGCTTCATCCCCAGGCTGACAGTCAGCCCTCTGTCCACTGCCTGCATGGTCTCTTTATCCAGGCAGCCTATGTAATCACGCAGCCTTCTCCGGTCCAGTGTCCGGACCTGCTCCAGCAGTATCATGGAATTCTGATGCAGACCATAAAACTGCCCGCCTATCCAGATATGGGTCGGTAGTTTGTGCTTTTCATCCCGGCTAGTGATCGCTGCTGCTATGGTGGTCGGACTGAACTGGTTCCCCGTGTTATTCTGCAAGATCACCACTGGTCGGATGCCTCCCTGTTCGCTGCCTACCACCGGCCTCAGATCGGCATAGTAGATGTCTCCCCGCCGTATCCTTTTCCTTGCCATTTTCCTTTTCCTCCGTTTTGAAAGACAGAAACAAAGATATTCCTGTCCTCTTCTTTTAAACAGCGGCGGCCTGAAAATCAGACCGCCGCCCAGTTATCTCACATGAAAAATCGTGCTTGTTTTTCATTTATAAGTTTCATCTGCTCCCATTCGA
>DEUB01000038.1:0-3538 GCA_002362385.1 Lachnospiraceae bacterium UBA3273
GTGGATACTATCAAGGGATTTACGGCGGCGCCGTATACTTTGAATGAGTATGGGTACTGCTGGAATAATCCGAAAAAGTATGTAGATTTGAATGGAAAAGAGCCTACACAGAAAACAGAACCAGATACTTATACTTATGATAGAGATGCTGCAATTGAATATGCAGAAAAATGGTCAAATTCAATGCAAGGTATTAATACTGGACTTGAAGCAATTTTGGGGAAAATTGGAATTGGAAGAAATAGTGAGTATTATAGTTATAGTACTAATTGTGCTAATTTTGTTTCACAATGTATATATGCCGGAGGAATACAACAAAATGACTCTTGGCATTCAAGAAGAAGTGAGCAGCTGTGGATAAGTGGGAGCGGGAATCATTATGCTGCATATTACGAATATGATGTTGCACCAGCGTGGCGCTTGGCTCAGGACCAATTTAATTATTTTAGTGATACAAAAAATGGTTATGCTAATGGAGATTATATTACAATTACGTCTGCAGATGAAATAGAAGAAAAAGTAAATAATTACAATATTCAAAAAGGAGATTTAATGTATTTTATTGACGAACAGGGAAATGTTCATCATGCAACAATCATTAGCAACATTATTGATGGTCAGATATTATATTCTGGAAATACAGCGCGAAGATACGATTACCCTTTAGCAGATGCATTAGAATCAGGAAATTATGGAGGTGTTTATATTGTTAGAATATTGGATGAGCTAGAGTGCCCTGATTGTAAAGGAGGTAATTGTATTGAGTAAAAAAAGAGGTGGAAAGATGGTAATTTTTGTGCTTATAATAGTTTTCATATATTATATATATGTTATGTTTGCAACTAGTGATGTTATGAAAATGGCAAAAAAAGTTGCAACAGGAGAAGTAACTGTGGAAAGTGGCACACCATATGCAAGATTTAGACCTTTGGGAGAGAATATTTATACACGTAATATTAAAAGATATTTTGCTTATTGTGGAATAAAAAAAGGAAAAATTTTTGTAACGTGCGTTAATGTAATAAACTCTGATAATGGTGAAGAACATACGGGAAGGGATTGGCTTATAATTTTAATTGAAAAAACAAAGGATGGTAAATGGGAAGCAGTTGGTACTGTTGGGGAACCGTAATATTGGATTGGGTAAAAAGAAGGCATTATAAATCACTGTGCATACCGCTATGACATCTCAAATTGTATTATAAAATTAACAGACCTTGAAAGTAGCACAGTAAGCCTTGCTTTCGATTATTCTACATCTATGGCAGTTTAAAGCTTGCGGAATTAAAAGACGGGGAGGCGGCAGCCTATGAATACAACGGGCTGGGACACCGGGTAGGAAAAGCATCCGGAGCCATGGAAGGAATGGCAGGGATGCAGAACGGTCCCAGTGATGCTATACTAAAGGGGACAGACGTGAAGGACCCGTTAAGCAGGCTGAAGGATCAGACCATCCGCCCGGAAACAAGGATAGAATACACCATAGACCTGACAAGGCAGTACCACAACCTCTTACAGAAGGAAGAGGACGGGAATACCCAGAACTACCTGTGGGACGGGAACGTGGCAGGAATACGGGAAGACAGGGGAATACCGGCAGAAGGCGGACCGGACCAGGGTAAATATGAAACAGTATCGCGGTATTATTTCCAGGACGAACTGGGAAGCCCCATCCGTCTGATGGATAAGAACGGGGAACTGGCGGAAAGCTATGGGTATGATGAGTTTGGGCAGGATTTGTATTGGAACAGGGGAGAGACTACCGGAAGGAGCATGACAGGAAGCCTCCAGCCCTTCGGCTATACGGGCTACCAGTATGATAGAACAGCAGGGACATACTATGCCCAGGCGAGAGAGTACCGGGCAGAGCTGGGAAGGTTTGCGGCGGTGGATACCATCAAGGGATTTGCGATGGTGCCGTATACTTTGAATGAGTATGGGTACTGCTGGAATAATCCGATGATACTGGTGGATCTAGATGGGGAATGGCCCCAATGGATTATAGATGCATTTATCGGAGACGGCTCTGAAATGCCGGAATGGCTTGAACGGATTATTGAAAGAGATGAAGCGCACAGGCTGTTGCAGGCAAGATTTATACAGGATTATGGTGGTCAGGGAGGTGTTACTGAATATTATATTGGCTCTGGGGTTACAAGAAATAAATCCGGGACTGGAAGTGCCGATATAGTATACTTCAATTCTTTGACATGAAGTGCAGAAGTATATGAGATAAAACCGATAGAAACATATGGGCCGGGGGAAAATATCATGATCAGGGAGTCAGACAAATGCGGGGATATGTTCAAGCACTTAATGATAATTTATATAATCATTGGACAGCGAAACCCGGAATGACATTAAACGGTTATTTTGATACAATCACTATTCCAAGCAAGCTTTTTAAAGGTAAGAAGGATATTGTATATCACGTATATGAAAATGGTATGATAGGATACCGATATGTGGACAGTCAACAGGAAAAAGAACCTGTTGTAGTACCGGAAGATGTAAAAGAAAAGTTGGAAGAATGGCAAAGAAATCTGGCTGAATTATGGGGAAAATATGGAGGGGAAATTATTATATCTTATGCCTTGATTTGTGCTTAGTTTTGATCGTTGCAACACAAGGTGCCGCATTACCTGCTTCTGCTGCGGCAATAATAGTACTTTTGCTTATAAACAAGGAATTAGTAAATCAAACGGAATGTGATGTGTTATAAAGAGACTAACTATTAAAAGTCAAGTCTAAAATGAAAATTTTTTAAGTGAATTGTAGAAATGCATTTCAGATATATTAGAACCTTGAAAACTGTATAACAAACAGAGTGTCATTGCAGGCACTCGAAAAGGAGATATTATCAGAGTAAGTTAAGCTGCTGGTATATTTAGGGAGGAATTAAAGGATTTTTCTTCAAACTGAAATTTGTTTATTTTCCATGATCAATTCTCTGCACTTCCATTCTTCGCCCAGAATATGATATTTTTCTGTTTTATCAAGAACTACATCGCTAAAACCGGCGGCTTTATAACAGTAATAAGCCGGGAGATTATTTTCAAAAACACCCAATGATGCTTTTTTGGCTCCATATATTTCAAATACGAATTTCAGACCTGACTGGAGCATCGTTTTTCCATAGCCTTTTCCTCTCTTGAGAGGATCTATAATAACGAATCCAAAGCGTAATTCATCTGATGATTCATCAGGGTTCCTTAGTGTAAAAAAGCCGACAATTCCTGTTTCATCAAATGCGGTAAACGGCATCAGAGTTTCAACAAAACAAAATTCATTTTGTGTTATAGGGTAATTGCCGAGTATACCTGCTGTCCATTGATAAAATGTTTTTTCATCCTGACACCACGATAATATCGTAGCTGCATCCGAAGCTTTATACGGTCTTATTCTGATCATATGTTTTCCTCACAAATTCCGATTGTGATTTGATGATTTTTAAGGGAAACATTAGCTGTTATATTTTGTTATTAAAATCTCCGCTAACCCTTGAAAACACTAAATTTATCGCAGGTGAGCTTTCCCT
>DEUB01000038.1:3748-4687 GCA_002362385.1 Lachnospiraceae bacterium UBA3273
TGATTTGATGATTTTTAAGGGAAATAAAATTACATAAAACATTATAACATAAAATATACGAGAATTGGTAAATACGTAAGACTTTATCTTGCTGGCAATATTCAGATGTGAATGGCTGCAGGAGATTCTCTGGGAATTTATTAGGAAAAATTTGAAATAATTGCTTATTTAAACAAACTATGACATAATGATGTCATAGTTTGTTTGTTATACTGGGACAGAAAGGAGAAAAGATGAAGATTGACCGACTTATAAGCATTGTTGTTTATTTATTAAATCATGGCCGGACATCAGCACAGAAATTAGCAGAAGAATTTGAAGTTTCTTCCAGAACGATTATGCGAGATTTGGAATCGTTGAATCAGTCAGGTATTCCGATTCAATCTTTTTATGGCGTAGAAGGCGGCTATCAGATTATGGACAGCTTTGTTTTAGAAAAACAGGTTGCAACAAGTCACGAATATGATTGGATTATCACTGCTCTGGAAGGAATGGCAAGCGCATATGCAAGCAAAAGTCTAAAACAGGCACTGGAAAAAGTGCAGAGTATAAGCCATACAAGAGACACTGCTGTTTCTGTGGACTTGGGTGTCGCAAGTGAAGATGAAAAAATAAATGAACAATTAATGCTGTTGGAGGATGCAATCAAAGATAAATGCGTTGTTCGGTTTTCTTATACAAACAGTCATGATGAGGTAAAAGAGATTGAGGTAGAACCGGTTTGTCTGCAATACAAATGGTATAACTGGTATCTGATTGGATATTATGAAAAATATCAGGATTATTGTATGTTTAAATTNNAATTTACAAAATCCCATAATCTTTCAGATATTAAGATGAAAGATAACAATGATAATATTGTTCATATCAAATTATACGGAAAAGCCGTCATAAAAGCAAAATGCAGAGAATATCTAAATGGACGCATTACGCAGGAAT
>DEUB01000038.1:4839-39595 GCA_002362385.1 Lachnospiraceae bacterium UBA3273
TCAGGATTATTGTATGTTTAAATTGGTTCGTATGGATAATTTGGAAAAAATAAATATTACGTTTACAAAATCCCATAATTTTTCAGATATTAAGATGAAAGATAACAATGATAATATTGTACATGTCAAATTATACGGGAAAGCCGTTATCAAAGCAAAATGCAGGGAATATTTAAATGGACGCATTACGCAGGAATTTGAAAATGGGGATTTTGAGTTTTCTTTTTCTGCACCGGAACATGAGACATTTTGGTATGGTGTGATTCTTTCCTTTGGAAATAAGGCCAAGATTATCGAACCGCAGGAAATAAAAGAACGCATTATAAAAAACTGCAAAGAAATACAAGTGGAATATGGGGAATAAAGATGAAATTATATCCGAAAGAAGAGGCAAGACATATGCTGTGCCGATATCACAATCTGGATGGTGCGGAAGCATTATGCGGAAAAAAAGGTGTAGAAAAGATCATACAGCGGATACATAGTATCCAATATGATCCACTGAATGTTGTGGCAAGGAATGCCGATTTGGTATTACAGGCAAGAGTGAAAGATTACAGTGAATCAGTTCTTTACGATCTACTATACAAGGAACATAAATTAATTGACGGATTCGATAAAGAAATGTGTATTTATGACACAAAAGATTTCGCCCGCTTTCAATTTGTGCGAAATGAATATGAGAAACATGCACTGCCTATCCTGAAATACCGTAATCAGGCAGGCGTACTGAATATATTGGACGATGTCCGAGATTTTGTGGAAAAGCATGGCAAGACAGGTACAAAAGACATTTCAATCGGAGAAGTAAGGGAAAGCCGATGGGGACATAAAAAACTATCAAGCGCTGCTTTAGATTATCTATATAACACGGGCGTTCTTACTGTAATCGACAAACGGGGAACACAGAAGTATTATGATTTGACAGAACGTGTGATTGACAGTGAAAACCTTTCCTGTAACCCGAATATGACCGTAGAAGAATTTCTGGAGTGGTATGTCGAGAGACGGATCCAAAGTGTCGGCTTTCTGTGGAACAAGTCAGGCGGAGCATGGCAGGGACGCTTTTTAAGTAAAAATGAACTCCGCAGTTCTACACTTTGGACGCTTATTGAAAAAAACAGGATTGAAGAAATACAGATAGAGGGAATCAAAGAGCCTTTTTATATTTCAAAAAAATATAAGAAATATATGAAGAATCGAACAACAAATAACTATGTAAGATTCATTGCCCCACTTGATAACATTATGTGGGACAGACAGATGATGGAAATGCTGTTTGGTTTTACATACCGCTGGGAAGTATATACCCCTGCCACAAAAAGAAAGTATGGCTATTATGTATTGCCTGTGTTATATAATGGTCAATTTATTGCCAGATTCGAAGCAGAACCGATTCACAAGGCAGAAAAATTTATTATTAAAAACTGGTGGTGGGAACCGAAAGTTGAACCAAATGATGAAATGAGAGAAATGATTGCAAACGAAATAGCACGTTTTACAGAATTTCTTCAGATTGATAATTCGCCAAAAAATATTATAAAGTTAGGAGTGTAGAAAAATGAAAGAAATCAGACGATACGACATTAATGAGAACTGGGCACATTCAGGAATTATTCAAGCGGGAGACTATTGCTTTATAAATTACTGTGCCCGCAATATAGGAGGTACTATTGAAGAACAAATTGACGGTGCCTTTGATGAAATGGAAGAACGACTGGCATTAGTGGGATTGACGCTTGAAAATGTCGTACAGATGAATTGCCTGTTTAAAAATATCTGGGATATTTCGGTAATGGAAAAGATAATTAAGAGAAGATTTAATGGCAAATATCCCGTACGCAAGTCATTTCAGACTGAATTTGCCGATCCGGGTAATTTGTTCTTCCAAGTGGATGCTATAGCCTACTCAACAATAAATTCTTAGATAAATAAGCTTCGGTATACTTATACAAGCAATCTGCTGTCAAACGGCGCAGCGCCAAAAGACGTGCAAGAACTCTTGGGACACTTTGATGTGAGTACCACAATATAAGAAAGGCTGGTTCTTCGGAGCCGGCCTTTTTATTGCAAAATTATTTCTCAAGCCTCTTGACATTTAAAATAGTTAGTGTAATAATGTACTTATTCAATAAGTACATTAAGTACAATTTGAAAAACAGAGGTGCGCCATGGAAATTATTATCAGTAACAATGCCAATAAGCCTATTTATGAGCAGATCACGTCCCAGATAAAGGAGATGATCATGAGCGGAGAGCTTAAGGAGGGAGATTCCATTCCTTCCATGCGCGCTCTGGCGAAATCCATCCGGGTCAGCGTCATAACGGTGCAGAAGGCATATGAGGATTTGCAGAGAGACGGGTTTATCGAAACCACCGTAGGCAGGGGAAGCTTTGTTGCGGCAGCTAATAAGGAGCTCTACCAGGAGGAACAGCAGCGCAGGGCGGAAGAGCATTTGCAAAAGGCGGCGGAGATAGCCAGAGTGAGCAATATTTCTCTTGAAAAGCTAAAGGAACTGTTGACCATGTTTTATGAAGAGGATGAATGAGGATGGACCATATTTTAGAATTGCAGGAGGTTTCCAAAGCCTACCGCAGATCGGATTTTAAGCTGGATAAAGTATCCTTCAGGCTGCCTTACGGGGCGATCATGGGATTCGTAGGGGAAAACGGTGCAGGCAAGACTACCACCATAGACTGTATTTTGAATACAATCAGGAAGGACGAGGGAAATATCCTGCTCTTTGGAAAAGAAATGAGGGATGAGGACAAGGAGCTTAGGGAAAATATCGGCGTTGTCTATGACGGGGATAATTTCCCGGGGTATTTAAATCCTGCGCAGCTTTCTGATATTATGGGAGGGCTTTATAAGCAATGGGATAACGGGTTGTTTTTGGATTATCTCAAAAGATTCCGTCTGCCCCCAAAAAAGAAGATTAAAACCTATTCCCGCGGAATGACCATGAAGCTGGCAATTGCGGCGGCTCTGGCACATCATCCGAAGCTTCTGATCTTAGATGAAGCAACAAGCGGGCTGGATCCTGTTATGCGGGAGGAAATATTGGAGGTGTTTCTGGAATTTATTGAGGAGGAAGAGCATTCCATTCTTCTTTCTTCCCATATTACCAGTGATCTTGAAAAGATCGCCGATTATATTACCTTTATCCATGAGGGCAGGATCATCTTAACCGCTTCCAAAAACGAACTGGCCTATGAATACGGGATCATGCGCTGTAAGGAAAGCCAGTTTAAGGAGATGGACAAAGAGGATGTTGTGGCTTACCGGAAAAGGGATTTCCAAACGGATGTGCTGACTGCGGATGCAAAAAAGGCGGAGAGAAAATACAGGGATGTTGTCATAGACCGGGTCTCCATTGATGAGATCATGGTCATGCTTGTAAAGGGGGAGAGACTATGAAAGGACTTATGAAAAATAATTTTTATGCGGCGTTTTCTTCCGCAAGGGTATTTGCCGCCATTATGATTCTTTTGGGGATTTTTGTAACAGCTATGGACAATGTGATCCCCAGTCTTTTGATCGGCTATATACTTTCTGTTATTATGGGCTTTTCAGCCAACGGGATTTTTGCACTGGAAAAGGAAAATGCTTCCAGATGGAGGAAATATAAGTTAACTGCGCCCGTGAGCCGGAAGGAGATCGTGGGAAGCTATTTTATTAATCTGCTTTTATGTCTTTTGATCGGCATCATCTTTGCGGGGATATTTACGTATCTTTCCATTGCCATTCACGGCTTTCCCTTTGACAGAAATACGGACGTCCTGAATCTTTTTGCAGTAGGAATCAGCATCAGCCTGTTCATGGGGGCGATCTTTTTCCCTCTGTTCTATTTTGGCGGGGATGAGATCGTGGAAGTGGCTTTTCTGGCGATCAGCCTGTTTTCCGCCATAGGGATCGTGATGGGGATCGTTTCCCTTCTAAATCGTATGTTTGGACCTAAGATGACTGTGGAGGAGATCATCATGGGAGCGTGCATTATGATTATCTGTTCGGCAGCGGTATTTGCCGTATCTTACCCGTTATGCGTGGCGATATTTGGGAAGAAGGAATATTAAAAGCGCAGCTTTACAAAAAGTAAAAGCGTGATAAAAAAAGATATTTAAATAATAGAATGCAAAAAAATCAAATGTCTCCGGCATAAGAAAATGTGCCGGGGATATTTTTTATTCTTACATAATTCAAAACCTGTCATAAACCTGTCCCGTTTACATATATTTTTTTAAGGACAGACTTAAAGGCGGAAAATTATATGGACAAGACGGAAACCATTAAAAACTTATTTCCAAGGGAATTTCACGGAATGTTAAAACGCCTTCCTGATATTGTGGAAGACTTACAGGAAATACGCTTAAGGGTCAATTGTCCCTGCATCTTCATTGTGAGCAGGAAGGAAAAATATCCTTCTAAGGACGGAAGCTTATCCGAGAAAAGAGAGGATGCGGCAGTTTTAAATAAGGATGAAATTGCGGCGGTGTTCAATCATATCTGCAATTATTCTCCTTATGCTTACGAAAGCCAGTTGAGGCAGGGGTATCTTACCGTGGCGGGAGGACATAGGGTAGGGATTTTCGGTCAGACGGTCATGGAAGGAAATACGGTGGTTTTGATGAAGCAGGTACAGTTCTTACATATCAGGATCGTTCATGAGGTAAAGGGAGTGGCGAAGAATATTCTTCCTTTCTTATATGAGGACGGACAGATCTTAAACACCCTGGTCATTTCCCCTCCCGGAGCGGGAAAGACCACCATGCTGCGGGACATCGCCAGAATGGCCTCTGACGGCAATCCTTTTCATCCCGGACTTCAGGTCTGCATTATAGACGAGCGCTCGGAAATTGCGGGCAGCTTTATGGGGGTCCCCCAGAATCATGTGGGGTTAAGGAGCGATGTGCTGGACGGATGCCCTAAAGCCGTAGGGATGCTTATGGCCATCCGGGCCATGGGTCCCCAGCTGATCGTAGTGGATGAGTTAGGGCTTAAGGAGGATTACGAAGCGTTAGTCTGCGCCTCAGGCTGCGGCATTAAGCTTTTGGCCTCCATTCACGGAAACGACCTTTTGGATGTGTGGAAAAAACACGGAGCTGAAAAAAACGTATTTAAAGAAGTTTTTCAAAGATTTCTTATTTTGAGCTGGGAAAGAAACGGAAGAGATATGAAACAGAGGTGGGAGATTTTAGACGGGGATGGGAACGTATTAGGCAGAAAAAGGGGGGAGGAAAAGCTATGAGGATTTTGGGCGGAATCATTTTCCTTTTGGGAACGGTAGGCATGGGGGTGTTTCAATCCCTGTCCTACGACAGGGGAACCGGGGCGCTTAGGCAGGCGGCGGATATGATGCGGTATCTGATCTCACAGATCGAAATAGAAAACGCCTCTCTTCCGGAAAGTATTTGCAAGGTTTCTTTCAGAATGGACGGGTTTATCGGGGATATTCTGCAAAATATCCGGGAAAGGAACAATAAAAATGACGGAAAACCGTTATTTGAGATCTGGCAGGAGGAGATGGCCGGCTTGGAGGAACAATTTAGCTCAAAGGACAGGGAGCTTTTGCTCCATATGTTTGACGAAACCGGCTTTTACGATACCAAGACACAGCTTTTGCGCCTTAAGATGAACCTGGAAACATTTTCGGAGGAAATTAAGGCGCGTGAAGCCCAGAGGGAAAGCCGGTGCCGTTTGTATCAGTCCATGGGGCTGATGGTCGGAATATTTGTCATTATTTTACTTTGGTAGGAGATAGATCCATGAGCATTGGGATACTTTTTAAAATTGCAGCGGTAGGAATACTGGTAACCTTATTAAATCAGGTGTTAAAGCACAGCGGAAAGGAAGAACATGCATATCTGGTCAGCCTTTGCGGATTTATCATTGTGCTCACATGGGTCCTGCCCCTTATTGTGGAACTCTTTGAAAATATGGAGAGCCTGTTCTCCATGTGAGGCGGCGGGAAGGAGGAATAATGGGTCTATGGATATTGTGAAGATCGGACTTTTGGGACTGGTTTCGGTAGGGATCGCGCTTTTTATCAAACAGTTAAGGCCGGAGTTGGCGTATCTTTTTATCCTGTGTGCCGGACTGTTTTTATTTTACCTGTGTTTTGACACTTTTATGGCGGTAGTGGATCTGACAAAACAGATCGGGGAGAGCATTGGCAACTATGATAAATATATCCAGCTGCTCTTAAAGATCGTGGGCATTTCCTATATCAGCGAATTTTGCAGCGGAATGTGTCAGGACGCGGGGTACCAGACATTGGGAAAACAGGTGGAAATTGCCGGTAAATTCTGCGTGCTCTTGACCGGGCTTCCCGTTTTCTTCATGCTGATCGATACTATCAGGGAGTACTTTTGACCATGGAAGAAAAATTTTTGTATTTTTTTAATTTTGATGAGTTAAACGGCTTTTTGGGAGGGATCGTAAACAGTAACCGCATCGGCGTTGAGGACCTGCTTGAAGAGCTTGTTACGGGGGACTTTTCTTCCTTTAGGGAGCTGCTGGGGAAATATATCCATGAGGTTTTTTTCGGTAATTTAGAGCAGTGCAGGGAATTGTTTTTAGGGATCATGCTTTTAGGAATTTTTGCCATAGCCTTAGGCAGTATGTCGGACCTGTTTAAAAGCAGCCAGATAGCCATGTTTTCCAGATATTTTGTCTTTATGTTCGTTTCCCTCCTGTTGTTGAAATGCTTTGTGAATTCCTATGAGTCTGCAAAACTGCTTTTGGAGGAAATGGAGGATTTCATCAGCGTGCTGATGCCGGTATTCTGTATTGCGTTAGGCATGGCTAATGGTACGGTAACGGCGGCGGCCCATTATGAATTGCAGTTCATACTGTTATTTCTGGTGGAAAAGGTCATGATCGGCATACTCCTTCCGTTAGTGCAGGTTTACTGTATCCTCCATGTCATGAATCAGTTACCTGAGGGTAACCGGTTTGGGGGTATCTTATCCCTGATCAGAAAAGTGATCATGTTTGTCACAAAGGGAAGTCTTTTTGTATCCATCGGGGGCAGTCTGTTCCAGGCGGCGCTTATGCCTGCCATCGACGGATTGAAAAACAAGATGCTTTTAAAGACCATTTCCCTTTTTCCGGGACTGGGGGATTATGCCGGCGCCATCGGGGAGATGGTATTACAGGGCGCTTCCCTGATCAAAAACAGCGTGGGCATTATCGGTGTCTTTATCCTGATCCTCATGTGCATCCGGCCCGTGCTGATCACCCTTATGTACGGAGCTGTGATACGCCTTGCATCGGCACTGTTACAGATATCGGGGGAAAAGAGATTTACGGGACATATCTGGAAAATGGCGGACAGCTTTTTTATGCTTGCCAGGGTACAGTTTTTTGGCGGGGGTATCTTCTTTGTATCCATTGTGGTGGCGGTCGTGGCTTTTGCAAGAAAGTAGCGGCTCCGATCGTTTTTAAAAGGTGTTGGCGCGGGCATTTTATATGGGAGGCTGGCTTATGGGAACTTATTTGGAAAGATTATGTGTTTTTATCTGTCTGGGGGATCTTTTGGCAAACTTTCTGCCCTCCCCCAAATTTGCGAAGCTGTACCGGTATGTGGCCGGAGCATTGATCTTACTGCTTATTTTGAATCCCCTGGGAAAGGAGGTGTCGGAGTTTATGGAAAAGGGAGAAGGGGGAATAGGGGAAAGCTTTCAGGAAAGAATGGCAGAACAAAACAGGTTCTGGAACGAAATTGATGCGGATGAAGTGGAGAAAGAATCGGAGAAGCTGATGGATGCTTATATGGAAAGCTTTACGGATGAAGAAATGAAAGAAGAACTGGAACGCTACGGATATGAAATGGAGGAAAGTGATGATGGAGAAATGGAAACAACTGTGCGGTAAGATCGGAAAGGACCGGTTTCTCATATTGATCATCGGAGGGCTTTTGCTGTTAGTCATTACCTATCCCCTGCCTTCCCAGGCAAAAAAGGACGCCGGGCAGAGTTTAAGCACAGGGGGAGGCAGAGAGGCAGGGACTGCGGGCGCTTTAACGGAGAATAGTACCTTAAAGACGGGGACGGGAGCCGATTACACGGAGAAGACGGAAACGCGTCTTGCCGGGATCCTGTCAAATATAAACGGGGCGGGAAAGGTGCAGGTGTTTTTATCCTTTTCCGATTTTGGCATGAGTGTGGTGGAGAAGGATGTTTCCTATACAAGAAATAATGAGGAAAGAAAGGGAGGCGATGCCCAGGATACTTCTGTTTTGAATACGGAAAATTCTGAAGAGACGATTTTTACAACGGATGAATCGGGAAAGGAAGTGCCTTTTGTGAACAAAATAACAGCGCCCAGGGTATCGGGAGTTTTAGTGGTGGCACAGGGAGGCGGGAACGAGAAGGTGCAGCAGGAAATGAAAGAGGCAATTATGGCATTATTCGGAATTGAGGAACATAAAATAAAAGTAGTAAAGATGAAAGGTGAAGAAAGATGAAAGGAAAATTTGATTTTAAAAAGCTGTGGAAGCGGAATCAGATCATGATTACCGCACTGGCGCTGATGATTGCCATTGCAGGCTATCTGAACTTTACGGGAAAACAGATCGACGATGAAGTTCTCTTTACCACCTCGGCGCAGTTTGAAGAGGCGGATGCCAGCGTAGTGGAGGATACTCTGCCCGATGTCCAGTCTGTATATGATGAAAATGCGGCGTTTGATATTTCCGACGGGGATGCGGAATACTATACGGAAATAGAAAGTCTGGATGAAGATATCAGTCTTTCGGATGCCGCAGGTACGGATGAAGCGGCGGAGACCATTGCCCAGGGGGAATTAGGTCTTGTGGATGAAACGGCGGCGGAGCCGGGAGCCAGTGAAATGGCAGCGGTTCCCGGTATGGAAGAGCCGGCGTTGGAAACAGCCGTACAGCCTGAGGAAGAGGATATTCCCGGAGAAGCGGTATTTACCAATACGGTATCGGTCACATCGTTAGCAGAGGCTAATTTGCTGAAGGAACAGACCAGGGCCCAGAATAAGGCTGCATTAATGGACATTATCAACAATGAAAATATTTCCGATGCGGCGAAGCAGGAAGCGGTAAACAGCATGATCGCCCTTACGGATATTGCCCAGAAGGAATGCGAGACCTTAGTCATGTTGGAGGCAAAGGGATTTCCGGAAGCGGTTGTCAGCATAAACGGGGACAGTGTGGATGTCTGCATCGGAATGAATCAGCTGACCCAGGCGCAGATCGCACAGATCGAAGATATTGTTAAGAGAAAAACCGGAATTCCGGCGGAAAATATAATCATTTCCCCTGTAGGAGATTGAAAAAATAGTGAAATACAAATGAATTCATGTTATACTCTATGGGAAAGACGGATATTAAACTTTGGAGGAACTACAGTGAGCGACATTAAGACAGAGATCAACAGAAGAAGGACCTTTGCGATCATTTCCCATCCCGATGCGGGAAAGACTACTTTGACAGAAAAGTTTCTGCTTTACGGAGGAGCCATAAATCTTGCGGGAAGCGTAAAGGGAAAGGCGACGGCAAGACATGCGGTTTCCGACTGGATGGAAATAGAAAAGGAGAGGGGTATTTCTGTTACATCCTCTGTTTTGCAGTTTGAATATGATGATTATTGCATTAACATTCTGGATACGCCCGGGCATCAGGACTTTTCCGAGGATACCTACCGTACATTGATGGCGGCGGACTCCGCGGTCATGGTAATTGACGCTTCAAAGGGCGTGGAGGCACAGACGAGGAAGCTTTTTAAGGTATGCGTTATGCGCCATATACCCATTTTTACTTTTATCAACAAAATGGACAGAGATGCCAACGATACCTTTGATCTTTTGGATGAGATCGAAAAGGAGCTGGGGATCGCAACCTGTCCCGTTAACTGGCCCATCGGTTCGGGAAAGGGATTTAAAGGGGTATATGACAGAGAGAGCAAAAGCGTCATTACCTATTCCGATACCCAGAAAGGTACAAAAGAGGGGGAAACCCGGATCATAGAGATATCGGACCGGGATGCCCTGCTTTCCCATATCGGGAAGGAGGCAGAGGACAAGCTTTTAGAGGAAATAGAGCTTTTGGACGGCGCCAGTGCGGAGTTTGACCTTAAACTGGTGCAGAGCGGGGATCTGACGCCGGTATTTTTCGGTTCGGCCCTGACCAATTTCGGCGTGGAGATCTTCTTGCAGAACTTTTTGAAAATGACCCAGGCGCCCCTTCCGAGAAAGGCGGATATCGGTCTGATCGAGCCCACGGAGCATGAGTTTTCGGCATTTGTTTTCAAGATCCAGGCAAATATGAACAAGGCTCACAGGGACAGGATCGCTTTTATGAGGATCTGCTCGGGAAGGTTTGACGCATCCAAGGAGGTTAAGCATGTACAGGGCAATAAGGTCATGAGGCTCTCGCAGCCCCAGCAGCTTATGGCAAATGACAGGAAAATATTGGACGAGGCATACGGCGGGGATATTATCGGCGTATTCGATCCGGGGATCTTTTCCATCGGAGATACCATCTGCATGCCCAAGGATAATTTTCGGTATGAGGGCATTCCTACCTTTGCGCCGGAGCATTTTGCAAGGGTAAGGCAGCTCGATACCATGAAAAGAAAGCAGTTTGTCAAGGGGATTACCCAGATCGCCCAGGAGGGCGCCATCCAGATATTCCAGGAATTCAATACGGGCATGGAAGAGATCATTGTGGGCGTGGTAGGCGTCCTGCAGTTTGACGTATTAAAATACCGCCTGGAAAACGAATACAATGTGGAGATCCGGCTTGAAAACCTGCCCTACGAATATATCAGGTGGATTACCAATAAGGATATTGACTTAAACGCCATTTCAGGCACATCGGATATGAAAAAGATAAAGGATCTGAAAGGCAACCCGTTGCTTTTATTTTCCCATGAATGGAGCATTGGCATGACCCTGGACAGAAACAAAGGATTAGAATTGGCCGAATTTGGTACGAACGAATAATTCGAGAGGTTTTTGTGGATGAGGAAAAATGTAAATGTTTTAAGCCTTCTCATATGCTTCCAGCTGCTGTTTTTACAGGGATGCGCCTACGGAAATTTGGGCGGCATCTATGGAGAAGAAGCGGAAATAGAAACGACGGAGCAGGAAGAGACCAAAGCTTCGGAGGCAAAGGTCGAAAACATTGTTTCGGCAGACGAAATGATGACCGTAGAACAGGAAGCGGATGGGGAGGAAGGTAAAAAGGAGACCTTTGACAACTGTTATTATTATGAACAGCTGTCAGAAAATCAAAAGGAGATTTACAGGCAGGTTTACCGTTCCCTGTTACAGAGGAATGAAGTGGCCGTAGGGACCCTTTCTACGGAGGAACTGGATAAGATCTACACCTGCGTATTAAACGACCATCCTGAAATCTTCTATACGGACAGTTATATGTGCGTTTCCCACAGCATAGACGACACTTTGGTAAAGCTGTCTTTTGAGGGGCAGTATATCTATGATGAAGAGGAATGTGAAGACAGGCTTTTAAGAATTGAAGAAGAGGCGGAAAGAATTCTAGAAGGAATCCCCGAAGGCAGCGGAGACTTCGAAAAAATCAAATATATCTTTGATGTGCTGGTAAACGAAACGGAGTACAATATGGATGCAGAGGACAACCAGAATATCTGCTCCGTATTTTTGGGGCATGAATCCACCTGCCAGGGCTATGCCAAAGCCACCCAGTATCTCTTAAATAAGGCAGGGATCTATACCACGCTGGTAAGCGGAAACGTTTCCGGGGGCAGCCATGCATGGAATCTGGTCATGTCGGACGGCGCATGGTATTATCTGGATACGACCTGGGGGGATGTGGACTATCAGTCCCAGCAGGGCGAGACGGTGGAAAAGACGGTCATGCCCATTAATTATGATTATTTTCTGATCAACTCGGACAGGCTGTATGAGACCCACACGCCGGGTAAACTGGTGGCTTTTCCTGACTGCGTTGCCACGGCGGATAATTATTATGTCCATGAAGGGCTTTACCTGACCGGGCTGGATACGGAAGTGCTTCACGGTATTTTCCAGAGGGCTTATGAGCGGGGCGATACGGTCGTGCAGTTCCAGTGTTCTAACGACGCCGTATTTAAGCAGGTTGCGGACTATTTACTGGAGGAACAGCATATTTTTGATTTTGTGGATACCCTGGATGCAGTTCCTTATTATGATAATCCGGAGACGGATACTTTTTGTTTCTGGCTGTAGATTTCCGCAGGTTTCTATCTTTGCAAATTGACGGATATTTGATATAATAGAAAAAGTGTAGACAAAAGGAAGGAGCGTTTTTATGGAAAAGGAAATGGAACGTGACGCATATACATTGAAAGAAGATGACAATACCGGGGCTGTATCCATAGCGGATGATGTGGTTGCCATGATTGCATCTTTAGCGGCAACGGAGGTAGAGGGCGTAGGAGCCATGGTAGGAAATATTACCAATGAGCTTATGAGCCGGGTCGGCATGAAGAAGCTGACAAAGGGCGTGAAGGTCGTAGTAGAAAACGGAAAGGTAAATGCGGATCTTGCAATTACCATTGACTATGGCCACAATATTCCCGAAACCTGCCAGAATGTCCAGAAGAAGGTTAAGAATGCCATTGAGAATATGACGGGCCTGGAAGTGGAGATTGTAAATATCCGTATTGCGGGCATCAATATGAAAGACTGAGCCGACAGAGGATAGATCATGAGCAGAAGAGAACTGAGGGAACAGGTTTTTAAACTGCTGTTCCGTATAGAGTTTAACGATGAGGCGGAAATGCCGCAGCAGGTACAAATGTTTTTTGAGCAGGAAGAGAAGCCTGTAGGAGAATCGGAAAGAGAAGAGATCCAGGATAAATACGCCCGCATTCTTCAGAAAAAGGAAGAACTGGACAAAATGCTTAATGAAAAAGCAACCGGCTGGAACGTATCCCGTATGGGCAAGGTGGATCTGACAATTTTAAGACTTGCTCTTTTTGAAATGCTTTACGATGACAAAATTCCGGTTTCCGTTGCCATCAACGAGGCGGTGGAACTGGCCAAAAGATTCGGGCAGACGGATTCGCCGGGATTTGTGAACGGTGTACTTGCAAAATTTGTAAAGTAGGGGCTTTTTAGGATGCAGAATATTTATTCCGTATCATGGGTTAATGCATATGTGAGAAATATGATTTCCCAGGATTTCATGTTACAGTCCTTGTATGTAAAGGGTGAAGCGAGCAATGTAAAATACCATTCCTCGGGTCACCTTTATTTTACATTGAAGGACGGACAGGGAGCCATGTCCTGCGTCATGTTCGCAGGAAACAGGGGCGGCCTTAAGTTCCGCCTTTCAGAAGGCGCTAAGATCGTGGTCCTTGGCAGCGTAGATGTCTATGAAAGAGACGGCAGATACCAGCTTTATGCAAAAGAGATTACCCTTGAGGGAGTCGGGTACCTTTATGAAAAGTTTGAAAAATTAAAAAGGGAACTGGAAGAAATGGGGATGTTCGATCCTATTTACAAAAAAGAGATCCCCCCTTTCATAAAAAGGCTCGGCGTCGTTACCGCACCTACGGGTGCGGCAGTCAGGGATATTATTTCCATAACCAAAAGGCGGAATCCGGGAGTGGAGATCATCCTCTATCCGGCCCTTGTCCAGGGGGATGCTGCGCCTGCAAGCATTATAAACGGAATCCGTGCCTTAGAAAGGCTGTCCGTGGATGTGATGATCGTAGGCAGGGGCGGCGGTTCCATTGAGGATCTGTGGGCGTTCAATGAAGAGGCGGTGGCAAGGGCGGTATTTGACTGCGGGGTGCCAATTATTTCTGCCGTGGGACACGAGACGGATACTACCATTACGGATTTTGTGGCGGATCTGCGGGCTCCCACGCCTTCGGCGGCCGCGGAGCTGGCAGTTTATGAGCTGAAAAGAGTGGAGGAGCAGTTATACGGCGCCCGGGAAAAACTCTATTCCCTGATACACATGCGCATAGAGCGGGAAAAAATGCGGCTTCGTACAGGAGAGGCGAGGCTTAAGGCGCTTTCTCCGGAATCCAGATTAAAGGAACAGAGAATGCGGCTTTTACATTTGGAAGAGCGTCTGGAAAAGGCTATGGATGACAGGATAGAGAGGATGCGCCATAAGCTGGCGCTGTATGCAGGGCGTCTGGACGGCGTTTCTCCCTTAAAAAAACTGGGAGGAGGCTTTGCCTTTATTCAGGATAAAGAAGAGCACAGCGTAAAAAGCGTGGAGGCACTGCAGTGCGGGGAAGATATTTCCATTCATTTTATTGACGGCTGTGCGAGGGCCAAAGTAACTGAGATCATAAAAACCGGGTCATAGAAAAGGAAAATGAAAAATATGGCAAAAAAAGAAATAGCGGCGGAAAAACCGGAAAATACTAAGAAGGAAAAAAAGAAACCGGAAATTACCATAGAAGAAGCTTTTTTGAAGCTGGACGAAACCATTGAAAGGCTGGAATCAGAGGATATTTCCTTGGAGGATTCTTTAAAAGCCTATGAGGAAGGCATGAAATATATTCATTCCTGTAATGAGTCTATCGACAGGGCGGAAAAAAAGGTTCTGGTGATCAGGGAGAATGGAGAACTGGATGAATTTTGAAAAGGTCAGAGATGAAAAGGCGGCGGAAATAGAGAAGATACTGTATGCCTATCTTCCCAGGCAGGAGGGACATCAGAAAAAGGTAATTGAAGCCATGCATTACAGCGTTATGGCAGGGGGAAAACGTTTACGCCCCATGCTCTTAAAGGAAGCATATGTGCTTTTCGGGGGGAAGGGAGACGGTGCAGACGCCTTTATGGCGGCCCTGGAGTTTGTCCACACCTATTCCCTGATCCATGACGATCTGCCTGCCATGGACAACGACGAGTACCGCAGGGGACGCAGGACGACCCATGTGGTCTACGGGGAAGACCTTGCTATTTTGGCAGGGGACGCTCTTCTGAATTATGCTTATGAAACGGTAGCGGGATCTATTTTGGAGCATCCGGGAAACGAAGCTTATGTGAAGGCGTTTTCCGTCTTTGCAAAAAAAGCGGGGATTTTCGGTATGGTAGGCGGCCAATGCGTGGACGTGATGAACGAAAACAGAAAAGAACCTCTTACCATGGAGGAAATCTTATTTATCCATGAAAATAAAACGGCCGCATTGATCCAGTGTGCCCTTATGTGCGGGGCGCTGTTAGCGGGAGCGGACGAAAAACAGGCGGCAATGATGGAACAGGCGGGCTCTGCCATCGGCCTTGCATTCCAGATCCAGGACGACATTCTGGATGTGACCAGCACCTTTGAGGAACTGGGCAAGCCCATCGGCAGCGATGAAAAAAATCAAAAAGCAACTTATCTGTCTTTGACAGGAATGGAGCGTTCCAGGGAAGAGGTAAAACGGCTTTCGGACAGGGCGGTATCCATTTTGCAGGGGCTTGATGAAAGAAATGAGTTTTTGGAGGAACTGGTGCTTTCCCTGATTTCCCGCAAAAACTGATAGTTAAGAGGTAATTTATCTATGATTTTGGAACAAATACAAAAGGAGAATGATATAAAGAAAATATCTCCGGGGGATTACGATCTGCTGGCGTCTGAAATACGGGCTTTTCTGATAGAGAAGATCAGCGAGACCGGAGGGCATTTAGGCTCCAACCTGGGCGCGGTGGAGCTTACCATGGCGCTGCATCTGGTGCTTGATATGCCCGAGGATAAGATCATATGGGATGTAGGGCATCAGGCGTATACCCACAAGCTTTTGACGGGCAGGAGGGACGGCTTTGATTCCCTGCGCAAATACGGAGGAATGAGCGGCTTTCCCAAAAGAAAAGAAAGCAATTGCGACGCCTTTGACACGGGACACAGCTCCACATCCATTTCGGCGGGGCTGGGACTTGTAAAGGCAAGGGATCTTTTGGGACAGAAGCATACGGTCGTTTCCGTGATCGGCGACGGCTCCCTTACGGGAGGCATGGCATATGAGGCGTTAAACAACGCATCCAGAATGGGTTCCAATTTCATTATTGTGCTAAACGACAACAATATGTCCATTTCCGAGAATATCGGCGGCGTTTCCCAATACTTAAACGGCATCAGAACCAGCGCCAAATATCTGGATTTAAAGGACAGTATTTATTACGGACTGTTGGATATGCCCGGATTCGGACAAAAGGTGGTAAAGAAGATCCAGAATGTGAAAAACGGCTTGAAGCAGTTAGTCATTCCGGGCATGTTTTTTGAAGATATGGGCATTACCTACTTAGGGCCTGTTGACGGACACGATATCAAAGCCCTTACGAAGGTATTAAAGGAGGCCAGAAAGGTAAAAAACGCCGTGGTGGTCCACGTCATGACAAAGAAGGGCAGAGGCTATGAGCCTGCGGAAAAGCATCCCGCAAGGTTTCACGGAGCGGAGCCTTTTGAAGTGGAAACAGGGCTTCCCAAATGCTCCAAGGAAAAAGCGAATTATACGGACGTATTTGCTACCGTTATGAATAAAATGGCGGAAAAGGATGATAAGCTGGTTGCCATTACTGCGGCAATGCCTGACGGAACGGGACTGAAACGCTTCAAAAACCGGTATCCCGACAGGTTTTTTGATGTGGGCATTGCGGAAGAGCATGCGGTTACCTTTGCGGCAGGCCTGGCGGCAGGCGGCTTAAAACCTGTTGTGGCCGTTTATTCTTCCTTTTTGCAAAGGGCTTATGACCAGATCCTCCATGACGTGTGCATTCAGAACCTTCCCGTTGTTTTTGCCATTGACAGGGCGGGGCTTGTGGGAAGCGACGGGGAGACCCATCAGGGAATTTTTGATCTGTCCTATCTGTCATCCATTCCCAATATGCATATCATGGCGCCCAAAAACAAGTGGGAGCTGGCCGATATGATGGCCTTTGCCCTGGATTTTGGCTGTCCCATCGCCATCCGTTATCCGAGAGGCGCCGCTTATGATAAACTGAAGGAGCAAAGGGATCCCATTGTTTACGGAAAGGGAGAATTATTATATGAGGGCGGCAGGATCGCTTTATTAGCTGTGGGAAGCATGGTAAAGACCGCTTTAGAGGTCAGGGAAATGCTCAAAGAAGAATCGGGGCTTGATGTAACGGTAGTCAACGCCCGGTTTATCAAGCCCGTTGATACAAAGATCATAGAGTCTCTGGTTGAAAGGCACAGCCTGTTCGTTACCATGGAGGAAAATGTTTTAAGCGGCGGATACGGGGAAAAGGTGCTTTCCTATCTTACCAAAGAGCATCCGGAAAAGCAGGTCATCAACATTGCCCTTCCCGATACATATATAGAGCATGGAAATGTGGAAATACTAAAAAAAGAAACGGGTATCGACGCGCAGTCCGTTTTTGAAAAAATTCAGAGAGAGATACAAAGATCATGAAAGAAAGGCTGGATGTTCTTCTTGTAAAAAAGAATCTGGCGCCTTCAAGGGAAAAGGCAAAGGCCCTTATCATGTCCGGCATCGTTTATGTGGACGGACAAAAAGAAGATAAGGCGGGAGCGGCCTTTGATGAGGACGCGGCAACCATAGAAGTAAGGGGAAATACCCTGCCCTTTGTCAGCAGGGGGGGCTTGAAACTGGAAAAGGCTTTTTCCGTTTTCCCCATTGACGTAGAGGGAATGGTCTGCCTGGATATCGGCGCTTCCACGGGAGGCTTTACGGACTGTATGCTTAAAAAGGGCGCGGCAAAGGTCTATGCGGTGGACGTTGGGCACGGACAGCTTGACTGGAAGCTCAGACAGGATCCGCGGGTAATCTGTATGGAAAAAACAAATTTCCGCTATGTGACAAAGGAACAGATACCGGAGGCCATCGATTTTGCGGCAACGGATGTATCCTTTATTTCCCTGACCAAAATACTGCCGGCGGCAAAGGCTCTTTTAAAACCCCATTCCTATATGGTCTGCCTGATCAAGCCGCAGTTTGAGGCCGGCAGGGAAAAGGTGGGGAAAAAGGGCGTTGTTTCCGATTTCAGAGTCCATGAAGAGGTCATTGAAAAGATCGAGAGCTTTGCTTCTTCCATCGGCTTTCTGGTGGCAGGGCTGGATTTCTCGCCGATCAAAGGACCGGAAGGCAATATAGAATATCTTTTATACATACAAAATGCAGGCGGGGAGCCTTTGAAGGCGCCTGTTGAACAGATATCCCGGGTCGTGTCGGCGTCAAAAGAGGCGTTGTCCCATAAGGGTACGGGAGCGGAAAACTGATTTTTAGTAAACGGAGACAGGATGGAGCATTTTTACATTATAACCAACAAACCGAAAGATGAACAACTGCAGGTTACGAAAGAGGTGGCTGATTTTCTGAAAAGCCATGGAAAGGAATGCAGTATCTGCTTAAGGAACAGGGATGCGGAGGAATACCGCAAGGATTCGGATGCCACAAGGGGCGAGGTCAATGTGCCAAAGGGCACCGACTGTATTCTTGTTTTAGGAGGAGACGGCACCCTTTTACAGGCAGCGGTGGATACCATGGATGAGGATATACCGCTTTTAGGAATTAATTTGGGAACTCTGGGGTTTATGGCAGAGGTGGAAAGGACTAATATCGAAAATGCCCTAAGGGCGCTGATCGAAGACCGGTTTGAAGTGGAAGAACGGATGATGTTGGACGGGCAGATCTATCATAACGGGGAAATGATCAAAGAGCTGCATGCATTGAATGACATTGTACTGACGAGGAGAGGTTCGTTAAAGATCGTCGCCTATGACGTCTATGTAAACGGCCGGTTTTTAAACAGCTACCAGGCGGACGGCATGATCCTGTCAACGCCCACAGGGGCTACAGGCTATAATATGTCGGCGGGAGGACCTATTGTGGAGCCTAAGGCAAAAATTCTTTTGCTGACGCCTATTTGTCCCCATACTTTAAGCGCAAGGAGCATTGTTTTAGCTCCCGAGGACTTGGTCGAGATCAGGGTAAGGTCCGGAAGAAACGGACAGGTCCAGGAAATGGAGGTCAATTTTGACGGCTCCTTTACAAGGCATCTGTCCACAGGGGACAGCATCAGGATATGCAGGTCTGAGCGGGTCACGAAATTTATCAGGCTGAGCAGGGAAAGCTTTTTGGAGATCCTCCATAAGAAACTCAGCGAGTAACGGGAGCGGGAGCAATGAAAAATGAAAGGCATCAGGCCATTGCCTCATTAATAAAAAAATACAGGATCCGTACCCAGGAGGAGCTTGCAAGAAAGCTTCAGGAAAACGGTTTTGAAGCGACCCAGGCCACAGTGTCCCGGGATATCAGGCAGATGAATTTGAAAAAGACCTCCGAAGGCGGGGGCGGATCCTATTATACTATGGCAAAGGAAGAGGTACCGCTTAACGGGGCCTACGGAAATGTTTTAAAGGAAAGCCTTGTTTCCGTAGAGGCGGCAATGAATCTTCTTGTCTTAAAGACACATCCGGGCATGGCAATGGCAGTGGCGGCGGCAGTGGACGCCCTTGCCCTTGATGAGATTTTGGGGACCATAGCCGGGGATGATACCGTTATGGCGGCGGCCGGGACCGTAGAAGAGGCAAAGAGAGTACAAAAAAGATTTCGGGAGATATTATCTGCGAAATAGATGTGTCTGGAGAGGATGCAGACATAAGGAGATAAGAATGTTAGAAAGTATTCGCGTAAAAAACGTGGCGCTCATTGACGAAGCGGAAGCGGAATTTCATAAGGGCCTTAATATCCTGACGGGAGAGACCGGCGCAGGAAAATCCATTTTGTTAGGCTCTGTACAGCTGGCTTTAGGTGCAAAGGCGGATAAAGGGCTGATCCGCCAGGGAGAGGAATCCGCCTTCGTGGAGCTGGTCTTTTCCCTGGATGAAGAACAAAAGGAAGCCCTTTCGGAATTTGATATTTCTCCGGATGAAGAGCTTCTCATTTTACAGAGGAAGATTTATCCCGGAAAAAGTATCTGCAAAATGAACGGAGAGACGGTTACCCTAAAGACCATGCAGAATGTGGCGGAGCTTTTTATCGACATCCACGGGCAGAGAGAGCACCAGTCCGTTTTAAAGGCGGCAAAGCAGGAAGAAATACTGGATGATTACTGCAAAAACAGAATTTCGGATTTATTGGAAGAACTGGAAAAAACATACAGATCCTACAGGGAAGAGGAAGCTTTGCTAAAAGAAGCGGAGAAGATGGATGGCAGCCATATAAAGGAGCTGGAGCTTTCCAGATATGAACTGGATGAGATCGAAAAGGCGGACCTGAAAGAAGGAGAAGACGAAATTCTGGAAGGACGGTATGAACGTCTGTCCAATGCAAAGAAAATACAGGAAGCCGTAGGCGGCGTGGAAAGCATTTTGCAAAACGAAAACGGGAGCGGAATCCTAAACGGGATTTCACTTGCCATCAGACAGTTAAAGGAAGCAGGAAATCTGGATGAAGCGCTGCAGGATGAGATGCAGCAGCTTTCCGATGCGGAGACGATCTTACAGGAATGCAGCCGCAGCCTGGACCGGTATCTGGACGGCTTTTCCATGGAAGAAGGGGATCTGGGTGCGGTGGAAGAACGCTTAAACCTGATCAACCGTTTAAAGGACAGGTTCGGAAGGGAGATTGCCGATATTCTGGAATACGGGCGAAAGCTTTCCGAAAAAATAAATAAATTAGAAAATTTTGAGCACTATAATGAAGAATTAAAAGAAAAACATGAAAAAACAAAAGCCGCTTATTTTAAGCTGGCGGCAAAGCTCCATGAAATCCGGAGCTCGGAAGGGGAAAAGCTTAAGGAGGAAATGGAAAAGGCCCTTAAGGATCTGAACTTTGAGCAGTGCGCGTTTTTGGTAAAGACGGAATATGATGAAGGGATGATGAGCAAAAAGGGATGCACCAGAGTGGTTTTCCAGATATCATTAAATCCCGGAGAGCCCTTAAAGGATCTTTCCGCAGTTGCCAGCGGGGGCGAATTGTCCCGTATCATGCTGGCCCTAAAGAGCATTTTTGCCGATAAGGATCATACGGGAACCCTGGTTTTTGATGAAATCGATGCGGGAATCAGCGGAAGGACCGCATGGAAGGTTTCGGAAAAACTGGCAGTGTTAAGGGAACGGCATCAGGTTTTGTGCATTACCCATCTTCCCCAGATCGCAGCCATGGCGGACGCCCATTTTTGCATTGAAAAAACGGTGGAAGGGGAAAAAACGAAGACCTGCATCAGGCTTTTGGAGAAGTCGGAAAGCATAAGGGAAATAGGCAGGCTTTTAGGGACGGACCAGTTGACGGATGCGGTTTTAAAAAATGCGTCTGAAATGAAAGATTTGGCAGAACAGACAAAACAATCCCAAAGTAAAATTGAATTATAGACACATAATAAGAAGGACGTAAAGGTCCTTCTTTTATTGTGTGGAGGTTCAAAATGAAAAAGTATAAAATAAGTTTATATATTGCCCTTGTCTGTTCCGTGCTCTTAGGAATCGCAATTTATGAATATGGGTTTTACAGGCAGATACCCGATACGATCTATCTGCAGAAGGGCAAAAGGGAGGAACTGGAATTTTCCCTTCCGGTAACGGGAGAAATGGTATCTAATGAAGATTCTTATATTGAAACATGGGAAAACGGACAGAGCGGGATCAAAGTTTCCGGGCCGGCTTTAGGGGAACAGTATACATGGAAGTTAAAGCTTTTCGGAGTCATACCTTTAAAAGACGTTCAGGTTGAGATCATTGATGAGGAAAGCGTTTATCCTATCGGCGTGCCCATCGGCATTTATGTAAAAACGGACGGTGTGCTGGTGGCAGGACTTGGAAATATCCGCATGGCGGACGGAAGGGAGGCGTGTCCCTGCAGCAACATTCTCCAGATAGGGGATTACATTCTTTCCATTAACGGGGAAAGCGTTTCCCTAAAGGGAGAGGTCATCGATAAGATCAAGGCCTGTGAAGGGGAATCCGTTATTATGACCATCAGAAGGAACGGGCAGGTCAGCAGTGTAAAAGTCCTGCCTGTTTTAAATCAGGAGGGGGATTACCAGATCGGGGCGTGGGTCCGGGATTCCGCCCAGGGGATCGGGACCCTGACCTATATAGATGAAGAAAACGAATTCGGTGCTTTGGGACATGGGATCAATGATATTGATACGACAGACTTAATGGAAATCAACTACGGAGGACTTTACGAAACCCAGATCATCAGTATCAAGAAAGGCGCCAGCGGGGAGCCGGGGGAAATTTCCGGGGTCATCCGGTTTGTGGAGGAGGCCAGGGAAGGAATCATCAGGTTAAACACCGTAAACGGAATTTACGGCATTATGGATAAAAGTCCCGGGGAAGCGGGGCTTTCCGAAGAAAAACTTTATCCTGTGGCCCTAAAACAGGATATCAGGTTAGGAGACGCGCAGATTCTGTGTACCATTAACGGGGAAACAAATGCTTATGATGTGCAGATAACGGAGGTCGATTACAGCCAGAGCGAGGGAAACAGAGGCCTTGTCATTCAGATCACTGACCCTGTTCTTTTGTCCCAGACAGGCGGAATCGTTCAGGGCATGAGCGGCTCTCCCATTGTTCAGGACGGAAAGTTCGTAGGAGCAATAACCCATGTGTTTGTCAATGATCCTACAAAAGGCTACGGAATTTTTGCAGAAACCATGCTGCATATGGCCAAGGAATAAAACCGGTACCGGAAATGGATAAACTGTTGCCGGAAAAGGAATAAACTGTTGCTGGAAAAAACCGGATTTATGCAGGGAAAAGCGAAAATGATGCCGGTAAGGAACACAAGTCATGCAGCATATGGAATAAAAGGAAAAATTGTGCTAATATAATGAGTGGCGGGTGCGGCGCTGCCCCATAAAGAGATGAAAGAGTGCCATAAGGAACAAAAAGGATGAAAAGGCTGTCTTTTTTATAAGCCCCTTAAACATACGAGAAAGAAAGTGATTAAATGAAAAACAGAACGATGATGCAGTTTTTTGAATGGTATCTGCCGGAGGACTGCGCACATTGGAGACGCACCTGTCTTGAAGCGGAGAAACTGGCGGCGGACGGTGTGAACATGATCTGGCTGCCCCCGGCATATAAAGGCGCCCAGGGAAAATATGATGTAGGATACGGCGTCTATGATACCTATGATCTGGGCGAATTTGACCAGAAGGGAAGCATCCCTACAAAATACGGGACAAAAGAGGAATATTTACAGGCAGTTTCCGACCTTCAGAAGGCGGGAATAGAAGTTTTAGGGGATATTGTATTAAACCACCGCATGGGAGCCGATGAAAAGGAAAGAACAGAGGCTGTGGAAGTAGGGCAGAATAACAGATATCAAGAGCTTTCGGGTCCCATGGAGATTGAAGCCTGGACTAAATTTACCTTTCCTGCAAGAGGCAGCAGATACTCGGATTTTATTTGGAACGCTTCTCATTTTGACGGAGTGGACTGGGATGATTTGGGAAAGAGGAAAGGCGTTTTCCGTTTTAAGGACAAGCAGTGGGATTTAAGCGTTGACGGAGAAAATGCCAATTACGATTATCTCATGGGCGCGGACCTGGATCTGGACAATGAAGAGGTAAAGGCAGAGCTTGACCGGTTTGGTAAATGGTATCTGGATACTACGAAGGTGGACGGATTCAGGCTGGATGCGGTAAAGCATATGAACGCCGCCTTTTACCGGGATTGGATCAGAGCCATGCGTACATATACGGGAAAGGATATGTTTGCTGTAGGAGAATATTGGAGCCCGGATTTAAATAAGCTTAAGAACTATATCAGCCAGACGGAAGGCGTTATGAGCCTTTTTGACGTGCCCCTGCATTTTAGGTTTTTTGAGATTTCCCACGGAAACGCGTCTTTTGATATGTCTAAGCTTTTTGAAAATACCCTGACGGGAACGGATTCCTGGCATGCGGTAACCTTTGTGGACAACCATGACACACAGCCGGGACAGGCTCTGGAAACTTTTGTCATGGACTGGTTCAAGCCTCTTGCTTATGGGATCATCCTGTTGCAGGAAAAGGGAATCCCTTGTGTGTTTTACGGGGATTATTACGGCATTCCCCACAACGGGATATCGCCGGTCAAGGAGCTGCCCGCTCTTATGAGACTGAGAAATTCCCATGCTTACGGCATGGAGCACGACTATTACGACCACTGGGACATAGTGGGCTTTACAAGAGAAGGGACGGGGGAAAGGGATGGACTTGCCGTTTTAGTAAGCGACGGACCCGGAGGCAGCAAGACTATGTTTGTGGGAAATGCCCATAAGGGGCAGACCTATATTGACGCTCTTTGCAACTGCAAAGAAGAAGTGACGATAGGAGAAGATGGAATGGGAAGCTTTAAGGTGGAAGGCGGGTCCATATCGGTCTGGATTCCTAAGGAATAATTTCTTGCTATAGGAATGATTTCATATTATGTAGAAGGAATGTAATTTACTTATATTCATAAGGAGAAATGACCATGCGCTTTCAGACTGTTAACGCATTAAAACTGTTTAATTTTGAAGAAGTTATCCTGAAGGAATTTGATATGAGAGAGGATTCCCTTATCCTGGTAACGGATGCTTTGATCGTAAAGGGAAACAACCCTGCCAACGAGGAGTGCACGGATCGCTTTGCGGATACGGCTAATCTTTGTTTTAAAGGGGGAAAGATCACAGAGGTTTGTAAAGAGGGCTATAAATATTATGATGCTATGGACAGGCTCATCGAAGAGGTGCCCGATGAGAAAATCCCGCCTTCGGAATATAAAGCTTTGTTAAAGCAGTGTAAGGATGTGCCTCTTTTTGATATCATTGCGGTAAAAGAGGAAGAGGATTCATATGAATACCAGATCGCCGTCGATCTTGACGAAAGCAGTACTTTCTGGTTTCAGATAAGCTGCAGGGGAACTTTGGTGGAATGGGAGAAATTTAAAAACAGGGTTGTTTATTAGATATTTAAATGGAATGAAAAATCAAAAAAGGCTGAAAAATGACCTGAAAAATAAAATTAATAGTTGAAAAAGCAATTTCTTTATGATAGAATAGGCATTGTTTGACATTAGGAGGGTCAGAAATGGGTACATTAAGATTGATACTTACAATTATATATATTATCGACTGCGTTTTTCTGGCAGTCGTCGTATTAATGCAGGAAGGCAAATCTGCGGGATTGGGTTCCATCAGCGGAGCCGCTGAAAGCTACTGGGGCAAGAACAAGGGTCGTTCCATGGAAGGGAAGTTAGTTACCATTACCAAGGTATCGGCAATTCTGTTCCTGGTGTTATCCGCTGTTTTGAACATCAACAAGTTTTAACCGACAGGCACTCTTGCAAAAGGGTGCTTTTTTTGTGTCCCTCCACCGGGAATCGATCACAAATACATTGCAGTAGGAGAATTATGAAAACATTTGAAGAAAGAAAAAAATCCATAGAGGATCTGGTTACCAGCGAAGCTTATGTTCCCATGAAGGAAAAGGAACTGGCCATCATGATGCAGGTAGAGCATGAAGACAGGCCGGTCTTTAAAAAGGCGTTAGAGGAACTGCTTTTGGAAAACAGGCTTCAGATTACCAAGAGAGGACGCTATGTAAAACCGGAAGAGAGAATATACACCGGGACCTTTATAAGCAATGGAAAGGGCTTTGGATTTGTAGAGGTTGAAGGGCAGAAAGAGGATTATTATGTTCCTGAGACCAGGGTACACGGCGCATTCCATCAGGATACCGTGCAGATCGTTCTTCTGCCGGGGCAAAGGGGAAGGCGGCAGGAGGCGGAGATAGTAAAGATCATCAGCCATGGCATCGTGCAGGTGGTGGGAACCTTTGAAAAAAGCCAGAATTTCGGCTTTGTCATTCCCGATAACGGCAAAATAGCCAGGGATATCTTTATTCCAAAAGAATCTGTCAAGAATGCGGTAACCGGGCATAAGGTAGTGGCGGAAATAACCGATTACGGAAAGGACGGCAGGAATCCGGAAGGAAGGATCGTTGAAATATTAGGACATGAAAATGATCCGGGAGTGGATATCCTCTCCATTATAAAAGGTTTTGAGCTGCCCATGGAATTTCCGGAAAAGGTATTGAACCAGGCAGAGCGGGTGGCGTCCCCCGTATCCGAAAAGGACAGAGAGGGAAGGGAAGATTTCCGGGATGTGATGATGGTAACCATTGACGGGGAAGACGCCAAGGATCTGGACGATGCGGTAAGCCTTACCATGGAAGGTGGCTTATATCGTCTGGGCGTGCATATTGCGGATGTGGCCAATTATGTGCAGGAAAATTCCGCTCTGGACAGAGAGGCGTTAAAGCGCGGCACAAGCGTATACCTGGTGGACAGGGTCATTCCCATGCTCCCCCATACTTTATCCAACGGCATCTGTTCTTTAAATGCAGGAGAGGACAGGCTTTCTTTAAGCTGTATTATGGATATTGACAAAAAGGGAGAAGTGGTGGATTACCGAATCGCAGAATCCGTGATCCGTGTGGATAAGCGCATGTCTTATACAGAGGTTGCTGCTATTTTGGAGGATGAAGATGAGGAACTGACAGAGAAGTACAAAGAGCAGGTCCCCATGTTTAAGCAGATGGAAGAACTTGCAGGGATATTGAGAAAGAAGAGAAGGGAAAGGGGCTCCATTGATTTTGATTTTCAGGAGAGCAAAATGATTCTGGATGAGGAAGGGGTTCCCGTTGACATTATGCCCTATGACAGAAATACCGCTACAAGGCTGATCGAGGATTTTATGCTGATCGCAAACGAAACCATCGCAGGGCATTTCTTCTGGCTGGAGGTTCCCTTTGTCTATCGTACCCATGAAGCGCCGGATCCGGAAAAGATCAAGAAGCTTAATCTGTTTGTCAACAATTTCGGATATTATTTAAAAGCTTCCAAGGATGAGATCCATCCTAAGGAGCTGCAGAAGCTTTTGGGAAAAATTGAAGGGTCGGAGGAGGAAAACCTGATCAGCCGCCTTACGTTAAGAAGCATGAAGCAGGCCCGTTACACGCCGGAGTGCACGGGGCATTTCGGACTGGCTTGTTCCTATTACTGTCACTTTACGTCTCCCATCAGGAGATACCCGGATCTGCAGATCCACAGGATCATCAAAGAATCCATAAGGGGGAGGCTGAATGAGGACAGAATTACACATTACAATGATATTTTAAACGGCGTATGCAAGCAGGCTTCAGATTTGGAAAGACGGGCGGATGAAGCGGAGCGGGAGACGGAGAAGCACAAAAAAGCCCAGTATATGGCAGGTAAAATAGGAGAAGTTTTTGAGGGCGTTATTTCCGGCGTAACCGGCTGGGGTCTCTATGTGGAGCTGCCAAATACGGTGGAAGGCCTTGTGCATATTTCCAAGATCCCCGGAGATTATTATATTTATGATGAAACCGCCTATGAGATCTGCGGGGAAACGACGGGAAGGACCTTTAAGCTGGGACAGAAGGTTTCGGTAAAGGTAAATGATGTGGATACAGCTTCCGGTTCCATTGATTTTTTACTGGAGGAAGACGATATAGAATAAAGGGAAGGTCTGGGTTTCCCTTATAAAAAGAGAGGTGCGGGACATGGCAAAGGAGACCATGAAACTGGTCGCGAACAATAAAAAAGCGTACCACGATTATTTTATAGATGAAAAATATGAAGCGGGCATTGAGCTTCACGGGACGGAAGTGAAATCCCTGCGCATGGGAAAATGCAGCATCAAGGAGTCCTTCCTCCGGGTGGAGAACGGAGAGGTCTTTATTTACGGGATGCATATCAGTCCTTACGAGAAGGGAAATATTTTTAATAAGGATCCCCTTCGGGTAAGAAAGCTTCTGCTGCATCGCTATGAGATCAATAAGCTCACCGGGAAGATGGCGGAAAAGGGCTATACCCTGGTGCCGCTGAAGGTGTATTTCAAGGGAAGCCTCGTAAAGGTGGAGATCGGAATCGCCAAAGGAAAGAAGCTTTATGACAAGCGGCAGGATATCATGAAAAAGGATCAGCGCAGGGAGGCCGAGAGAGAATTCCGGGTAAGGAATCTGTAGGGCTTCTGTTTCCGGGGGATGGGCAGTCATCCTGTCCAGCCTCGGGCTTTGCGCCTGCCGCGTTACAGTTTCGGGCCAGGGCTTTGGAAGGTTCCTAAGAGCTATTTTTTTTAGGGCTTGACAGTTCCCGAAAAATGTGTTTACATAAGAAAGCACCCAGTTGTCTGCATAACCGTACAATGATTTGGGGTTGTACTGGTTTCGACGGGGGTTTTGAAGTTTGGGAAGCCATCTGCGGGCCGGGACCGCATAGTAAACCGGAAACTAAATATAAACGCAGACGAAAATTTAGCGTTCGCAGCCTAATGGCTGCTGTCGGCCTCAGGTCACTCACAGCCTGAGTCACCGGCATCAAATGATGTGAGGCACTTCATTTCCAAAGCTTTGAGGAGATGGAAGAACTTATGAAGCTACTGAAGCCAAAAGCCTGTCATTAGGCGTTTGGCAGAGGGAATGTCAAAATAATGACTGTGATGGGAGATGCCTGGATGGAGAGGCTTTCGGACAGGGGTTCGATTCCCCTCAGCTCCATAAAAAAACCTTGCGTTCGCAAGGTTTTTTTTGTGGGATAAAGTTATTTTTTTGCGTTGTTTATGGATAAATAGGAGACGATCAGATCGGCGCATTTTTGGATGCCGACGGAGCTGTCAACGCAAAGCTCATATTGATGGGGATCGCCCCATTTTTTACCGGAGATATTTCTGTAATAGGTCGCCCGCGCCTTGTCGGAACGTTCGATATTCTTTTTTCCCTCCTCCCACGTATCGCCGTACATCTCCATCACCTTTTTCGTGCGGTAGTCTTTCGGGGCATAGATAAAAATTCTTACCAGATCCTTTCTGTGGCGCAGGACATGGTCGGCGGAGCGGCCCACTATGACGCAGGAACCGACTTCTGCGATCTTTTTTATCACCTGATCCTGTGCAATGATAGCCTGCTGGATCACGCTGGTACTCAAATACAGATCCCGCATAACCGCGTTTTCATCAGAGTTGATATTGGAAATAAATTCGCTCGCAAGGCCGCTTTCCTTTGCGGCGATCGCCGTCATTTCCTTGTAATAGCAGGGAATCTGCAGTTTTTGGGCCACCAGCTGACCGATCTGTTTTCCGGCGGTTCCGTGTTCGCGGGCAATGGTAATGATAACGCCCGGGGAGGAAGGCTGTATGGCCTGGTCACCCGCCTTCCCCTGTGCCTTATGCTTCTCCTGCTCCAAGCTCTTCCACAGCCTTACCATGACGATCCCTGTAATGAAAACAGCGATGACGTCGGCAATGGGGGCGGCCCAGAAAATACCTGTAACACCGCAGAACACAGGCACGGAGAGAGAGAAGAGGATGAGCAGCACATCTCTTAAAATGGAAAGGGGCGCTGCCGCTTTGGCGTGTCCGATGGACTGCAGGAAGATGGCGCAAACCTTCTGCACACACGTAAAAATGATCAGGGAAAGGTAAATGCGCAGGCACAAAACGGCAAACTGTGTGTAAAGCTCCCCGTCGGCGCCGAACATCTTGATGAATAACAGCGGGAACGCCTCAAAAAGGAAGGTGCATACGGCACAGACGATGACCGTCCATTTGATGATGAGCTTCAGCAATTCCTGTACCCTGTCATATTTCCCCGCGCCGTAATTATATCCCACGATGGGCTGCGCCCCGGCCGCTAGTCATGGGCCAGGGAGAGGTTCGCGTCCGTTGCCCCGATCAGCCGCAGCAGGTTATCGCCCCAGAGGTAGCTGATGGCGATGATCACCACGCCGCCGAGAAATGAGCACAGAATGCTGTTTCCTACGCTGGTGGGAATCTCCTGTGTTTCATTTTTACCGAAAGAAACGCTCAGGTCAGCCGCCGCGCCGTCGCCAAAAAACAGGGACACGCCCCAGCCGATGACGGTGATCGGAAAGATAATGCCTGTTGCGGCATTTCCCAGGTATCCGACGCCGTTTCCCACAAAGATCTGGTCTACGATATTGTAGAGACAGGAAATGATCAGTGAGAAAATACAGGGGATCGCGAATTTCCTCAGTAATACGCCGACTTTTTCTGTTCCTAAATAATTGTTTTGTTCCATAATAACCTCCTGTTTTGCAGTCAAAAAGGGGCACATACTTTCGCATGCGCCGTGAGTCTGGTAAATACAAGCTGCTTTTACTCGTTTCATGTGTTTTCCTTCCATTTCTACAAAATAAAAGTGCAGCTCATAAGCAACAGGAATTACGCTTAAAAGCTACACGTTGTATCTATATTATAGAAAAAATCAATTTTCATTTCAAAGGGAGTTTTAACTAAAAAATACGGAAAGTGGATTGTTAGTTTTTATGAAAAGGGAGAAGGGCAAAGCTCTTTTCCGCAAAAAAACCGCCGCAAGTTTGTCCTGCGGCGGTTTCTGGAAGCAGCGCTTCCAATATTATTCTTCTACCTGGTTGTCCATCATGAACCGAACCAGAAGGTTTGCGTCATCGGGATCTGTCGTTGCCAGCTCTAACTCAGGAATTTCACCGTCGGAAAAGAGCTTAGCCAGTGAAAAGTACTGAGAGAGCTTGGATTTCAGGTTCAGTTTGATATCTTCGCCTACCAGTTCCACTTTTCCATTACATTTGTCAATGGTTTCAAACAATTTGTTAACATCCTTAATGTTCATCAGTTTCACATTCATGTCTTTTTCCTCCCTTTTTCCTTTGTTGAACGTATTTTAGCATTCTTTCCGGAGGGTGGCAATACGCAAAAGAGGCAAAAATATAGCGCTTTTTGCCGCCTTTTCCTCCAATTTTCGTCGCACAGCCGGAAAACCTTTCTGATTTTTCAGAAATATTTCACAAATATCAGTTGAAATAATCACTTTAACGTTATAAAATAAAGGCAGAAAATGACGACGAGTAAAAGAAAGGGGATGCAGATGAGGGTGAACAGGAAACGTATGAGGCCGTTATTTGTGGCGGCAGCAGTGATGATAGCTGTTTCAGGGTGCAGCGGTCAGGGAAAAGAGACGGAGGATACGTCGGAGACAGCCACAGAGAAGGGAACGGAGACACAGGCAGTGCTGGAGAAAGTGACTTATACATCCACCGACGGAAGCGTATCGATCATCCTGCCTGATTCCGGCTGGGTCAATACGGAGGATGCCGGCGGGAAGCTGTCTTTTTCGGCAGAGGGCAAGGGTGAGATTACCATAGACTATGCAGACAGCAAGAAAGCAGTGGGAACCCTGGCATTCGGCTCTACGGAAACAAAGCTGAAAAAAAGGCTGGAAAAGCTGGGAGTGCCCGTGGACGCTGTGGAGATCAGCGATTACACGTTTGATGCTTCCACAGGAATCAGAAAATGCTCTTATACGATGAAGCGTACAGATGCCGCGGCGGAGAATGTCTGCACGGTGACGGCGGTTACCGCAGTGAGCACCAGGGGCTATCAGGTGTCAGGCAGCATCAAGACGGAGGATGAGGCTCTCCTGGCGGCGGTTAAGGAATCGGTCAACAGCTTCCTTGTGCTGCAGAATCCTCTGACAGCGGAGGAACAGACGGAGACAGAGGCCGGCCAGGGAGAGGACGCTTCCGGCAGCGGCAGCGATGAGGAGAGATACTTCTTTGACGAGCCCGGGAACACCATCTATGTAAAGCAGAATGGGGACGGCGTCTGGGTGGACAAGAACGGTATGGCCTATAAGTTCTATGAGAACGGCGTGGAAGACAGCAATGGAACGAAATATTACTATGATCCGCCCTCATACCGGAAGGACAGCTCAGGAGGCTCTTCTGATTCTGGAAGCACAGCAGAGTATTATGATTTCTATGATAAGGACGGAAATTATATCAAGGCTACCCAGGATGAAAACGGAAACTGGGTGGGAGACGACGGAAAGACGTACATCTTTGGAGAAAAGGGCGTGACGGACTCCGAGGGAAATTTCCATCCATATTAAAAGCGCAAAAAGGGGAGGGGAACAGGAACGTTCTTCTCCCTTCTTTTCGTCCGGGCGTTCACAGAACCTACATAAATAGTTGCTATACTGAAAAAAATGATTCAGGAGTCAAATGGGTTGAACCATGGGAAAGGCAGGAGACTGAAATGGAACAGAGACTAAAGGTAATGGTAGTAGATGACGAGAGCAGAATGAGAAAGCTTGTGAAGGATTTTCTTGTAAAAAAGAATTTTGAAGTGCTGGAGGCAGAAAACGGCTCGGACGCCATCGATCTTTTTTTTGCCCAGAAGGATATTGATCTGGTGATTCTCGATGTGATGATGCCAAAGATGGATGGCTGGGAGGTATGCCGCCAGATCAGGGCCTACTCCAAGGTTCCGATCATCATGCTGACGGCGCGCTCTGACGAGAAGGACGAGCTGCTGGGATTTGAACTGGGGGTGGATGAGTACATCTCGAAGCCCTTCAGCCCGAAGATTCTGGTAGCCCGGGTGGAGGCCATCCTCAGAAGAACCAGCGCCCTCGCCTCAGAGGAGGTGCTGAAAGCGGGAAATATCGAGGTTGATAAGGCGGCCCATCAGGTGACGGTGGACGGCAGGCAGGTGGAGCTCAGCTTCAAGGAATTTGAACTGCTGGTGTACTTTATCGAAAACCAGGGGCTGGCCCTGTCCAGGGAAAAGATCTTAAACAGCGTCTGGAACTACGATTATTTTGGAGATGCCAGGACCATCGACACCCATGTGAAGAAGCTGAGAAACAAGCTGGGAGATAAGGGGAATTATATCAAGACAATCTGGGGAATGGGCTACAAATTTGAAGTAGAGGGACAGTAGAGATGAAACATTCGATAAAAAGGGAGATCGCTGTTCTCTTTATCGGCATTATCGCTTTGGCTCTGGCGGGAAACTGGGCCATCAACAACATATTCCTGGAAAGCTACTATATGATGAAGAAAAAGAATACCCTGGTGGATGCCTACCGCGTGATCAATCAGGTGACAGAGCCGGGGGAATACCAGAGCGAAGAATTGCTGGCAAAGCTGAATGAAATCCGTGAGGCAAATAATATCGTAAACTTTGTAGTTTTGGATCAGGATTTTAACAAGGTTATCGGATTGGATGACGGCACGGAGCGGAAGGTGGGAAAATACGCGGCCAGGCTTTGGCGGTATGTGCAGGATGTGGATTTGTATGGAATGGAGGATCTGGAGATCAAGGTCCTCAAAAAGAAGGAAAATTACGTTCTGCAAAAGACGACAGATCTGGCCACCCATGCGGACAGCCTGGAAATCTGGGGAACCCTGAATACGGGCTACTATTTCGCCATGACCATCCCCATTGAGAGTATCCGTGAGAATGCGAAGATCTCCAATGAGTTTCTGGGGTATTTCAGCGCCGCAGCCATCACCCTAAGCATTTTTTTGATCTGGTGGATGTCCAAGAAGATCACCAATCCGATCCTGGAGCTGGCGGAGCTGTCCAAACGGATGGCAAACCTGGATTTTGACGCAAAGTATACCAGCGGCGGGAAAAACGAAATCGGCCAGCTGGGGGAGCACTTTAACCAGATGTCGGAAACTCTGGAGAGGACAATCTCAGAGCTGAAGACAGCCAACAATGAGCTGCAGAGAGATATCGAGCAGAAGACCCAGATCGACGAGATGCGCAAGGAGTTCCTGTCCAACGTCTCCCATGAGCTGAAAACGCCCATCGCCCTGATCCAGGGCTACGCGGAGGGGCTGAAGGAGTGTATCAACGACGACGAGGAGAGCCGTGATTTCTACTGCGACGTGATCATGGACGAAGCGGGAAAGATGAATACGATGGTGAAGAAGCTTTTGACGCTGAATCAGCTGGAGTTTGGAAATGAGACAGTGTCCCTGGAGCGGTTTGACCTGACGACCCTGATCCGGGGCGTGATCCAGTCCGCCGGGATCCTGGCCCAGCAGAAGGAAGCTAAAATCATCTTCAAGGAAAAGGAACCGGCGTATGTGTGGGCCGATGAATTTAAGATTGAGGAAGTCGTGACAAACTATATCAGCAACGCCATCAACCATGTGGATTTCGATAAGGTGATCGATGTGAAGATCCGCCGGGGGAATGGGAAGGTGCGGGTGTCTGTCTTCAATACGGGACGGCCCATACCGGAGGAGGATATGGACAAGATCTGGATTAAATTTTATAAGGTGGATAAGGCCAGAACCAGGGAGTACGGAGGAAGCGGCATCGGCCTTTCTATCGTGAAGGCCATCATGGATTCCCTGAATCAGAAATGCGGCGCGGTCAACTATGAAAACGGCGTGGAATTCTGGTTTGAGCTGGACGGAGAGGAGAGAGAAGCGTAGGATGAACGGCAATCATATTGTATGTGAGTGCAATGGGACAACGGCGGCCCAGATCGAGCGGGCCGTGCAGGAAGGAGCCAGAAGCTTTGAGGAGGTTCAGGAGAAGCTTCATATTGGAAAGCAGTGTATCAAGTGCAAGGAACTGGCGAAGCTTTTGATTGAGAGCTTTGTGGAGGATATGGAGGAGCAGTAAAAAAGTGGAAACCCACCCTGATATTTAGCAAAAGCTTCAGGGTGGGTTTTTGTATGGCACGAACCGCTGAAAAAGATTGATATTATCGGAATAATTGCATATAATAGAAGAGTAAAGAAAGTAAAGAAAATAAAGAAAACCAAGCGGCTATTTTGAAAGGATGATGATATATGGAAGTAGCAAAGATTTCCAGCAAAGGACAGATTACCATTCCTATATCTGTACGGAATGCATTGAAACTGAAAGCCGGGGATAAGATTGTTATTTTTGAGGAAAACGGCAGGTTCTATTTTGAAAATTCCGCAATGCTGGCATTTAAGCGGGCAGAAGAAGCGTTCGCCGGAGAAGCGGAGAAGGC
>DEUB01000038.1:39975-40667 GCA_002362385.1 Lachnospiraceae bacterium UBA3273
CTATCACATCCATCCAATCAGAAATGAGCAATTGATTTCTGATTTGGTAAGATTGTGCAAATAGAAACTGAATAATGGAATTAAAGGCAAGTAGCGAATCTAAGAAACAGATGCGCTGCTTCTTTTTTGCGAAAAAAAGTTTGGGGAAGAGGTTGTTTTTGCCCTCTGAAACCTGTGATTAGTGAAGGTTTTTTTCGGGAAATCTCGGAAAGGAGGCGATAACCAATGAGGCTGACAAAAGCGGAGCAGCTTGCCAATGAGATGGCGGAATGTGCGGAGATCAGGGAGCTGACCATAGTGAACCGGCTGATCGAAAAAATTGAGGTATCAGAACCAACGACCACAGACGGGGAAAAAGTCCAGAAAATACGGATTTATTATAAGTTTGTGGGCGAAATCAACTAAAAAATCCATTATGTACCTATAAAGCAAGGGCGAGAGAAAAAGCGCCTTTGTTGCCGGATTACTACAGGATGTAGCGGCAACGGGTTTTTCTGATCTCGAAACGGATCTGACTGTTAACGCAGTCATCACCAGCTATGAAGGTCAGATGCTTCGTGCTTATGGCACTTTCGCACTTGCCGCCAGTATTTCCAATCCGTACGGATTTAGGGGAATATAAAAAAGTAAAAAAATCAGATAAAATTACAATCAAAAGCAAAGAAAAAATGGTTTCTAAAATCATAAAAATA
>DEUB01000048.1:0-24277 GCA_002362385.1 Lachnospiraceae bacterium UBA3273
ATTACAGTTTGCGGAAACTCAAGGTAATCTCAAATAAATTTGTACGGTCAAATTTATGAAAAGTGCTTGAAAAGTGTGTTTATATCGTATACCATTTGAGTATATGGTGTCCGGACCGCCCATACGCGGCATCCGGCGCATTTTACCCGAATTTAGGAGGAAGATAAAATTATGAACATGTTATCACTGGAAAACGAGTTAAAGGCCAACGCCTATCCCGGACGCGGCATCGTCATCGGCAAATCCCCTGACGGATCAAAAGCCGTATGCGCTTATTTCATCATGGGACGCAGCACGAACAGCCGGAACCGCATTTTTGTAGAGGACGGCGCAGGGATCCGCACACAGGCATTTGACCCTTCCAAGTTAGAAGACCCCAGCCTGATCATTTACGCTCCCGTCAGAGTCTTAGGCAACAAAACGATCGTTACCAACGGAGACCAGACCGATACCATTTATGAAGGGATGGACAAGCAGCTTACCTTTGAACAGTCTTTAAGATGCCGTGAATTCGAACCGGACGGCCCCAACTACACACCTCGTATTTCCGGTATTATGCATATGGAAAACGGCGGCTACAATTACGCCATGTCTATTTTAAAAAGCAATAACGGCAATCCCGACGCCTGCAACCGCTATACCTTCGCTTATGAAAATCCCGTTCCGGGAGAGGGCCATTTCATCCACACCTATATGCATGACGGCGATCCCCTTCCCAGTTTCGAGGGCGAACCCAAATTAGTGAAAATGTATGACGACATTGAAAGCTTTACGGATATGCTCTGGAACAGCTTAAATGAAGATAACAAGGTTTCCCTTTTTGTCCGCTACATCGATATTCAGACAGGAAAGACCGAAACCAAAATTGTTAATAAAAATAAATAACCTGCCACAAGAGGAGTATTCGGCAGACAACAATTACACCAACGATCAGGAGGAAAGATCATGAATGAGATCCAGTTAAAATACGGATGTAACCCCAACCAGAAGCCTTCCCGCATCTTTATGGCGGACGGCGGCGAACTCCCCGTTACCGTATTAAACGGCAGACCGGGATATATCAACTTTTTAGATGCTTTTAACGGCTGGCAGCTTGTAAAGGAATTAAAGGAAGCAACAGGACTTCCCGCTGCCACTTCTTTTAAACACGTATCTCCCGCAGGGGCTGCCGTAGGGCTTCCCTTGGACGATACCCTCGCCAAAATCTACTGGGTGGATGATCTTGGCGAATTATCTCCTTTAGCATGCGCTTACGCAAGGGCGAGAGGCGCGGACCGCATGTCCTCCTTCGGGGACTTCATCGCTTTATCCGATACCTGCGACGCCGATACGGCAAAGCTCATCAAACGCGAGGTTTCCGACGGCGTTATCGCTCCCGGCTTTACAAAAGAAGCCCTTTCCATTTTAAAGGAAAAGAAAAAAGGCAATTACAATGTGATCCAGATCGACGCCGACTATGTGCCTGCTGCCATTGAGCAAAAACAGGTATACGGCATAACCTTTGAGCAGGGACGCAACGAGCTGGACGTAAACGGCGATCTGCTGTCCAACATCGTGACGGAAAACAAAGAAATTCCCGCATCCGCTCTCATTGACATGAAGATCGCTTTGATTACCTTAAAATACACCCAGTCCAATTCCGTCTGCTATGTAAAAGGCGGACAGGCAATCGGCATCGGCGCCGGCCAGCAGTCCCGCATCCACTGTACCCGTCTTGCGGGACAGAAAGCCGACAACTGGTTTTTACGCCAGTCCCCCCAGGTCATGGGCCTGCAGTTCGTTGACAAGTTAGGCCGCGCTGACAGGGATAACGCCATCGACGTTTACATGGGCGACGAATATATGGACGTTTTAGCCGACGGCGTATGGGAAAAGACCTTTAAGGTAAAACCGCCCGTCTTTACGGCAGAAGAAAAGAAAGCATGGCTTGCGAAAAATCAGGATGTGACCTTGGGCTCCGATGCATTCTTCCCCTTCTCAGACAATATTGAAAGAGCACATAAGAGCGGGGTTAAGTATATTGCCCAGCCCGGCGGCTCAGTCAGGGATGATGTAGTCATTGAATGCTGTGATAAATACGGAATGGTCATGGCGTTTACGGGGATTCGGTTGTTCCATCATTAATTTGGGGGGTATAAGGAAAAAGTAAAGAGCATAAAAATCGGGACGCAGGGAGAAAAAATATATTTATTTCAGGGACACGCTTGTGCTCTTTAGAGTACTTGTGCTCTACAAAAGCGTAGCGGCACATAAATCTGCAAAATACGCAGATTAAGTGCCGACGCATTTGTAATGGTCCCTTCAAAAAACATATTTTTCTCCCTGCGTCCCGATTTTTATGCTCTTTACTTTTTCTGCGTAGTTTTTTGCTCTTGCGGCAATACAGCTTGGAATTTTTTCAAAAATAAGTATAATCTGTCAAATCTTTTCCCCGTCAGGGTCTGTATGTTTCTATCCATATAGAACTCAAAATAAGAAGAAGGAGCGGAAAAGATTTGCTAAAATAGTATGAAGCGGACGGAAGGGAAGGAAACATGGAGTGGAATGAAAAACTACAAGTAATTATTGATTATGTCGAAGATCATTTACAAAGAAAGGAAGAATTGATCGACACGGAAGAGGTTTCAAAAATAGCGGAATGTTCTTATGGCTTTTTTCAAAAGGTATTTTCATACATGAACGGTATGAGCTTTGCCGAATATATCCGCTCACGAAAACTAACCTTAGCCGGTTATGATTTGAAAAGCACTGATTTAAAAGTGATCGATATAAGCTACAAATACGGTTATGATTCTCCTACATCATTTACAAAAGCATTTCAGCTTTTTCACGGAGTATCTCCAAGAGAAGCGCGAAATCAAAATGTTGTTTTAAAAGTCGTTCCGAAAATGCAGATATCAGAACGTCACAAATATTCGTGGAGGCTTGAACAAAAAGACGGCTTTCGGTTAGTGGGAAAGAGTTTCAGTGTGTCTTGCGAAAATAATCTCCACTTCAAGAAAATACCGGAATTTTGGAATGAATGCCAACGTAACGGTATATTTGCAAAACTGATTTCAATGGATACCGCTGATTCCAAAGGGTTATTTGGACTATTTGGCACTTATGATGAACAATTAAATGAAATTGAATATTCTATCATGGTAATATCCGATCAGGAACCGCCGCAGGGTTTTACCCGGATCAATGTTCCAAACGCCACATGGGCAGTTTTTGACTGCAGAGGTCCCGTTCCCCAGGCAATACAGAAAGGCTGGCAATATCTTAATGAGGAATGGCTTGTTAAATATCCGTTTCAACATGCGGAGTGCCCGGAAATAGAATGGTACAGCAACGGAAATGTATATGACAGCAGCTATTTGAGTCAAATATGGATACCGGTTAAAGAGGAGGAATAGAAAATGGTACATTTAGTTTATTGCGATAACGCAGGCAAAAAAGGCAGCAAAGTATTAGATAAAATTTTAGCAGGAACTAAGACAATGGTCGTGCGCGGAGCAGCAGGAAGAAAAATCCCCCACAGCAGGGTCTTTGAAGGGGAACGTCTTTATTTCATAGAAAAAGGAAGCGCTGAGATAACCGCGACAGCCATTGTTAAAGAAGTGCAGAACTATGTGAAACTGGATGATGAAGGAATTACAAAAATCCTTGCGGATCATCAGAGTAAATTAAACTTATCAGATAAGCAAAAAGCTCGCTGGCATAAAAAGTGCCTATGCTTAGTGGAGTTTGAAAATGTCGAGGAAATATCTCCCCTTGCCTTTGAACATCAGGGAAATATGGACGATTGGCTCATTTTAGAAAAAATTGAAGATGTCATTGTAGGCACAAGTATTCCATACAACTACAATAACTCTAGATTTTGAACCCTACCCCGCCAGATAATTCCGCATAACCTTCAACGCATTTTTCTCCAGCCTTGAGACCTGCGCCTGGGAAATACCGATAATCTCCGACACCTCCATCTGCGTCTTCCCTTCAAAAAACCGCAGCGTAATGATCTCATGCTCCCTTTCGTTAAGCTTCTTCATAGCCTCCGAAAGGGAAATATGCTCCACCCAGTTCTCCTCTTTATTCTTCTTATCCGACACCTGGTCCATAACATAAAGAGTATCTCCGCCGTCCGTATAAATAGGTTCATAAAGACTCATAGGATTCTGGATAGCGTCCAGGGCATAAACGATATCCTCCTTGGCAATTCCGATCTCTGCGGAAATTTCTTCTATGGTAGGCTCCTTCAAATTGTTTCTGGTCATGGTCTCCTTTGCATAGATCGCTTTATAAGCGGTATCCTTTAAACTCCTCGATACCCTGATGGAATTATTGTCCCGAAGAAACCTTCTGATCTCGCCCACGATCATCGGTACGGCATAGGTACTGAATTTTACCCCCAGCTCGGAATTGAAGTTATCAATGGCTTTAATGAGCCCCACGCAGCCTATCTGGAACAGATCGTCCACATTCTCATTGCTTGAGGAAAATCTCTTGATCACGCTTAATACCAGCCGTAAATTCCCCTCTATATAGGTCTCCCTGGCTTCCTTGTCTCCCTCCGCTATACGCACAAACAAAGCTTCCTTTTCCGCATTTTTCAGAAGAGGAAGCTTTGCCGTATTTACCCCGCATATTTCTACTTTTCCCTGTGCCATTTCCTTGTCCTCCTGGTAGAATTTTCATCTACTAAAAAGGATGCACAGATTCCGAAAATTTATACTGCATGAATTGCAATTTATGGCTCTATAAAATAAATTATTTTATCAAACTTTTCTACTTAAGAAATTACATCTCAATTCCGTTACCGATTGCGAAAATCTCCTTATAGCTTTTCTTTTTTGAAATACAAAACGGCACAGAAAATCACTTCCCTGCACCGTCTTTTGCCTATTTATCTATCCATTTCACAAATATAGGGCACTATTCTATCTCACTTCCATAGAAGAATAAATACTATCCACCAACTCAACCAGCTCGCTTTCGTCAGCACCACTCTCTACGGTTACGCCGCCTATCCCATAAATCTTATCCCCCCGGCAAATATAATATATATACATTTCTGTCCCACTCCCGGCGAAATCTTTTATATGGGCCGTAAAAACAAATCCTTTATCCGTCATACCCATCATATTGGTCTCTACATCCAGACCATTATACTGCTGACGTAATTGTTCCTCAAACAATTCCCCGAATATCTGCTGCTCTCCTTTACTTAAGCTACCCAATTGAGCGCTGTCCCCAACAGCATCCTGAGTGATCGTACAGAGCAGTTGGCTTTGCTCCATGCTGTTACCGTTTAAACCATAAAACGTTCCTCCCGGAACCAGATTGCTGTATACCGTGTTCTTCTCCCAGCCTTCGGGAATGTAAATATAGAAAGCCCCGAAAGGTATAGTATTCCCGCTCATCCTTGCAAGCTCATCCTCACTGGGATTATACCCATCGATTTTAGCCTGCAGAAACCCGCCTTCATAAACAAAATCCGTTTGGAAATATTTTCCCAGTTCTTCAATAACCGCGCCTGTCTGTTCGGTTTCCGAATCCGAATCTACTCTGAGCACAACCTTAAAAAGCCTGCCATCCTCTAATTCCACCAGATAGTAATTAAACCATTGCCCTAAATAATCTTTCTTTTCATCATCATAGACCAGATAGGATACTTCCGCCTTTACGGCATTGTCCGTCAGGGATTCCACCTCAGAAATTTCCAAGTCCGCGTAATCCTTTCTGTAGTTAACGCTGTATTCGGAATCCAGCATATATTGAAGTTTCTGTTTCAGCGCTTTATTGGCATTTTCCTCCGAAAGCATGGGATTCAGATTGATCGTAGCCTCCACGCCTTCCTTTTTGCTGATAATACAGGTTCCGCCTACATAAGCGCTTTCATCCGCCGGCAGATAGAGCACGGATGGCGTCTCCCCTTCCAGGGTATATGCGCTCAAATGAGCAAATCCTTCATAACCGCTTACGTCAACGCCTAAAACCGGCTGTTCCGTTACCAAAACGGTTTCTTCCTTTTTTCCCTGGCAGCCCCAGAGCGATAATACCGTCATCCCCAAAACTGCCGCTGTCTTTAATCTTTTCTTCATCCTTTTCCCTCACAGAATTTGTATTAAACCGGGAACTATCCCAATTATCCTTATTATCCATGAAATACCCACTCTATGTCAATATCATAATAATTCCCCCATTTTGCTTACTTCCAACAGCTCTTTTGCGATTTGCTCAACATGAGAAAAGGTTTCCTCTGTTATTCCTGTGATTTTGCTTTGATTATATGCTTTTTCCACAATGGCGTCTGCAAGATTCTTTGAATTTTTCACAAGTTCTTCCATCTGAGCTGACATATCCCGTACGTCTTGACTGCACTGCTTTGTCTGGTCGCAGTCCTTTGAAATCTGCTCTATCCTCGTTTTTGAATCCGCCTGAAGCCTTCCCAAATCTATCGCCTCCTGTCTTGCATCAGAAATCTGTTGGATTCCCGCATCCACGGAAGCAAGATTTTGTTCATTAGAATGCTTGACCTCATCCAACATTTCCATCATTTTTGAAACCATAGCAGTTATGGAACTGTTAGATTGTTTGGAACGCTCCGCCAATATGCGGACTTCATCCGCTACAACCGCAAAACCTTTCCCATGCTCGCCGGCACGGGCAGCTTCAATGGAAGCATTGAGCGCAAGAAGATTTGTTTTCCCTGTAATTTGGGCAATTTCATTTGTGAACCCGGAAATTTCCGTAATACTCGTCTCAAGATTATGTATGGCTTCTTCCGTCAGATTTGCCGTTTCTTCAATTACCTTCATATCTGTCACTGCATGATCCATAATATCCACATAATGATCCATATGCTGACATATTTCATCAGAAATCGTTAACACATTCTTTGTACTTTCATCAATCGACTCGGACGCCTGAACCATTTCCGAAACGGTATCATGCATGGAACTGACATGGGAAAGACTTTTCATACAGTCCTCAGATGTATTCCGAGCAGAATCTACGATCGTCTGATTTGTCATTTTTGATTCCTGTACATTGTCTGACAAATCATCCATCATCGTTACCAACTTGGTGGAAACTTCCTCGCACTTTGTTACAACGGCAGCTACCTGCTCTGTACTATGCAGACTTTCCAATATTTTTCTTGAGCTTCCGGCTACACCGATAAATACGACGCTCATAAGCACATGCTCGATTGTAAAGCCCATCATATACGGAATGAACGTCAGATTCGGTGCAGCGTTGCCGTTTGCTACCGCATCAATTACTCTAAAATAAGTCCCCACAAAGAGCATGATATAAGTCAGAATTGAAATTTTAATTGTAAATTTTTTATCAAAATACATACAACTGAACAACTGTGCAATGCCGTAAGTCATGTATATTCCTATTGAAGAGTTCGTTCCCAGCAGCATTACGATAAATCCCACCGCCAGAACGCCGACATATTTCATTACCTTAACGGGAACATTGCGCTTAGACAGCACATACGGACCAATCGTGCAAAAACACCCAATGATCGTAAGCCGAACCAAAGCGCCATAGTCGATCCAGAAGATCCTTACTGCCGTCAACACAAATATTACGGGAAAAACTAACGTCATCCACAATAGAACCTTTGTTAATCGCTTATTTACCTTTTCATCATTTTGCTCAAAAAAATCTAATTGTGCTTCCATATCAAATATTCATCCTTTCGTCATTTTTTTATAATCTTTCGCGTTCTACCGCAGACCAAATCCAGTCCTATATATAGAAGCATATCATGTTATCTCTATTCTTTCAATCAATTAACTTTTATCTTTTTCCTCTAAGATCTCCAAACACCTTTTCAGACCGGATAAAAAGTTTAACGCCGATATGACATACGGCATCCGTATCGACGACAGCGATGTTGTGAAAGCGAAGGGCCATGACTTACTTCTCCGGATGGCGCATTGAGGAATAATTTCGTAATAAAAAAAGCCTCCGACAGCCGTCAAAGACTTTTTACTCCCCTATACCTCTTTGCTCATTTCCCTCTTCAGCCTCTTCATGATCTTCTTCTCAAGTCTTGATATGTAAGATTGGGAAATCCCTAACAGTCCCGCGACCTCCTTCTGGGTCATCTCTTCCCCGTCTTCTTTGTCCAGTCCGAACCGAAGATTGATAATGGTCCGCTCCCGTTCCGACAGCTTTCCGATAGCGGATTTTAAAACCTTCCGCTCCACTTCATTTTCAATATCCCGGTAAATGATGTCCTCATCGGTTCCCAATATATCCGATAACAAAAGCTCATTTCCGTCCCAGTCCACATTTAATGGCTCGTCAATGGAAACCTCCAGCTTGGTCTTATTGTTTCTCCTCAGATACATTAAGATCTCATTTTCGATACACCGGGAAGCATAGGTGGCAAGCTTGATATTCTTTTCGGGATTATAGGTATTGATGGATTTGATCAGTCCGATGGTCCCTATGGAAATAAGATCCTCCACCCCGATCCCCGTATTGTCAAATTTCTTTGCTATGTATACCACCAGACGCAGGTTATGCTCGATCAACACGGCCTTGGCTTCATCCTCCCCGTCCGTTCCCAATTCCCTTATCATTTCATTTTCCTGCTCATCCATGAGCGGCGGCGGAAGCACCTCTGTCCCCCCTATATAATGGATATCTCCCTGTTTGCTGAATAAGAGACTTCCTTCCCTTCTCAATATCCGGAACTTAAATTTTCCCGGCATAGAAACCTTTAAAATCATGTTTTTCCTCCCTTTTCCTATAGCAAAAGCGGCGTCAGAATCACTTCGTAAGCGTTGTTACTATAGTTTTGTTCATATACGGCACACAGAACCTTTTCTTTGATCACAGCCTCATCCTTTCCGCTTTCCCCTTCCTTTAATATTTCCAGCCTCTCTATCCGGAACGCCTTCAATATCCCCTTTTTCTTTCCGATGCTGTCATAGGGAACGACCCTGTAGCCTTTTTGTTCCTCTATTCCTTCATTTAAAAGAAGCTTTTTTGCAAGGCTCTTTTGTATGATGATGACCGGCTCTTTACTGATAGGATCCACAAGACCGTTTCCCGTGTCCAAAAGACCGTATGTATCCGCTATACGCCCTTTATGGCACAACCTGACCTTCCGGATATTTTTTTCCTCCTGAAACCTTACTGAAAGCAGCCTTCTTATCTTGATGCAGAAAAATCCCAGAAAGATCAGGGCGGCGGAAGCCGTAAGCATCAGGTAACCGCTTTCTGCCTCTTTTCCCCACAAATCCAGGATGCCCGACAGGCATGCAGACAAAATGCCCTCACACAGAAGGACACCCAAAAGCCTTCTTCGTATCCCGGGATAGAATGCGGCGACGGCGCTTACCACCCCCAGCGCTATTCCTGCCAGAAATCTGAAAGAAAACCTCATGACCGGGAGCCCCATAACGATCATCATACAGTAACAGATGCTTCCCAGCACGGAAGCGGCCGCCATTCTTATGATATTTCCTTTCAACCGGAACAGAAGGTTGATAATTTCCAGGATTCCCAGTTGATACAACAGGTTTATAAAAAATACCACATCCAGATATACGGTCATTTTCTCTCCCCTTTGTTACAGCAACATTATAAGAAATATCCTCTGCGGATTTTGTCAAATATAAGGAAGGAGCGGACAAAAATTATTGACAAAATACGCGCAAAAAAACACCGCCCTGCAAATTCTCGCAAAGCGGCGCTATAAGGAAATACAATTATTCGCTATTTATTTCTTTGTAAAAAATCCGGGATCTTTAAGGACTGGGACTCCACATTGCTTCTGACCGTTTCCGGCTTCTGGAAACCGCCTACAGGCTTGATCGGTGTAACCGAAGGGATCGGCCCGGTTCCCGTTGCCGCCGTATTTACGTTTACGCCGGTCGAAGTCTTAACTGCCGGCTTGGGTCTGACCGCTCCGCCGACGGGAGTATGTAAAAAGCTTCCTCCCATTTTGCTCATAACGCTGGCTCCCACGCTGGAGGCCTGCTCAATACCCGTAGCAATGACGGTAACGCTGCAGGAATCCGTCATGGTCTCGTCGTACATGGCGCCAAAGATAATATTGACGTTCTCGCCTACCATATCCTGAACATAGCTTACCGCATCGGAAGCGTCAGCTAAGGCAATATCTCCGGAAACATTGATAATTACATCCGTAGCGCCTGTGATGGTAGTCTCCAAGAGAGGAGAACCCACAGCCATCTTAACGGCTTCATTGGCTTTCTCGTCGCCTTTCCCGAATCCGATACCGATATGTGCGATCCCCTTATCCTTCATAACGGTCTGTACATCTGCAAAGTCCAGATTGATGACAGCAGGAACGTTGATCAGGTCCGTAATGCCCTGTACCGCCTGCTGCAATACTTCGTCAGCCTTCTTAAGGGCGTCGGGAAGCGTTGTCCGCCTGTCAACGATTTCCAATAACTTATCGTTGGGTATCACGATCAGGGTATCTACATTGTCCCTTAACTTATCGATTCCACCTATAGCATTTTCCATTCTGGTACGGGCTTCAAACTTAAAGGGCTTTGTCACAACGCCTACCGTCAGAATCCCCATTTCTTTTGCAATCTTTGCTACGATGGGAGCCGCCCCGGTTCCCGTACCGCCGCCCATGCCGCAGGTAACGAACACCATATCGGATCCCTTCAACGAGCTTGTGATCTCTTCTATACTCTCTTCCGCAGCCTTCTCGCCGATTTCCGGCTTGGCTCCGGCTCCAAGGCCTTTGGTAAGCTTCTCGCCAATCTGTAACAGCTTAGGCGCCTTGCAAAGCTGCAGGGCCTGCTTGTCCGTATTGACACCGATAAATCCCACTCCGCCTATATTTTCCTCGATCATTCTATTAACAGCATTATTTCCTGCACCGCCGACACCGACCACAATAATCTTTGCTGCAGTTTCTGCGTCATTTGACTTAATTTCCAGCAAGGGTAATCCTCCTTCACAAATCCACTAAAATTCCATATACTTTATCATATAATTATTTACGGAAATTATCAACCTATTTTTTCAATTTCTTGTAGATTTCTGTTAATGAAATACAATATCTTTTAATCTCTTTTAATCGGGTTCAAATGTCAGGGTTTTGGTATTCTCGTTAAGTTCCGACATATCCAGCACCCCTTTTTTACCCTCGATAGAAGGAACGATGGCGCTTAACTGCATGATCTTTTCATCGATCCTTGTGCCGTCTCCCAGCCTTACCCTGGCCTGTCCAAAATAAAGGGTCACGTTCATATTCCTGTCAAAATAGATCTTACCGGCCGAAATGTCATATTTTTCCAAAAGCTGCGTCAGGTTCAAAATTTCCTTAAAAACATCCTCATTCTCCACCGGAAGCTTTTTGTAAAGCTGCACGGATCCGAAATTTAAGCCCGTGATCTCCGGCACGCCGTCCGTTGCCTCTGCGGCGCTCTCTACAACGATCCCTTCCCTGTCAAAATACATATAGTTCCCCAGATAAGTCACACAGCCCGCCAAAGTTTTTTCGTAGACCATGATCCTGATGCTGTCGGCCCCTAAGACCTCCACATCCATGGATTCAATAAAGGGAATGTCATCGATGGATTTATTCCGGTATTTCAGGTTCAGCAAAAGAGAGTTGTCCACAAAGCTGTCCTTTAACACCATGGCCTTGATCTCATCCTCCGAATAATGATGGTTGCCTATGACCTCCGCTTTTGTGACCCGGAAATGGATCAGAACAAATGCCAGGGCGGCCCCTAGAAGAACCAGAAGCACAGCCGCTGACATTAAGATCTTCTGTTTAAATGTAAATCTCTCGTACTCATTTTTCATTCTTTTCACCGAAAAGCCCTAAACATAGCGGATATTCGCTCCTAAAGCCCTTAAATCCCTGCCGATATCCTCATAACCGCGGTCTATAAAATGTTTATTTTCCACAAGCGTGGTTCCCGATGCCGCCAGGCCTGCCAGCACAAGGGCTGCGCCGCCTCTTAATTCCATGGCCTCCACCGTGCACCCTTTCAGGGAATCCACGCCGCAGATCATGGCACGGTTGTCGCAAATGCGGACGTCCGCTCCCATCTTTGACAGCTCGGATACGATCTTAAATCTGTTTTCAAAAATATTTTCCTCTATGATCGTACAGCCCTCCGCAATGGAAAAGGCCGCCATAAATGCCGATTGCAGGTCCGTGGGAAATCCGGGGTAAACAGAAGTCTTCAGGGCCGGGATGGACTTGCATGCGTGTTCTCCGTTTATGCATACCCAGTCTCCCGCAATGACAATATCCGCACCCATAAGCTGCAGTACCCTAAACAGCTCCTGCATCTGGTCTACCGGGGCCTTATTAAGCACTACGATCCCTTTGGTCATGACTCCCGCCAAAAGATAAGTCCCCGCCACGATCCTGTCAGGCATAATGCGGTAACATATCTCCTGTAATTTTTTTACGCCGGTAATCCGTATCCTGCTTTCCCCTGCACCTTCTATCTTTGCTCCCGCCTTATTCAGAAAGGTACAAAGCTCCACGATCTCCGGCTCCCTTGCACATCCCTCGATCTGCGTGACGCCTTCCGCCAGCACAGCGGTCAGGATCACGTTTTCCGTAGCTCCCACACTGGGAAAGGAGAGCTTTACCTTTCCTCCGTGAAGGTCTTTTGCATGGGCCAGGACCTCGGAATCGGAATCCGTAAACTCCACGCCCATCTGGGATAAGGCTTCCATATGCATGTCGATAGGCCTTTCCCCGATCACACAGCCTCCGGGATAAAAGGTCCTGATCTCTCCCGCCCTCCCCAGCATAGCCCCCAAAAGCATAATGGAGGAACGCATGACGCCCGTATGCTCCTTTGGAAAATCCGTCTGGGAAATGTGGGAAGCGTCAATTTCCACACTCCTGTTATTTCTCGTTATTTTACAGCCCGCATACTCTAACAGCTTTATCATGTGATCCACATCCGTAATGCGGGGGCAGTTTTCAAGCACCGTTTTCCCCTTTATCAGAACGGATGCCGCTAAGAGGGGCAGCGTCCCGTTTTTGGAACCCTGTATCTTCACTTCTCCGCAAAGCGTGTTCCCTCCGCATATACTAATCGCATCCATATCCACCATCCATTCGTGAATATCATCTATTTTAATATATGCGAAGGGACTGTCCCATGTAACCTTACATGGCGTCCCTGAGCCTGATCTGCCTGGACACATTCAATACCAGCCCGATCTCCGCCATCAGAAACATTTCCGAGGTGCCCCCATAGCTGATAAAGGGAAGGGAAATACCCGTATTGGGCATGGTGTTGGTAACGACTGCAATATTCAAAATAACCTGGATGGCAAAATGCGCCATAACGCCTACCACCAGCATGGCGCCGAACAGATCCTTTGCGTTATTGGCAATGACCATACAGCGCCAGATCAGGAGAACGAACAAAAGAATGACCGCCAAAGCCCCGAAAAGTCCCAGCTCCTCACAGATAATGGAAAAGATCATATCGTTCTGGGCCTCGGGAAGAAATCCCAGCTTCTGCATGCTGGCTCCTAAGCCTTTTCCGAATATTCCCCCTGAGCCGATGGCATATAACGCCTGTAATGTTTGAAAGCCTTTATCCGAAGGATCGGATTCCGGGTCCAGCCAGGTCTCGATCCTCTTTAACCGGAAGCTGTCCCCCTCCCAATGGGTCGCAATATAAATGACGACTGCCGCTGCCGCCACAACCAAAAGCGCCCCTATGACATATTTGGAATAATCGGAATCCGCCACAAAAAGCATGACGACGGCAATTCCGCCCACAATGATGGCCGAGCTTAAATTACTGGTAATCTTCCAAAGCATCAGTGCAAAGACGACCGGTATCAGCAATATGGCCGCCATCCCTTTAAGGGTCGTTATGTACTTTTTATTTACTTTATTGATCAGCACCGCACAGAATAGGATGATCTCGATCTTTACGACCTCCGCCGGCTGCAAAGACAAAGGGCCGATGGAGATCCACCTTCTGGCGCCGTTGGCCTCGATCCCCAAAGGCGTCAATACTAAAATGACCAGAACGAAGGAGATCAACAGTCCGGGAAAGGCAAACCGTTCCCAGATGTGATAATCGATCAGGGTAGTCGCAGCCATGACAAAAACTCCCAGAATGGTTGCAAGGAGCTGTTTGCGCAGATAGAACGCAGAATCCCCGTTGTGGTCCGACGCCGCGTCGTAGGTGCTGGAGGAATACATCATGACCAGCCCGAAAGCAATCAGGAATATGACCACAAACAACAGGGTATAATCAAAAAAATTCTGATTTTTTATTTTCTTCTTTCTTCCGGATGCCATGAATCTACTCCCTTTTACAAATTAAAAACATCAAAGTGCCAGAAAACCGATGAGGCACAAAATTGCCGTCACAATGGAAAAAACGTTCACAACCTTGGTCTCTTTCCATCCGCACAGTTCAAAATGATGGTGTATGGGCGCCATCTTGAAGATCCTTTTGCCGCCCGTCAGCTTAAAATAAGATACCTGGAGCATAACGCTTGCCACTTCCGCCACATAGATAAAGCCTACGATTACCAAAAACAGCTGAAGCTGCATCATATAGGCGCAGGCCGCCACAAAGCCGCCTAAGGCCAGTGAGCCGGTATCTCCCATAAAGACGCTGGCAGGATAGCCGTTAAAAAGTAAAAACCCCAGCAAAGCTCCCACCGCCGCACAGGTAATAGGCGTAATGGGTGCGTTTAAGCCAATGGCGCATACCGTAAAGAACGTAGCCACCAGTATGGTCACGCTTGTGGCAAGCCCATCCAGACCATCCGTAAAGTTAGCCCCGTTTACCGCCCCAAGTACCACGATAAAGACCAGGGGAATGTTGAAAACCCCAAAATCCACATATTTGCCGGACATAAAGGGGATCCGCCACGCCATGCCCACATCCGTATATTGATTGAGATAAAAGGCAAAAACTGCGGTAACAATGATCTGCAGGCCGAATTTCTGCCATGCCCGAAGTCCCATGGAGCGCTTTAACACTACCTTAATATAGTCGTCCAGAAACCCGATCAGCCCGAACCCTAACGTCAAGAACAAAATAGGGAGGATATCCGGATACCTCTTCATATAGACAAGGGAAGTGACCGTCATGGCAGTCAGGATCAAAAGCCCTCCCATAGTAGGCGTCCCGCTTTTTTTCAAATGGCTCTGAGGCCCCTCATCCCTCACGGTCTGCCCCACCTTTAAGCGGCGTAAAAAGGGGATCAGCACCGGTCCCAGTATAACGCTGATGGCAAAGGATATTAATGTTGGTAAAACAATCTCCTGATACATTTTCTCATTTCCTTTCCGTTTATCCACTGTTAATTATACTGGATTCCCTCCAAATAGGGAAGAATATTTTCATACAGTTTTTTTACGACGGGCGCCGCGATCTGGCCTCCGTAATATACGCCCTTGGGATTATTGATAATGGCGATGGCGATGACCTGGGGATCCTCCGCCGGTTCAAATCCGATAAAGGAGGCGATGTACCTTCCGCTGCCCCTTGGCAGGGTCTGGCTCGTGGCGGTCTTCCCGCCGATGGAGTATCCTTCTATATAAGCCTTTTGTCCTCCGCCCTCGGAAACCACCTTTTCCAGCATGAACCTAAGAAGGGCCGAGGTTTCCTCCGATACTACCCCTTCCCTTATCTCGTAATTGAACTTTTTGATATTACCGGTGGAAGGGTCCTCCAGAGAGACGGCAAAATGGGGCGTTACCCTTTTTCCGCCGTTTACCAGGGAACTGATGGTTGTCACAAGCTGGATCGGCGTGATCTGAAAGGACTGGCCGAAGGAAACCGTAGCCAACTCTACCAGTCCCATATTTTCCTTTTTGTGCATAATGGTCGCCGCTTCTCCCGGCAGATCTATCCCTGTTTTATTTAATAACCCGAATTGTTTAAAATATTCGTAATACCTGTCGATCCCTACCCGAAGCCCCACATTTACAAAGACCGGGTTGCAGGAATTCATGGTAGCCGTCAAAAAGGTTTCCGCCCCGTGCCCCTGGGTCTTGTGGCAGCGTATCTTCCGATCCTCCACGATGCAGTACCCGGGACAGGAAAACTGATCCTCTATGGTAACCACCTTTGACTCAAGCCCTGCGGCCGCCGTTATGACCTTAAAGGTGGAACCGGGCTCATAGGTATCGTTGATACAGCCGTTGCGCCACATCCTGTTTGCCGCTTCCGTGGTATTTCCCGAAACCTGGGCGAGCATCTCAGGCGTCTTTTCCCCGTAAACGCTTTGCAGGTCAAAGGGATTGTTCAGGTCATATTCCGGCACATTTACCATGGCCAGTATCTCGCCGTTTTGGGGATTCATCACGATGATGGAAACGCTGTCCGCCTCCTTTGCCTCCATAGCCTGTTGGGCCAGCTGGGTGGCATAGGTCTGGATATTCATATCCAAACTCAAGGTCAGGTCGTTTCCCGCAATAGGCTCGATCCTGCCCTCTCCCGCCGTATCGATCTCGACGCCCTTTGCATCGGTCACCGTCAGGATCATGCCGTCGATCCCCTTTAAATATTCCTCATACCTTACCTCCAGGCCGACAATGCCCTGATTGTCTCCCCCGGTAAACCCGAGCACCTTGCTGGCAAGGGTGGAATAGGGGTAAAAACGCTTATAATCCTCATCCACCTTTACCCCGGCCAGATTGCACTCCCGGATCTCATCCCCTACGGATTTGTCCACGTTGCTTTTAATCCTTTCAATAGAGGAAACCTTCTCCACCTTTTTTCTGACGCTTTCCTCATCTATTTCCAGCTTTTCGCTTAAAACTTTGATTACGGCTTCCGGATCCTCTATCTGGGAATGGATGACCGAAATGGTGCAGACCGTCCTGTTATCCGCAAGGACCACACCGTTTCTGTCCAAAATCCTGCCTCTGGCAGCTTTGATGCTCCGCTCCCTTTCATGAAGCTCCAGCGCCTTCTGCGTATAATACTCGGAACAGGGGACCATCAGGTAAAAGACCCGTCCCGCCAGCCCGATCATGACAAGCACCACCGCAAAAAACACAAATACGATTTTTCTTTTATGATATGTCTGATACCCTTTCAAGGACTTCCTCTGCGCTTTTCTTTTTATACTAATCTATTAAGTCCTCATAAAGGTTATTCCTATACAATTTCTCCTGTACGCTTCCGTCCTGTCGGTCATTCCCTTAAAGACCCTTCTCCCATGATCGGATTGGCATTCTCGTCCACTAAGGCGCCGATGCCGTCCAGATAGGAAAACGTAGGATCCACCGGCTCATAAGTATCGGGATAAAGCCATTGTCCCGTATTGGGATCCTTTACGTAGCCCGTTTCAGGATCCGTCTCCAAAGGAGGCTTCTCATCATCCCCTCCTTCTTCCGGTTCTTCTTCATCTCCTTCTCCTTCGCCGCCTTCCCCTTCCTCCGGGGTTTCAGGGATTCCGCCGGGAATGATGCCCAGATCCTTAAGGTGCTGTTCATCCTCTTCCGAAATCTCCTCCGTCCGGAATATCTGAAGATAAGGCAGTATTTCCGTGAAGATATTCTTAACGATCTCCTGGGCAAAATTGGAATGGGGCTGGTCCGCCACATTGGGCCTGTCAATGACTACATAGACCACTACCTGGGGATCGTCTATGGGTGCAAAACCGATAAAGGAAACAACATAGTTGCCTGTCTTACGGGGATACATCTCCGCCGTACCGGTTTTCCCCCCGATCAGATATCCCGCCGGAACCGCCTGCTTTCCTGTACCCAGGGTACATACGTTGGCAAGATAACCTCTCATGGTCTCCGACGTACTTTCGGAAATGGGCTGCTTTAATACGCGCCCTTCGATCTTTTCTACCGTGCTTCCGTCAGGATTGCGGATCTCCTTTACCATATGGGGCTGATAATAATAACCGCCGTTTATGACGGAGCAAAAGGCCGCCGCCATCTGGATCATAGTGGCGTTATATCCCTGTCCAAAGGTAGAAATAGCAAGGTCGGAAGCCACCATGGTGGCCGGATCGTAAATCAGGGTATCCGTTCTCGCCTCTCCCGCCAGATCTATGTTTGTCTTTAGGCCCATATTGAAATTGCCGAGGTATTCCATAAAGGTATCCACTCCCATGGCCTGTCCTATCTGCATCAGGGCAACGTTACAGGACTGCTCTAAGGCGCCGGAAACGGAAAGCATATTGTGTCCGATCAACTTGTTGCAGCTGATATGGTGTCCGCTGACCTCATAGGAGCCGCCGCAGAAATACTGCTCCGTGCCGTTTATGCTGCCGCTGTCGAGGGCCGCGGAGATCGTTAAGGATTTGGCCGTAGAACCCAGCTCATAGGTATCGGAAATGCAGAAGTTTCTCCACAGCTCATTCAGAGCCTCATAATAGGCATCGTTATCCATGGCTGCGATCTCTTCGCCGGTATATAAGCCGTTCTCACTTAAAGAACGGGGGTTATTTAAATCAAAGGCCGGATATCCGGCCATCGCCATTATTTCGCCGTTTTTGGGATTCATAACAATAACGCCCGTATTATAGCTCCCCAGCTCTCCCGCACGATAAGCGTTTTCTCCCTCATGCTCATGGTTCCACTGGGCCACATATTTCTCCACGATTCCCTGAATATTGGCGTCAATGGTGGAAACGATGATCTTACCGTCCTTTGCGGCTTTTGTCGTCCTTTCCAGGTTGGACCCTTCCGCCAGATAGCCGTATTCCCTTCCGTTGGTGCCGTTTAAAATATCGTTATAATATTCTTCCAGTCCGAAGGTGCCTACATTATCCGAAGTGGTAAAGCCGATGGCATCGCAGGCAAGGCTTCCATAGGGATATACCCTCCTGTATTCCTCTTCAAACCAGATCCCCTTAATATTGGGATACTCCTTGGGATTGTTCTGCATTTCCTGAAAAGGCGCGATCTCCTCATAGGACAGCTGCTTCAAAGGCACATAATACTGGCTGGAGGGATGGTCTGCGATATATTTGCGCATTTCTTCAATATCAAGATCAAAGCACGCGTCAAGCGCCGCCAGGGTAGGCTCCAAAGCCTCCTCCGACTGCAGGATCATCTTGGAATCCACCACCAGATTATAAACCTTTTCACTATATGCCAGCTTGCTTCCCTGGGCGTCCAGGATATCCCCTCTTTTATAGGGGAGCACCTTGCTGTCATAGGTCTGCTGGGACAAGATCTGCTTCTTGTAATTCTCCCCGTTTTCTTTATTGATCATGATCAACCGGACACTTAATGTAACAAAAGCCAGCAGTACCGCCATAAACAGCACCACCAGCTTCTTCTGCATTTTTAAGGAAAATCTCTTTACCTTTTTCTCGCTTTCCGTATCCATTTCCCGGAAATTTACCGGGCGTACTCTGCTACTTCTCATCCAAACACTCTTTCCTACGGCATCTTTTGATGCTGCCTTACATAATCATCGCCCTGGGTCTCTACTTCCACGATCTGCCCTTCTTCGGCATACCGCATGCCAAGCTGGTTGATCGCCACATCCTTTATATATTCCAGATCGACAGAAGAAATGATCCTGCTGTATTCCTCGTCGTTTTCCATTTTCATGGAATTCAGCGTGCTTTCCTTTTTTGCAATGTTCTCCAGCATTACCGTATTCTCTGCCTGAAGCCTGATATATCCGATCAGGATCACTGAAGCTGCGCACAGTCCCGCCGCTAAGAAAAGCACATAACCGATGTTCATATGTACGGCCTTTTCCCTGTTCCTGCGGACAACGGCGCTTGTCCTTTTAAGGGGAGCTTCGTCTATCTCCCTTCTTACGTCGATTTTTCTGACGGCGGAACCGTCAATATAATATTCCCCGTATCCGCCGCTTCTGCCATAGCTTCTTTGCCCGTTTCCGGTTCTGCCATGTGCGCGGCCCGTTCTTTCATAACGTGTACTCATTTTTCTTTCCCCATATACTTTCTGCAAAATTTAATTTATACTCCCAAATACCTTAAAGAAGAACTTCCCGTCTCTCAAATATCCTCAGCTTTGCACTCTTGGAACGACTGTTTCTCTCCTTCTCCTCATCCGCAGGCGTTACCGGTTTTCTGGTAATGACCTTTCCCAAAGGCTGCCTGCCGCACATACACACGGGAAACTCCGGCGGACAGATGCATGGATTCTCCTGCTTTTTGAACGCAGATTTCACAATGCGGTCCTCCAAAGAATGGAAAGTGATAATACAGATCCTTCCTCCCGGATTTAAAAATGCAATCATCTCCTCCAAAGAATTTTTCAACACTTCCAGCTCTCTGTTACATTCGATGCGTATGGCCTGAAAGGTCCGTTTGGAAGGATGTCCTCCCGTTTCCCTCATTTTAGCGGGAATGGCGCCCTTAATGATCTCGTTTAACCGAAACGTAGTCTTTATCTCTTCCTTTTCCCTCTCAGCCACAATGTGCTTCGCTATATTATTGGCAAATTTATCTTCTCCGTAATCCCTGATGATCCTTGCCAGTTCCTTCTGTGAATAATCGTTTACGATCTCCCTAGCGCTTAAGGGCTGCCTTCTGTCCATCCTCATATCCAGTGCCGTATCGTACTTATAGGAAAATCCCCGTTCTATGGTATCCAACTGATAGGAAGACACTCCCAGGTCCAAAACGATCCCGTCAACGCCGGATATTCCTTTTTCTCTTAAACGCAAAACCGCATTTTCATAATTATCGTGAATCAGGGTAATCTTGTCCCGATAGTCCGAAAGCCGTTCCGACGCCGCTTCGATCGCCGCCTCATCCTGGTCGATACCGAAAAACCTTCCTTTATCCCCAAGCCTCTTGACAACCTCCAGTGCATGTCCGCCGCCGCCTAAAGTTCCGTCCACATAAATGCCTTCCGGTTTTATATTCAGTCCTTCAATTGTTTCTTCCAATAAAACCGATTTATGCGAAAACTCCATGGGTGCTCCGTTCCTCTAAAAGGATATTCCGAAGGCCGCCAGTTCTTCGGCAATATCATTAATATCGTCATAAGCGGAAATTTCATCCCATCTGCTCTTATCCCAGATCTCAACATGGCCTCCCACACCTGCGAATACCACATCTTTTTCCAAAGAGGCATGCTCCCTTAAAACGGAGGGCAGAAGAATCCTCCCCTGCTTGTCCACCTCCACCTCCTGGGCGCCTGAGATAAAGAAACGCTTGATCTTGCGGACATTGGCCTCCAGATCGGACTTTTCGTTCAGCTTGTCTATGAAAGAATCGAACTCATATCTTTCAAATACAAAAAGACATCCTTCCAGCCCCTTTGTCACAACGAACTCATTGCCCAGCGCATCGCGAAACTTAGAAGGAATGATCAGTCTGCCCTTGGCATCTATTGTATGGTTATACTCGCCCATGAACATACTTTCATCACCTGCCCAACCACCCGGATACACTGCCGGAACCAATCTTCCACTTTTTTGGGATTATGTGGCACTTTCTACCACTTTCCACCACTTACGTATTATAATAGACCAGATTTTTGATTTTGACAAGGAATATTTTTGGGGGAAAAAGCGCGAAAAAACGGCTTCGCAGGGCATTTGCAAAGCCGTTTTTCATATTTTTTACCATATATGGTGTTTTGTATTTATCTTAGAACAATATATGGGGCGTTCTTCTTCCCATATACTTTTTAAAATTTTTTTCATTATTTTTCATTTTCCGCAGCCTCTTTCGTATTTTCCTCCACTTTCCTCCCCACAGGCTCCAAAAATGAAGGAAGCTTTATCCGTCCCCGTAAGCCTAAATGGATGACTACGGCAAAGATGACGGACAGGACAAAGAGCGCCCCTCCTAAAAGCTGGGATACCGCAATATTGGTGTGGCCGATCTTTAACCGGTCCGTGCGGATCCCTTCCACAAAGAAACGGATAATGCCGTATCCTCCCAGATACCAGAGGATCATTTCTCCCTCGAACTTCTTGTGTTTCCTGTAAGCCCACATAATGAGGAGCAGGATCAGATTGAGGGCCCCTTCATAGAGAAAAGTGGGATGCACCTGGATATAATTTGTCCCCTGGACAATATTGGAAGCAATGTCCGGAGAAATATCCGCAGCCCTGACTGCTTCAATGGGCAGCCTCATGGCAAAGAGGCCGTCGGAATAACCGCCGAATACCTCCCTGTTCATAAAATTCCCCCATCTCCCGATGATCTGTCCTACCAAAAGGCCAAACACTCCTGCGTCGGCCATTTGAAAAAACGACTGCTTTTTAATTTTAGAAAACACAAACAGGGTCAGAAAACCGCCGATGACCGCGCCGTAAATGGCCAGTCCCCCGTTTCTGATATGAAAGATCTCAAGCAGGTTGTCTTTATACACGTCCCAGGAAAAAACCACATAATAAATTCTGGCTCCCAGAACGGAAAAGATAATGGCGTATATGCTGAAGTCCCACCACAGGTCATCCGGCTGTCCCATCCGCTTTCCTTCTTTGGATGCCAGCAGAAATCCCAAAAATACGCCTATGGCAATGATGATCCCGTAAAAGGCGATCTCAAAGCCGAAGATCGAAATACTCTTAGGTACGTTGGATAAATAAATATGGAGGTTTGGAAATGCAATGTCCATATTTCCCATAACATCTGTCATTTATTTTTGCTCCTTTTTACAAACTACACATTGAAACGGAAAAGAATCACATCGCCGTCCTGTACCACATATTCCTTTCCTTCCATTCCCACAAGCCCTTTCTCTCTTGCCGCCGCAAGGGAACCAAGCTCAAGCAGATCCTTATAATTGACCACTTCCGCTTTGATAAAGCCTCTTTCAAAATCGGTGTGTATCTTGCCTGCAGCCTGGGGCGCCTTTGTGCCCACCTTGATGGTCCAGGCTCTGGTCTCATCCTCTCCCGCCGTCAAATAACTGATCAGCCCCAGCAGCTTATAGGATGCCTTTATCAGCTTTTCCAATCCGGATTCCGAAAGCCCCAGATCCTCTAAGAACATGGCCTTTTCGTCGTCATCCAACTCCGCGATCTCCTGTTCGATCTGAGCGCAGATCACAAACACCTCGCTGCCGCAGCTTTTGGCAAATTCACGGACCTTTCCTACCTGTTCATTGGAAACGCCGTCATCAGCCAGATCGTCCTCCCCTACATTGGCGGCAAAAATAACCGGCTTTGCCGTCAGGAGATTGTATTCCGAGAACCACGCCTCTTCGTCTTCATCCTCCGTTTCAAAGGTAATGGCCAGGTCTCCGTTTTCCAGATGGGCCTTGATCCGTTCTAAAAGCTTTAATTCCTTTGCAAGGGTCTTATCCATCCTCGCGCCCTTTGCCGTCTTTGCAATCCTTCTTTCCAGAATCTCAAGATCGGAAAAGATCAGTTCCAGGTTGATGGTCTCAATATCCCTTAAAGGATCCACGCTTCCGTCCACATGCACCACGTTATCATCTTCAAAGCAACGCACCACATGGACGATGGCGTCCACCTCCCTGATATTGCTTAAAAACTGGTTTCCCAAGCCTTCCCCTTTTGAAGCGCCTTTCACAAGCCCCGCTATATCCACAAATTCGATAACGGCATGGGTCACTTTTTTGGAATGATACATATCTCCCAATAATTTCAGCCTCTCATCCGGCACCGGCACGATCCCCACATTGGGGTCGATGGTGCAGAAGGGATAGTTTGCGGATTCCGCCCCTGCCTTTGTTAAAGAATTAAATAAAGTGCTTTTTCCCACGTTGGGAAGGCCTACGATGCCTAGTTTCATTTCTTACTATACCTACTCAGAAATCCTTTATTTTCAAGGGTTTCTGCCTTTCTCTATATTTTTACTACACAATCTGCTACACAATTTTCAAGGCACTTTCGATTCTTTCCACCTCTTTGACTTTCTCATCTTCGGTCACATGGACGTATAAATTCATCGTAATGCCTACATTGGCATGACCCAAAATTACCTGTAAAGTCTTAGGGCGCATCCCACCTTCAATACATCTTGTCGCCATCGTGTGTCTTAAAACGTGCATTGAGAAACGTTCAATACCAGCTTTATCACATAGTTTAAATAATGTAGTGTCATAAGCTGAATTTTTTGTTGGTTCGCCTTTCCTGCAAAGAAATACAAACTCTTTGAACTGCATATTGATCACTTTGATTTCTCTAAGCTTCTCTTTCTGCCTTTTCAAGATCATAACTGCTTCTTCTGTTAAAGGCACATCACGATAGCCGGATTTGCTTTTAGGTTCTCCAATTCGCCATTTACCAACGCTGTATCTATACTCCATACTTCTCTGTATGTGTATGACACGCTTTTCCCAATCAATATCAGACCATTTCAAACCTATTAACTCACCTGTCCGTAATCC
>DEUB01000048.1:24562-27089 GCA_002362385.1 Lachnospiraceae bacterium UBA3273
TATTAACTCACCTGTCCGTAATCCCGTCTGCAAAATAAAAGCAAACTGATTATAATTGCTGCTCTTCTTGGCAACTTCAAGAAATTTCTTTTGTTCGTCAATGGTTAATGCTCTAACTTTCTTAGGTTCTTTCCCAATATTATATTTTACCGCTTTTGTTACTGGATTTTTAAGGATTACATCATTTTCAACAGCATCAGCGAACATGCAATACAATGCTATCCTCGTTTGATATATGGTGGAGGTCTTATAATCATCCTTCATCTGGTTTAAAACATTCTGACAGTGCATCGGTTTTACCTCAGACAATAACATGTTGCCAATACACTTCTTTATATTATGTTCAAACCGTTCTTTATAATTTCTAACAGTATTAGGTCTTATACTGTCACCTTTTATATTTTCAATCCAGTAATCGAACCATGTCGCTACCGTCATATCCCCGGACGCATTGATTCCACCATGTTCATCTTCAAACTTTGCATCCGCATACCATTTACGGCACTCCTGCAACTTTGGGAAATATCTTTGAACCGATTTACCAGTCCTCTTACTTATAAATCGTGCTGTGTATAGACCATCCTTTCTTTGACAGATACCGACTCCAAGTTCCTTGCCCTTTAAGTCTTTACCCATAAAATCAACTCCTTTCTGCTGTATTCCAACAAAAAGAGTTTGATACAAGCTAATATTATAGCATATCGTTCATCATTTTGGAATAATCAAATTGAATTTTATGCTCGAATCCTTCCTTAAATTTCCAGACTTTTTGATATGTACTGCTCAAACTCTTTCCTTTTTACCAACTTTTTATTACCGACATATAATACAAAATCACATTTCGGTTGCTTCAATAGCTCTTCTATTTTGTTGATTCCTATATTTGAATAAGCTGCCGCTTCTTTAATTGTAAGTGTCACTTTTAGCCAAAAAGGCATCTCTAATACTTTTGTTTCCATATTCTTATAACATCACACTCCAATTCGTAGAAATTTCTTTATTTATAGAAGGTGCTATAAAAATTCAGCACCATAATCTTCACTTTTCAAAATCCATCACTCAATATATAGGAAGGACACGATCAGTAATCATGTCCTTACCTCGACCAATTAACCTGTTGCTCTTTAGAATTATTTTTTCAATCTCTTTTACATCTACACTACTAATATGTTTATTTCAATATCTTACCTAACCCCAGCCTTTCTAAGACTAGAATTAAACTGGTTAAATTGTTTTGTTATTGCATTATCCACAATTTGTTCCATTTGTCTAATATTGCTGTTGTTTACATCTCCCTGTACCTGTACCAAATTATCATAATGTATCTGTACAGACGGAGCGGATTTTTCTATTGAAGGTACATGAGGCATTAAATCACTATAATCTAATTTGGGCACTAAATTATTAAATAACTCAATGTTAGGTGCTAATTTTAACAACGCATCAGCTTCAACAGGTTTTAATACCATTTCTCCATCTTTTGCAGCGATTAATACATCTTCGCCAACAGATTTCGCAATATTATTTAATGGATTGTTGTCATCTTTGGTAACTAAACCACCTTTAGCATATTTGCTGACATATTCATCTTGTTCAGCTTTTTTCTTGTTGTTATAGTACCATTAGGTAATCGTACAAGATTATTACTATTATCAGAATTATTCCCTTGATATACATCAGTATATGTTTTATCATTTTTTCCAGCACCATTTAGAGCGGCCATCATGTCTCTAATTTTTCCTGCGGCACTTGCAGCAGCATTACCTATAGAATTAATGCTATTTACCAGAGAACTTACATCATATCCACGTCCAAGAGTATTTATGAGACTATCATTTAACGCCTGTGTTATTGCATTTAAATTAGCAACACTATAATAGGAGTTTACTAATTCGTTTTGTAAGTTTGCACTACTTGTATTGTACATATTGGCACTGCAAACACATAGAGAGAATCGGACTCTCATTATTCGAGTGGAAGTTGAAGGTCTTACCGTTAGACGATATGTATGTATAGATCGTGTTTTAAATTATAGTGAAAAATTAAATCTAATATGGTATGCTTAAAAGAAAACACAAAGGTGATACCAATGAATAGATTAGAAAGTTACCTAAGTGGTGAGAACCTTGATACATATAAAAGAAAATGGGAGACATGGATTTTTAGCTCAATTGTATCAATATTCTTTCCCTTTATAATTTCCATAATAATAAATACTGTGTCTGGAAGTTTTAATTTTCTAGAGCTTTTTGCACATGGAGATATTATTATTTTGTTTTATTCCTTAACAATTGCAGTTTTATTCGACTTGTGGAATACACCTAAGGACAATAGAAAAAATGATAGAGGATTACAAAGAAGTTTTTATACAATTCTTATGGTGTTATTTTCACAAATGGCTATATATGGAGTCATAAAAGCCAATGTTATAACTAATTTATGGATACTGTTTTTTATGACTATTGGGACAATAATAGCATCATATTTTATATGTAACTCTACACTACTACAAATTTTTTTGTATAAT
>DEUB01000026.1 GCA_002362385.1 Lachnospiraceae bacterium UBA3273
AAATCTATGTGCGAAGTTTGAGTTGATGATATGAATATTGACATATATTTTACAGGTATAGATTATATGGAAGTGCCTTGGATTTTTAATGGCTTATTAATAGAATCAGCTACGGAAGAGGACAGATTGTATTTAAGTCAAAAGCTGGATAAAGATGTGCCGATGGAAAAAATCGTAGTATTAATTTCAGAGGAAAAGAAATTTTATGTGATCGCTGCTCAAATTAAGGTTATGAAAAATAATTTGGAACTTATGGAATTACCTATAGAAAGATTTTTATGATGGATAGTTTTTATTATGCCGTGCCAACAGTAAAGATGAAAACCGGATAGAGGAAAACAAAGAATGAGTAAATTGTTAATATCAAAATTTTCAAGTAATAATGTATATGAGAATATTGCAGATGTGGAAAAAAAGTATAATATTGTATTTCCAAAGCAGTATAGAGAGTTTCTATGCAAGTATAATGGCGGAGATACCCCCAAAACAAAATTTAAAATAGGGAAAATTTCTTCGGATATACGCGGGTTCTATGGTATGGGAAATGTTAAATTAAGCTTTGATACTATTGAATTGCCAATGTGGATAGAGGAAAATGTTTTACCTATAGCATGTGATTCTTTTGGAAATTATATTGTAATCGGAGTGGGTAATGAGAATAACGGAAAAATATTTTTTTGCGATCATGAGAAGGGAAATAAAAAGGAGTATATAGCCGAAGATTTAAAAATTTTCATTCAATATTGTAAAAGCGGAGAAATTGACCCTGCATCAAGGCTTTCAATAAAGGAACGAGAGGAAGCGCTAATTGCAAGGGGAAGGGGGCATGTAATTACAGAGGACCTGCGTCAGATGTGGCAGGCTGAGATTGACAAATATAAAAATATGGTAAGAGAAGAAGTGGTAATTGGGGGAGAAGAGAATGCTTAAAGAAATAATGGATAATGTGATTAGTGAAAGGAAGAAAAAGCATCCGGAAGATGATTATGGCATTCAAGAATGTTGGGAGAGAATGACGAAAATCTTGTCTCAAGATATTGATGAAACAATACAATATTTAGAAAGTTGCTCGGAAGAGGACTTATACTTTATTAGTGAAATTTTTGAAGATATATCCAAGAAAGTGCAGAGTGAAGAATACATAATTTGTTTAAGAAAGCTAGACAAGAAATTTCCCAATCTTAACATGACAAAAGATATAGATATTGCAGAAAGCTATTTTTAGAGTAATAGGACAAGCAGAAAGCCGGAATGTTATAAGTAACTGTTTTGGAGTGTGTGGAAAGGCCGCAATTATATGGCGTTGATGAGAGGAAAAAATGATGAATACTAAATGGGGGACATATCCATGGTTTGCAGAGCATGGCATTCATTTAATACATCCGGATGATTTGGAAGCTTTTAAGCAGGAGGTTAGTAATAGTAAAATATTTGAATGTGTTAAAGAAGGGGACTACATAACATTAAGGTATCATGATAATTATTATAGGGTAAAGAAAAAATTATTTAAGCCGGTTCCAAGTCCTAAGTATGTTTTTGGGGAGAAGGTAAAGATTAAGGAAAATGGACAGGAGGCTGTTATAACGGATATTATGTGGCATTATGATAAAAAGAAACATTATTATTTTGTCACAATTAATGATAAAAGAAAGTCGAGAAGATATTTAGATTCTGAGTTTACGTGAAATATATTTTTACGGCGGAGCAATCTGGTGCTTAATTTTGGGATGAAGCGGAGAAATATTATGGTATTTGGATACGAGGAATTGAGGGAATATGTGAAAGAGGATTTCCAGCGGTTTTATGAAATGGGATTTAACGAAAAAGAAATTGTTTCGGCGATTTTAAATGAATATGAACATGGTAGAAATTTTTGCCAAGCCGAATATATTTGTATTTTGATTTTTACAGCATTAAATTATGCAGAAAAAGAGATGGATAATGAGAAAGTAATAGAAAAAATACAATTAATTATGAAGGATGGAATCGGAGAGAAAATCAGGGAAGAATTAGGAAATGAATATGCAGAGTTTCTGAGGGATTTTGATGCTATTAGGAATAGAGGATGAAACAATCATGAGCACAATCGTAAAAAGAGGCTATTTGCCCAAAGACCAAAAAGAATTTGGAAATGAATCCGTTGAGACATTGTGCAAAGCGGGAAAAGATTTACAGTATTTATTAAATCAGGGATATCCCATAAAAGGAGCGTCCGTCTTTGTGGGAAATCACTATCTGCTTTCCGAGAGACAGAGATTAGCCATAGTAAGGGGTGTTTCTTCAGAAGAAAGCATAAAGATAAGGAACGCCAAAGAAATAAAGGATATTCCTCCCGGAAGCATCGTAAATATTGATGGATTCAATACGATCATCACGCTGGAAGTCGCATTGTCAGATTCATTACTATTAAAATGTATGGATGGAACGATCCGGGACCTGGCAACGCTCAGGGGCACCTATCGCCTGATCGATAAGACTGACGAGGCAATCGTACTGATTGGCAGAATGTTGGAAAAGCATAAAACGGCTAAAGCAGTATTTTATCTGGATGCTCCCGTATCCAATTCAGGGCGGTTAAAGCAGCGGATCGCAGATCTGCTAAAAGAGTTCGGCTTTGAAGTGCAGGTGGAAGTCATTCATAATGTTGACACTGTTTTAGAAAAACTGGATCATGTCATAACAAGCGACGCCATCATTCTCAATAAATGTATGAGCTGGATAAATCTGAATAGAAGAATCATGGAAGAATTTATCGGGGAGTATCCGTATTTTGATTTTTCCCAATTGAATACTTAAGAAAGAAGGAACCCATAATGAAACTATTGATCAAACAAAGAGTCTTTTCCTGGGCAGACACCTACGATGTCTATGACGAAAATGAAAATCCCAAGTATTATGTGGAGGCAAAACTGCTTTCTATCGGGCACCAACTGCACGTATATGACAGGAACCGCAATGAGATCGGCGTGATCAAAGAAAAGATCATGACATTTTTGCCGCAGTTTGACATTGAAATAGGCGGCCGGTACGTGGGAAATATCCAGCAGAAATTTACCCTCTTCTATCCCAAATATGAAATCGACTATAACGGCTGGCGGGTAGACGGAGATTTTCTTGGCTGGAACTATGACGTGTTGGAAGGCTGCAGCCATGTTATGCACATACAAAAAGAACCCTGGCATTGGGGAGACACTTACGTGATCAACTATGAAAACCCGGCCCATGAGCTGACGGGCCTTTTACTGATCATTGCCATTGATGCGGCAAACTGCAGCCGGAACAAATAATTCCGCCGCCAAAGCCTTCAGGCATTTCGAAACGGTATTTATGGGAGCAGGGGCAAGGGCGGGGCAGGAAAATTTATGGCTTTTTCACAATCGATTACCAAAAACCGGCAATTTTTCTTACAGCCCGACAATTCCCAAGGGGTAACAGCCCCGGATGGGCTGTTAAGCGTCTTAGCGGCATGGATGCCGCATTGACGCGTCCCCGCAGCTGCGGATACCTTCAGCCGGGCTGTTAGAAAAATCCGGTTTTTTGTACGATTACGAAAAAGCCATAAATTTTCCTGCCCCGCCTTTGCCCCTGCCCCATAAATACCCTTTGGAAATGCCAATCCCCATCTTTTTTCAAATACTTTGTAACAAAACCTTCAAAACTCCGTCTAACCAATGAAAAGGAGGTGAAGCAGCCCCAATGGATTTTGAAAAACTCTACAATATGTACTATATGGAAATATACTCCTATGTACTGACCATGGTAAAAAACAGCCACATGGCGGAAGAAATTACCCAGAAGACCTTTTTTAAGGCAATGAATTCCCAGAGCAGATTCCGCAGACAATCCGGAGAATATACGTATTTATGCGCCATAGCCAAAAATCTGGTCTATGACGAGATGCGCCACTACAAACATTTCGGAGAGAGCGCCATAGAAACGCCGGATAAGACGGATATAGAACATATGGTAGAAGATGAAGACTCCATGCTGCGGATTCATCAGATTCTGCATACATTGGAAGAGCCCTATAAGGAAGTGTTCCAGTTAAGGGTTTTTGGCGAATTGAGCTTCAAGAAAATAGGAATCGTCTTTGAAAAAACAGAAAACTGGGCGCGCGTAACCTATCATAGGGCAAGGCTGAAGATTTTGGAAAGGATGGATGAGAAATGAAATATGAATGTGAAATGATCCGGGACCTGCTGCCGCTATATCATGACAAAGTGTGCAGCAAAACCAGTGAAAGAGTAGTAGAGGAGCATTTAAAAGAATGCGTCCCCTGCAGGGAAATTGCGGAAAAACTAAATAATACAGCTTATGACGAAAAGCTGAAAATAGAAAAGGAAAATGTAATCGGCGCCCATGCAAGAAAAGTAAAACGAAAAACCTTTATGGTAGGCGCTTATATTGCGGGAATACTAATGATACCGGTAGGAGTCTGCTTGATATGCAACATTGCCATCGGACACTCCTTGGACTGGTTTTTCATCGTTCTCGCCTCACTGCTGGTTCTTGCTTCCTTAACGGTAGTCCCCCTTGTTGCGGAGGAAAAAAGAGGGCTTTGCACCATAGGAGCTTTTACCTTAAGCCTTTTGTTCCTGCTGTTGGTCTGCAGCATCTATAGCGGCGGAAGATGGTTTTTGGTGGCGGCGTCCGCCGTTTTACTGGGACTGTCCGTTGTATTCCTCCCCTTTGTGGTGTATCAGATCAGACTGCCGAAACCCCTTAATGAGCAGAAAGGCCTTTTGGTCATGACGGTGGACACCATTCTCCTTTACGGAGTGATCATCATTTCCCTTTTTTACAGCCATGCAGGTATGCTTTATCTGTTAAAGGGGCTTATGATCAATACGATCTGCCTGCTGCTTCCCTGGGGATTATTTGCGATCATCCGCTATACGAAAACAAACGGCTTGATAAAAGCGGGAATTTGTACCATAATTACAGGTGTATTCTGTGCATTTATCAATGATGCCATCAGGCTGGTTTTGGAAGGCAGACTGCGCCTTTGCATTCTGGACGCTGATTTAAGCTACTGGGTTATGGGAATGGGCGCCGGCCAGCCAAATACCGTTGACGCCAACGTATGGCTTTTAACGCTTATTTTCAGTCTTACGGCAGGCATCGTATTGATTGCGGCAGGGATAAAAAAGCATAGAACGGATAAGTAACGATGATCTGCAGGGAGAGGCAGGAAAGACGCCGGCATACCTGTAGAAAAGGATAGGAAAGCAACAGGAAAGAAACAAGAAAACAACAAGAAAACAACAGGAAAACAGCAGGAAAACAACAGGAAAGCAGCATGAGGTGGGAAATGAAGATTTCCATTGAAGAGATCCCCCGTGGGGAAGAAGAGGAAATAATCATCAGATGTCATGAAATGAACGAAGAAGTCATGGCTCTTTTGCACAAGTTAAAATCATCGGGAGAGCAGCTTTCGGGGATCTGCGGGGATGAGATCTACCGCCTCCGCCTTTCGGATATTTACTACTTTGAGACGGTAGACCAGAAATCTTTTCTTTACGGAGAAAACAGGGTTTACGAGACGAAGCTTAAGCTTTACGAATTTGAGGAGCTGGCGGCGGGAACCCGGTTTTTCAGGGCCTCCAAGTCCACGGTCATCAATGCAGGGAAGATTTCCCATATCAAGCCCTCCTTAAGCGGCAGGTTCGAGGCGTTTATGGATAACGGGGAGAAGCTTTTAGTATCGAGAAGCTATGTGCCTTCCTTGAAGAAGGTCTTGGGATTATAGGAGGTGGATGATGGAATTACGGGAGCTTATAAAAAGACTGATTATCAGTTATCCCATTATATACGGATGCAGTATTATGGCGACCTTTGTTTTCTGCCTGGTATTCGATCCGGATTCGGTTTTCGGAATGGATTATCTGGGTAAGATGTTTCTGTTTGCCCTGGCAGGAGATCTGCCTTCCCTGGTGTTTTATTCCAAAAGGGAATTAAGCCATAAGGAGCAGGTGCTCAGAAAGCTCATACATCTGCTTTTGTTGGAGGGCGTGCTTTTGACCATCGGAAGAATTATGGGACTTCATGATAATATGACAGAGGGGATCTTCTTTTTCTTTATCGTGCTGGCAGTCTATCTGATCGTCTGGTTTCTGGCGTTTTCAGATGATTTAAGACAGGCAAAGGAAATTAATAAAGCCCTTGAGCAAAGAAAGAAACATGAGGATCCGACCATATAAAATTTAATACGATTCCGTTAAATCAAAGACCTTTGCGCCATTTGCCAAATGCAGGCGGGAATAAAAGGAACGTGGTTATGAAACGGGAAAAAGAGCGGAAGGACATAATGCGGCAATAAAAGCTGCGTTATGCCTGACCGCTCTTTTTTCGGCTTACCACGGTTTTAATGCAGCTTACCCCGGTCTGAATGCAACTTACCAAAAGGGTGGTTTACAGATTTTTTTCCGTGATTTATGGTGTGTATTAAGGAAGGGAGAGAAGCATATGGAAAACATCATTGAGGTAAATCATCTGTCCAAGTCCTACGGCAGCATCCATGCGGTAAAGGATGTAAGCCTTTTTGTAAAACAGGGAAAGCTGTTTGCGTTTTTGGGACCGAACGGGGCGGGCAAATCCACCACAATTAATTCGATCTGTACATTTTTGAAGCCGGATAAGGGAGAAGTGCTTGTAAACGGTTACAGATTGGGGAAGGATGATGACCGGATACGGGACAGCATCGGCGTGGTCTTTCAGGAAAGCCTTTTGGACAGACTTCTGACCGTGGAAGAGAACCTGTATATCCGGGGCAGCTACTACCAATTAAAGGGAAAGGCTTTAAAAGAAGCGGTAAAGAAGGCGTGTCAGGCTGTGGAGATCGAAAGCCTTTTAAAGCGCCCCTACGGGAAACTGTCGGGAGGGCAGAGAAGGAGGGCGGATATTGCCAGGGCCCTTGTGCATACGCCCAAAATCCTTTTTCTGGATGAGCCTACCACAGGACTGGATCCCCAGACCAGAAAAAACGTGTGGGACACCGTGAAAAGACTGCAAAAAGAGCAGGGAATGACTGTGTTTTTGACCACACATTATATGGAAGAAGCGGAGGAAGCGGATTACTGTGTGGTCGTGGATGACGGAAAGATCGCGGCGGAGGGAACCCCTTTTGACCTGAAGGAAAAATATGCAAAGGATAAGCTGTGTTTAAAGCCGGAAAAAGAGCCGGAAATCATAAAGCTGCTTTCGGAAAAAGGGATTTCCTATGAAAAAAAGGCGGATATATTGGAAATAAAACTGCAGACCACCATGGACGCCCTGCCCCTTTTAAAGGCGGCGGAACCGTTTTTGGAGGGCTTTACGGTAGTAAAAGGCTCCATGGACGATGTGTTTTTGGAGATTACGGGAAAGGAGATACGGGAATGAATGCATTTGCAAAAAGAAATCTGAAGTTATACCTAAGGGACAGATCCTCCGTGATTTTTTCCCTTCTTGCGGTATTTATCGTCATTGTCCTTTACGTGTTGTTTTTGGGGGATGTATATACAAATGATCTGAAGGAATTTGAAGGCGCCGGGGAAATGATGGATAACTGGGTCATGGCAGGGATCCTGGCCATTACCAGCATGACCGCTACCTTTGGAATGCTTGGAACCATGGTACAGGACAAAGCATCTGGCATAGAAAAGGATTTTTATGTGTCGCCGGTAAAAAGGTGGAGAATGGCAGCAGGATATATGGCAAGCGCTTATCTGGTCGGCGTGGTCATGAGCCTGCTTGCCCTTTGCGTGGCGGAAATCTATATTGTTTTAAACGGAGGACAGCGTATGGAGCTTTGGGCATTAACGCAGACTGTTTCTGCCATTCTGCTCACTTCTTTTATGAATACGTCCATAGCGTTGTTCCTTACGACCTTGTTTCGCAGTATCAACGCCTATACTACGGCAAATATTGTTTTGGGGACGCTGATCGGGTTTTTGACGGGGATATATCTGCCCATCGGTTCCTATCCGGAGGCGGTGCAGTGGATCGTGAAGCTGTTTCCCGTGTCCCACGGGGCTTTGATCTTCCGGAATATCATGATGCAGCCCGTTATGGATAAGGCTTTTGAAGGCGTTCCCGTTTCCGTGGTAAAGGAGATCAAGGAGGATCTGGGCATTCTTTACCGGTTCGGGGACAGGGAGGTTACAACTGCTTTCAGCATTGGAATCATGGCGGCGGTTGGTCTGGTTTTCTTTGCGGCTGCATGCGTTAACCTTTCCCGTAAGAACCGCAGTTGACGGTCATGATTCAAAAGAAGTCAAAATAAGCGTTTTTTGGTTGTGTATCCGTAAATAATCGGATAAAATAGCAGTAGCGGCCCTGTATGATTTAGCAGCGGCAGGGCGTTGCAATTTTTATATTTCGGATACGGGGAATCAGGAAATGAACGCAAAGAAGAAACGCATTTTTGATATTATCCAGATCGGCAAAAAAGACGATCTTACAAGCCGGGCTTTTGATATTTTTATTGTTCTTACCATTATTACCAATATTGCGGTGCTGTTTTTGGATACTTTTGATGAATTAAGCGCCTATGCGCCCCTGTTTAAGACGGTAGAAACCGTTACAGTTGTTATTTTTTGTGTGGAATATCTCCTGCGCATCTGGACGGCGGAATATTTATATCCGGGCAGGGGACGCATTAAGGCTGTTCTGAAATTCCTAATCTCCTTTGACGGGATCGTGGACCTGTGTACCATTTTACCCTTTTTCTTTTTGTCGGGCTTTATTGCTTTCCGCATGCTGCGGGTGGTCCGGATCTTCCATCTTTTCAGGATCAATGCCTATTATGATTCTTTTAATGTCATCACTTCCGTTTTATATGAAAAGAAAAACCAGATCATATCATCGGTATTTATCATTATGGTGCTGATCATGGCCTCCTCCCTGTGCATGTACAGTGCGGAACACGAGGTGCAGCCGGGGGTATTCAACAATGCCTTTTCCGGAATCTGGTGGAGCATATCCACGATCCTTACGGTGGGATACGGGGATATTTATCCCGTGACCATTCTGGGGCGTATCATGGCCATTATCATATCGTTCTTAGGCGTAGGCGTGGTGGCCATTCCGACAGGTATTATTTCAGCCGGTTTTGTGGAACAGTATACGCAATTGCAGATGGCCAGATCTACGGATAATATGAAGGGGACCGTTAAGATCGAAATAGACGCCGACAGTCCCTTTTTGAACCTCTCCATAAAAAAGGCGGAGGAGCAGTATCACATAACGGCGTTAGTGATTGTCAGAAAGGGAGAGGTCATCCTTCCGGTGGAAAGTATGAAATTAAAACAGAAAGATATGCTGATCTACCAGACGGACAGAGTCCTTGAAATTTAAGCTTTGGGAATCTGACGGTAAATTATAACATAATCGTGACTAAATCATAAAAAGGTCTGGTAAAAGGTACGCTTTTTTCGTATAATAGCACTATCGCAAAGATGAAAGGGCGAGAATGTTCGCCTTTCGGCTATGGAGGAAAAAATGGAAAAGATTAGGATTATTACGGACTCGGCAAGTGATATTACCGACGAAAATGAAAAAGATCTGGACATCAGGGTATTACCCTTCCAGATTGCGTTGGGAGACAGCTCCTACACAAGCCGGCTGGATTTTGATAACGACGGATTTTATGAGTTGATGGCCCAATATGACGAGATACCCAAAACCTCCCAGATAACCCCTTTTGAATTTCAGGAACTGTATCTTAAAGAGGCAGAGGCGGGATATACGGATATTATCCTGGTGCTGATCAATTCCCATGGCTCTTCGACCTTCGGAAATTCGGTCATGGCAAAGGAAGCTTTTTTTGATGAGCATCCGGAATATGAGGGAAAACTGCATATTTACAATATTGACGGAAAAGGCTACTCTGCCATTTACGGCGTTCCGGTGGTGGACGGGGCCAGGATGATCAAAGAAGGAAAAAGTGCAAAGGAAGTTGACGCATACATAAGGAACGCAATAGATAACAGGCGTATTTATTTTGGTATGTATACCCTCAAATATGCGGGTAAATCCGGCAGGATACCCAGTGCGGCGGCATTTGTGGGAGACAGGCTGAATTTAAAGCCCATTATGAAGATCTGTGACAATGAGATCACAACCGGCGCAAAGGTGCGGGGAGAGGGGAAGCTGATTCCCAAGATCGTGGATATGAGCATTGCGGATATGAAGCCGGGGACTCCTTATGAAGTGATCTATGGCAATGACTTAAATGCCAAGGAGGAGATAGAAGCGTTGATGAAGGAGCGCGTGGGTTACGGTCCCGCAGGCTACTATCAGATAGGCGCAGCCATTGCCGCCAATGCAGGACCGAGAACCGTAGGTCTTTCTTTCTATATAAAAGGATCCGATAAATAAAGTCTACTCTTCCGGTATACGGGCGGTAAGCTTGAATACGTCGGAGGATTTGCCGATGACTATAATATGGCTTCCCTTTTCAAATACATGTTCCCCTCCGGGACTTGGATTGATCTGGGAGCCGTTTTTTGTTGCAATAATATTGATGTGGTAATTTTTCCGCACATCCACTTCCATAATGGTCTTTCCCGCCCATTCAGGAAGAATGGGGATTTCAAAAATGGAATATTCGCTCGTCAGTTCAATGTAATCAAAAATATTGGTGGCATTATAGCGTACGGCCAGTTTCTCTGCGATTTCGCGCTCGGGATAGAATACCTCGTCGGCCCCGATCTTTTTTAAGAATTCGGCCTGTCTTAAACGTCTCGCTTTGGATATGACGTAATGTGCACCTAACTCCTTCAAAATAGAAGTGATTTCCAGAGAGGAGTAGAAGTCCTCGCCGATGGCTACAAAGCAATAGTCAAAATTATTGACGCCTATAGAGCGCAGAACCGCTTCGTTGGTACAGTCTCCTATGACGGAATCCGGAAAGATCGGGGCGAGTTCCTGGATGATGTATTCGTTTTTATCTACGATCATCACATCGTTTCCCATTTCCTGCATCTTTGCGGCAAGGTGCCGCCCTAAGGTGCCCATTCCGATAACCAATATAGATTTCATATGTTTCGTCCTTCTTTCTATATAATATATTTATCATAAATCAGCCGATAATAATAGGTTCCGCAGGTCTGTTTAAGGGAGGTTTTTGTTTTTGTTCGCCGAATACCAGCATCATGGAAAGTCCTCCTATACGGCCGGCAAACATTAAGAAGGCCAGGATCATATGGGAGAGGAGGGACAAAGAAGGGGTCAGGCCCCTGGAAAGCCCTACGGTCGCGGCGGCGGATATGGTTTCAAAAAGGATATCCGTTATGGAATATGGCTCCACGTGGCAGATGATCATGGTGGCGAGCAAAATTCCCGATAAATAAATAATGATGATGACTGCGGCATGTTTGACAAGATTTGCGTCCAGGCTTCTTTTAAACAGCGTGATCTGGCTGTGTCCCCTGGACATGGAAACCATGGCAAAGAAAACGACGGCAAGGGTGGAGGTCTTAATGCCGCCGGCGGTGGAGCCGGGGCTTCCGCCGATAAACATGAGTATCATGGATAAAAGGCTTCCGGATTCCGATAAGGATGCCGTGTCCATGGAGTTAAAGCCGGCAGTTCTGGTGGTAACGGACATAAACGCCGAAGAAAGCAGTTTTTGGGGGAGGGACAGCCCTTCCAGATTTCCGTGGTATTCAAAGATAAAAAATCCGGCGGTTCCCATAAGGATAAGAAAAGCCGTGGTGGATAAAACGATTTTGGCGTGGAGGGAATACTTGCCGAAACGAATGCCGTATCTGACAATTTCATCCCACACAAGAAAACCGATCCCGCCCACGATGATCAAAAGCATAATGGTAATATTTACCACAGGGTCCTGTTCGTAAGCGGTAAGGGATGAGAATTGTTCAAAACGCCCCATGAGATCAAACCCCGCGTTACAAAAAGCGGAAACGGAGTGAAAGACGGCATAATAACTTCCCGTCAGAAGTCCCATTTGGGGAATGAAGCGTACCGCCAGAAAAAGCGCGCCGATCCCTTCACAGATGAGGGTGCCCTTTACGATCTGCTTTACCAGTTTTACCATACCGCTGATGCGGACGGTGCCGGCGGACTGCATTAAAAGAAGCCTTTCGTGAAGGCTGATCTTGCGTTTTAAAAAGATGAACAGCATAATGATGATGGTCATTAAGCCGATCCCTCCGATCTGGATCATGAGAAGGATAATAAACTGCCCGAAAAGAGACCAGTGGGAAAAGGTGTCAAAGACCACAAGGCCGGTCACGCAGGTGGCGCTGGTGGCGGTAAAAAGAGCATCAGGGAAACCGGTCCATTCCCCGGTCCTGGACGAACAGGGAAGGCATAGAAGCAGGGAACCGGATAAAATAACGATCAGAAAACTTAATGCGATCAACCGGGTCGCACTTATGCGTTTCAACCATTTTGAAATCATGGAAAACCTCCGTGTAATATAAGTTTTGCCCTATTGTGCAATAATTACCCGAGAACAATTTTAGCACAATCGGGCGCCTTTGCGTAGTAGGAAATTGACGAAAAGAAAAAATAATAATATAATCTTAGTTATATTGGTAAAGCAGGCGGTAAATATGGCAGAAAGTACGCAGAATATAACGGAAACCCCGGAGGAGAAAAAAACAGAGCTGGTAATTGACGACGGCCGGATCGAAGCGATGGAGGAATTTAAAAGTCCCGAAGAGCTTTATGAGGATCTGATCGCCAGAGTTTACAAGTACCACCCAAGTGACGATATTTCTTTGATCGAAAAGGCGTATCGCCTTGCTTATGATGCCCATAAAGACCAGGCGCGCAAATCGGGAGAGCCTTACATCATCCATCCTTTGTGCGTGGCCATCATCCTGGCGGATCTGGAAATGGATAAGGAAACCATTGCGGCGGGGCTTTTACATGATGTGGTGGAGGATACGATCTTTACCACGGAAGAGATAGAGGAAAAATTCGGAAGCGATGTAGCGCTTCTGGTAGACGGGGTTACCAAGCTGGGAAGACTGCAGTATGACGGGGATAAGATAGAGCTGCAGGCGGAAAATCTGCGTAAAATGTTCCTTGCCATGGCCAAGGATATCAGAGTCATCATCATCAAGCTCGCCGACAGACTCCACAATATGCGCACCTTAAAGCATATGGTTCCGGAAAAGCAGCAGGAAAAGGCGAGGGAAACTCTGGATATTTATTCTCCCATTGCCCACAGGCTGGGAATTTCCAAGCTCAAGGTAGAGTTAGACGATCTTTCTTTAAAATATCTGCAGCCGGATGTCTATTACGATCTTGTAGAAAAAATTGCCGTCAGGAAAAGCGAGCGGGAAAAATATGTCCAGAATATCGTGGACGAAGTCAGCAGACATATTGAAAATGCGGGAATCAAGGCTAAAATTGACGGAAGAGTCAAACATTTCTTCAGTATTTACAAAAAAATGAAAAATCAGAATAAGACCATTGACCAGATCTACGATCTCTTTGCCGTGCGCATTATCGTTAACAGCGTGAAGGAGTGCTATGCGGCTCTGGGCGTTATTCATGAAATGTATAAACCCATACCGGGCAGGTTCAAAGATTACATTGCCATGCCCAAGGGAAATATGTACCAGTCTTTGCACACCACATTGATCGGCACTAAGGGACAGCCCTTTGAGATACAGATCCGCACCTATGAAATGCATAAAACGGCGGAATACGGCATTGCAGCCCATTGGAAGTATAAGGAGGCGGCTGACGGTAAAAAGGTTTCTACCGGCGAAGAGGAGAAGCTTTCCTGGTTGAAACAGATCCTGGAATGGCAGAGGGATACTTCCGACAACCGTGAATTTTTGAAGCTCTTAAAGAGCGATCTGGATCTGTTTGCCGATAACGTATACTGCTTTACGCCTACGGGAGATGTAAAAAACCTTCCTGCAGGCTCCACCCCTATTGATTTTGCTTACAGCATCCATTCCGCCGTAGGAAATAAAATGGTAGGCGCAAGGGTAAACGGCAAGCTGGTAACCAATGATTATGTGTTGGGCAACGGGGATAAGGTAGAGATCCTGACCAGCCAGAATTCCAGGGGGCCCAGCAGGGACTGGCTCAACGTGGTCAAATCCACACAGGCCAAAAATAAGATCAACCAGTGGTTTAAAAATGAATTTAAAGATGAAAATATCATAAAGGGAAAAGACCTTTTACAAAGCTACTGCAAGGCAAAATCCATAAATCAGGTGGATGTGATGCGGCCTGAATATATGGAAGCCATTATGAAAAAATACGGCTTTAAGGACTGGGAATCCGTTCTGGCGGCCATCGGCCACGGCGGTTTGAAGGAAGGGCAGATCATCAATAAGATGAAGGAGCTTTACGATAAGGACCACATGAAGGAAATGACCGATGAAGAGGTGCTTAAGAATGTGGAGGAAAACGCCGCAGCGAAGCAGATGCTTTCGAAAGGCAGATCCCAGAGCGGCATCGTGGTCAAAGGCATCCATGACGTGGCGGTGCGCTTTTCCAAGTGCTGTTCCCCGGTGCCGGGAGACGAGATCGTGGGCTTTGTCACAAGGGGACGGGGCGTGTCCATCCACAGGACGGATTGTATCAATATCATTAATTTACAGGAAAGCGAGCGGGTACGGCTCATTGATGCGGAGTGGCAGGACGAAAGTCTGGATGGAGCGGGAAAATTCCTGGCCGAGATCACGATTTATGCCAATAACCGCAGCGGCCTTTTGGCAGATATTTCCAGAGCCCTTACGGAGAAAAATATTGATATTATCAGTATGAATACCAAAACCAGCAAGCAGGGCGTGGCAACCATGTCCACTGCTTTTGAAGTCAGCAGCAAGGATGAGCTGAACCGGGTCGTAGAAAAGCTGAGAGGTATGGAAAGCGTTATCGATATAGAGAGGACCAGAGGTTAGCGGGAAGATTGGTGTATCTGCCCGGGTCAGGAGGTAAAAATGTTAAAAATTGGCAAGATGATTTTGAGTTCATGCGCTACAAACTGTTTTTTTGTTTATGACGACCAAAGAAAAGACGCCGTTGTATTCGATCCCGGAGACGAGGGCGGACTGGTTTATGAAAAACTTACGGGGGCAGGTCTTAAGGTGGCGGCGATCTATCTGACACACGGCCATTTTGACCATATTGAAGGCTGTAATGAATTGAAGAAATTAAGCGGCGTCAAGATCTATGCCCTGGATGAAGAGGCGGATATCTGCCGGGATGTGAATTTGAATTTATCGGAAGGCTTTGGAATGGCGTACAGGGTGGAACCGGACGGTTATGTCCATGACGGGGATGTGTGCAAAGAAGCGGGCATGACTTTCCTTGTAATAGCCACGCCCGGCCATACAAAAGGAAGCTGCGCTTATTATTTTGAAGAGGAAGGTTTCCTGATAGGAGGGGACACGCTCTTTTTAGAATCGGTAGGAAGGACGGATTTCCCCACCGGTTCCATGTCCGAGCTGGTAAGGAGCGTCAAGGAAAAACTCTTTGTGCTTCCGGATGAGGTAAAGGTCTTTTCGGGACACGGGGAAGCGACCACCATCGGACACGAGAAAAAATATAATCCTTTTTTGCAATAGAAGGACAAAGGAGCAGTATGCTTGCGGTAACGGTTGATACGGAAAAGTTAGATTATGACATACATTCCCTGGTTAAGGCATTTTACCAGGAAGAGGAGGTAAAGGTCCTTTCCCCCTCTACGGACAGGGAAAAAGCAGATGATCTGAAAAAATATCTGTTCATGGAGATCGTTTTAAAGGGCGGACGGCAAAAAATCGCCTTTTATGCTAAGGATCCGGAAGGAATCCCGCAGTCGGAAAGGGAGTTTTTCTTTTCTTTGGAGAACCTGTTTAAGGATGGCGAAACTCTTTCAAAAGAGGAAAAAAATCTTTTTAAAAGCAGGCTTTATCAAAGCCTTTCGGAATATACCGGCAGGTCCCTGCCCTGGGGGAACCTTACGGGGATCCGTCCCACAAAGATCGCTATGGGCATGCTTTCTTTGGAGAAGGATGATGAGGAGATCGTCCGTTTTATGGAAGAAGCGCATTTTGTCAGCAGAAAGAAGGCAAAGCTTTCCGTAGAGATCGCCGGGAGGGAAAGAGAAATTTTAAAGCCTTTGCACGGAGAGGAAGGATACAGTATTTATATCGGCATTCCTTTCTGCCCCACCACCTGTTTGTACTGTTCCTTTACTTCTTATCCCATTTGCGCTTATGAGGACGTTGTGGACAGGTACATAGAATGCCTTTGCAGGGAAATGGATCATGTGGCCGAGGCTTACAGGGGAAAGGCGCTTGACAGTATATATATAGGCGGCGGAACTCCCACGACCCTTTCTCCTTCATGTCTTGACAGACTGCTTTCCCATCTGGATAAGACCTTTGATCTGTCGGAGATTTTAGAGTTTACCGTAGAAGCAGGAAGGGCGGACAGCATCACGAGAGAGAAGCTTTCGGTCTTAAAGGATCATAAGGTATCCAGAATATCCATTAATCCCCAGACCATGAAAGAGGAGACTTTAAAGCTGATCGGAAGAAGGCATACGGCAGAACAGGTAAAAGAGGCATTTTTCCTGGCCCGTGATATGGGCTTTGACAATATCAATATGGATATGATTCTGGGGCTGCCGGGAGAAAATGAGGAAGATGTGGCAAAAACGGTGTCCGAAATAGAAAAACTGGATCCCGATTCCCTGACGGTCCACTCGCTGGCAGTAAAACGGGCTTCAAGGCTTCGGGAGTGGACAAGGGAAAATGGAAACGAAAGATTTCATAATCCGGAAGAAACCATGGCGGCTGCCGCAAAAGGGGCAGAGGCCATGAATATGCATCCCTATTATCTTTACAGACAGAAAAATATGACCGGGAATCTGGAAAATGTAGGATATGCAAGAGAAGGAAAGTACGGGATCTATAATATTCTGATCATGGAAGAAGTGCAGACCATCATGGCTCTGGGAGCGGGAAGTATTTCCAAGGTCCTGCTGCCGGGAGGAAGAATTGAACGGGCGGATAACGTAAAGGATGTCCGGCTTTATATAGAAAAGTTTGATGAAATGTTAAAGCGGAAGGACGCCTTGTTTCAATTACAAAAAGATGAAGGCTGGCTGGGTAAACTATGAAGAAAGGCATGATGCAGGAAGAAATGCCTGTAAAAAACGGAATATACATATCGGAGCGGTTAAAAAGGGCGCTGACGCTTTCGGCGGACTGTACCATGACTGTGGTGGAGGCCCCTACGGGCTATGGAAAAACGATAGCGGTACGGCAGATCTGTAAGTATGCAGAGGGCGTCATAAAATGGGTCAATATTTATGACGATAATATTTCCCACGGATGGAACTCCCTTTGCGCAGAGCTTTTTTCCGCCTCCGGGGCATCGGGGGAGCTTTTACGCTCTCCTTTTCCCGTTGACGGGATGCAGAGGGCAAGGTTTGCAGGGAAAATGGAGAAGCTGTTTCAGAATACCCCTTTGATCCTGGTGCTGGATGATTTTCATCAGATACAAAACAGACAGACCAGCGAGTTTATTCTTTATCTGGCAAGGGAATTTCATGAAAAGATCCGGATTTTTGTCATTTCCCAGAAAAAAGTCTTTAAGGACGAGGAATTACTGGTTGCCACGGGAAAGCTGAATAAGATCGCTGCGGAGGATCTGTGTCTTTCCAAAGAGGATGTATATCATTACCTGAATATGTATAAGCTTTCCCTCTCCGATGAGGAGGTGGAGCAGATCTATGAGAAATCCGAAGGGTGGATCTCCATGATCTATGTTACGGTCCTGAACTATCTGCGAATAGGAAAGAGCGAGCTGGCTGCGGATATGGAGCATCTTGTGGACAGAGTGGCTTATGCTTCCTGTTCTAAGGCGACCCAGCACTTTCTTTCCTATCTGGTATTTCTGCCGGATTTCACAAAAGAGCAGGCGGACTTTTTCCATGACGGGGGAGACAGCGCCCCAATGCTGGAAGAATTGATGGAGAACCATGCTTTTTTCGGAAAAGACCAGAATTCGGGAATGTATCATTTCCATACAATATTTAAAAATTGTATTTACCATCATTTTGAAAAGCTGAGCCTGTCGGAAAAGTGTATCCGGTATGAAAGGATGGCTGAGTATGAGGTGTCCCGGAAGGAATATTATGAAGCTTTGAAATGGTACGAGAAGGCGGGAAACTATGAAGGCATGTTAAGGACGCTGGAGCTGTTGGAGACGATCTGCGCGCCGGAGGAAGACGAACGGCTGATGCTCAGGTGCTTTGATAATTGCCCCAAGGTTCTGTTTGAGGATTATCCCCTTTGTCTTGTCCTTTTTATGTGGCGTTTTTATAATTATGGCCAGAATGAGCGGCTTTCAGAGTGTAAATGGCTGTTCAAAAAAACGATGAAACAGATCAAGATGGCAAAAGAGGATAAGGACTATCTCTGGAAGGCGTATTATGTCTTTTTGTCCCAGAGCGCTTTTAACGATCTGGACCTGATGAGAAGCTATATGAAAAAAGCGATCGCGCTCCAGGGAGAGGAATTGCCCTGTATCGACGGGAATATTCCGAGAAATTACGGGATCCCCTCCGTTTTCCATATGCTGTATCGGGAAGGGAGCGGAGAAGAGCTGGTACAAAAGCTGGGAGAACAGTTGGATGAATACCATGCGGCGGGCATCTGCGCTTATGACGGGGTAAAATATCTGGTGGAAGCGGAATACCGTTATTATGCCGGGGATTTTGAACAGGCGGAGATCTTGTGCGATAAAGCCATGAGGAAGTGCGGCATTATGCATTTAAACGGTTTTGACATCAATGCCAGGTACTTAAAGGCCCAGCTGTACTATATGAAGGGCGAGTTTGAACAGGCAAAAGAAATGATCAGGGAAATGCGTTCCATGGTCTTATGCCGGACGGGAGAGAATACCTGCTTAAGCTATAGCGTGGATATGTGCGAAGCTTTCTTTTATGAATATCTGGGCTATCCCGAGCGGCTGGCGGACTGGATCAGAAAAGACGGCAGGCTGCCGGGAAAGATCATGCCTCAGGCTTATCCCTATGCCACGATGATCCGGATGATGGCGGCGCTCCATGAAGAAAAATTTTCCCAAATGCTTTCGGCAGAGGAAGAGGTTTTATCCGTTATAGAGAAAAGTCCCAATACATTTACCGTCAGCGGCATATATCTGATCTTTGCTTCCTGTGCGGCGTCCTTAGGGAGAATAAAGGAAGCAGAGGAGTATATCCGCAGGGCGGTGGATATGGTAGGATTTGAACCGATCATGCTTTTCGCCAAATACGGGGAATGGCTGATGACTCCTTTTCAGGAACTGATAGAAGAGGATGAACGCTATAAGTCCATCATGGCGGTCTGCCGTAAGGTTTCAAGGGCCGGAAAAAGCGCCAGGAACAGGGAATATACGGGTATATTCCCAATGCTAACAAGAAGGGAAAACGATATTGCCCTCCTGGCAGTGGACGGCCATACCAACAAACAGATCGCAGCCCAGCTCTTTATCAGTGAAAACACGGTAAAGAGCTCCCTGAAGAATATTTTTGCCAAGCTGGAGATCAGTTCCAGAAGGGATTTATTGAGGATCGCCCAAATGGGGGCTTACCATATGTGAGAGAAATATTGTTTTAACCTTGTAGAATGTACCAAAAGGTTGTAAAATTGTGAATGATTATGAGAAAGAGGAAGGTAAGAACATGGCTTTAAATAAAAAACCGGTAACCGGTATGAAGGACATACTGCCTGCAGAAATGCAGATACGGGATTATGTCATGAACGTGATTAAAGAAAATTACAGAAAGTTCGGCTTTACTCCCATTGAGACTCCCTGTGTGGAGACAATTGGTAACCTCTGCAGCAAGCAGGGCGGAGAGAACGAAAAACTGATTTTTAAGATTATGAAAAGAGGGGACAAGTTAAATCTGTCCGAAGCAAAGGAGGAAGCGGACCTTGTGGACGGCGGGCTTAGGTATGATCTGACCCTGCCCCTGGCAAGGTATTATGCCAACAACGGGGCAAATCTGCCGACGCCTTTTAAGGCTTTACAAATGGGCAATGTGTGGCGTGCGGACAGACCGCAGAAGGGAAGATTCCGCCAGTTTATGCAGTGTGATATCGATATTTTGGGAGAACCCAGTAACCTTGCGGAAATCGAGCTGATCCTCGCTACGACCACAACTTTGGGCAAGCTGGGATTTTCCGGCTTTAAGGTGCGCATTAACGAAAGAAGGATTTTAAAGGCAATGGCGGCTTATGCCGGTTTTGAAGAAGAGCGGCTGGATACGGTATTTATCATTCTGGATAAGATGGATAAGATCGGTATGGAAGGCGTTACCGGGGAGTTAACGGCAAGCGGCTTTTCAAAGGAATCCGTTGATAAGTATATGGCGCTTTTTAAAGGGATTGAGAGCGCAAAGGACGGGATCGCTTATCTTGCAGAAACCCTTGGGGAATTTCTGGAGGAAGATGTTGCTGCTAACCTGTCCGAAATTACGGAAAGTGTTTCCACTGCGGTGGATACCGGTTTTTCTATTGTATTTGACCCCACTCTGGTAAGGGGAATGTCCTATTATACAGGCACTATTTTTGAGATCGAGATGCCCCAGTTTGGCAGCAGCGTTGCGGGAGGCGGCAGATATGACAAGATGATCGGGCGCTTTACAGGGAACGATGTGCCCGCCTGCGGCTTTTCCATCGGCTTTGAGCGGATCATCACGATCCTCATGGATAACGGTTTCCAGATTCCAAAGCAGGCAAGGAAGACGGCATATCTGGTGGAGAAGGGAATTTCAACGGAAAACCTCTGCCAGGTTATTGCAAAGGCCCAGGAGGAACGGGCTAAGGGCACCCAGGTGCTTGTGGTCCGGATGAATAAAAACAAAAAGTTCCAGAAGGAACAGCTGAAGAAGGACGGTTATGAGGAATTTGTGGATTTTTACAAAGAGCCTTTAAAGAAATAAAAGAATGACCGTAAATCCGGCGGTCATTACATGAAACAGCAAATGAACATAATGATAGAATATAAAACAGATAAGAGGATCGGGAGGCAGTAACATGGCTGAAACAATGAAAGGTTTAAAAAGGACCCACAGGTGTACGGAGGTTTCCAACCAGAATATTGGCGAAACCGTAACCGTTATGGGATGGGTGGCAAAACAAAGAAATAAAGGCGGCATCATATTTGTGGATCTGCGGGACAGAAGCGGAATCCTGCAGATTATTTTTGAAGAGGACAAATGCGGCGCCGAAAGCTTTGCCAAGGCGGAAAAGATGAGAAGCGAGTTTGTAATCGCTGTTGTAGGTAAGGTATGTAAGCGTGAAGGCGCGGTCAACGAAAATCTTGCTACAGGGGATATTGAAATTGTGGCAGAGCAGGTCCGTATCTTATCGGAATCGGAGACACCGCCTTTTCCTGTTGAGGAAAACAGCAAGACAAAGGAAGAAATCCGTCTGAAATACCGTTATCTGGATCTGAGGAGACCGGATGTACAAAGAAATATGATCTTGAGAAGCAAGATCTGTGCTGAGGTACGTTCTTTTCTGACGGAAGAAGGATTTCTGGAGATCGAGACGCCGATCTTAAATAAGTCCACACCGGAAGGAGCGAGGGATTACCTGGTGCCAAGCCGTGTCCATCCCGGCAGTTTTTATGCCCTTCCCCAGTCGCCCCAGCTGTTTAAACAGCTTTTGATGTGCTCCGGCTATGACCGTTATATGCAGATCGCGAAGTGTTTCCGTGATGAGGACCTTCGTGCTGACCGTCAGCCGGAATTTACCCAGATCGATATGGAATTATCCTTTGTGGATGAAGAGGATGTTATGGATGTAAACGAAAGGCTGATCGCCCATGTCTGTGAAAAGGCCATCGGCTTACAGGTTTCCCTGCCATTACCGAGAATGACATGGCAGGACGCCATGGACAGATTCGGTTCCGACAAGCCGGATACCAGATTCGGCATGGAGCTTACGGATGTATCAGACGTTGTGGCAGGATGCGGCTTTGGCGTTTTTACTTCCGCATTGGAAAACGGCGGTTCTGTAAGGAGCATCAATGTAAAGGGACAGGCGGCAATGCCCCGCAAGAAGATAGATGCGCTGGTTGATTCTGCGAAGGGAAACGGTGCGAAGGGGCTGGCTTATCTTTCTATACAGGAGGACGGCAGTTACAAATCTTCCTTTGCAAAATTTATGACGGAAGAGGAATTGAAAGCTCTTGTGGACGCCATGGGAGGAGAAGCGGGAGATTTGCTTTTGTTTGCGGCAGACAGAAATAAGATCGTCTGGAACGTGTTAGGAGCGCTCCGCCTTGAGCTGGGACATTCCCTCGGCTTGATCGATGAGGACAAATTCAATTTCCTTTGGATCACAGAGTTCCCCTTACTGGAGTGGAGCGATGAGGAAAACCGCTTTATGGCAATGCATCATCCCTTTACCATGCCCATGGAAGAGGACTGGCAGTATATTGATTCCGACCCTGCAAGAGTCCGTGCCAAAGCTTATGATATCGTGTTAAACGGCGTAGAGTTAGGCGGCGGTTCCGTGAGGATCCACCAGAATGATATCCAGGAAAAGATGTTTGAGGTGTTAGGCTTTACAAAGGAAAGCGCATGGGAAAGATTCGGATTTTTATTAAACGCATTCAAATACGGCGTTCCGCCTCATGCAGGTCTTGCATACGGACTGGACAGACTGGTTATGCTGTTGGTAAAAGCTGACAGCATCCGTGAGGTTATCGCATTCCCTAAGGTAAAGGATGCGTCCTGTCTTTTGACCGATGCGCCGGGAACGGTAGATAAGGAGCAGCTTGACGAGCTGCAGATCGCCTTAAATCTGATAGAAAAAGAGGATGGAGCAGAGGAATCTTATGAACCAGTTTAATCGTTTTAATCTTCCCCTTTGTCTGGTAGTGGAAGAGGGGGGTTTTGAACATGTCGACGAGACGGTTGCCGCTTATCTGCCAAATATCAAAGGGCAGAAGACGATCATTGTGACGGAGCAGTTTTTAAGCGATCTGTACCCCGAGTATCTGGCGGAAATGCAGAAGGATTTTAAGGACAGCGAGATCTATTTATCGGAAGAGGGCAGCTTTGACCAGGCCATGGAGCTTGCCAAGCATATCTGCATTCAGAATATCAAAGTGGTAGTAGGCTTTGGCGGCGGAAGGGTCTTGGACGTGGCAAAATATGCGGCATTTGTCAGCAAGGCGGTTTATATCTGCCTGCCGACCACATTGAGCAATGATTCCTTAGCTTCGCCCTTTTCCGTTCTGCAGACAGAGGGCATGAACCGGAAGACCCTGGGCTGTAAGATCCCTACGGCTATTTTGGTGGATACGGATATGATTATGAAAGCTCCCAAAAGCCAGACCTTATCGGGCATCGGGGATACTATCAGCAAGCACACCGCTTTATTTGACTGGCAGCTTGCGGCAAAGCAGGAGGGAAAGCCTGTAGACGATTTTGCCTACGCTATTGCCAGAATGGCATATGACAGCGTATATCATTGCGACGATAAGTCCCTTACCAGCAAGACTTTTATCCGTATTTTGTCAAGGGCCCTTGTTATGGGCGGTCTTGCCATGGAGATTGCAGGCAGTTCCAGGCCCAGCAGCGGCGCTGAGCATCTGTTCTGTCATGCCATAGAAGAGTATTATCCCCAGTTGAAGATTTCCCACGGGATGGCGGTTGCCTTAGGAAGCGTAGGGGCTTGTATCTTTCAGGGCAGGGATGAAAGCCAGCTTATTGAGGTATGTAAAGCGTACGGCATTGATTTGAATCCTGCTTCTTACGGCATTACCAAAGATATTTTTGCCGACGCATGGATGAGGGCGCCGGAGACGAGAAAGGACAGGTTCAGTATTCTCAGTACGACTCAGTTGAACAGGGAGTGGCTGGATATGATCTATGATAGGATGGCGGGAGTTGAGTCTGCAGAGGGAAGGTAAAACGGAGATCGTCTACGAGTCCGGGCATAAAAGGATTTTGCAGCGAAATTATATTGTTTTCAGGGACACGCTCGCGCTTGGATAAAAACGTAGCGGCACATAAGATTGCAAAGGACGCAATCTAAGTGCCGACGTTTTTCTTACAGTCCCTTCAAGCAATATAATTTCGCTGCAAAATCCTTTTATGCCCGGACTCGTAGACTTTTGCTGTCTTACCTTCCATCTACAAACTCAACTTTCCGATAATCTGGTTGTTGGAGTAAAGTGATGGAAATATATTTGATGTGCGTTTCTGATTTGATGGAGAAGGTGGGAGAAAAAGAGGTTTATGATCTTCTGCCGGGTTTCCGCAGGAAAGCGGCGGATTCCTGCAAAAATATAAAAGATAGGGAGAGGAGCCTTACGGCAGGCGCTCTGCTTGTATTCTGCATGAAAAAGAGGGGCGTCTCCTTAGAGGAAACGCCCTGTTATAACGAAAACGGGAAGATGTATTTCCCTCAGGTTGACAGGTTTTATATAAATCTGTCTCACGGAGGGGACTATGCTGCCTGTGTGTCGGATAGCAAAGAGGTTGGGATCGACGTCGAGGGAATCAGGCAGTATCGGGAAAACGTCGCACGCCGTATCGGGCTTGAAAAGGAAATGCAGTCCCTTTCTGCTTTGAAGAAAGAGGAGGAAAAGAATTCTGCTTTTACAAGGCTCTGGACGAGAAAGGAAAGCGCGGCAAAGCTTTCGGGGGAAGGCATTGCGAAACTTTTTGACGCCCAGGCAGAAGGCTGCATTTTTACAAAAACTTATATGCCGTTTTCTGATTGTTATTTGTCGGTCTCTTCCCGTGAGGATGATTTCCCGGATGAAGTTATCCTATTGTCTCCAGAATCCCTTGTGCAATAGCATTGGCAATATCGTCAAAGCGTTGGTCAAAAAATACGTTATCGGTATCTGTATTGACGTAGCCGATTTCCAGAAGGACGGCTGGTATGGAGGTGCGCCTTAAAACAACAAGGTTTTTGCGTTCGTTGATTCCGAGATTGTTCATACCGATCGCATTCAGTTGTTCGTTGATATTAGCAGCCATTTCATAGGCCCTGCCATAGCTGTCATAAACAAGGCTTTCCACACCGGAATAGGAGTTGGGGACAGGGGTGGAATTTCTGTGTATGGATATGAAGTAATCCGCATTTGCCGCATTTGCTTCATCAGCTTTCTGGGCAGGACTTTCATAAATATCGTTTGTCCGCGTATATATGACGTTTACGCCGTTTTGCTCCAGAATATTCCCTACGGCAAGGGTCAACGCCAGGGTATCGTCCTTTTCTATGCGGTTTTGGTAAACTGCCCCGCTGTCGGAACCGCCGTGACAGAAAATAGGGCTATATTTTTAAATGGCTATGAAATAGTGAAAAACAAGGGTTTTTGAATCTTTGTAAAAGGTTATGTATTTTACAATACTTCTTAAAGCTTCAGCTTTCTTGGAAAAATCTGTATCGGACTCTATCACATCAATAGCATTTCTAACATTATCCAGAAACTTACCCCTGATTTCAGTATCGGACATTTGAATTGTGGTAAGTCGTTGGATTTTTTGTTCTATGTCATTCTTTCTCTTTGATAGGAGCTGCTTATTGGCCTTGTATTCTTCCAGTGTATCAATTCCGTTTATATATGCCTGTTTAATGCGTTCCTCTTTGTATTGAATGCGTTTCAGTTCTTCTGTATAGATTGTAAGTTCGTTATTATTTTTAAGATTGGTATTAATAACCGTGTATTCTATATCATCTGCATCCAGAACGCTGTGAAGGGATTCCAGTACAGCCGCAGTCAATTTTCGTTCGGATATGCTCTGGGATTCGGAATGTATTCCGGATCGGTACCCGAGGCACTGGAAGGTGTTGCATCTGTTTTGGGCGCAGCCGCTTTTCCAAGACAGGGAACGGCCGCAGACAGAACATTTAACCATACCCGACAGCCAGTGCTTGGTATGAGATACAGGGTGCTGATATTTTCTTCTGGTCTGCATAATGAGTTCATCCCGTTTTCGGGCGCGCATCCATGTTTCCTCGTCGATAATAGGGGCATGGTGGCTGTCAACGATAATCCATTCTGATTTGTCCTTTAAGGTTGAATTACCGGAGGACTGGCGCCTGTTCCAGCGGACTTTTCCGATATAGAAGGGATTTTCCAGTATGTATTTTACCGTTTCATTTGTCCAGACCTTGCCCCGGCCGGTTTTCAGGCCTCTTTCATTCAGATAACGGACAATGGCATTCTTATCTTCCCCGTTTATGTATTTTTCAAAGATCAGGCGGACAGTGGCAGCTTGTTCTTCGTTTATAGTAGGAATTCCGCCTTTTACAAAATGGTATCCGAAAGGGGGCTGTGAGTTATACAATCCTTTTTCAGCCTTCAGCTTCATGGACCGGCGTACCTCCACTCCAAGATTGTAGGAATAGAATTCATCCTGCCATTCTATGATCATTTCTATAAGCCGGCCATACATGCCTTCCATAATGGGTTCGGAGACGGATATAATGTCGATTCCGCACTTTTTTCGGAGGATGCTTTTGTAGTAAGTGGATTCATCCTGATTGCGGGCAAATCTGGAGAACTTCCAGACAAGGATAATATCAAAGGGCTTCGGTTTGGAGCGTGCTGTGGCAATCATGGTCTGAAAGGCCATACGCTTTTCGGCTTTTTTGCCGGATATACCATCCTGTTCCATAAAGATAAATTCCTGGGGGATAATCAGATTGTGTGATTTGGCATAATTGCGGATTTCTTCCAATTGGGAATCGGGAGAGAGATCCAGCTGATCATCTGTGCTGACACGGATATAGGCTGCAGCAACCTGTAAGTCGTTTGGCATAATTATATTACCTCCCTTAAAACATATTAGTTTTGGGCATAAAAATGCCCGGTAACTTGTGTTTTTACCGGGAAAATGATATAATTCATTTGTTCTTAGGGAATTATATCGGGTTTTCCCGGTGTAGTCCTGCCTCCGCCTCTGGTGTTGCCGCATCAGGGGCGGTGCTTCTGTTTGACAGATTAAAGTATATTGGTTATAATATGCTTAACAGAACAGCCGGAAGATAGATTGAGCCTATCCGCCCCGGCGAAAATAATTAGCTAAGTAAGCCGTCCTTTTCCGACCAAGAAGCAGGGCGGCTTACTTATTTTTCAAATTTAGAATTGCAACAATTAATCCAGCTATTGCTAAAATAATCATGAACTCTTCATATGTACTCATAAGCACCACTCCTTCCGCAGAACTCGGAACGAATGGCCGCACGCCCTCCCGGCTGCCCTGGTAAGCATATTAGGTTGTCAAGGTAGTTTTGTATTTGCTACTTCTTATTTTGGGAAACAATTTTTCCATATACCCACTTAATAATGTTTTGGTATCGAAATGTCATATAACTTAAAATTTCTTAATTATTTTGACTCTCGCTTATACACAACATTTCCATTATACCGGATATCATATAAATCAAAACCAGCTTTATAGTTCTTAAACCTTATTTTAGCAGTCTTTCCATTAATCAATTTTGAAATTTCTGCTTTTTTAATATTGCCATCTTGAGTATAAGTAATACTGCCAGATTCCGTGCTCTCATATACGGGTGTGCTGTATTTATAAGGGCCATTTGTTTTTACTTCATTTGCAAAAATAAAGTATAATTCATTTTTTTCTTGATTATATTGGATATACGATAATGGTATTTTATAAGCTCCATTAGAAGGTGGAGAAAAAATAATTTTGTCTAATGAAAAAAGGTATTTCAGTGGAAGCTCATATTTCATAATTAGGTTATTTAACTGTGATATCAGGTTTAAATAGTTTTGTTTTAATGAATCTGGAATAGGATAATATATTATCTCAGTAACACTTCTAACTTTTTGTCCATTAGGATTTTGTAGTACTAGAGTTCCTAAATATCTTATAGCAAATTTACATTCATTTACGATTGGGATACTGCTTTCGTAAAATACATTAGTACATTGTTGATAAACTTTTTCCTCAGTAATAAATTTTCTTTCAACATATCCTTTGGGAGTATTTCTATCTTCTTTTGGGTTCACTAGAGGGAGATGCTCGTATCTACTGTGTTGTGAGTTTTGAACAGCAGAATCATTATTTTTGTTAAAAAGATTTAAGAAACTCATAAAAGTGCCTCCTTTCTAAAAATTTACATCAATTCTAGCACAGCTAAATGTGGTTCGAAATAGATAATATAATTATCGATAATGGCAGAAATACCATATTTTTGTTTATATTTTTCTATTGTTTCTAGTAGAAAAGTTTCTGTTACTTCTAAATATTCGGCAATTTCATACAATGATTTACAGTTAGCCTTATAAGCTGAAAGTAACCCAGATAAGCCAACCAATTTATTATAAGCGTATATTCTACCTTTTGCTTCCTGCTTAATACTGATAATATCATTTCCTAGAATGTCTCCGTATGCAGTGTAGTGATGACCAAGTTCCTCAGCTAGAATACATTTCTTTTCAATATCAGTTTCCAAGGATGTATTTAGAGCAATAATTCCATCGCAATATAAGCCTTTTATTTTTTCGCTTTTGAAAGGATGTATTACAATATTTACATTGTCTTTATATGCTTCATTTTCAAGTTGTTCAAGTTCTGTCATACATACCATCCCACCTTTTAATACACATACTTATATCAAATATGTAGTCCTATAAAACGGTCAAAATAGTTACCTACTTGTAATAAGTTTATTTTCTTTTATTCTTTACAAACTCAGCAAATTGCTTAATTTCTTCTAACTCTTCTTCCGTAAATTCATCTCCATCAAAGTGGGCAGCAATGGTCTGGGGCTTTTTTTCGATTGAATCCATGATTATGCCAGATGCAAGGCTTTCGGTATCAATCTTTAGTTCCTTTGTTATTTTCATTACATTGGTAATATTTGAATTTGATATACCTCTTTTTAAAATGCTATCTAATGTAGTCCATGGCATTTCAATGATTTCACAAAATTTTTTGAGACTTCCATATCTAGTAATAATTATTTCCTTAAGGCGGATTTCTGTATCTTCCATACCATTACCTCCTGTATAAGAAAACAATACTATATAAATATCGAAAAATCAAGATAATAATATTCTAAAATAATAATAAATATCGAATATTCATGAAAACAATGTTGACATTCACGAATATTCGAGTATAATGATAACCATAATCACGAAAATTCAAGAAAGGAGTGATATGTTGTTTCCGAATTTAGAAGCTGAAATGGCTAGAAACAAAATAACAAGGGCTGAGTTAGCAAAAAAAATACACAAAACGCCTACCACGATTAGCTTAAAGTTAAATGGAAAAACTCCCATAACATTAGCCGAATGTGTCGAGATTAAAGAAGCGATTAATACAAATGAAAGTCTTGATTACTTATTTAAAACGGATGAGTAAAGGAGGGGGAGAAGATGTAACATTTTGACAACTGCTTTAAGGCAAAGAAAACGGCACCGCCTTCAACGATGCCACCGTGGCTTATCTGTATTAATGCTAAATAGGATTGATAATTATATCGATTATTTCCATTTTTTCACAAGTGTGATTACAGCACAAAGCATCATCACAAAAGTGAATAATCTTTTCCGACATTGGCCTTAAAGTGGTTGTCAAATGTTACATCTAAATCCTAACAAGGTAAATCAGAAAAAGCAATAGCACATATTAGCAGCAACAGGTACATGCAGTAAAGCATAGCTTTTTATTAAGAAGAACGGAGGTGGGATATGAGCGGATTAAATATTGTAAACATGATACAGATCGGAGACGCTCCAGAGGTAAACTGGGAGGATTTATCCGCAGAGGAAAAGAAAGAGGTAGCAAATAAGCTGAATCAGCAGGCGCTTGAAGCAATCGGCTATCGTAAAAAAGAAACGTCGGCGTAAGGCCGGCAGAAAGGACAAGCTAAGGAGGACGAAGTGAGAAAAGTAAAAGAAATTGTATTGTCAATCAGCATAGCTGTCTTTGCCATGCTGGCCGGAGCCGCCTGTTACCACCAGGTATTAGCGGCGGACAAGCCCGAAGTTGCACCGGTGCAACAGATGGAAGTAACGGCATACTGCTATGGGACCATCAGATGCGATGGTGGACAGGTAAGGACTGGGACCTGTGCCGGTAAGCCGGAATGGTACGGCAAGGTTGCCGCCATCTACCTGGACGATAACGGAAGTCAGGGAGAGTTTTTGGGCTACTTCGAAATCCTCGACACCGGCGGGGATGAAAGAATCAAAAACGGCACGGTATTGGATATCTACATACCGGACTATGATGCCTGTATTGGGTTTGGCAGGCGGAGGGTAGTGGTAGTGCTCATTGACGGAGAAGGATAAGAGAAAGGAGGGATATTGTGGGAACAGTCATAGTCATAAACCGAAGTACACTGACCGATTCCGCTGCAGTCGCCAGAGTAGGCCTGTATCTGGCAGACAAGAAAGAGCTGGCGGAAGTGGACGGGATTCGGATACAGCGATTAAAGCTGACCGGTTACGGGGAAAAGAGAAAATTCCTTGTAACGGATGAATGCCGGAAAAATGAAAAGGCTCTGCACAAGCCGACCAAAGCAAGCAGAGCCGCAAACACTTAAGCAAAATGCTTATATGCTGATTTTATCACAGATGGAAAGGAGTATCAATGAACACATGTAATAAATGCGGGGCGAATTGTGACCCCGGAGAAATAGTGGGCGGTCAATGTCTTGACTGCATGGAGCAGGAAAGGCGGATTCAGTCAAAGTCTGAACATGCCTTTAAGGTCATGACAAGCCCGTTTTATCAGATGGATTTGATGGAGGTGCTCCGGGAGGGGGCCGATGGTTAAAAAAATCATATTAAACAGCCGGGAAGAGTGGCTTCAGAACAGAAAAAGGATTGGTGGTTCAGATGCTTCCGCAATCATGGGAAGAAACCCTTATAAGACAAACATTGAGCTCTGGCAGGAAAAAACAGGGCGGACATTTCCGGAAGATATTTCAGACAAGCCCTATGTAAAGTATGGAATAGCGGCGGAGGAACACTTGAGGGCGTTGTTTGCACTGGATCATCCGGAATATACGGTCTGCTATGAGGAAAACAACATATGGCTCAATGACCGGATGCCCTGGGCGCATGCCTCGCTGGACGGATGGCTGATCGATAAGGAGGGCCGGAACGGGATCTGGGAATGCAAGACCACCAATATCTTACAGTCCATGCAGAAAGAGAAATGGAAGCAGCAGATCCCGGACAACTATTATGTACAGATCCTGCACTACCTGATGGTAACGGAGTTTGATTTTGCAATACTGAAGGCACAGCTTAAATACGATTTCGGCGAGGAGATTTACCTGCAGACCAGACACTATCCTATCGAACGCAGCGAGGTACAGGAAGATATTGATTACCTGATGCAGAAAGAGGCGGAGTTCTGGGAGTATGTTAAGAGCGATAAAGTACCACCGCTGGAATTGCCGGAAATATAAGGAGGATTTTTATGAGTGAAGATTTACCAGATTTACCCCTTGAATGTAGCTGTGGGTGTAATGAAACAGAAGAAAGAAATGTCTGTACAGATGATATTTTAGGTATCTTTACACCTGTTGAATGGGATTTACATTGCAAGGACTGTGGCGCTTATCTGGGACATTACCATTATGGAAATTGGGACTATTGAAGATTGGAGGTTAAAACAAGATGGAACTGAAAATTGAACAGGTGGCAATCCCTGAAAAGATTGCATTTAACTATGAGGAATTAAAGCAGGAATTGTCCGACAAGGTAAAGATGTATGAAACCCTTGTCTATACGGATGACCAGATCAAGAATGCAAAGGCCGACCGGGCAGACCTGAACCGACTGAAAAAAGCATTGAATGATGAACGTATCCGGCGCGAAAAAGAGTATATGCAGCCGTTCAACGCTTTTAAGGCGCAGATCAACGAGATTATCGGAATTATCGATAAGCCGGTGGCGCTGATTGATAAGCAGGTTAAAGAGTATGAGGAACAACAGCGGCAGGAGAAGAAAAAGAAGATTGAAGGATATTTCTTTACAGGAGAATCCCCGGAATGGCTTACCCTGTCAATGATCTGGGATGATAAGTGGTTGAATGCTTCAGTATCTATGAAATCCATACAGGCGGAGATTGATTCACGGATTACTGCTGTTGAAAGCGATCTTGCCACACTTTCAGAACTGCCCGAATTTGCCTTTGAAGCAATCGAGACATATAAAACAACCCTTGACCTGAATAAGTCGATTGCAGAGGGTCACAGGCTGTCGGAGATGCAGAAACGAAAAGCAGAACAGGAACGGATCAGGGCAGAGCAGGATAGACTTCGGCAGGAACAGGAGAAGGCAAAAGTTCTGATCGAATCAGAGACAAAAAAACAAGAAGAATTTGTTCCGCCGGTTGTTGATGAAGAATTTCAAAATAAAGCTTTCCAGAAGGCGGAGAGTTCGCAAGAACCTGTAAAACAGTGGGTATCATTCAGCGCTTTATTATCAGTGGCAGATGCTCAGGCGCTTGCAGGATTTTTCAAAAGCAGAAATATCGAGTTTGAGAAAATATAAGGAGGATATGATTTATGGCAGTACAGAATACATTAGCACCAAAAAAAGAAATAAAAAATAAGAATGAGATAGTTTTTAATGCGAACGGAACACAGGTAAAACTTACCCCGGATACTGTGAAGAATTACCTTGTATCTGGCGACAAGGATAAAGTAACAATGCAGGAAGTTGTAATGTTTATGAATCTCTGCAAATTTAACGGACTCAATCCGTGGTTGAAGGAAGCATATCTGATCAAGTATGGGAATGAACCGGCGACTATTGTTGCAGGAAAAGATGCCTTTACAAAGAGGGCGGAGGGAAACCCTAATTTTGATGGGTATAAAGCAGGACTGATACTGACGGATGAGAACATGGAAGAACTGACTTACAGAGAAGGTTCTTTTAAACTTCCGAACGAAGTGCTTGTAGGTGGATATGCGGAGGTATACAGAAAAGACCGTGACCACAGTTACAGGGCAGAAGTTACATTTGAAGAATACGCAGGAAGAAAAAAAGACGGGTCTCTGAACAGGCAGTGGGCAAATAAACCGACAACTATGATCAGAAAGGTTGCCTTGGTTCAGGCTTTAAGAGAGGCTTTTCCGGGAACGCTTGGCGGTATGTACAGTCCGGAGGAACAGGGAGTTGAAGAGCCTATTGATGTACCTTATGTTGAGCAGCCGCAGCAGGAGACTCAGATAAATGCACAGCAGCCATCGGTAGAAGGACAATATGAGCAGCAATCTTTTGTGCAGGAGAATCCGGCAGATACTTTATTCGGAAATCAGTAGTAGGAAGGGGGTGGAAATATGTCAAAAGAAAGACTGACACTGGCTAATATGTGCAGCGGAGGTGTGCAGGAGCGCATAGACAGGGCATTGGCAAAGGTATCGGATAACATCCTGGATCTTAATACTGATCCGAAAAAGAAGCGTGAAGTAATAGTAAAGATCATCTTTGCTCCAAACGAAAATGACAGGGAAGATGTTGCCGTCAATGTACAGACCTCGGTCAAACTCGCCCCGGAAATGGGACTGGAGACACAGCTTTTTATCAGTAAAGACTTCAAAAACGGCACCGTACAGCTTACAGAACACGCTAAAGGGCAGATCAAGGGCCAGCTTACCCTTGATGACTGCGGCATGTCTATGGACGATGAAGACGAAAACCGGCAGACCACAGAGGGGCTTGCAAAAGAACTTGGCTGCGATCCTGATACAGGCGAGATACTGGATCAGCCTGTAAAAGACACAAAGGTTTTAAACATGAAACAGGTTATGGGAGGATGAAAAACATGATCAAAGAAGCAATAGACAGGATTTTGGAACTGGCAGAGCCGAACACAGTGCAAACTTTAAACGGACGTTTCTCAGATAAGAAAATGACCCGTATGGATGATGAACTCAGGGCAGCTGCCATATCAATGAACACTCTGTCAAGCCTTGTGGATTACATTAAGGGACAGGAGGACTTTAAGCATATATCATACATCGTACAGGTAGTATCTCCGACATATGTAAAGCTGATCTCTGCCCTTGACAGAGACCGCATGAGGGAAACCCTTGTCGAAGTAAATGCGGAGATCCCGGAGTTTCCGTTTGGGCAGTTTGTCGATAATGAGAGATTCATTATCAATGTACAGTCAAAATTTATGGACGGGGAGGATAATGACAAAGCGGTCATTCTTGCATTTGCAGGTAATGTAAAAGCCGGAACTGTTGCAAAGTATGGGGATGATGGAGTGAGCCAGAAGGCGGCAATTAAAAAGGGAATCACTTCTTTAAGCGAAGTGGAAGTCCCCAGTCCGTGTATGCTGATGCCTTACAGGACATTTGTGGAGGTATCCCAGCCTGTGAGCAGCTTTATTTTCAGGGTAAAGGATGATGAACGCTCAGGCGGAGTTGCGTGTGCCTTATATGAAGCGGACGGCGGCGCATGGAGGAATGAAGCAAAAGATAATATCAAGGCATTTTTAGAAACACATTTAAAGGATGTGGATAATGTCATGGTCATATCGTAAGTAGAAGAAAAGAACTTAGAAAATGATTGGATTTAGTAAACATTCGTATCCAAAAGCAAGAAAAGACTATGAATGCCAATTCTGCGGTAAGACAATACATAAAGGAGAGGAATATTACTACGAAACCGGGGCGTGCTTATTAGGGGAATCATGTGAGTGTGATGATTTAAAATTAGGTATGTACACGATGAAAATATGTCTTACCTGTATAGAAAATCCTATTTTTTTTTGTGATGAAGATTAGGTAACTATCAACTGTAGCAGTTATTCATGCAGTATATCACGGAAAACGGCGGCGGTTGGTCTCTGCCGCCGGAAAGGAGGATCATGTGGAATACAAACTAATAATCCCTGGAAAACTACCCGGATTAAACGATTACATAGTTGCAGAACGCACAAACCGCCACAAAGGGGCAAAAATGAAAGCAGTCAACGGAAATATCGTTGCGGTGGCGATTATGAAGTGTATGAGCGGCATTAGGATTGAGAAGCCGGTATTCATGGAATACACATGGATTGAACCGAATAAGCGCCGGGATAAGGACAATATAAGCTCTTTCGGGCGCAAGGTCATACAGGATGCGCTTGTCCAGTGCGGTATGTTGAAAGATGATGGATGGAAGTATGTTGTCGGATTTTCCGACAGGTTTGAAGTGGATAAGGAAAATCCAAGGATAGAAGTATTGATCAAGGAGATTTGAACAGAATGGCAGGTGGAAAAGATGCCAAACAGAATATTAAAAGAAAGCATAAGAACAAGTGACAGCATCAGCAGCCTTACATGGTTTGAAGAAGTCCTGTTCTACAGGCTTATTGTAAGCTGTGATGATTATGGAAGATATGACGGGAGACCTCTGGTCATAAAAGGCAATTGCTTTCCGCTCAAGCCTGCTGTAACAGAAAAGCAGATAGATGCAGCTCTTAATAAGTTAGCGACGGCTGGCATGGTGTGCCGGTATACAGCCAATGGCAAACCGTACCTTCAATTACTGGCTTGGGAGGATCATCAGCAGATAAGGGCAAAAAAGAGTAAATATCCGGAACCGGACAAACTTGAAAGCATTTGCAATCAAATGAAATCAGATGTTCCCGTAATCCAATCCAATCCGAATCCTAATCCGAATACGAATCCAAACAGTGCATGCAAAGCTGAAGCTTCGTCATTGTTTGAGCAGTTATGGCAGATGTACCCCAATAAAAAAGGCAAGGGACAGGTTTCGGATGCAAAGAAATTGGAACTGCTTAAAGTCGGTTTTGATGAAATGAGCAGGGCAGTCCAGCGCTATATGAGTGAACTGGAGAAAGATAAGTCATGGAGAAAGCCGCAGAATGGCAGCACGTTCTTTAAGAGTGGCTATATTGATTATCTGGACGCTAATTTTGAACCGTCAAAGCAGAAAAGTGATGCTGCTCCAGGCAGTTTTAATGATTTTCAACAGAGAGATTATGATTATGCAGAACTGGAAAAGATGCTGTTAGAAAACAGCCAGAATTGATTGAGAAAGGAGCCGAACCGCGCGCATAAAGGATATCCGGTTCCTGAAAGAAAAAATGATAAACGGAGAATTGATAGTTGACAACTTTGCCGGAGGAGGCGGAGCCAGCACCGGTATTGAAATGGCGACAGGCTACAGCGTGGACATAGCCATCAACCATGATCCTGAAGCGGTCAGAATGCATCAGACAAATCATCCTTCCACAAAGCATTACTGCGAAAGCGTCTGGGATGTGGATCCTGTGGAGGTGTGCAAGGGGCATCCGGTAGCGCTGGCATGGTTTTCGCCGGACTGCAAACACTTCAGCAAAGCCAAAGGCGGAAAACCAAAAGATAAGAGCATCCGGGGCCTTGCATGGGTGGCGCTGCGGTGGGCGGCAAAAGTAAGCCCCCGTGTGATCATGCTGGAGAACGTGGAGGAATTTAAGACCTGGGGCCCGTTAAACAGGAGCCACAGGCCCATAAAGGCAAAGCAGGGGCATACATACCATAAATTCATTAAGCAGCTTCATGAGCTGGGCTATGAAGTCCAGACACGGGAGCTTGTGGCGGCAGACTATGGAACACCTACCATGAGGAAAAGGTTTTTCATGGTCGCCAGATGCGACGGGAAACCAATTATCTGGACAGAGCCGACACATGGACCAGCGGACAGCGAAAAAGTAAAGGCAGGGTTATTAAAGCCATACGTAGGAGCCTACACCCAGATTGATTTTTCTCTTCCATGCCCGTCTATATTTGATACAGCAGAAGAGATCAGGGAGAAATACGGAATCCGTGCAGTAAGGCCTTTA
>DEUB01000041.1:0-35887 GCA_002362385.1 Lachnospiraceae bacterium UBA3273
GGCTCTCATTTCAACCCGTTTCCGTATCTTTTACTACTCCATCCCCGACAGAATATCATATATTTCCCCGGCCGCATCTTTAGCCCGGTCTGCTCCGTCAGTTTTTTCATCCTCTTCCCCGTTCTCATCATTGCTTTCCGGGTCCGCTTCGTCCTCCGCATCTTCACTGTCCGAACCGATATTCTGCAAAGCATCCGATATCCGTTCCGCTTCCTGTCCGGCCTTCATTCCCTCCTGATAAGTATTGCTCATCTCTTCCCTGTTCTGCATGATCCTCACATTTTCAACAATCTCTATAAACCAAGGCCAAAGGATCACACATGCCACTGCAATAATAACACCATTCGCTATAAACCTCTTCCAAAGAGGCATTTCTTTCCATTCTCTTTCTTCTTCTAATTCCTTCAGCCATTCAGGCTGGGTCTTTACAAACGGCCAAAGAGCTCTTCCCCACCACGTGGCGCGGCAGATAACTGTACCATAAAAAATAAATACAAAAAAACTGACCCCAAGGACAGCCGATATGCCCAATGCCACCCTTTTTTCAAGTTCATCCCAAAGCTTTTGAGGATAAGCGACTTTTATCACGTCAATATTGGGGTCAAAAATAAGCACGATCCTGTCGCCGGACATCAGCTCATATTCCGATAATCCCAACTCCTCCCGGGTCTTATACTGGTTGGTATTCCGGACATACCGGACTCTCCCGTCCTCCTGCACCGTTCCGTACCGTTTATCTCCATAAGTCCCCAAGGGCGTACGAACTACTGTAAACACATAGACCAGGCTCACAGCGATTATCATAAGGATACACAGCCCGAAAATACCGCCGATGATCCTGTTAAACGCTTTTATGGCAAGCTCTTCCTCATCGGTATGATCCGTTTCCTTTTTCAGCCTGTGCACTATTTTAAAAATAACAAATGAACGCCATCTTGTACCTGCCAACAAAATAATTCCCCCTCTTACTCCAAAAACCGTTATCTGTCAGCTCCGGCTGTTTACCGTATCATAGATTTCGATACGCGCCGCATCCATCTCCGGCATTCCGATAAAAATGCCGCCATATTTAAAAGTCTCTTCCAATTTCTCAATTCTGACGATCTCCACAAAGGCATGAAGGACTTCTTTGGTCCAGATCGTCAGATATGCTTCATATACCGCTCCGATCTCCAAAGGAAGGGTACAGCTAAAGCCCAATCCCGCTTTGGATATGTCTGCTACCTGAATCGCCACCTGTTCTTCAGCCCCGCCCTTGTCCAGACGTTTTATGATCAGGCGGGATTCCAGCTCCAGTCTCTTACTTTTTCTTCTCTCTTGATTTCCCATAATTACCCCCAATTATATTTGGTCTACTCCTGCGGGCATATTGCCCCGATGCTTATATTTTATCTGAAAGCAGGAAGAATTACAAGATAATCATAGCGTCTCCAAAGGAAAAAAAACGATATCTGCAGTCCACAGCCTCTTTATAAGCATCTAAAACCCTTTCTCTTCCCGCCAAAGCGCTGACTAACATGATCAACGTAGATTCGGGAAGATGAAAATTGGTAATCAATCCGTCCAACACCCTGAAACGGTATCCCGGATATATAAAGATCTCCGTATTCCCGCTGCCGGGATGCACAATACCGTTTTCATCCGCACTGCTCTCTATGGTGCGGCAGCTGGTGGTCCCTACGCAGATAACTCTTCCGCCGTCCTTCTTCGTCTCGTTGATAACTCCGGCGGCCTCTTTCGTGATCTCATAGCTTTCAGAATGCATGTGATGGTCCAAAACATTCTCTTCCTTCACGGGGCGAAAGGTTCCAAGCCCCACGTGCAGGGTAACATAAGCCAGTCTGACGCCCATTTCTTCAATTTCCGAAAGCAGCTCCGGCGTAAAATGCAGACCTGCCGTAGGCGCCGCCGCGGAGCCTTCATACCTGGCGTAAACAGTCTGATACCGGTTCTTATCCGCAAGCTTATGGGTAATATAAGGCGGAAGGGGCATCTCCCCCAATCGATCCAGCACCTCTTCAAATATCCCGTCATAGGTAAATTCGATCAGCCTGTTCCCCTCTTCCAGCACGTCTAACACCCTGCCTTTTAAAAGGCCGTCTCCAAAAACGATATTAGCGCCGGGCCTTGCTTTTTTGCCAGGTTTGACCAGAGTTTCCCATTTGTCCTTATCTTTCCGTTTTAAAAGAAGCACCTCTATGGCTGCCCCGGTTTCTTCCTTTTGGCCCATGAGCCTGGCGGGGATTACCTTGGTATTGTTCAACACCAGACAATCCCCCGGCCTTAAAAACTGCGTTATTTCCTTAAAAGAATGATGCCCCGTTTCCCCGGTTTTCTTATCAAGGCTTAACAGTCTGGAACTGCTCCTGTCAGAAAGAGGATCCTGGGCGATCAGTTCCTCCGGCAGATCATAATAAAAATCGGATTTTTTTAATGATTCCATGTTACTGCCTCAATTCAATTCCCATGCCGGAAAGACCGTTTAATATCTTTTTCATAACGGCGGTAATATCATTTTCTTCCAACGTACGGTCGCCTGCACGGAAGGTAACGGAATAAGCCACGGATTTAAAGCCATCCTTGATCTGGTCTCCTTCGTATACATCGAATAATTCCAGACTCTCTAAAATCTTTCCGCTGCGCTGTCTGATCATGGCCTCGATCTGCCCTACCAGGATCTCTTTGGGAACTACCATGGAAATATCCCTCTTAACAGCCGGGAATCTGGCGATACCTACATATTTTCTGTCAAAGGTGGTAAAGCCTTCGATGCTCGGCATATCTAAAACGGCAACATAAGCTCTTGTTCCCAGATCGTAATTATCGCATACTTCAGGATGGACTTCTCCAAGATAGCCCACTACCGTTCCTTCATAAACGATGTTCGCCTGTCTTCCCGGATGCAAAAAGCTCTTTTTGCTGTCGGGATCGTATTCCGGCGCTTTTCTCATGCCGATGCAGTCGAAGAACTCTTCGATCACGCCCTTCATGGTAAAGAAGTCCCCTTCTCCGTAAAAGCCTAAGGTAAACTGCATTCTTTCATCAGGGAGTTCTGTTACGGGAACGCTCTTTGGCAGATAAATATTGCCCAGCTCATATAATTTCACATCTTTGTTTCTTCTGTTGTAATTGGTCGCAAGGCTCGTAAGCATTCCGTTTAAGGAAATGGTCCTCATAACGGAGAAATCCTCTCCCAAAGGATTGCTGATGGTAACCGTCTTGCGCAGAACATCATCTGCCGGAATCAGCAGTTTATCAAACACCTTAGGGCTTTCAAAGGAATAGCACATTCCTTGGGAAAAGCCGCAGTATTCCGCAATATCCCTTGCCTTTTGCTCAATACGGAGTTTATAGGACAATTTGCCCGTTGTAGCCTCTCCGCTGGGCAGGGTGGTAGGAATCTTGTCATAGCCGTAGAAACGCGCCACCTCTTCTGCCAGATCCGCTCTTCCCAGCAGATCCTGGCGGAAGGAAGGAATGGTAATCGTATTGGTATCCTTATGATACTCAAGTTCTATTTTTTCAAAGATTCTCAACATATCCTCTGCCGGAATACCCGTTCCCAAAAGGGCATTGTATTTTTCCGGCTCGAAGGGCAGTTCGACCAAAGGCTTTAACGGCTCTTTTACATCCACCATGCCCCCTACCACTTCGCCGCATCCAAGCTCTTCAATGAGCTGGCAGGCTCTGTTAATGGCGGTCTCTGCATTTCTTTCATCCAGTCCCTTTTCAAATTTGCCGGATGCGTCGGTACGAAGTCCTATCCTCTTTGCCGATTTACGGATATTAGGGCCGTTGAATACGGCCGCTTCAAACAAAACGGTTTTCACATCATCGGTAATTTTGGAATTTTCTCCGCCCATAATACCTGCAATGCCGATCTCTTTTTCCGCATCACAGATCATCAGCACGTCGGAATCCATCTTCCGCATCTGTCCGTCCAGAGTCTGGAATTCATCGCCATCCTTTGCCCTGCGCACGATGATCTGTCTGCCTGCAACGGTGTCCAGATCAAAAGCATGCATGGGCTGTCCGTATTCCTCCATAACATAGTTGGTAATATCCACCAGGTTATTGATCGGTCTGATGCCGCTTGCCGCAAGCCTTCTCTGCATCCATTTGGGGCTGGGCGCGATCTTGATGTTCTTTATCACCCTTGCGCAATAGCGGGTGCAAAGGTCCGGATCATCCACCCTTACTTTAATATAGTCGTTTACATCCTCGCCGTTACCCTTTACGGTAACATCAGGCGCCTTAAATTCTTTTCCAAAGGTAGCAGCCGCTTCCCTTGCCACGCCCACCACACTGTAGCAGTCTACACGGTTGGAAGTGATCTCGTATTCAAATACCGTATCGCGAAGTCCCAATACCTCTATGGCATCCGCTCCCACTTTTGTATCTTCCGGGAAAATATAAATGCCGTACTCCGGCGCTTCCGGGTACATGTCTCTCGACGAGCCAAGCTCCTCAATGGAGCACATCATGCCGTTGGAAGGAACCCCTCTTAATTTTCCGGCCTTGATAACGATGCCGTCCTCAGGCATGGGACCGCCGTCATGGCCGCCTGCCACTTTGCCGCCGTCTAATACGACAGGAACCTTATCCCCTTCTTTTACATTGGGCGCCCCCGTTACGATCTGAACGCTTTCCGTACCGATATTTACCTGGCAGACGATCAATTTATCCGCATCGGGATGCTTTTCGATCTTATCGATCTGTCCTACTACGATCTTCTCCAGATTTTTATCAAGCCTTTCGTAGCCTTCCACCTTTGTTCCGCTTAACGTCATCGCGTCACAATATTCCTGGTCCGTGCAGCTTAGCTCCGGAACATACGCTTTGATCCATGATAATGCTGTATTCATCTTTTTCCCTCCTGTCTAGAACTGCTTCAAGAAACGAATATCGTTTTCATATAATAATCTCATGTCGTCGATCTCATATTTTAGCAGGGCAATACGCTCCAATCCCACGCCAAAAGCAAAGCCCGTGTATTCCTCGGGATCGATGCCGCTCATTTCAAGCACATGGGGGTGCACCATGCCGCAGCCCAAGATCTCGATCCAGCCGGAGCCTTTACAGAAACGGCAGCCGCTTCCTCCGCACTTAAAACAGGTCACGTCCACCTCGGCGCTGGGCTCCGTAAAGGGGAAATGATGGGGTCTGAATTTAACCTTGGTCTTCTCCCCGAATAATTCTTTTGCAAACTCTGCAAGGGTTCCCTTTAAATCGGCAAAAGTAATGTTCTTATCTATTACCAGCCCTTCGATCTGATGGAAGGAAGGGGAATGGGTAGCGTCCACTTCATCGGAACGGAACACCCTTCCGGGTGCGATCATGCGGATGGGCAGCTTTCCCTTCTCCATCTCATGAACCTGGGTGGATGAGGTCTGGGTACGCAGTAAAATGTCTCCGTTCACATAGAAGGTGTCCTGTTCATCCTTTGCCGGATGGTCTGCGGGAATATTTAAGGCCTCAAAGTTGTAGTAATCCCTTTCCACCTCAGGGCCTTCCACAACCTCATACCCCATGCCCACAAAAATCCTTTCCACCTCTTCTAAAGCGATGGTGTTGGGATGCCTGTGACCCACATTATTTTTCTTTGCGGGAAGAGTAACGTCGATGACTTCCTTTTTCAGCTTCGCTTCCCTTACCTTACGTTCCATTTCGGTCTTCGCCTTTTCAAGGGCCGCCTCTATATCCGCCCGGGCTTCATTGACAAGCTGTCCTATCTTGGGGCGCTCTTCCGGCGCAACATCCTTCATGCTCTTTAAAATCCCTGTTAAAGCGCCTTTTTTACCAAGCTGGGTTATACGTACTTCATTCAGGTCGTCCAAAGATGCGGCGGCGGAGATCTTTCCCAAAGCTTCCGCTTTAATCTGTTCCAGTTTTTCTTTCATATTTTTTCATCCTTCCTTTTTGATCGTTATCTTTCCATTCCCAAAATCCGACGGATACCTGCCGGTTCCGTGGAAATATCCATGCATAAAAAAACCCCTGCTAAAAGCAAGGGACGAATTTGATCCGCGGTACCACCCACATTCCCGAAAAAACGGGCTCTTCATTGCGCGTAACGTGCGTTTACGTCTTTACTTACTAAGGGCTGCTACCCTGTGACCGGGATAACCCTTTTGGGCAAAGCTGCTCCGGTGGGAAATTCGTCGTTTTACGGGAACCGAAGGAAGCTTCCAGCCGATGACTTCCTATCTCTATCGGTACATAAAACGCTACTGTACACCTTCTTAGCATTTCCATATCAAACATCTGAGACCTATTCTAACCACATAACATCCTTCTGTCAAGTCATTTTTATCTCTCAGTCAGGATATCAGCCAGATTTTTTTTGCGCCCGCCGCCTGACCGGGTTTTTTTCTTTTTATGCTTTTCACTTGCGCGCTCCAGCAGAAATTCCGTGGCAGGCTCGAAGAACTTGCTGATCAGGGCGCCCAAAAACAGCAGGTAAAAAGCAAAATAAAACCAGAGCATTAAAATGACCACCGTAGTCATATTGCCATATACGCTGTTTCCCGTGAACCGATTGACATAAATGGAAAAAACATAGGAAAACACGCTCCATGCAATGCTGACAAAGGATGCGCCTACAACCTGTGTCTTCCACTCCTGCTTACCGTTGGGGATCCATGTGAACAACGCCGTAAAAAACAGCACCAAGACTGATAAAACGATCAAAAGCCTGAGATTTGAAAAGAGGGGGGAAAATACGCTGATCCCTCCAAACTTTTCCTCTAAAACAGCACCTATGGCGCTGCCGAAGACACCAATGATCAGGGATACTAAGATCACAATAAGCAATATGACCGTATAAATGCTGGCCCTGAATCTCTGGAGAAAGTAGTTTTGCGGCTTTGTCTGCCCCTGAATGGCATTTAGGCCCCTGATGACCGCCAGCATCCCCTTTCCCGCCGACCAGATCGTAGCCACAGCCGATATGGAAACGATGGCCGGGGATTTGTCATATACATCCGCCACGGTATTGATGGCCAGAGGCACAAGGCTGGTAGGGAGTATCTCCGCCATGACTTCCATTAAATCCGCTTCCGTAACCGGCGTATAGGGCAGAATGGAGCAGATCAGCAAAAGCATGGGGATCATGGACAAAAACATAAAGAATGCCGCACTTGCCGAATATGCACTGATATGACATTTATTGCTTTCCTCCGCAAATTTCCTTATGATCAACACAATTTTTTTCATTTCCTGTTTTCTCTCTTTTCCCATTCCTTTTTCAGCATTTCTTCCGTAATCCGCCGTTGATACAATTCATGCCTTATCATTCATGTCTTAAAGCTATGCCGTCTTCACATAATCTGCAGCCTTAATAATGAATCACATATCGGCCCCGCCTATGTTTTGAAGGGTAATGCCCTGATAAAAGAACTGCAGAATATCCCCGCAGGTCATTCCATCAAGGGCCATATATTTAGCCCCGTTCTGGCTCATACCGATGCCGTGGCCATACCCGCCTCCCGTTACGGTATATGCGGTAACGGCATTTGTCTCTCCGTCAACCTGTACATCTATAACGCCAAAAGCGCTGGGAAGCATGGTTGAGACCGCGCTCTCCGAACCGTTCTGACGGGTCAATGTTGTCTTTTCATTTGCAAGCACGGAACGGATCGCATGTTCTCCCACAACCTTCACATATCCTTCCGCCCCTTCGATCAAAAGTTCATCCATGACCCCGCCGTTTCCTCTTTTGACAACGGCGATCCTGACTATTTTTGTAAATACCGGCGGCTTTCCCGACACATAGTTTCCGTTTTCATCAGGCACCAGGATGCTTTTTGCACTCGCCTCATATCTTTTTACCAGATTTTCATTCAATCTGTCAATATTTAAATTTGTTTCATAGCGCCAGCGGTACCATCCCTCTTCCGCTTCAAAGTCATTGGCGTCCGTATTCATGATATAATTCCTAAAAACCTCTTCATCGGTAATATTTCCCGTATCCGTTTCTCCCTTTGCAATATGTCTTGAGACCAGATAAGAATAATCCGCCTCCGAGCTGCCGTGCCAAGCGCCGATATCAGTTCCGAATCCGCAGGAGGTGGAATAATAATAGGTTTCCGCCAGGCTTTCCCCGATCATGGCGATCTGCCCCTGGGTCTGTCTGATGGCAATGGTGGTGTTTTCATTTTCCTTAATATTGTTATACACCTGAAATGCCGCGCTGTCATCCACATGAGCGCCGTATTCCTTTAATCCGGAATGCACCATTCTCTGGTAGGCATAGGTCCTTGCGGATACCGCCTGGGCCTTCAGGGCCTCTATGGGATAGCTTGCGGGCATTTCGCTGGGAACAACCGAATACAAATATTCCTCTAACAGTAACTCGTTGATCAGCAAAAGCCCCTCCGAAGCTTTTGCAATTTCAAAATTCCCTCTGTAAGAAGGCACTCCCTGGTCCCGCTCTATGGAAGTAATGGAGGTTCTTGCCAGATTGGTCTCCGGCCGGATATAAATGCGCCCCTCTGCAAGACGTTCATCATCAGCGTTTACCGTGATCTCTTCTCCTGCCAGATGATGCTCTTCATTGACCAGAAAGTCGGAATCACAGGTAAAGGTAACGCTTTCATGATAGGCGGATGCAAAGCCCGTTGTCTTAATGACCACACGGATGGAATCCATTTTTTCCTCCCTCGTCACAAGTCCTGCAACAATAGTCCCCTCTTTATCCAGTACAAAGTCCGTAAAATCATATCCGATCTTTAAGTCGCCTTTTGTGTAATACTCTTTTTGTCCGTAGAGCTTATAAACCGCCAGATTATCCCTGTATGGATAAAAGCCCATACCCTCTAACTCGATCCTGTCATCGGATACGCTTAGAAGTTTTCCGCTTACCCTGTCATCATAGGTGGTGATATAAGACAGTTTTCCTTCTGCAAAATAAATATCCGCAATATCCTCAAAGGAATCATAAACACTTCCGTCCTCCAAACGGACGCCTTCCGCATTTCTGTACAGGGAAAGCTGGAAATCATCCATGGTTATCCACAAATTCTCCGCCTGGTTGGAGGAGATCCAGCAGGTCTGCAGGAAAAACTCCGTCTTTTCATCCACAGGTCTGTAATCCGAGAGATCAAAAAGCAGATACCCTTCCGTTCCCAGATAGATATGCTCCTTATAAAAGTCCTCCTCTGCCGGTTTCTGGTAATGCAAAAACCTGTTCGTCCCCTGACACAGCTTTGTTTGTGCAATTTTTCCCTTATCTCCCTTTATGCCCAATAAAATACTGTTGGAAGAAACCGGGGTGTCATCCAGATTTTTAAGCCTTTCTCCGTCTCCTAACACGATTCCTGTTTCTTCATACAAGGCGTATTCTCCGTGGACGGCCTGCCATAATTCCTTATAACAGCTGAAAAACTCTTCCGCCAGCACAAAGCTGCTTTCCTTTTTATTATCCGGAAAAGCCCCTTCGCTGATTTTCTGAATCTCCCCTTCATATACAGGATACCGCTCTTTTAAAAGTGAAAACATGATTTGCGCTTCCTTAAGAGTCAGGCAGTTATTTTCTTCTTCCGATTCTTTGGGAATGCTGTTTTGAGAAATGGACCAAACCAGTTCCCTGTCCATTTCGCCTGCGGCGATACCGTTTAAATCGCCGTACAAATATGTATAAAGCAGATATGCATCCTCTCTGTTTATATAAACGCCCTCCGGTTCCCTTACGAATCTGCTCTTTATGGCACACACGATCCCCGTTACGAGAAGGGCCAGTATGACAATGACCAGCATCCATTTCCAAATCAGGTTCCTTCTGTTTTTCCCGTGGCTTCTTCTATTTCCCATTAAATTCTCCATTCCTCCGTCGCTTTTAGTACTTTCATACCGTAAATCCCTGACGGCTATAAAATGAAAAACAGCCCGGATAGGACTGTTTTTCATTTGTACCCCAAAATGCCGGCTCCTGTCTTTTGACTCCTAGCCTAAGCCAGGTGGGTAACCGCAATTTTACTTCTGCCGTCCTCGTCACTTAATGGGAGGCATGACATCCATAAAACAATATAGGAATCCCGTTTAAAGTAAATGTAGGTTCAAAACAACAAGAGTTATCGAACATTTCAGGTAACATTATTATACGAAATATACGGATAAAATACAACCCGGTTTTATCTGTTTTCTCTGACAGTTTTTAGCACCAGCTTTCCCATCCCCATTAACAGCTTCTTGGATTCGGGATCGGCATTTTTGACCGAATCGATAATGCTTTTTAAATTTCTCGCCGAGATCTGGCTCAAAGTCTTCGCCTCTGTTGTCTCCAATGCGTCAAAAACAATTGATACGAACTGTTTTCTCTGTGCAACGGTCAGCTTCTTCATACATTGGTCGATGGCCTGATGGACGATCAACGATTCTTTAGACAGACTGTCTTCTTTGAGCAGTTCCTTTCCCATGACCTCCCATGAAAAAAAGTCATGCTGCATGATTCCCCGGTTGGTGCTTTTTATGACGTATTCATTGGTCCCGTGACATAAAAGGGTCCCTATCATTGACTCATGCGGTAAATACCAGAACGCCCGGTCGCTGATTGCCTGATAATCCCCCAGGGATAAAAATTCCGGCAAAAAGCCCGGTCCATCCATATTATAGACGCCCTCGATCCGTTTCTGGATCCGTTTCCCGCATCTTACCGCGCTGTATATCGCAAGATTCCCCCCTTTGGAATGTCCCATCAGGCGGATTTTTCCCTTTAACACAGCCGAAACGCCGCTCAAATATTTTTTGGCCGCCTCTTGTGCCGGTATCACATCCATATAGGCGATGTTAAAATCTTCTTTCCAGCCCACGATAGTGTCGTCCGTTCCCCGGTATACAATATAGAGTTCTCCCTTATCATTCTGAAAGGTTACCGCCGCAAACTGTTCTTCACTTTGTTCGTCCACATGATTCACATAAGCGGACATACGAAGGGATGCATATCTTCTGCATTTGGACATTTTCCCGAATAATAACAGAACCTCATCAGGAATGACCCTTCCCAGATTCCGATATTTGGGTTCATTCAGATATCCCTGAAATTTCTCAAAGGCATCCTTTAACAAAATCTGCTCCGCCGGATCTTCCGAAACGATCTTATCCAGTTCCACATAAGATACGGCGCTGAAAATCGCCGCATCCACTTCATGGAAGGGATCCTGTTCAAAGGACAGATCCCCACGCCAATCAATAAAATCGAAAATATTCCCCATAGTACCACCTATTCCTGTTCAATCTGCTGCAATTTTGATCTTGCCTCTTCTACCATATAAGTCGTGCCGCCGTTTTGTGCCACAAATATAAGATGCTGCTTTGCGCTCTCATATTTTCCTTCTATCATATCTATAGCAGCCAATCGTTCATGTACGATAACTCTGATCAACATATTGCTCTTCTTTTCATCTAACATTTCCTGATACAGGCTGCGCGCTTCCTCAAACTCCCCTGCACGGAATTTTTCCCCGGCTTCGTTTCCCTTCAAATACCGCTCATATGCCAGTCTGCTTTTGGAAGAAGGCCTCTGTACCGTAATCATATTATATAGCTTTTCTTTCGTCTCTTCGTATTTTTCCCACTCTTCCGTTAATGAATAATGCCGTATATATAAAGATAAACAGAACAATTCATAACCTGCCGGCTTTTTATATCCCTTACAGGTCTGCAGCAGTTCAAAGCTTTCCTGCTCGCAGTCCCGTATAAAAGAAACTGCCTGCACTCTTAACAATCTCCAGGCAATTTTGGCCTGTTCCACTTTCACTCTGTTTTCTATCATAAAAAGTATATCCCTCATCTTTACGACGTCACAATCCGTATAAAGGACGCCTCCTAAAACGTTGCTCGGAACGTGGCGCAATATCATATAGATGAGAAAACAAAGCAACGCAAATAGGGAATACAACCGGCTTTCCCGAAACATCGAAATCCACAATAACGCAACAGTGCCTCCGCCAAATACCAGCCCGTTTCCTATCAAAAATCCGTAATGAAACCTGACACAAGTTTTCGCATCATATTGATAATATATGCTGTGCTTATGATTCATCTTTTTCCCCTTTGCCAAAATGTATCATTCTATATTTAAGATATTATACTCTATTCCCCCAATACAATCAATTCAGTCTTTTCTGTTTTCGTCCATTATATTTATCATTACGGATATCCGCCGCCCTGTCATAAAATTTCATTTATCAGTTTACGCCGTTTGCATATCCGGCCATATATATACAAAAATAGGGCTGCGCATCGGTAACCTCCAATGCACAGCCCATAAACGGCCATAGAATAATATGAACTATAAGCAATCGTCTTATTTTAAATCTTAAAGAGCATCAACCAGTTTCTTTAATGCTGCTTCTGCCTCATCAGGAAGCTTGTCGTAACCGTCTTTCTTGGTTCCGAAATCCTGAACGGCTTTTACACGGGTCTCCATAGCGGATTTTAACTGTGCCACATAAGAAGCATCCTGTAAATTGGGGGTAAAATCAGCTGTTTTGCCGTCCCACTCTGTCATGATCTCGATATCTTCGAAAGGTCCCCACTGCTCAAATTTAGCTCTGCCTTCCACGATCGTTTCCAGGATTCCCAATGTATCTGCAGGTTTAACCTTTGTTCCCATGAAATCGCCTGTATTGACAATGTAGCAGTCTACATTCTTCTCTTCAACCAGTTTCTTAAACTTATCATAGTCGTGAACCAGAGGATAAGTTCTGAAAGGATTTGCATAAGGCACGATACGGATCGCATTTAAGTCTGTACCTGCTGCAACACGCTCTGCAGTAGAGGTCTTTGTTGCAAGTGTAGCGCCCATAACGGAAGCCAATGCAGAACCTTTTAATTTTACTACCGGAGGAATGGTAGGGTCTTTCATGATCCAGAAAATAGCGTTAACCGGAGATTCGATCTTGTCTACGCGGTTAGGAGACCATAATTTGGATTTGATGGCACGACCGTTACCGTTTCTGATATCCTCTGTTACTAACTGGATCTTTCCTTCGGAATCCAGTGTACAGGAGCAGTTCTGAGCGGATAATAAATATTCGTTGTCAGGGCATCCTGTAGGGTAATCAGCTGTCTTGTCAAAATAAGTGGGCTCCAAAGCGATGGATGCGCAGGTATCAGAGTTGATAATAAACGCATCATCATGAAGAACCTTGATAGCAGGATATTTTCCGCCGTGTTTTGCATGTGTCAGAGTGGATTTTCCGGATCCGGACAAACCATAAACAGATGCAACGAAGTGGGAACCGTCTGCCAGTGTGTATTCCTTCTGTCCGCCGTGGCAGGAAGCATAGCCGTTTCTGTTAGCCAATGCCCAAGCCATGGTCAGCGTGCCTTTCTTATGCTCTCCGAAGTATCTCATACCAAGGATCGCAGCACAGTTTTCATTCGTATCAAAATAGCAGAGAGTCAGAGGATCGCTTAAGCAGCTGTAATCCACGTCAGGTCTCTCGCCGGGGATCCACTGGGGATCGGAGAAAATATAAATGTCAGGCTCTTTTCCGTCGCCTACAGGCTTGGAGTTTTTGTACATTTTAACGTACTCGTCGGACATATACTGGAAGTTTAACATCCAGTTGTAAAGGATGTTCTCCTCTCCTTCCGGAATCAAAAGGTGTGCCTTTACCATGAATTCGGGGTCAAGGCCGATGAAGCACTCTGCATGATACATTGTTTTCCAGCGTGTCTCATAGATGGCATCCATAACAACCTTGTCCAGTTTTACATCGTCAACACCGGGCTCGCCTTTGATACGGCGTGCTGCGGCGTAACGGCCTGTAACGGCTCCGTCGTTGAATAATAAAACCTTTGCATCTTTCTCAAGACCAAATGTCTCGCCGTCCTTAATAGGCATATCTGTTACGACAGTACCCGGAGAGTTTTTCGCTAATTCGTAAGCTTCTTTTAATGTGTTTACCTTTACTACGTTGTTTCCGTAGAAAGCAGCTTCGATGATAGAACGGGTTTTGGAAAAGCCGACTTTTCCTTTGCCGATCTCATCAATTGGATAGTATGCTTTTGTTGACATTCGATTGTCCTCCTTGATTTGTATTTTTTACCGTCAAAAACGGCTTATGACTAATCCGTACGGGCGTTTTAACCTCGTACACCTTTTGTATTATCTCAAAAGGCATTTAAAAAGTCAATAATCTATCACGGAAAAGAAATGAAAATCTTTTCTCTTCTTCTCCTTTCCATTATTTCATGATCTCTGCTGCAGATGAAGAGCCGATCCGTTCGCACCCTGCCTCCAAAAACGCTTCCATATCCTCTTTTGTCCTGATGCCGCCTGCCGCTTTTATTCTGACCGCATCCCCGATATATTCCTTAAATAGGGAAATGTCAGCAAGTTCCGCCCCTTTTGTCCCGAAGCCTGTGGATGTTTTGATATATTCCGCTCCCGCATCGGTAACCGCACGGCACATGGCTATCTTTTCTTTTTCGGTCAGATAACAGGTTTCGATGATGACCTTTAAAACATGGTTTAAGCATTCTCTCTTTACACTGATGATCTCCTGCGTCACTTTATCGTAGTCGCCGTTTTTCACATCGGAGATGTTGATTACCATATCGATTTCCTCTGCTCCGTCCTCCAAGGCCTTTCTGGTTTCCTCCACCTTGGCCTCCGTTACGCTGTAGCCTAAAGGAAAACCCACCACCGTACATATCTTCAACCTGCCGCCATATTTTTGATGGACTCTTTTTACGTAACAGGGCGGGATACAGACTGACGCCGTATTAAATTTAAGCGCCTCCTCACAGAGCTTTTCTATATCCTCCCATGCTGCAAAAGGCTTTAACTGCGTATGGTCTACATGTGTTATGATTTCTTTTTCTTCCATAAATATGCGATCTCCTCTTTTATCGTTTTTATATGTCTTTTCTTTTTGTTTTATCATTCTTTTCTATTTTATAATGAAAGCGCACAAAAATCCAGTTATTTCCTGTAAAGAAACACTGAATAAAATGTGAAATATTCATAAACACACGCTTTTTTCTTGATTCCACCCTTATTTTCATGTTATAGTTATACTGTAATCATTCATATTAGGTGTATTGTGCATAATTTGCATAGTTCAAATCTAATTTTTCACATCTTCTTGATGTTAAACCCCTGATGTTTATATAAACATGTAATTCATATTTTAGAAAGGTGGTATCACGATGGAACATGACAGCATTTCAAAAATCACACCCGAAATTATCCATCTTGCCGAGATGTCCCGGAACGCCGGCATTATCGAACAGGAATTATTTACAAAATATGATGTAAAGCGCGGTCTGCGCGATTTAAACGGAAAAGGCGTTTTAGCCGGTCTTACCAATATTTCCGATGTCCGCGCCTCCAAGGTCGTAAACGGGGAGCAGATTCCCATTCACGGCGATCTGTTCTACCGGGGCTACAACGTAAAAGACCTGGTCAGCGGATTTACAAACGACGACCGTTTCGGCTTTGAAGAGGTTACCTACCTGCTTTTATTTGATAAGCTGCCCAACAAAGAAGAGCTGGCTTCTTTCAGCCGTCTTCTTGGCGAATACCGTACGCTTCCCACAAGCTTCGTGAGGGATATCATAATGAAGGCGCCCAGCAAGGATATGATGAACACCCTTGCCCGTTCCGTGCTGACCCTCTATTCCTATGACGACCGTGCGGACGATACTTCCATTCCCAATGTGCTCAGACAGTGCTTACAATTGATCAGTCTGTTTCCGCTGCTTTCCATTTACGGATACAATGCTTATAAGCACTATCATGACGGCGCCAGCTTCTTTATCCACTCGCCAAAGCCGGAATTATCAACTGCCGAAACCATCCTGCATATCCTGCGTCCGGACAGCAGGTATACTCCCCTGGAAGCCAAGATCCTTGATATTGCACTGGTTTTACATATGGAACACGGCGGCGGCAACAACTCTTCTTTTACCACCCATGTCGTTACTTCTTCCATGACGGATACCTATTCCGTTATCGCTGCGGCGATCGGTTCCTTAAAGGGTCCGAGACATGGCGGCGCCAATATCAAAGTCGTTGGTATGTTTGAAGATATGATGAGCGAGCTTTCCGACTGGGAAGATGAAGAAGAGGTTTCCGCTTACCTTGCAAGGCTGCTCAACAAAGAAGCCTTTGACCATGCCGGCCTGATCTACGGCGTGGGCCATGCGGTATATTCCAAATCCGACCCCCGTGCGGTCATCTTCAAATCCTTCGTGGAAAAGCTTTCCGTGGAAAAAGGGCTGGAAAAAGAATTTGCCCTGTACTCTCTTGTTGAAAGGCTGGCTCCCGAAGTAATTGCCAAAGAGCGTAAGATCTATAAAGGCGTCAGCATCAACGTAGACTTCTATTCCGGCTTTGTATACAAGATGTTAAATCTTCCTTACGAATTGTATACGCCGATATTTGCCATTGCCAGGATCAGCGGCTGGAGCGCACACCGTCTGGAAGAGCTTGCCAACAACGGCAAGATCATCCGTCCCGCTTACAAGCCTATTCATGAGGATTTGCGCTACAAGGAACTTGACAAGAGAAAATAATACATAAAAACCTGTTATGAAAAGAAGCATTCAAAAAACCGCTCCTTTTCATAACAGGTTTTCTATTCATATCATAATTACACAGCCCTATTCATTCATATTAAGAAATTTCTTTACCACGGATTTCATCTCATCCTTTTCACATACGGTATTGTGCAGTACGGGAGCCGTTCTGATCTCCTCAATGGCTTTAGGCACATCTGTATTGGAAATCCGTGACAGTTCGTCCACCAGTTCAAAATCGCCCATGGAATCATACTTTTCATCAATAGCCTTCATAACGCTTCTTGTAAACTTGTAAGGGCTTGCCGTAGACGCTATGACGGTCTTCGTGGTATCCTTCGTCTCCTCCCTGTACTTTGCATAAGCTGCTGCCGCAACCGCCGTATGGGTATCGATCACATAGCTGAATTCCTCATAAAGCTTTTTGATCATGGCAAAGCACTCTTCTTCGCCGGCATAACCGCCCACAAAATCCTTAAGCTCCTCTCTCATTTCCTCCGTAATTTCATATACGCCCTTTTCCGAGAGGGATTTCATAAGAGCCGCATTTTTCTCCGGTGCATTGCCTGCGATCCGGTAAATAAGCCTTTCTAAGTTGGAAGAAATCAAAATATCCATAGACGGGGAGCTTGTAAGAATAAATTCCCTGTTCCTGTCATAGGTTCCGCTCTTAAAGAAATCAAACAAAACCTTATTGTCATTGGATGCGCAGATCAGCTTGTGAATGGGCACACCCATATTCTTTGCATAATATGCGGCAAGAATATTGCCGAAATTCCCGGTGGGGACCACTACATTGATCTCTTCCCCGTCCCCGATCTTTCCCTGTCCCAACAGCACCGCATAGGAATATACATAGTATACGATCTGGGGTACCAGACGCCCGATATTAATGGAGTTTGCCGATGAAAACTGGAAACCCTTTTCATCCATTTCCTTTGAAAGGACTTCGTCTCCGAACAGCTTTTTCACACCGGTCTGGGCATCGTCAAAATTGCCGTGGATCCCTACTACATGGGTATTGGCGCCCTTCTGGGTAACCATCTGCTTCTCCTGAATGGGGCTTACCCCGTTCTTTGGGTAAAATACAATGATCCTTGTCCCATCCACATCCGCGAAGCCTGAAAGAGCCGCTTTTCCCGTATCTCCGCTTGTAGCGGTCAGGATAACGATTTCATTCTTTACCCCGTTCTTCTTTGCAGAAGTAGTCAAAAGATGGGGCAGAATGGAAAGGGCCATATCCTTAAATGCAATGGTCGCTCCATGGTATAACTCTAAGTAATAAGCGTTTCCCGCTTCTGTCAGGGGCGCTATCGCCTCCGTATCAAATTTATCGTCATACGCCTTGTTGATACAGCTTTTCAGTTCTTCCTCCGTAAAATCATTAAGATACAGCTTCATAACCTCATAGGCAGCTTCCTGGTAAGTCATTTTGGAAATTTCCCTTAAGGAAACATCCAATTTCGGAATTTCCATAGGAACGTATAAACCGCCGTCATCCGCCAGACCTTTTAAAATAGCCTGGGACGCAGTTACGGGTGTGCTGTCGCTTCGTGTACTTTTGTATAATATTTCCATTGTTTTTTCCCTTTCGTCTCTATCTTTACGGCGTTATTATAGCACACCCGATTTTGAATGGCAATGAACTACTTAAAAAAGCTGTGCCCGCCGTAATCAAACAGATAGGTCAGATGATGAAAAAACCAGCTGCTCCTTTGTTCTCCCGCCACTTTTGTGGCCACAAAATATAATGCTCCGTCAGATATATCTTCTCCGTACAACGCCCGCTCCACAACATCCTTTGTTTCTTCGGACACCTTAACGGATTGAAGTCTTCCGTTATAGGCAGGCGTAAACTGCACCTTCCCTCCGTTTGCCTGATATACTACACCGTTTACCGTAGATGGGAAACGGCTGCTCTCCACACGATTTAACACAACGTTGGCTACTAAAAGCTTGCCGTTTTCATCTTCACAGCCGGCTTCCGCCTCTACGATCCTCAATAAAGTTTGATAGTCCTCATCGCTGATCTCATACGCCATTTCCCTTGTAACAGACTGTTCTACAATGGTCCTTCTCTCAGAAACCGCTTCCGGCAATACCCGTATTGTTCTTTCCACATCTTCTTCTCCGCCGTCTCCTATCCTGATCTCCATTTTTTCCGACTCTACATTTTCCTCACGGATTTCCTCATTTGTCTTCTGTATCCTTTGAAAGGTTATCTCTATCGTAAGAATGCTAAGAAATGCCAGATAAAATAACACCAGCATATTCCCGTATTTTCTTTTCATAGACTGCTCCTTTTCTTTAAGTTGTAATATTTTCTTAACAACTTAGTAATTATTTTATACAAGCAGTCCTTAAAATATTTCTAAAATTGAATTTTAGCTATTATAATGTTATACTTTGTACATGAAAAAATACACTGGAGTCTATGAAGCGACAAAAAAAGACGGCACCCGATATTTTCGGTCAGGCATAACCTTCCGGGGCAAGCATATCAGCCTGGGAAGCTTTTCTTCTGCCAAAGATGCCAACGGCGCCTATTTAGAAGCGGGAGAGCTTCTTTCGGATAACGGTCTTCTTCCCGATACCTACACGCCCGTTCTTCTTTCCTTTGGAAAATGCGTTACCTTAATGAATTTCAGGGATAATTTTCTATATATCAAAAACCCTGTTTATATTAAAAACAAATTTTTCTTCTATTATTACAGCCAGGATATCGTTTATACCTTTGACATCGACGATCTGTTTTATTATGCCGGCCACAAGATCATGAAACGGGGACGCCATCTGTTCGTAGCCGATTACGGAATGCAGGTCAATATCCTGAACCGTTACGGCATACGTAATTTTGCCGTAGAAGGCAGGGACTATTATTTTGCCAACGGTAACAACCGGGATTTCCGCTATGCCAACGTTATCTGCATAAATCCCTATTTTGGCGTTACAAGGATCAAAGAAAACGGCACCTTCCGTTATCTCGCCAGGATCCATATTAAAGGAAATTACATTGTAGGAACCTATGAATCCGCCCTTCTTGCCGCCATCGCCTATAACAAAGCCGTGGACGTTGTAAAGGGGCAGGGAATTCAAAAAAACTATACATATAACTATATTGACGGCATGTCCCCATCAGACTATGCCGCCCTGTATTCCGACTGTAAAATTTCACAAAAGCTGTATCATCTCATTTCATAATCAATAAAACTGATACTTAAGGATACATTTCCGGCAATGCCGTCGATTTTCGCATCCTGTTTATACTCCCACATGGCAAATTCATAGGGATAGTCCGGCACATCGCCTTCCTTTGAAAGCCAGATATTGTAGCCTGAAAGCTGGGTCAGATCCAGCTTTCGCAAAAGCCAGTATTTATTTCCGTAAACCGCAGGGGTATACCCATTCTGGCTGATGGTATTGCAGAAGGCTTTTGTAATCGCCGTAAGCTGGTTCTTTGTAAGGTTCTCCGTTCGGGAGGTATCGTTATTTACCAGTTCCAGATCGAAGACCACGGGATAATCCGGTCTTATTTCCGCCTGCTGCAGGACCTGGACCACAAGGTTCGCCTCCTCTACGGCTTCTGCTTCGTTAATGGCCTGGGAATAAAAGGATACCCCTATTCCAAGCCCTGCTTCCTTTGCATCTTTCATATAGGTCAGGCAGTTTTCATCCATGGTTACCGTACCTGTGGAATACCCGCGCTTACCGAGACGGATAATGCAATAATCGACCCCGTCATCCTCCACCTGGGAAAAATTAATGGTTCCGTAACTGTCATCTACTTTGATCCCCTGTTTGGATATCTTCTTTCCGTCCGCATAATAGCGCATATACGGTTCTTCATAGACAAGTCCCGTATAATCGTAATCATTTTTTGCAATATAAGCATTTATCATGACCCATTGGGAAGTACCGTCGGGATAGATCACTTCTGTTTTGGTTCCGTTCTGGGACATATCCTCCTCTTTTTCGTCCTCTTCCATTTCCTTTAGATTTTCAGCATACCTTTCAGCCGTATGATCCAGGGATTTATCCAGTTCCACATCCTCTTTATACATATTCCAGAAATCCAGGTCATCGGATACCAGGGTGGATTCCCCTATAGGATACTCGTCGTCCGCCGCATCATTCACGGAAACGGCGTTTTCCTCCAGCGGCTGATTCCCGTTATCCGCCAACGGACTGCTCCCCGGCGCCTTAGGCTTATTGGCAATGAACACCACTACAGCCAGCACCATCATAAAGGCCACAATACCCGCTATCATCCCTCCCAGAGAAACACCCGATTTAATATTATTATCATTTTCAAAATCGTCCGTTAATTTCATTGACTGTTCCTTTCCTTCTAAACATTTACCACACGAGAAGGCTCGCTTCTTTTTGCAATGTCGATAGGAAAATCCGACGCCTTATAAGGGTTTTCCCCCATAGTAATCTCCAGACGTACCGCTTCATATGCCAGTGCGGGCATATTATTTTCCTTACTCAAATGTCCCAAAAAGATATGCTTCAGATCGTCATGAACGATACGGCTTAAAAGCTTTCCCGCATTTTCATTGGATAAATGCCCCCTGTTCCCCAAGATCCTCTGTTTCAGATAATAGGGATAGGGTCCCACCTGCAGCATGTTCACATCGTGGTTCGCTTCTAATAAAAGGGCATCCATCCCCTTTAACTTTTCTTCATTTTCTTCCGTTATCATCCCCAGATCCGTGGCTACCGCAATTTTTCTGCCATGGCCAAAAAACCGGTAAGCCACGGGCTGGGCCGCATCATGGGAGATTTTCATGGAATCCACCTGAATATCCCCTAAACACACACACTGCTCCTCTTCGATCTCAATAAACCGCTCCTCATCTATCCTGCCTAAGGAAGCCGTATTGAATATCCCGTTAAGGGTTCCCTTTGTGGCATATACGGGCGCGTCGCACTTCCTGGTCAGAACGCCCAGGCCGCCGATATGGTCGATATGTTCATGGGTCACAAATATGGCGCTTAGATCCCTGACAGTCAGTCCGATTCCGTTAAGCCCCTCTTCTATTCTTTTTTTGCTGATGCCCGCATCCACCAGTATATGGGTATTTTCATCCCCCACATAAATACAATTTCCGCTGCTTCCGCTGGCAATACTAAGTAAACGCATTTTTTTAATCCTTCCAGAAAATTTCCAGACGGTCTCCGTTTGAAAGAGGCTCCGTATACTGGGCTTTTCTTCCGTTTATTAATGTTTCCACAGCCGTTCCCTGTGGCTTGGATAAGTCAAACTGAATAAATTGAAAAACATCCACGTAAATGTAATCCGCTTTTCCCGTCATTTCCACTACTTCGTCATTGACAACCACGTAAAGGGTCTGGACTAACGCACCGTTAATGTTTTCCGTTCTGGCCGGGGGGACCTGGATGCTGCCCGGCGCTTTTTCCGGCTTTGCCGCTTCATCCTCTCCTGCCTCCATGGATCCTTCCGCCATTTTGGCATTCGACTGTTCTTCCCTGATGGCTTCCTGCCTTAACTCCTTAATGGAAGTGCCGCTCTTTAAGCGGTTTAAATTGTTCTGCAGGCTCCCGTAAAGCTCACGGACACTTTTTTCCACCCGCAGGGGCTGTTCTTCCGCGGCATTTCCCCGTCCGGCATTATTTGGGAAAACATTCCTCCCCGTATTTCCTGCCGCATTTCCTGTTCTGTTCCCTGCAGGCATACTCTGACCTGATGCAGCCGCCTGTATCATTTGGGAAAGCGCTTCCTCCGCCCTTTCATACTGAAGCCGGTTTACGATCTTTTGCGCATCCCGCTTCGCCTTTTCCAATGAAGAGCCTCCCGCTTCCTTCAAGACTCCATTTTCTGTTTTCCCCCATTGGGAGTTTTCGGCATCTGTCTTTGCGGACGCTTTACTTTCTTCTCCCTTCGTTACAGAAGTTTCCTCTTTTTTCAACTCCTGAAAACTTTCCGTCCCTTTTCTCTCTCCTGCATCTTCTTCTATTTCTTCCCCTTCTGCTTCCGTCTCTTCATGCAAAAGGGCCGCCCTTTCCGGAAGCTGCTCTTCTATTTGAAGAGAAACCGTAAAATTGTCATATACCCTGGCATTCAGATCCACCGTTTCATGGTTTACCGCGATCCTCCCTGCATCTTCGGGGGCAATATCCATAAATTCCAAAATCTGGCGGACTGTATAAAAATTTAGCAGTTCCACTTGGTCCCCGTCCTGGATCTGATAATAAGCGGACTGAAGCTGCCCGTTTACGCTTGCCAATTTGGGAACGGAAATATCCTTATCATCCAGATGGATCGTCAGGCTGCCTTCGTACTCGGGCAGTCTGGAAACCTCCATAGACGCCTTCTCCCCGGCTGTAGAGGGAATAACCTCGATCATATCATTGTTTCTGATGGGTGCATGGATATCGGTCTCATCCCCGTTTAAGATGACCTTTGCCGACTCTCCCCTGCCCCCTCTGACAGTCACAGGCTTTCCGTTTAATTCAAATTCCAGCGCACCGCCCCTTTTAGGAAACAGATCCTCATTGGGGAACTCCGCCATAATGGCAGCATCCACAATGGCAAGTCTGTTATTATCATACAGCTTGATCCGTTTGCCGTTAAAGGTAACGAAAATAAAATTATTGCTCTGTTCATAAAAATTCAGGCAGATACCGATAGGCGTTACCATAAGGGAGTCCTTTACCACATCCCGTTTGGTAAAATCTATCTTCATCATAACCTCTTCGCCCCTTACCGCACATCGTTCCGGGGCAATTCCCAAATGCTTTGCCACCCGGTCGGTATAGGTAGCTATTTTCCCGCCGCCCCCTACGACAAAAACTGCGCTGACCGGTTTATTCCCGTTTAATTCCTTTATTTTTTCCGCAGCCTTTGCCGCCATATCTTCCAGATCCCCGTCTACCACCGAAAGTACTTCCTCTTTGGAGATCTTTTGAGGGATTCCCATAATATCCTTATATTCCACCACATCCCGGTTTTCAATATTCCGCTTGATCTGCTCCGCAGTCTGGAAATCCACCAGACAGTGCCTTGCAATATCCTCTGTCAGACAGTCTCCCGCGACGGGAAGCATTCCATAGGCAACAATGCTTCCGTCCTTGGTAATGGAAATATCGGAGGTGCCTGCCCCTACGTCGATCAAAGCAATATTCAGCATGCGGTACATTTCCGGAATCGCCAGTTCTATGGCCGCAATAGGCTCTAAGGTCAGGTTTGCCACTTCCAGTCCCGCTAACTCCACCGCCTTATACAAACCGTCCACCACGTCGTCAGGCAGAAACGTTGCGATCATATCCGCAGAAATCTCCCTTGCCTTATGGTTTTCCAGATTTCCCATGGGATAACCGTTCATATAATAATGCATAACGGAATAGCCTACGCAGTAAAATTTCATATCGGAATCGTTTTCCTTCTGGAACTGCTCATAGGCCTTCTCTATTCCATAAGAGTCCAATAAATGAATCTCCTCTTTTGTTACCGTCTTTTCTCCTTCCAGATCCATATCCACATGGACGGTCACAGTCTTTAATACCCGTCCTGCCGCCGCGATACACACCTGCTTTAAGGATTCTCCCGTCTCCTGACAAAGAAGCTCGGTCACTTCCCGTATGGTATCGCTGACTGCGCCTATGTCATGAATCTGTCCGTCCAACATGGCTCTGGACTCATGTTCCCTTATTTGCTGGGCTGTTACCACAAAGCGGTCCTTCTGCTTGTATCCTACCGTTCCCACAATGCTTCTGGTCCCAATATCCAGTCCGTATACATAGGAACCCATCGTTTTATTTGCCTTCTGCACTTATGTACTCCCCCAGTTTATTATCAATCTGATTATAAGCATCTTCCGGTCTGCCATTATTTTCAATGACCACCTTGCAGCGCTTCTTAAAAATCTCGTCGGAAAGCTGTTTATCCATAATATTCCTGATCTTCTCATCCGAATACTGCCGCATACTTTTAAGCCGCATCGTTCTGATTTCCCGCTCTGTATGAATATACCACAATTCGTCCAGAATTTCATCATAATGTTCTTCTATTAAGAGCGCCGCTTCCAAAATAAAAAAATCAAAATTTCCTTCCTCTGTTACCCGCTGTATTTCCCTGATGACAAATTCCTTTACGGCCGGATGGATCAGGGCATTCACGGCTCCTAAAAGCTCTGCATCCCCAAAGACTGACTCCGCCATCTTTTGATTTGATATCCTGCCGTCTTCTGTAAGGACCTCTTTTCCTAACAGCCGTACCACAGGCTCATAGCAGCTTTGTCCCGGCTCCTTTAAAAAATTTGCGATCTCATCCGCTTTATAGATCTTACTCTTGTAACGGGTTTCTATATAATTAAGGATCAGCGATTTTCCTGCTCCTACACCGCCTGTAATCCCAATGGTTTTCATGTAAAAGCCTCTCTTCCAACATTTTTAATGGGCATCATACCAGTTCTTTCCCACGTTCAGATCCACCTCCAGGGGAACCGAAAGCACTGCGGCATTTTTCATTTTACTGCTCAAAATTTCCTTTACCTGTTCCTCTTCCTCTTCATAGGTCTCGATCAAAAGCTCATCATGGACCTGTAAGATCAGTTTTGATCTAAGCCCCGCTTCCTTTAACCCTTTATAGACATCGATCATGGCTATTTTCATAATATCCGCCGCTGTTCCCTGAATAGGCGCATTCATTGCCGCCCGTTCCCCGAACTGCCTCTGCATGAAGTTACTGGAGGATAACTCCGGCATAGGACGCCTTCTCTCGAACATGGTAGTGGTATATCCTTTTTCCTTAGCCGTTTTAACCGTCTCATCCTGATAACGCTTTACGTCAGGGTAGGTTTCAAAATACTGTTCCATGTATTTTGCAGCTTCCTTCTGGGAGGTTCCGATATCCTGGCTCAAGCCGAAGGCACTGATGCCGTAAACAATGCCGAAGTTGACCGCTTTGGCGTTTCTTCTCTGTAAAGGGGTTACCTCTTCCATAGGCGTATGAAATACCTTTGAGGCCGTGATCCTGTGAATATCCGCATCCGTATGGTAAGCGCCAATCAGCTCTTTATCATTGGATAAATGGGCCAGGATCCGCAGTTCGATCTGGGAATAATCCGCATCCATCAAAAGACAGCCTTCCTTTGCCACAAAAACCTTGCGGATCATCCTTCCCATTTCCGTCCGCATGGGAATATTCTGTAAATTGGGTTCTGTAGAAGAAATACGTCCCGTTGCGGTTATCATCTGATTAAAAGAAGAATGGATCCTGCTTCCCTCGTCAATGAACTCCGTAAGCCCGTCTGCATAAGTGCTTTTCAGCTTTGCCAATCCTCTGTATTCCAGGATATCCGCCACAATAGGATTCGTGGCAGCTAACTTTTCCAACACATCCGCTGCGGTGGAATAGCCGGTTTTGGTCTTCTTGCCGCCCTTTAATCCCATCTTATCAAACAGGATCTCTCCCAGCTGCTTCGGAGAATTAATGTTGAAGGTTTCTCCCGCCTGTTCGTAGATCCGCTTTTCCAGCTCTTCGATTTTTTCCCCCAGGCTTACACTGTATTCCTTTAAGGCCTCGCCTTTTACCATAATGCCTTCCTTTTCCATGTCATACAGCACATAGGTCAGGGGCATTTCAATCTTTTCGTACAAAGACAGCATATTTTCCTCAGAAAGCGCTTTGTATAAAGGCTCATAGGAAAGATATGCGGAAAGGCTTTCCATACAGGCATATTCCAGAAAATCTGTATTTTCCTCCTTTGCCGCATCCTTTAAAGACTGTTTTCCAAACCACTGTTTAAAATCCCTGCAGTTGATGCCGCCGTATTCTCCCGCCACATCCTCGGGCAGATATTCCTTATGGTTGGGATTCAGCAGATATGCGGCAAGCTTGCAGTCAAAAAACACTCCTGTATCCTCACAGGGAATCATATCATAAGATTTCTTTACGTCAAAAATCAGTATCTTTCCTGAAGTTCCTCCGAAATATTCCGAAAGCTCCTTGAATCTTAAGCGGATATGGTCCTCTGTAATAAAGTTTTGGATAAACAGGCAGTATAATTCCTCTTCATCGGTACATATGCTCACAGCATATAATTTTTCTTTATCCCTAAAAAAACTTACCGCACATTTTTTACTTTCCTTGCATCTTTCAAAAATCGTCTCCGCCTCGGAAAGATCGGTAACCGCCTGAAACTTTCTTTTATTCTCTTCCACAACCTTTGACCGGTCAAATCTGGACAGCATATTTTTAAAGTTCAGCTTGAGGCACCAGTCATATGCCTCTTTGGTAAACAGATCGCCAAGGGCCGCATCCTCTAACTGATATGGCAGATCGGCATCTATGCAGATCGTAGCAAGCTTTAAGCTTAAATCCGCCAGGTCACGGTTATTTTCCAGTGTTTCCCTGATGCTCTTTTTGGATATTTTGTAAAGGTTCTGGTAAATATTTTCAATGGAGCCGTATTCCACCATCAGCCCTGTTGCCGTTTTTTCCCCTACCTTGGGCACTCCCGGAATATTGTCCGACGCATCCCCCATAAGCGCTTTCAGTTCTATAAACTGCTTTGGCGTGACCTGATAACGCTCCTTGACATCCTTTGCATAATAGTCCTCGATTTCCGTTCTTCCGCCTTTTGTCTTGGGTATCCTGATCTTAATATGCTCTGTGGCGATCTGCAAAAGATCCCTGTCTCCTGATACCAGGGACACTTCAAAGCCTTCCGCCTCGCCTCTCTTTGCCATAGTGCCCAAAATGTCATCGGCTTCCAGCCCCGGCTTTTCCATGATCAGCACGTTCATGGCAGCAAGGACCTCCTTCATAACCGGCACCTGCTCCCTAAGCTCCTCCGGCATTCCCTTTCTCGTCCCTTTATATTCTTTATACATTTCATGACGGAAGGTAGGGGCAGACACATCAAAAGCAACTGCCAGCATATCAGGATTTTCTTCGTCTAACAGTTTAAATAAAATATTTAAAAAACCATAAATCCCATTGGTATGAAGGCCTTCCTGGCTGGTCAGATCCGGCACTCCGTAAAAGGCCCTGTTCAAAATACTGTGTCCATCTATCAATACAAGCTTTTTTGACATATTTTTATAACTTCCTTTATCTTTATTCCATGTAAAACCCGCAAAAGACAGGAATCCGATGCAGATACTATCCTCTTCCCGCCTTATGGGGTCTTTCTGCCTCTTTACCAGACCATGTACAGGATCGCAAATCCCAAAACAAAAATGGCAATGACCTCTATCTGCCTGCAGATCCTTTCCACAGTACGGGTTACTTTTATTTTGTGGACCGCCTGATTCATCTTATGATGAAGTTCATCATCCAAGGAAAAGGAAGCTCCCGCCTCCAAACGGGCGAGCCCTTCCACAGATAAGTACTGGATCGCAAGCTCTTCCTCGCAATCCTTGCACTGTTTTATATGATTGACAAATTCAGCCAGATTATCCTCGTCTAAGGAATCCTCCAAAAACGCCGGGATCTGCTTCTCGATTTCTTTACAAGTCATCCCACTCACCCAAATACCATTTTAGCAAAAATCACGGTTCTTTTCCATCATTATTACAAGAATATTTATTTTTATCTGTTTTTTATGGTTCTTTTACTTGATTCTTTTTGCCTTGTATGATAATATATATTTCGGCTGTTAAAAACAACCAGGCCGGCGTGTCGGAATGGCAGACGAGGCAGACTCAAAATCTGTTGTGGGCAACCACGTATGGGTTCAAGTCCCATCGCCGGCATATAAAGGTGCGAAGCAGAACAAAAAAAGTTCATGTTTCGCACCCTTTTTATTTTTAGGATCCTTAAACAAAAAGAGCGGATTTTAATGTCCACTCTTTTGTTATATCTTTTGTTATATCTTTTGCTACATTTTTCTTATATCTTTTGCCATATTCTATTTTTCAAAATCCAGCTTATCGTAAATATCAAAGCAGTCGAAGGTGGCAAAATAATCCTTCTCCGTTTCCGCCCTTCTGATCAGCTGTACGCTTCCGTCTTCTTTTAAAAGAAGCTCGGCGCTCTTTAATTTTCCGTTATAATTGTATCCCATGGAAAAACCGTGGGCGCCCGTGTCATGGATCACGATATAATCGCCTATATCGATCTTGGGCAGCATTCTGTCTATGGCAAATTTGTCATTGTTCTCACATAAAGAACCTACCACATCATACTTGCAGTCACAGGGGGCCTCTTCCTTTCCTGCCACGGTAATATGATGATAAGCGCCATAAATAGCCGGCCTCATGAGATTTACCGCACAGGCGTCGCAGCCGATATATTCCTTATGGGTGTGTTTTTCATGGATCGCCGTTGTAACCAGGTGTCCGTAAGGTCCCATCATAAAGCGTCCAAGCTCCGTATAGATCGCCACATCCGAAAGCCCTGCCGGAACCAGCACTTCATCATAGACCTCTTTTACCTTCTGACCGATCAGCCGGATATCGTTAGGCTCCTGATCCGGAGTGTAGGGAATGCCGATACCGCCGGACAGATTTATGAAGCTTAACGACACGCCCACCTGTTCTTTTATGCGGACTGCAGTTTCAAACAAGGTCTTCGCCAGTGTGGGATAATACTCATTGGTAACCGTATTGCTTGCCAGAAAAGCATGCATCCCGAAACGCTTGACCCCTTTTTCTTTCAATACCCTGTAGCCCTCAAAAAGCTGTTCCGTGGTCAGACCGTATTTGGCGTCTCCCGGATTGTCCATAATGCTGTTGCTGATCTTGAATACACCGCCGGGATTATAACGCAGGCTCAATGTTTCAGGCAGGCTGCCCAGAGTCTTTTCCAGAAAATCTATATGGGTAAAATCATCCAGATTAATGATCGCTCCGATTTTGTTTGCATATTCATACTCACTGGCAGGGGTTTCATTGGAAGAAAACATAATGGATTCTCCCTCTATTCCCATGGCTTTGGATAACATCAGTTCCGTCATGGAAGAACAATCCGTCCCACAGCCGTAATCCCGCAGAATATCAATCAAAAAGGGATTGGGCGTTGCCTTTACCGCAAAAAATTCCCGGTATCCGGGATTCCAGGCAAAAGCCTCCTTTAACGCTTTGGCATTCTCACGGATCCCCTTCTCATCATAAATATGAAAGGGCGTGGGATATTTTTGAACGATCTCATCCAACTGCTCCTTCGTTACAAACGGTTTCTTTTTCATAATTTTCTCCTCCAAGTATCTTTATAATCTTACCTATACATTTTCTATCTGCCAGTCAATGGGCGTAAGGCCGTTTTCTTCCAAAAAAGTATTTGTCTTGCTGAAAGGCCTGCTTCCGAAAAATCCCCTGTAAGCTGATAAAGGGCTTGGATGGGGCGCCTCTAAGATCAAGTGCCTGGGATTATTTAACATTTTTTTCTTTGTCTGGGCAGGCGACCCCCAGAGAATAAATACAATGGGCCTGTCCTCTTCATTCAAAATCCTGATCGCCGCATCCGTAAACTGTTCCCAGCCCATTCCTCTATGGGAATTTGCCTGATGGGCGCGAACCGTCAGCACCGTATTTAAAAGCAAAACTCCCTGTTTTGCCCATTTTACAAGATAACCGTTATTGGGCACATAGCACCCCAGATCATCATGTAATTCCTTATAAATATTGACTAAAGAAGGCGGAATTTCAACATCCGGCCTGACAGAAAAGCAGAGGCCGTGAGCCTGTCCCACATTGTGATAGGGATCCTGTCCGATGATAACTACCTTAACATCCTTAAGCGGTGTCAAGGCAAAGGCATTAAAAATATCATCAGAAGGCGGAAAAATCAGGTGGGTCTTATACTCTTCTACGACCTTTTGATATAAATCCCTGTAATATTGTTTGGAAAATTCCGGTTTTAATGGTTCTAACCAATCATTTGCAATTGCAGCCATAATCTACAGCCTTACGCTGATTCCCTCCTGTCGCAGATATTCTTTTACTTCTTTTATCTCCAGTTCTTTAAAATGAAACAGGGAAGCCGCCAATGCAGCGTCGGCCTTTCCCTCCCATAAAGCCTCTTTAAAATGTTCCATCTTTCCTGCTCCTCCCGAAGCAATGACCGGAATGGACACATTTTCGGAAATCATGCGGGTCAATTCAATGTCATAGCCCGCCTTTGTCCCGTCACAATCCATGCTGGTCAAAAGGATTTCTCCGGCCCCCAGCTTATCAGCCTCCATGGCCCATTCCACCGCATCAATCCCCATATCGATCCTGCCGCCGTTTTTGTAAATATTCCAGCCGCTTCCGTCTTCACGCCTTTTGGCGTCAATAGCGACCACTACGCACTGGCTGCCAAATTTATCCGCCGCCTCGCTGATCAACCGGGGATTATTAATGGCTGCGGAATTAACGGATATTTTATCCGCGCCTTCCCGTAAAATCGCCTTAAAATCCTCTACCGTACGGATACCGCCGCCTACCGTAAAAGGAATAAATACCTTCTCGGCCACCTTTCGCACCATATCCACGACCGTTTTCCTGGCGTCCGAGCTTGCGGTAATATCCAAAAACACCAGTTCGTCCGCCCCTGCTTTATCATATGCCTTGGCGATTTCCACCGGATCGCCCGCATCTATGAGATTCACAAAATTTACACCCTTTACTACCCTTCCGCCGTTTACATCCAGACAGGGAATGATCCTCTTTGTATGCACTTATAATTCCCCTTTCGTAACGGAAATAAAATTTCTTAAGATCTTAAGACCTGTATCTGAACTTTTTTCCGGATGAAACTGGCAGGCAAACAGATTCCCCTGCTCCACCGAAGCATGGATGGTAGTTCCATATTCCGTAACGGCAGTCACAATGCCTTCATCTTCCGCTTTTAAATAATAGGAATGTACGAAATATACATAAGCGCTTTCTTCCAGTCCGCCAAATAACCGGCCTTTTCCAAAAAATTTTAAGGAATTCCATCCGATATGCGGAATCTTCAAGCCGGATTCCTCCGGTATATGGAGGATTTCGCCTTTCAACAAACCAAGCCCTTCTACGCCCGGACTCTCGTCGCTTCTTTCAAAAATGAGCTGCAGTCCTAAACAAATGCCCAGAAAAGGGATCTTTTTCTCCACCGCTTCATGAATGACCGCCGCCAGCCCGTAACGGTGCAGCTTTTCCATGGCATCGCCAAATGCCCCTACGCCGGGCAAAACGATCCCGTCAGCATTTAAGATCACATTCCTGTCTCTGGTAAGAATAACCTCCTCTCCCAGAAACTGAAAAGCCTTTTCCACACTCTTAATATTTCCTGCATCATAATCAATTATTGCTATCATTTTGTCCTGTCCCTATGACGGATCATTCCGCCTCTTCCTCCAGCTGGTCCTCTAAAGGCTCCGGCGCATTCGCGCCCTCTTCCGACGAATCATCTGCAGGCGTTTCCACCGGCTGTAAGTTATCGCTGCTGCTTCCGTTTTCTTCTCCATCCTGGATTCCGGCTTCTCCGGCCGCCTCTCCGTCCGGTAAAGCTCCATCCTGATCCGGCTGTAATGTTTCACCGTTTCCTGCCAGTTCTTTGATTCTGTAGGTATAATCCAGTTTTTCCATCGCAATGATCTCCAGAACTTCTGCCTCTCCCAGAGAATATTCACTTTGCAGCAGCGTAAGCAATTTTCCGTAAGGAACAAGCGCATCATCCTGTATTCCCAGAGCGGTAATTTCCGTCACATTGTTCTGGTAATATGCCACGCCTTCCATCAGGGCATTTAACGCCTTCTCATTTTCTCCCGCCAGCCTGTATGCTTCATAAGACCTTTCTTTTCTCTCCAACTGCGATAATAATTCCGACTTCCTTAAAATGATCTCATCGCTGTCACTTAAATCATATCCCACTAAGCCCTCATATGCAGCCTGATAATTTCCTTCATAAAAATCACTTCTCGCTTCACTCTTTTGGAACATCTGCGGCAAGAACATTGTAGACAGGATAATAACGATCATAATGGAGAAGCAAAGGACAAAAATCCTGACAATCATTTTCCGGGGGATTTTTTTGCCTTTTTCTTCGATAACCTCTGGTTTTACCTTTTTCGGCTTCTTTTCTTTCTTAGGCTTTTTCTTCTTTCCTTTTTTGGCCGCAGCGTCCTCCGCATCCATTTCCTCTAAAATTTCTTCGTTGGTCTCTGCTCCCTTTTTCCCTTTTTTCTTCTTTGCCTTCTTATCCTTTTTCTTTGATGAAGGCTGCTCGGTTCCCTCTTCTGCCTTGCCTTCTTCATCGGAAGGGATCAGTTCTTCCGGCTCTTCTTCCTCTTCCGTTAAGGCCGCAAACAGCTTTCCGAAAAATCCTGTGGAAGCTTTCTTATTTTCTGTATCTGCTCCTTCCGGCTGATCCTTATCCGCTTTTTCCGCCTTTTTCTTTCTTCCCCACTTTTTCTTCTTAGGGGCTTCTTCGCCGCTCTCGTCGCTTTCGCTCTTATTGGCAGACTCTTTTGCCGTTTCTGCCGCACCTTCATCAGCCGTACTCTCTAAAAGCGCAAGCATATCGTTATCTTCATCTACAAACTCATTATTCTGGGATTTTTTCAGCAACTCATTAATTTCAGCAAGTTCCTCGTCGTCCCCGAATCCATCTAAAAGATTTCCGAGATCCTCCGTGCCGTTTAAGTCAATTTCCACTTCTTCCGAAAGAGAACTGTCCATCATGGCATTATCTATCTGCTGCTGTAAATTCTCTCCCGTCTCTTCTTCCCCTGCAATTTCTTCTGTCCCATCAGCCGTTGCCTCAAAAAACGGATCTACATCCAGAGCGGCAGATTCTTCTTCCGCAGCGGGTTCCGTTTGAAACGGGACATTTTCCTCATTCACAGCCGGTTCTTCTTGTAACAAAACAGCTTCCTCTTGTGCAACCGGTTCTTCTTCCGTAATTGATTCCAAATTCGTAAAAACAGACTCTTCTTCCTTGTCCTCAAACAATCCGGCATCCAAAACAGCCGGTTCTTCTTTTTCTCCGGTCAGTTCCAGTCCATCGAGTAACTGATCAAATCCAATATCATCACTTATATCGTCATCGTTGCTTTTACCGTTATCTGTATCATCGTCATTTGAAGAAACGTCGTCCAAATCATTGGCAAGCCCCAGCAGTTCATCTATTTCTGCCAGCTGATTATCATCCATCAGCAATGAATTATATATATTATCCGAACCAGACTCTTCCTTTTCATCCTGTTCCGGATTTGTTGCCGCTTTTAACAGGCTGTCTAAGTAATCTTCATCTGTTCCCATATCAAATACTCCTTCCAATACCCTTTAGCAATATTGTTATTTTAACATATTAACAGTTATGAAACAAATATATTTGCCATATATGTTACAGAATCTTCTTCTTTTGAGCAGCATCTGTCCTGAATATTTTCTGTAGATTGGCTTAAACTGTGATGTATTCTGAACATTTTTGCCTTTTGGTTATAAAACGCGGTCTTTTCAAAGGGCCACCTTATGACCGACGGAAATCTTAACCCGACTCCCAATTCCAGCAGACACAATTTCCTGTTGACCGTTTTCTGAAGCCATTTCATGTACCGGTCCCAAGCTACAAGATATCCGGCCTCCACATATTTTTCCGCTTCAATATTATTAAACACCAACGGTGCTTTGCAATGGCTGCAACAGGGAATCTCTATTTTTTCAATATCCCTATCCTTGCATATTTCCCCGTAAATACGCTCCGCAGCATCAGATGCATCTATGATTTCACCGTTACAGCCCTTATCACATTGGAACGATTCATAACTTCCGCAGGGAAAAACGCACCTGTCTCCTTCAAACCCCATCTGTACGGGAAACTTGTCCTTATTCATGGAAATCAGAAAATAATCTTTATCCCTCAACAGACAAAGCAGATTTTCGTAAGCCTTTTCTAATTCCCCTTTTGGGCCATCTTTTAGATATGCCCTTTGAAGATATGGTACAAACCGTTCCTTCTCCAGTTCTGTTGGCAGTTTCTGAAAATTTTCGGCAAAAGATGGATCCTGCATCATTTTTTCAAAGGGGATCCCCCACTCTTCGCCTATGCCAACTAAAACCATATCCGCATCTTTTACAAAGGCAGTCAGTTCTTCATCATTTTTCAGTTTCATTTTATGTTATAGCTCCTTCTATAAGCATATCGATCAAAAGGCAAAAAACTGGCTGGGATTCCGTTTTTCCCAGCCATTTCGCTTTTTATAACACCAATTTATCTACTACATTGATCAAATTTCCTATTTCAGGTTTGGTTAACTGGGCGTCTGCCCCCAATGACTCTCCTTTTACCCTCATTTCTTCGTTGATCAGAGAGGAAAAGATGACAACCGGTATATCTTTTGTCTTCTCATTCTGCTTTATTAGATTTGTCAAATGATGTCCGTCCATTTGAGGCATTTCTATATCAGTTATAACACATTGTACATGTTCCTTCAGGCTGTCTTTATCAATGCATTCCTTTATAATATCCCAGGCTGCAGCCCCGTTTTCCACATGCATCAGGTTCTCATATCCTGCTTTATAGAGACAGTCTACGATCAACTTATTAAGCAATGGGGAATCCTCTACCACCAAAAGCGGCACATTATTCCTCTCCCTGTTCTGGAATTGATCCACATCCGAAATCTTAAGTCCCGTCTCCGGGCTGATATCACAGACAATTTTTTCAAAATCCAGGATAATAATAAGCTTACCGTCAATCTTAACAACTCCTGTAGCTACCGCATCCTCCGTTGTGGATACCGTCGCTCCCGGCTTAATGATCTCGGTCCAGGAAACTCTATGTATGCCGATTACCTGATCCACATGAAAGGCAATATCTAATTTGTTAAAATTAGTGATAATGAACAATCCCGATGGATCCGATGCGCCCTTCTGCAGGCAGTTTTTTAAATCAATTGCCGTAATCATCGTATCCCTCGGCATAAATATTCCTTCAATACTGGGATGGGCATTGGGAACCGGCGTTACGGGAGTATAATTAATTATTTCCTTAATCTTCGCTACATTGATTCCGTAAAAGTTCCCATCCAGTACAAATTCCAGGATTTCTAATTCGTTCGTACCGTTCTCAAGTAAGATCTTTGTATCCATCTGTTTACCTCTCCAATACAAATCATTTATGACTTGTATAAGCCTTTCCCCACAATTTATCTTATTGTAACATAAAATGCGCATAAAAAAAAGTCCCCTGCGGAACTTTTTAATTATATGGGCAGTACCCTCAAAACCGAACAATGACTTCTTTATGGATGCTTCCCTTCCGGTACGCTCCATCCTTGACATCCACGCCTTCCCTTGGTCAAGCCCTCGACCGATTAGTACCCATCAGCTCCATACATTGCTGCACTTCCACCTTGGGCCTATCTACCTCATTCTCTCTAAGGGGTCTTACTGATTGGGATATCTCATCTTGAGGGGG
>DEUB01000041.1:36223-36380 GCA_002362385.1 Lachnospiraceae bacterium UBA3273
TAGATGCCTTCAGCGTTTATCCCTTCCGGACTTGGCTACCCTGCCATGGCGTTGGTCGCCAACAGGTACACCAGCGGTCCGTCCATCCCGGTCCTCTCGTACTAAGGACAGCTCCTCTCAGATATCCTGCGCCTGCGCCGGATAGGGACCGAACTGT
>DEUB01000028.1:0-7683 GCA_002362385.1 Lachnospiraceae bacterium UBA3273
CATGGAGCAGATCAGGTGGGAAATGCTTTTGCTAAAGATATATCAATGGCAGACAGCGTAGCAGAGATGTCAGAAAAGTAGTGCGTGAAATAGTTGTAGTTTATAATTGCTTCCGTCAAAGATATGATGCAATTTTGATGCAATCATGTTTTATAATGGAAATCAACATCATGATCCGGGTTGAAAATTTCTCGGTACAGCGTGCTATAGCTGCAATGGGATGGTAATCCAGAGGGAATGGTAATGAAAGTAAAAACAAAAATTATGGTTTTCTTAGTCAATGTTTTAGTGCTGGGAATTGCATTGCCTGGCTGTGGGAAAATATCTGTTTTACCAAAAGAGGTCCAAATAGAGTTGGGGGAAGAAGTCCCCTCTAATGTGTCGGATTATATTTATATAGAGCCTCATATGTTGGAAACAATACAAAGTAATACGGAGCTGGATGTGTCAGGAATAGATTCCATGACCGCCGGGGAGTATGAAGCAAAAATTTACTATAGAGGAGATGTGATTATAAGTAAAGTCAGTGTTTCAGATACTACACCGCCGGAAATTCTGCTTAAAGATACTAAATTTAGTGCCGGAGATATTGTATCAGCAAATGATTTGGCTGAAGTAACAGATTTTTCTGATGTGACTTTTAATATTTTATATAGATATCCTGATGGAGAAGAATTGCCAGTTGATCTTATGCACTTAGTGTCGGGAAAGATGATTGAATTAAAAGCCGTGGATGAGTATGGAAATGAGACCATTGTAAAAACAGTGCCTATTACATATGAGCTGCTTTGCCAGGAAGAGAAAAGCGATAAAAATACAAGAGAATATAAAGACTTTTTTTCTTTATGTGATGCGGATCTGGAATATATAGATGATGTTGCATATGAAGAATTAAAGGAGATTCTTGGACAAGTGGAATGGTATTCGGAGTTTGAAGCAGGAGAAAAAGAGGAGTTGGAGATTTGCCTGCAGAAATATAAGGAATTGCTCCTGATGGAAAGGGAATATGTAACTCCTAATGGACAGAAAGCGACGCTGGATTCTTTGATTGCACGGCAGATTAACGAGCATGACGGCAGTTATTTTTACTATGATATGGAGACTAATTTTTATTATATTTATGATTTTGATGGAGATGGTGCGCAAGAACTTTGTGTAGAAGTGCTTGCACCGGTAAATATCTATGTGTTTAAATATGACGCGCAAAGTGATGAAGTATATCTCTGGTATGAAACGGGGCATTGGAGCCAGCTGGGAGGGACAAGGACAGTATTTGGCGGAGATGGAAGGCCAGAGTATATGGATATTTTGAATAAATATGGAGAAGAGGAAAGTACTTATATGAACTATTGTGGTTTTAAATATATCATTGCTATTCCTTGTAAAAATGTTGAAGGAGAAATAATAGTATCGGATGAAATCTATGAAAACTCATATCAAATAATTGATGGGGATGGAAGCGGATATTTTTATGTGACAGAAGAACAGTTTCAGGAATTAGGACAATATATGTGGGATGCAAGGGCATGGGCGGAAAAGGAAATTAAAAAATATCAATATACATATGATGAAATTATAAGTAATGGTAATTGAAAAGGAAAAACGATGAAAAAATATTTTTATATACTGTTTATATTTGTCATTTTTGTAAATATTCAAGGTTGTGGTAAGGTTCAGTTTTCAGAAAAAGAAGTAAGAATTGAATTAGGAGACTTTGCTTCTGAAAATATATCAAATTATATATGTGTAAATTCAAGATACGAGAAAAAACTTGAAAAAGAAGCGTTACTTGATTTATCAGATATTGAGACATCAACTGTCGGAACATATCAGGCAGTAATTACCTACAAGGAGCAAAGGATAGTTGTGCCGGTTATAGTAGAAGATACAACTCCGCCTGTTATTGAGCCTCTAAAAATAAGTTTTTGGGAAGGAGAGGAAGTAACAGCAAAAGATTTGGTGGAAGCAGGGGATTTTTCTCCAGTTTCCCTGCAAATCATTAATAATCTTAGCGGAAAAGAATTGGATTTTGTAAAATTGTATCCCGGACGAAACATTACGGTAAGAGCAATTGATAGTTATCATAATGAAAGCAGACTGGAATTTGTTCCTGATGTTATCATGAATAAAGAAGAAATCGGAGTCCCGATAAACAGGGTCTATAATGACGAATCAGATTTTCCACATGAAGAAATGGAGTTTGTAAACGATGAAGTATATGAAGAAATAAAGCGGCTTTATAAAGATATCGGGTGGCAGAGTGAATTTTTAGAAGGAAATCCGGATGAATTTGATTTATATAAAGAAAAGTTTAAAGAATTTCTTCTTTTAGAAAGAAATTTTCTGAACAGCGAAACAGGAGAAATATTATCATTAAAGGATTTTCCGCCTATAAAGGTTCCGGACGGAATATCATGTACTTATGACATGGATAGCTATAAATACTATTTTTTTGATATGGATGGGGATGGCGGATGGGAATTGTGTATCCCGGAAACAGGTTTTTTGGCGATTTTTAAATATGATAAATACAACGACCGCATTATTTTATGGAAAGAGATAAATTCTGCGGATATGCATTTGAGTGGCAGCCAAAGGATTATTTGGACTGACGGAAGAGAAAATCATTTTAGAAAGTTGGATGAGACAGGAGAAATGGAATATGAAGTTGGTTTTCGCTGGCGGAGTTTTGAGAGCGGTATGGTATATTTTGTAGGAACACCCAGATATGCTGAAGAAAGTAAAAATGTTGAAGCAACAGAGGATATGAAAAACCAATGTTATTATAACAGATGGACAAAAGTATATTATTTTAGGGTATCAGAGGAACAGTATGAAGAGTTGACGGGAGAATTCATGCAGGCATATGAATATGCAGTAGAGAATATAGAAAAAGTTACGTACACCTATGATGAAATGGTAAATTAATTTAAAAGAAATTAAAGCCAGATAAACAAGAGGGAATGGTAATGAAAGTAAAAACAAAAATTATGCTGTTCTTAGTCAGTATGTTAATGCTGGGAATTGTATTGACTGGCTGTGGGGAAATATCTATTTTGCCGAAAGAGGTCCAAATAGAATTGGGAGAAGAAGTTCCCTCTAATGTGTCGGATTATATTTATATAGAACCTCATATGTTGGAAAAAATACAAAGTAATGTGGAACTGGATGTGTCAGGAATAGATTCTATGACTGTCGGGAATATAGTATCAGCAAATGAGGTGCCTTGCCAGGAAGAAAATCAAAATGATAGGAGTTATGACAGTTTTTTAGATTTTCCATATGAAATGACCTATGTGGATGAAGAAGCATATCAATATATTCAGAAGATTTATACGAATATTGATTGGTATAGTGAATTTGAAGCGGGAGATGTGACACAGTATGACTTTTATAAAGAAAAGTATAAAGAGCTTATTAATGGACAAAAACCATTTTTTAATCCTGAAACAGGAACGGAAATGTACCTAAATGATTTCAGATCAATTGAGAATAAAAGTATAGACAACTATTATTTTTTTGATATGGATAAAGATAATGCCCCGGAAATATGCTTACAGAGTGAAGAATCTATATCTATTTTCAAATATGATATAGATAAAGAACAGTTTTGGTTATGGAAATATATAGAACAGGGTCATTATGCTTTGAATGGAAGTTTGGCGATGAGATGGGATAATGGTTCAGGGGCAGTTTTTTATAATTTGGACCAAAAGGGAAAGGAAATCTGCAGCGTATCCTTTATGATAAGAAATGCGTATAATGAGATGATCGGACCAAGATATTTAGTGTCATTGCCTAGATATGCAGAAACTGACAAAAATGAATATGATAAAAATATTTTAGGACAGGGCTATTATGACAGGGGACAATCTATCTATTATTTCAGGGTAACGGAAACCCAATATGATGAATTGATAAAGGATTATGAGAAAGCATATGAAACGGCAAAGTTCAGCCTGCAGAATGTAACTTACAGTTATGGGGAATTATTTGGAGGATAATGAGAAAAGTCAGATTTGTGTTGTTAATATTCATTTGATAATTGACAAAAGATTCTTATCAGATAAGAGAAGTTACAATACATAGATCAGCATATATAACGTATTTCAGAAGGGAAAAATCTTTTGAAAAAATATGTATACAAGTTGCAAGAATAATATTCTTTATACTTTTATCCTTTTGTTTAATAGGATGCAAACAAAATCAATCCGGTTATGAAGAGTATCTTGGAAAAGGTTTATTTTCAAATGGAAAAAATAAAACTATTTACTATATTGGTAATTTTAGGTATCGGAATATGTGGCTGCGGTTTGACGAATATAAATGAACAAAATGTAAAACAGCAAATTAGTTTAAATGATGAAAATGATTCTGTATCAGATTGGACATATGAGAGTAGCCGAAGCAAAATTTCACAGAATCAAATACCTCCTGTTAATGGAGCGCTTTCATGGAAATGGGTTATAGAACCAGGAGAATATCAAATGATATCATTTGCCGGTAACGGGATGATTTTGGCAGTAGATAAAGAAGAAAGGTATGGTGCATTTAATTCAGAAGGCGAAGTGGTCGTTTCGTTTTGTTATGATTATATTTCTAAATTCAATTATGGAATTGCAGAAGCAGAGCTAAACGGTAAAGCATTTTATATTAATGACGAGGGCGAAGTACTTTGGGATAAAAGCTTTGACAAGGCTTATGGATTTCAGGAAAAATTGGGCGCAGTTCAAATGGGAAATTTGTGGGGATTTATAGACTTAAATGGAGAAATGGCTATACCCTGTCAATATGATGAAGTGAAAAATTTTTCTGAAGGACTGGCAGCAGTTAAAAAGAATGATAAGTGGGGGTTTATTGATAGAACAGGAGAGTTATTTATTGATAATGGATTTGATGAGGTCAGAAATTTTCAAGCAGGTTTTTCAGCGGTTAAGATGGGAGAAAAATGGGGATTTGTTGATGGGGAAGGAAGAGTTATTGTTGAGTGTATCTATGATGAGGTAAAAGATTTTCAGGAAGATCATGCGGCCGTGATGAAAGATAACAAGTGGGGATTTATTGATAATACCGGAACTGTTAGAATAAACTTACAATTTGATGATGCAGGAAATTTTAGTGAGGGGAAGGCAGCGGTTAAGGTTATTGAATATCAGGAAGGTATGGATGCGTGGGCATATATAGATGAATTGGGAGAAATTGTAATTGACTATGACTATTATTCCGGAGTAGGAGGTTTGATGGATTATGTGGGAGAATTCCAGAATGGTATTGCCTTTGTATCAAAAGAATATTACAGCATTATAGATGAAAGTGGAAACGATATTTTTTCCGGAAATGATTCCAAATTTTTTATTAGTTCCTTAGATTATAATCAAGAATATGATATAATTCCGGCTTATATTTATACGGATGATTCCATGAAAATACGAAAATATGGATTAATTAATTTGTATGGAGAACAAAGACTTGAGCCTGTTTTTGACTTTATTGGAGATATAAATGGGAAATATGTAATTGTATGGGATACAGCAGATGATATAAGCGGATATTATACACAAGGAGTCATTGAACTTGTAAATTAGTAAATACATATTTGGGAGGATGGTCCCTTCGGTAGGTTGGAATGGAGAGAAAAGGTTTAAACAGACAGATAAACAGTATGATGCAGTTTTGATGCAATCATATTATATAATAAGAATATCGCTAATTATATACCAAACAGGAAAACCGGAAAAGAAAGAGCAAATGAAAAAGAAGATAAAATATATTTTTATTATTATAATATGTATAACGCAATTTACAGGCTGTAAAGCGAAAAATATTAAAAGCTTGTCTGCCTGTTGGGAAAGGGGAGAAATTGCAGCTATATCGGTGGTAAAAGATATGGAAAACTTTTCTGCACTTTATGAAATAGAAGAAGAAAAAATGTGTCTGATTTCTGAGGATTGGGAAAAAAATCCGCCGACAGTCCGTAAGGTGGAAAAGATAACTGTACCAACAGAAGAGGAGATTAAGACGTATTTGAACATGACTATTGATGAAATAGAGAAACTTACAGGAAATGCCATTAATCAGAGTGGTACTTTAATGGTTTTTTCTTTTAATGTATTTTTTCCATGCCTTGATTTAGATAATTCGTCTTTTTATTTTATCTGTATTAACTATGATACGTCAGAAAAACCAAGATATCTTTCATTTTTGAGAAATTATGATGAAGAATATCTTTCTACAATCGGATTGTCGGAAAATATGAGTTTCAGAGATATTATGAATCTGTGGGGAGAAACAGAAATAGAGGAAAGGAATAGGTTTGAGGAATATCATTACTGCATAAGGTATGAAAGGAATGGCTTAACATATGAATTTATAGCTAATAACAAAGAAGGAAAATGGTTTGATTTCTTTATTTATTAATCTTATTTAATTCCTAAAAGAAATTGGTAATTGATTTAGCCATTAGTAATGAATGAAAGAGAGTGTCCAAATGATAAAAAGGATTCAGTATTTTTTTATGTTGTTGATAGGTATTATGATACTCACTGGATGTGCAAAAGAAAGTGAAAAACGTTTATCTGTTTTTCAGAATAAATTAGAAAGGGCATCAATAGGATTGGGAAGAGATATAGAGAATTCTTTTGCGCTCTGTGATAAGAAAATGGAGAAAAATTTTATTGTTTTGGAAAATACAGATAAAAATACTTCCGGGTTTCAACAGGTAGAAGAAATAACTGTACCAGATGAAGAACAAATCAAAACCTATTTAAATATGACGGTCAGTGAAATCGAAAAAGTAACAGGAAATACAATTAATGAGGAAGAAAGTATTACGGCTTTTTCATTTGAAAAAGCATATAAAGGTCTTTATCTGGACAATTCTTCTTTCTATTTTCTATGCAAGGACGATGAAATGCTGGGTAAACAGATTGCGCTTACATTTTATGGGAAATATCATGATGATTATTTGAAGATGATAGGCTTGTCAAAAGATATGAATTTCCGGGATATTATGGGCTTATGGGGAGAGACGGAAATAGAAGAAAGCAAAAAAGACAATGAGTACCATTACAGAATAAAATATGAGAGAAATGGACTCCTGTATAGTTTTGTATCAAAAGACAAGGCAGGATATTCTTTTAGCACATACATTGAATTGAATAATGATCTGGATAATAATGTTAACATTTTGGAATACCTGCAGGATGTTATGGAAAATCTTTAATCGTATTGATCCTTTCGCCGTTTCATTCGGGTTCGCATGGAGATACATTTGATATATTATTCAATAATAAAAATAATTATACGGAAAATGAAGTGGGGTATATATTTAGGCTTATATCAAGTTCAACTAATGATTATTTGCCATTTGGACAAGTATATGTATTGAATAGTAAAACTAATGGGTATCATGATTTGGAAATTTTTACGGATGAAACGCATTTTTTCTTGAAATATCAAAATGGTGCGTATCAATATGTAACTATTGGCTTATAACATTAGATTTTAAAATATAAAATCGGGTAAAAGATTGTATGATAGGTCTTTTAAAAACAGCTAAATGATACAATTTTGATATAATTAAAACTTATAATATTAAGAAAATCCAAATTTTCAAAATTTTATCTTGCATTTTCCCTTAGATTTGTGTATACTAAGCAATGTTGATGGGCTATCGCCAAACGG
>DEUB01000028.1:8016-26547 GCA_002362385.1 Lachnospiraceae bacterium UBA3273
GGTTCGAATCCTTGTAGCCCAGCTAAAAGCCCGGTAGAGCGTCTGCCGGGCGTTTTTATACCCAAATAGGAGGCGGGAAAAATGTACCAATTTCAAAGCAGGATCCGCTACAGTGAAACGGATAGCAGCGGCAGACTGAGCCTGCCGGGACTGCTGGATTATTTTCAGGACTGCTCCATCTTTCATTCAGAAGATCTGGGTCTGGGGGTAAAATACCTGAAGGAAAAAGAATTGATCTGGGCACTGACATTCTGGCAGATCATAGTAAAGCGTTATCCTGACCAGAGCGAACATGTAAAAATTGGAACGGCGCCCTATGATTTCAAGGGCTTTATCGGATACAGGAATTTTTGGATGTGGGATGAAAGCGGCAGGGAAATAGCAGTTGCCAATTCCATCTGGAGCCTGATCCATATGGGAGACGGGAAGCCTGCCAAACTGCCGCCGGAAATGCTGGAAAAGTATGTGCTTTCCCCTAAAGCGGAAATGGAATATGCCAACCGCAAGATCGTTTTTGAAGGCGAAGGCAGGCCGGCAGACAAGATGACGGTAACGGCCCACCATCTGGATACGAATCAGCATGTCAACAACGGGCAGTATGTCCGTATTGCCATGGACCATCTGCCGGAGAAATGCCTCATCGGGCAGCTTCGGGCGGAATACAAAAAACAGGCGGTTCTGGGAACGGAAATGTATCCGGTTGTTTTTGAGACGGAGGATAAAACAGGCGTCAGCCTGCAGGATGAGGCAGGCGCGGTATATTGCAATGTGGAATTTACCCGCATGTAGGAGGAAAAATGTTAGAATTAGGACAAAGACAGCGGCTGAGTATTGTAAAAAAAGTGGATTTCGGCGTGTATCTGGCGGAGCATATGCCGGTAAAGGGAGAATCCGAAAAGGATATGGAGACGGTCCTGCTTCCGGCAAAACAGGTGCCGGAGGAATTTGACGTAGGGGATTCCCTGGAGGTTTTCTTATATAAGGATTCCAAAGACAGGCTGATCGCTACCGTAAACGAGCCTTCCATTACATTGGGAGAAATAGCGCGGCTTCGGGTGGCCCAGGTTTCGGGGATCGGCGCCTTTCTTAAGTGGGGACTGGAAAAGGACTTGTTCCTTCCCTTTAAAGAACAGACGAGAAAGGTAAAAGAAGGAGACGAGGTGCTGGTAGCGCTCTATATCGATAAAAGCAGCAGACTGGCCGCTACCATGAAGATCTATCCTTACTTAAAGACTGCGGAAAACTACAAAAAGGATGATATGGTGGACGGTACGGTTTACCAGTTGGTGGAGCATTACGGCGCTTATGTGGCTGTGGATGACAAATATCAGGGGATGATCCCTGCCCGGGAGCCATGGGATGGAATACAGCCGGGAGACCGGGTCAATGTCAGAGTAACGGCGGTCAAAGAAGACGGAAAGCTGGACTTAAGTCTTCGGGAGAAAGCATATATCCAGATGGATGCCGACGGGGAAAAGATACTCGCCCTGTTAAAGGAAAAAGGGGGCAGTCTTCCTCTGGGGGATAAAAGCGCCCCTGAAGAGATCAAAAAAGCTCTGGGGATGAGCAAGAACGAATTCAAACGGGCCATTGGCCGTTTATACAAGAAGCAGATGATTGAAATAATGCCGGATGGAATACGTCTTGTGTAAAAAAGTTTGCTTTTTTAAATAATTGATATATAATCAAGATTAAGAAAACGGAAAGGAGCTTGATAAAATGAAGGTACAAAATATTACAGACATCGATAAATTCTTTGAGGTTATTAACAGCTGTAAGGGCAAGGTGGAGCTGGTAACAGGCGAAGGCGACCGTTTGAATTTAAAATCCAAGCTTTCCCAGTATGTTTCCATGGCAAATATTTTTTCGGACGGTACAATAGCGGAACTTGAGCTTTTGGCATACGAACCGGAGGATATCAACAAATTACTGAATTTTATGATGAACGGTTGATAAAACAATGAGTAAAAAAGCAACAAACTGGCTGTTTCTGGTTTTTCTCGCAATTGAGGCGGCAGTGATCATACTATTGCAGGTTACCCGGTTCAATCTGGGCATTATAGGTTCCCTGATTTTGAACCAGCTGATTTTTCTCCTGCCTGCGGTCTGTTTCCTTATAAAAACCAAAACAGCGTTTTCGGACGTTGCCCCACACAAAAAACTGCATCCTGCAACCCCGTTTCTGTGCATTGTTTTTACGGGATTGTGTATTCCGCTTATTACGGTTGTCAATGTGATCTCCCAGCTGTTTGTAAGCAATGCGGCCAATCAGATCGGTGTGGCTTTAGCAGGGACGCCGGCGTGGCTTATTATTCTGGTAGTGGGCATTTTAGGGCCCATGAATGAAGAATTTATATACCGGGGCGTTTTTTATCAGAGCTACCGGAAAACGGGAAGGGTTCTGGCAGCTATTGTAATGTCCGCATTTTTGTTCGGCCTGATGCATCTGAATTTTAATCAGATGAGCTACGCCTTTGTAGTAGGGATCATGGGAGCGCTTCTGGTGGAGGCGACCGGCAGTATTGTCAGTACCATGATCTTTCATGCCTGCATCAATACAAGCAGCTCCGTACTGATGGTATTACAGAAGGATATGCTAATGGAGACAGGGGGAGACACACAGGCGCTTATAGAAGGACAACTGGTACAGATGGGTTTTTCTTCCTATGAACAATATTTAATGGTAATGATTATAATATACGGTATCACTGCTCTTTTTACCACGGCCTTAGCGGTTTTGCTGCTTAACGGAATGGCTGCGATCGAAGGAAGGGGCAGTGAACTCAGGGACATATTTAAAAGAAAACAGAAATGTTCCGGAGAAGGGAAGAAAGCTTCTCTCTGGTCCGTGCCACTGGTTATTGCGGTAGTGTTAAGTTTTCTTTTTATGATTGTAACATACGGGTAAGGTGACTCTATGAGAAAAATGGAAGTACTGGGAATCCCTATGAAGGACTTGACCATTCGTGAATCCATGAAAAAAGTGGAGCAGTTCTTTGCGGACGAAAAAGTAAGCACGATCGCTTTGATTACCATGAAAGGGCTGATTAAAGCGCAGGATTCTTCTGAGATCAAGGAGTGGATGAGCAGTCTGGACATGACGGTGGCTGTAGATGTGGATATTTTACATGCGGCTGACATCAACTACAGAAGCAGGATCCATGATGTGGAAAATAATGTTTTTATTTCCGAATTTCTAAAAAAACTGGTCCGGCAGCGGAAGACTGTCTATCTCATGAGCCAGACGGAGGAATCTCTAAAAAAACTGGAAGGGGATCTGCTTTCCTGTGAAGAGGGCCTGCGGATAGTAGGAAAGGCCGTAGTGGACGATTTGGAACATGACGATGATTTTGTCATTAATGATATGAACATGAAGACGCCCTGGGTCCTGATCTCCAATCTGGAATCTCCCAAGCGCGAACAGTTTCTGAAAGAAAACAACATGAAAATGAATGTGCGCATCTGGATGATGCTGCGTGCGGACAAAGACCTGCAGACCAAGGTCAAGGGTCCCATAAGGCGGATCTGCGACCGGATGATGAAGCGCTGGTTTCAGTTAAGGCTTATCCGCTATCAGGAACAGATGAATAAAGAAGACGAACAGAATTAAGGCTGTTTCCGGAAGGGTTCGTATGCCTGTGGATTTGGGCATGTATCTCTCCGGAAACGGTTTTTTTAATTGGGTTTTGTGTGAAAATCAGCAAAATTGCCAAAAATTTGTCAATTTTCAATAAATTTGCATAAAAAAATTGCACTTTTCCCTAGCATTATTTGTGAAAATGTATTAGAATTGTTTACATAATGGGCAAAAATTAAAATTTAAGGATTTTTGCGTTGTGAAAATTGTCTAAAAGGAGCGGGGTTTATGATTTCAAACCAAATTCTGCAGAATACGATTGAGGGACTTAAGGCAATATCCCGTGTGGATTTCATAGTGATGGATACAGACGGAAATGAAGTGGCGGCTACCACGTCGGAGGAAGACGATTATAAGGCGGCCACCAGAGATTTTGTCAAATCTCCTGCGGACAGCCAGGAGTTTTCCAGATATCAGTTTTTTAAGATATACGACGAACAGATTACCGAATATATACTGGTGGTGATCGGTTCGGGGGAAGATTCCTATATGGTGGGCAAGATGGCGGCTTTTCAGCTTCAGGGCCTGATGGTCGCTTATAAAGAGCGGTTTGATAAGGATAATTTTATCAAAAACCTTTTGCTGGATAATCTGCTTCTTGTGGATATCTACAGCCGCTCCAAAAAGCTGCATATTCCTACGGAGGCAAAGCGGACGGTCATGATCGTGGAACCCTCCGGCGGCAAGGAAAGCAATATGCTGGAGCTTGTGCGCAGCTTCTTTGCCGCGGGCAGCAGGGATTTTATCACTGCGGTGGATGAAAACAGCGTAGTGATCGTAAAAGAGATCCAGGAGGCTGATTCCAAGGCGGAGCTGGAAAAAACAGCTTTGGGCATTAAGGGGCTTTTGGAAAAAGAAGGTATTTCCAGAGTTCATGTTGCATACGGTAATATCGTAAATGAAATCAAGGAAGTCAGCCGTTCTTACAAAGAGGCCAAGATGGCCATGGATGTAGGAAAGATATTCTTTGAGGAGCGGGGGGTCATCGCTTATAGTGAGCTGGGCATCGGAAGGCTTATTTATCAGCTTCCCATTCCCTTGTGTAAAATGTTCATCGGGGAGATATTCGGGGGGAAGAGTCCTGACGATTTTGATGAGGAGACTATCACGACGATTCATAAGTTTTTTGAAAACAGTCTGAATGTGTCGGAAACCTCCAGGCAGCTCTTTATCCACAGGAATACGCTTGTTTACAGGCTCGATAAGCTGCAGAAGAGCACGGGACTGGACCTGCGGGGGTTTGAGGATGCAATCACTTTTAAGATCGCATTGATGGTAGTAAAATACATGAAGTATATGGAGAGCTTTGATTATTAAGAGAAAGCAGGTAAAACAACAATGATAACTTTAGACCATGTGAGCAAGTCTTATTCCACAGGCGCTCCGGCGTTGAATGATGTCAGCGTTCATATCGAAACGGGAGAGTTTGTGTTTATTGTAGGAGACAGCGGTTCCGGTAAATCCACTTTGATAAAGCTTCTTTTGAGGGAACTGCTTCCCACATCGGGAACCATAGAAGTAAACGGCGTTAACGTAGGCAGGCTTAAGCATCGCCAGATCCCCAAATTCCGCAGGAACATAGGCGTGGTATTTCAGGATTTCCGTCTGTTAAAGGACCGGAACGTCTATGAAAATGTAGCCTTTGCCCAGAGGATCGTGCAGGTGCCGGGAAAACAGATCAAGAAAAATGTCCCCTCCGTACTTTCCATTGTAGGACTTGCGGGCAAGTACAAGGCAAGGCCCAAGCAGCTTTCCGGAGGCGAGCAGCAGCGTGTGGCTCTTGCAAGGGCGCTGGTAAACAATCCGCCCATTCTTTTGGCAGACGAGCCTACAGGAAACCTGGATCCCAAAAATTCCTGGGAGATCATGAAGCTGTTAGAGGAGATCAACGAAAAAGGAACGACGGTGCTTGTGGTTACCCACAACAGGGAAATTGTAAACGCGATGAAAAAAAGGGTTGTTACGATGAATAAGGGAGTTATCGTCAGCGACCAGAAAGAAGGCTCTTACATAGATGAGATTTAGTACATTTATATATACGTTAAAACAGGGTATCGCAAACATATTCCGGAACAAATGGTATTCCCTTGCATCCATTGCTACCATTGGCGCCTGCCTGTTCATGTTTGGAATTTTTTATTCTATTGTTGCAAATTTCCAGTATATTGTAAAAGAGGCACAAAACGGGGTGGCGGTTACGGTATTTTTTGACGAGGGCCTGAGCGAAGAACGTATTGCGGAAATCGGTTCCCTGATCGAGGCAAGAACGGAAGTGGATCATGTTCGCTTTGTTTCGGCGGACGAGGCATGGGAAAGCTTTAAGGAAGAATATCTGGGGGAATATGCTGATGGGTTTAAAGATAATCCTTTGAAAAATTCTTCCAACTACGAAATATATTTAAGGGATGTTTCCATGCAGTCTGCTTTGGTTACCTATCTGGAATCTGTGGAAGGTATCAGATTGATTAATAAATCCGAGATTACGGCCCGGACCCTGACCAGTATTAACAGCCTTGTGGGATATGTGGCAATCGGTATTATCATTATCCTGTTATGCGTATCCGTATTTTTGATTGCCAATACGGTAACTATTGGAATTTCTGTCAGAAAAGAAGAAATCAATATTATGAAGTATATCGGCGCTACGGATTTCTTTGTCAGATTCCCCTTTGTTATCGAGGGAATACTGATTGGCGCTTTTGGTTCCCTGATACCTTTGGGAATTGTGTATCTGATTTACAGCAATGTAATCGGGTATGTATTAAACAAATTTACCGTATTGTCATCGATTTTAAAATTTATACCGGTAAATGAAATTTTCCATACGCTGGTACCGGTATCCGTATGCATAGGCGTGGGGATCGGTTTTATCGGAAGCTTTACAACAGTCAGAAAACACATTCGTGTGTAGTGAGGAACATTGCTATGAAGAAACTATTAAAGCCTGTAAGTATCATCATGTGTTTTATAATGCTGTGGTCTGTGCCTTCGGTGGCTTATGCTACTGAGGCGGATGAGGATGAGGAAAAGAGGGAAGCCCTTGAGAACAGCAAGCAGGACCTTCAAAATGCCCAGGACGAACGCAGAAATATGCAGGGAACCCTTTCCGATATCAAAAAGCAGCAGGTAAAGCTGGAGGAAGCCAAAAACGACTTGAGCGAGTATGTGGTGGAGCTGGACGGACAGCTGATCTTTATTCAGGGGACCCTTGCAGAGCTGGAAGTCAAGATCGCCGAAAAGGAGCAGGAGATCGTCCAGATCGAGCAGCAGTTAAAAGAGGCCCGGGAAAATGAAGTGGATCAGTATGAAGCCATGGAGCAGCGTATTCGGTTTATGTATGAAAGAGGAAATTCCGCATATATTTCTCTGATCCTTGATGCGGAGGATTTTTCCGAAATGTTGAACAAAGCGGAGTACATCGAGGAAATTTCCAATTATGACAGGGATATGCTCAAGGAGTACCAGGAAACAAAAGAAGCTATTGAGTTTTTAAAAGAACAGTTGGAAAAAGAAGAGGAAATGCTTCATTCCGCGAAAGAGGAAGCCGCTGAAAAAGAAGGCGAGATGTCGGACCTGATAGACCAGAAGGAAAAACAGATCGAAAATTATGAGACTGACATTAACAACAAGGAAAAGGCGATCAAAGAATACGAAGCGGAGATTGCGGCGCAGAATGCCACCATTGCGGCATTAGAGGCGCAGATCGCCCAGGCGGAAAGAGAACTGGAGGATGTATCGGGAAATGATGTGGGAGAGACGCCTGTTTACGGAGGAGGCCCCTTCTGCTGGCCGGCGCCGTCTTATACGAGAATTTCCGACGACTACGGAAACCGTATCCATCCCACTTTAGGAGTTCAGCAGTTCCATAACGGCATCGATATGGCGGCGCCAAACGGAAGCCCCATATTGGCGGCGGAGAGCGGAACGGTTATAGCGGCGGCTTACAGTTCCACAATGGGAAATTATATTATGATCAATCACGGTAACGGTTTATATACTATTTACATGCATGCTTCGGCCCTGTACGTATCAACGGGACAGACAGTGACCAGGGGACAAAAAATAGCGGCGGTAGGCTCTACGGGAAGGTCCACAGGTCCTCATCTGCATTTTTCGGTCCGGCGGAACGGAGCTTACGTTAATCCATGGAATTTTTTATAGTAAGAAGGTAAATAATAGTGGAAGACAGAGAATTTTCACAGGAAATGGAACAACCTCACAAATCCGGAGGCGGCATCAAAGGATTTATCGGCGGTCTGCTAGCCGGGATCCTGGTCATGGGAATTATAAGCGCGGTCTTTATCCATCAAAGGTCCGTGGCGTTAGTGGGTGCAGAAGCCCTCAATACCAAAGCCGCGGCGGAGGAAGACACCCTTTTAGATGATGAGGTTTTAGAAAAACTACATCTTTTGGAGAACAGTATCGACCGGTATTATCTGGAAAGCGTCAGCGAGAACGATCTGGAAGAAAGCCTGTACCACGGCTTTGTGGCGGGATTGGGGGATCCCTATTCCACCTACTATTCCAAAGAGGAGCTGGAAGCGGTCATGGAATCCAATGAAGGCGTTTATTACGGCATCGGCGCCCATATCGGTTTTGACAAGGATACGGGATACTGTAAGATCGTCAAAGTCATGGACAATTCTCCGGCCCTGGAAGCGGGGCTTCGTGCCGAAGACCTCCTTGTGGCGGTAAACGGCCAGGACATGAGGAATATAACCACCTCGGAGATCGTGACCTATATCAAGGGACCGGAAAAGACCACTGTGGATCTGACGGTTTACCGCGAAGGGGAACTGGATTATCTGGATTTTACCGTGGAGCGGAGAAAAATAGAGACTCCCACCGTAGTCTACAATATGGATGAGGATAAGATCGCAACCATCCAGATCACGGAATTTGACGAAGTGACCTTAGGACAGTTTGAAGAGAGCCTTTCACAGGCAAAGGACGATGGCATGAAAGCCCTTATCCTGGATCTGAGGGATAACCCGGGAGGAAGCCTTCAAACGGTTGTGGCCATTGCCAACCACATCCTGCCCAAGGGGCTTGTGGTTTACACTGAGGACAGGGACGGAGAGCGGAAGGAGTACGGATGTGACGGAAAGGATGAACTGAAAGTTCCCCTGGTGGTCTTAGTCAACGGAAACAGCGCTTCCGCTTCGGAGATTCTGGCAGGCTCCATTAAGGACTATAAGAAAGGCATCATTTTGGGAACGACCACCTTCGGAAAGGGGATCGTCCAGAAGATCTTCGCCATTTCCGACGGTTCTGCGGTCAAGCTGACCATCAGCCATTACTATACGCCCGGCGGCGCGGATATCCACGGCGTGGGAATCGCACCGGATGAAGAACTGGAACTGGATGTGGATGCGTATCTTAATGACGGCACCGACAATCAGATGAACCGCGCCAAAGAAATTCTGCGTTCCCGGATTGGAGAATAATATCCTATGAATAAAAAACAGGCCTATCTCATAACCGCATATAAGGACTTTGATGCAGTTTATGAGCTGGCCTCTTTTTTGTCTAAAGAGGATAGGGTCTTTATCCATGTGGACAAAAAGAGCCGGGAAATAGGCGGCGCGGAAATGGAGAAGCTGAATGCCCTGAAAAACTGCAAAGCCGTCAGCCTCTATTCCGTTTTCTGGGGAGGGTACGGCCATATAAGGGCCTTTCTTCAGTTGATGCGTATGGCGGCAGAGGATGAAGAGGTAAGCTATCTGCATTTTCTCACGGGGGAGGATTTTCCTCTTATGAGTCCGAAGCGGCTTCATGAGAGATTCACGGAAGACGGGCATATTTATTTAAGCTATATTGAAGATAAGGATTTTAATGAGGCTGTAAAAAAGAGATATTATTACTACAATCTCTTTCAGGATAAGAATGTAAAGAATCCTTTTTTGTGGCAGCTGCAGAACCTTACGGTAAATCTGCAAAAACTTGTGGGGATCCGGAGAAAAAAGCTGGGGGAGTTTCAAAAAATCTACAAGGGGCTGGTATACATTTCCATGCCTGTGCAGGCGGCAAAGGATATTCTTTCCTATGTGAAGGCCCATCCCGAATATGAAAAGGCAATGTACCGCTGTCAGATCCCTGAGGAATTCTTTTTTCACACCCTGCTGTTAAACGACGGCTTCTGCCGGGGAAAATGGAAGCCTTTTATCATAAATAAAGAGCTTCGTTATATGGATTGGAAGCGGGGAGACGGAGGAAGTCCCGTTTATCTGGAAGAGAGGGATTATGATGCCCTTGCCACAGGCGGCTTCTGCTTTGCCAGAAAATTCCACGGAAAAGAATCGGAAGAACTAAAAAAGAGAATAATTGAAAATTTATGGTAAAAACAGAACAAATGTTTGCAAACCGCGCCTGGGTGTGATATACTTCAAGCGCGGTAGTTTTTTATGGCAAAATACAGCAAATAAGAAAGTTTGAGCGCTAAATAAATGTATCCGATACAAGAAGGCTGAAGAACTGTACGGATATGTCTGTTTGTCATATGGAGGTAAAATGGCGGAAGAAAAATCCATATTCAAATTACATGCACCTTATGAGCCTACAGGAGACCAGCCCCAGGCGATTGCGGCGCTGGTGGAAGGGTTTAAGAAGGGGAATCAGTTTGAGACTCTTTTGGGGGCTACGGGCTCCGGCAAGACCTTTACCATGGCCAATGTCATAGCGGCTTTAAACAAGCCTACGCTGGTCATCGCCCATAACAAGACTCTTGCAGGACAGCTTTACGGGGAGTTTAAGGAGTTTTTTCCGGAAAACGCCGTGGAGTATTTTGTGTCCTACTACGATTATTACCAGCCGGAGGCCTATGTGCCTTCTACGGACACTTATATAGAAAAGGATTCTTCCATCAATGACGAGATCGATAAGCTGCGGCTTTCGGCAACGGCGTCCTTGACGGAGCGTCGGGATGTGATCGTTATTGCCAGCGTCTCCTGTATTTACGGCCTGGGCAGCCCTGACGATTATATGGAAATGTTGGTTTCCCTGCGTCCCGGTATGAATAAGGACAGAGACGAAGTCATACGGGAACTGATTTCCATTCAGTATGAACGCCATGATCTTGACCTGCAGAGAAGCTGCTTCCGGGTAAGGGGGGACACTCTGGAGATCTATCCTGCCGAGGGCGGGGAATTTTTGATCAGGGTGGAGTTTTTCGGGGATGAGATCGACAGGATCTGTGAGGTTGACCCGCTTTTGGGCAATGTCCATGCGGAACTCAGTCATATTACCATCTTTCCCGCGTCCCACTATGTGGTGCCCCAGGAGAAGATCAACAGGGCATGCAGGGATATCGAAGCGGAAATGGAAGAGCGGGTCCGCTTTTTTAAAAGCGAGGACAAGCTGTTAGAGGCCCAGCGCATTTCCGAACGGACCAATTTTGATATCGAGATGCTGCGGGAGACAGGTTTTTGCTCCGGCATTGAAAATTATTCCAGACATTTAAGCGGTATGGAGCCGGGTTCTACGCCCCATACCCTGATGGATTTCTTTAGGGATGATTTTCTCATTATCGTGGACGAGTCCCATATTACGGTTCCCCAGATCAGAGGAATGTTTGCAGGCGACCGCTCCCGCAAGACAACGCTGGTGGAATACGGCTTCAGGCTGCCTTCGGCCTTAGACAACAGGCCGCTCTGCTTTGAAGAGTTTGAGAGCAAGATCGACCAGATGATGTTCGTCTCCGCTACCCCTTCCGTCTATGAGGAAGATCATGAAATGCTGCGGGCAGAACAGATCATCCGTCCTACGGGGCTTTTGGATCCCGAGGTGTTTGTCCGTCCGGTGGAAGGACAGATCGACGACCTGATCTCAGAGATCCGCAAAGAAACGGAAAATAAAAACAAGGTCCTGGTCACGACCCTTACAAAGAGGATGGCGGAGGACCTGACGGATTATATGAAGGAAGTGGGGATACGGGTCAAATATCTCCATTCCGATATAGATACCCTGGAACGGGCGGAAATCATCCGGGATATGCGTCTGGATGTTTTTGATGTTTTGGTGGGTATCAACCTTTTAAGGGAGGGACTTGACATTCCCGAGATATCCCTGGTGGCTATTCTGGATGCGGACAAGGAAGGGTTCCTTCGTTCCGCCACTTCCCTGGTGCAGACCATCGGGCGTGCCGCCAGAAATTCCGACGGCCACGTGGTCATGTATGCGGATACCGTAACGGATTCCATGAGGATCGCCATAGACGAAACCGCAAGGCGGCGCCAGATCCAGATGCGTTATAACGAGGAGCATGGTATTACGCCAAAGACCATTAAGAAGGCGGTCAGGGATCTGATCAGTATTTCAAAGACCATTGCCAAGGAAGAGGTTCAGTTTGAGAAAGATCCCGAATCCATGAGCAGGGAGGAACTTAAGAAGCTGATCTCGGGAATCCAGAAGCAGATGAAAAAAGCGGCGGCCGATCTGAACTTTGAGGCGGCGGCTGAGCTTAGGGATAAAATGATAGAGCTGAAAAAGCAGCTGGAAATATTAGGAAAGGAAAATTAAAACCGGTCTGTTAAGGCAGAAGCCGGCGGCAATATCCGGCGGAGACAGACCGGGGAAGCGTGTTTGCAGAGGAAAAGAAGATGGCAAAAAGAGAGCAGGAATTTATTAAGATACGCGGCGCTAACGAGCATAATTTAAAAAATATAGATCTGGATATTCCGAGGAATGAACTGGTCGTTCTGACGGGGCTTTCCGGTTCGGGAAAGTCTTCCCTGGCTTTTGATACGATCTATGCGGAAGGACAGAGGCGTTATATGGAGTCCCTGTCTTCTTATGCAAGGCAGTTCTTAGGCCAGATGGAAAAGCCCAATGTGGAAAAGATCGAGGGCCTGTCCCCGGCAATATCCATTGATCAGAAATCCACCAACCGCAATCCCCGTTCCACGGTGGGGACCGTAACGGAGGTTTATGATTACTTCAGGCTCCTTTACGCCCGGATCGGCATTCCCCACTGTCCGGAGTGCGGCAGGGAGATCGCAAGGCAGACCGTGGACCAGATGGTGGATAAGATCATGGAGCTTCCCGAAGGAAGCCGAATCCAGGTCCTTGCCCCTATCGTCAGGGGAAGAAAAGGGGAGCATGCAAAGGTTTTGGAGCGCGCAAAGCGCAGCGGTTATGTGAGGGTGCGGATCGACGGAAATCTCTTCGACCTGTCCGAGGATATCAAGCTGGAAAAGAATTTAAAGCACAATATAGAGATCGTTGTGGACAGGCTTGTGATAAAAGAAGGCATCGAAAAGCGTCTGACGGATTCGGTGGAAAATGCCCTGGAATTGTCGGAGGGGCTTCTTTTTATTGATGTGGTAAAAGGAGAGCAGATGAATTTCTCCCAGAGCTTTTCCTGTCCTGACTGCGGCGTCAGCGTTGATGAGATCGAACCCAGAAGCTTTTCCTTTAACAATCCCTTTGGAGCTTGTCCCGATTGCCTGGGTCTGGGCTACAAAATGGAATTTGATGAGGATCTGATGATACCGGACAAATCCCTTTCCATCAACGACGGGGCCATTACGGTCATGGGATGGCAGTCCTGTAACAGCAAGGGGAGCTTTACCAATGCGGTTTTACAGGCCCTGGGTGCGGAATATCATTTTGATCTGGACACACCCTTTGAGGAATACCCCAAAGAGGTTCAGGATGTTTTGATCTACGGTACCGACGGTCATCAGGTTCTGGTAGAATACGAGGGCCAGAGAGGAAAGGGCGTATATCCCATTGCTTTTGAAGGCCTTGTCAGAAACGTGCAGCGCAAATACAGGGAGACTTCCTCCGAGATCATCAAAGCGGAATATGAATCCTTTATGAGGATCACGCCCTGTCCTTTATGTAAGGGAAGGCGGTTAAAGAGAGAGTCCCTTGCGGTAACGGTCTGCGATAAAAATATTTATGAGATCACCTCCTATTCCATCGGAGAACTCTATGATTTCCTGCAGCATATGGAGTTAAGCAGCCAGCAGAAGCTGATTGGCAGCCAGATTTTAAAGGAAATCCGTGCCAGGATCGGATTTTTAAAGGATGTGGGACTGGAATACCTCTCCCTTTCCAGGGGAACGGCATCCCTTTCCGGCGGAGAGGCGCAGAGGATTCGCCTTGCCACACAGATAGGCTCCGGACTTGTGGGCGTATGCTATATTCTGGACGAACCCAGCATCGGCCTGCATCAGAGGGATAATGACAAGCTGCTGGCCGCGTTGAAGAATCTGAGGGATCTGGGCAATACGCTGATCGTCGTGGAGCACGATGAGGACACCATGCTGGAGGCGGATTATGTGGTGGATATCGGCCCCGGTGCGGGAAGCCACGGCGGAGAAGTGGTTGCCTGCGGAACGGCTCAGGAGATCATGGAGGTAAAGGAATCCGTTACAGGCCAGTATTTAAGCGGCGCTCTGAAGATCCCCGTTCCTGACGAAAGGAGAAAGCCAACGGGATGGCTTAAGGTAAAAGGGGCACAGGAAAACAACTTAAAGAACATCAATGTGGATATTCCCCTAGGGATCTTTACCTGCGTGACCGGCGTTTCCGGTTCGGGGAAATCCTCTCTTGTGAATGAGATCGTATATAAGACCCTGGCTAAAAAACTGAACCGGGCAAGGACCATACCGGGTAAGTATAAGACGATCGCGGGAGTGGAAAATCTGGATAAAGTGATCGCCATTGACCAGTCCCCCATCGGAAGGACGCCCCGTTCCAACCCCGCAACCTATACGGGCGTATTCGACATGATAAGGGATCTGTTTGCGGGAACAACGGACGCCAAGGCGAAAGGCTATAAGAAGGGACGCTTCAGCTTTAATGTAAAGGGCGGCAGATGCGAGGCCTGCAGCGGCGACGGCATTATCAAGATCGAGATGCATTTCCTGCCGGACGTCTATGTGCCCTGCGAGGTCTGCGGCGGGAAACGCTATAACAGAGAAACCCTGGATGTAAAGTATAAAGGGAAAAATATTTACGACGTGCTGGATATGACGGTGGAGGAGGCGGTAAAATTTTTTGAGCATGTGCCTTCCATCCGCAACAAGATCCAGACCCTTTATGACGTGGGGCTTTCCTATGTAAAACTGGGGCAGCCTTCCACTACCCTGTCGGGAGGAGAAGCCCAACGCATCAAACTGGCAACGGAGCTGTCCCGCAGAAGCACGGGAAAGACCATTTATATCCTGGATGAACCCACAACCGGGCTTCACTTTGCAGATGTGCACAAGCTTGTGGAGATCCTTCACAGGCTGGCGGAAGGCGGCAACACGGTGGTGGTCATCGAGCACAACCTGGACGTGATCAAGACGGCGGATTATATCATCGATATGGGGCCCGAGGGCGGAAACGGCGGCGGAACGGTAATCGCTACGGGAACGCCTGAAGAAATTGCTAAGAATAAGGCTTCTTATACGGGATTATATATTGACAGAATGTTGAAAAAGAAATAAGGTAAAATCATATAATACTATATGTGAAACTGAAGATGCACATAGTGCCCTGGACGGTTTGGTATCAGGGTAATTGACTTAAGGAGGAAAGCAGATATGTTTAAAATGAGAAAGATTTCCCGGATTGCATATTTACTTATGGGCCTCCTGCTTGTGGCAGGACTTGTATTTCCCATGACTGCTCTGCCGGTTAAAGGAGCGGATCCGCAAAAAATAGCCAATATGGTCATTTTTGTCAAAATGAAGGGCGATACCCGTGATGTTTTTAATGCCTCTTCCACTACTACCTGGGGTTCTGTCAACTACAATTGGCAGCTGATCAGGGATATGTACGACGGCGGAACGGGCAGCAGCGGCGATAACTCCTTTTCCAATTATATTAAGACGATCTCAGAGGGGCGGGTAGAAGTTGTCAACGTTTTTCCCCAGGAGTATACGGGAACTGACGGGGTGGCGAGAGTCCGTACCCTGGAACTGTCTCAGTCAAGATATGACCAGGATTCCCAGATGATCACAGAGGTACTTGCAGCGATCAATAACGGAACCATTCCCGTGGATACTTCCCAGACAAAGCTGGACAATTTAAACAGGGGCATTCTGGATACTCTTACCATTATCGTGCAGGGAGATAATATAAACGGGCAGAAACATTCTTACAGGGCCCAGTACGGCGGCACGGAAACCTTTGGTGCGGCGGGCCTCCGGGTAAGTGAATACAATGCGCTCTGTTCCTCATCTCTTGTTACGGATGACGGAAGCGTGGGAGTCAGCGCACAGCAGGGTGTGATCGCCCATGAATTCCTGCATACGCTGGACTTTAAGGATCTATATCGCTTTGATGATTCGGGGATGCCGGTAGGAATGTGGGATATTATGGCAAGTGTTACCTGCTTTTTGCAATATCCTTTGGGGTACTCGCGGGCCCAAAGAGGGTGGATCGCTTCGTCTGAAATTACAAAAAGCGGCACTTATACCCTGACTGCGGTTACCCAACAGGGCGGCAATAAGCTTTTTACCATCAAGACGCCTATGCCGGAGGCGGATTCCGAGATCATATGTCTTGAATACAGGAAAAAGAATCCGGATATAAATGGATTTGAAAATAAAATTTATTCATCCGGTCTTCTGATGTACCGCGTGGATACAAGTACTACGGACGAGGGCAACAGCGGCGGCGAAAATCACATCTATGTTTACAGGCCGGGAGTAACGGATCCGGAAAAGGCGGCGGATGTGGATTCATATGGAATCAATCTTGTGTCGAAGGCGGCCCTTGACGTGTCCGCGGGAGAAACGGAATACGGAAGTACGGATTTGAGCAAGCCTTTTACGGAAAACACCCTGTATTATTCCGACGGCAAAAACAGCGGCGTGCGTATCAGTGATCTGAAGCTGTCTGCGGACGGCAACAGCATTACCTTTAAAGTGGATTTCGGAGATTACAGCACTGCAGATGTCTGGGATTCCCTGGGGAAAAATGCGGGGACCGATGTGTCAGGAGACCCTTTTCTTTATACTGATCCTGCAACAGGAAAGCTTTATCTGACATATGGATCGGGGAGCGGCGTTAAGGTAAAACGCTGGAACGAGAGCGCAGGTTCCTGGGAACAGGTGGGAAGTACTCTCAGTACAGGGAACAATATGCCCTATCCGGTGCTGGCTGTCTGCGGAGGAGAACTGTATGTCGCTTATCTGAACGGCAGCAGCGGTTTGCCGGTATACAGGAAGTTAAGCGGAAACAGTTGGAGCAATGCGGTAAGTCTGGGTTCCGCCCAGTATCCTCTGGGATTGCAGCTGGTCGTAGACGGAAATGATATTTATGCGGCTTTTACTGAATCCATATCGGGAGGCAGGGCAAAAATGGTCATCCGGGATCTAAAGAGCGGCAGGGTAATAACGGATACCCTGACGGCGGGTTATTTCAGCACGCCGTCGGTAGCAAAGCTGGGTTCAAGGTTTTATCTGGCCTATTTCGATTTTCCCAACGGAAAGGGGAAGATCGACGCTTATGATGTCAATACATCCGCATGGAGCACTGTGCATGAATATTCCTTAAAGTCCAACAGCCACATATTACAGGTCAAGGACGGCGTATTGTATGGGTTTGTGGGAGAACAGGGAGCCAATCCCATAATGACTGTTTACGATGGGACGCAGTGGAAGGATACGGTTGTTGCGCAGGTAAAAGATTTCTATTCTCCCTCCATGGAGATCGTGGAAGGCGTGGCTGCCCTGACCTACCGGGATAATGTTTCCAATCAGGTTATCATGCTCAGGGAAACGGACGGCGGCTTTGAGACCTGTTATGAAAATCCGGGAAGCAATCTGATCTATCTGGATACCTGCAGTTACGGAAAGACTGTTTATATGGCCACCCAGGCCGTGAATTCCTCTACGGTAGTGGTACGGAAAAAGGAGATGCAGTGGTCGGGCGGAACGCCTGAAACACCCGGAACACCGGGGACGACGCCTGAGGAACCTTCAACGCCGGTAACCCCTCCGACCCCTCCTGCGGAACCTCCGACGCCTGGAACCTCGGAACCGGGAGGTACGGTACAGCCTCCGTGGCTGGATGAGGTCGGCAGGAGGACGGGAGTGGACGGATTTGTTTACCGTCTTTATGCCTATGCATTGAACAGGGAACCTGATGAAGGCGGGTTAAATGACTGGAAGAATAAGCTGACGGCCCGGGAAAGAACCGGAACTGAGGTGGCGGTCGGTTTCTTTTTCAGCGATGAAATGAAAATGAGGAATTTAAGCGACCAGGATTTTGTGGAGCTTTTATATAAAGTTATGATGAACCGCAGTTCCGATTCGACCGGAAAGGAATACTGGCTGAATATGCTCCGTAACGGCGTATCCAGAATGGGAGTGTTTAACGGATTTGCCGGTTCCACAGAATTTGCGGGCATCTGCGACCAGTACGGAATCAACAGGGGAACCCCTGAAGCGACAGAGGGCAGGGACAAAAATTACGGAGCTACTCTTTTTGTGGCCAGATTGTATACGGAGGCTCTGGGCAGAGGGTATGATGTGGAGGGATTAAACGACTGGTGCAACCGCATCGTGAGCAGGACCTGGAGCGTAACGGATGTGTCCACGACGGGATTTTTCCATTCCCGGGAATTTTTAAATAAGAATCTGAGTAACGAGGAGTATGTCAAGGTTCTCTACCGTACCTTCCTTGGAAGAGAGTATGATGCGGCAGGCCTTGCGGACTGGACCGGACAGTTAAATTCCGGAGTCAAGGATCGGGATGAGGTGCTCCGAGGATTTTCCGACTCCCCGGAGTTTGCAGGCATTATGAGACAATATGGCTTATAGCCGTTGTCAGAAATACAGTAAGGAAGGCATAATTATTAAAAAACTATAATCAAAATATTAAAAAATTCCAAAATTTTGAAAAATTCAGGATTTTGGAATTTTTTGCGTTATGCTAGGGTAAAGTTTTTGTAG
>DEUB01000058.1 GCA_002362385.1 Lachnospiraceae bacterium UBA3273
GGAAGTTACCTTTTCATTTTACCAAAAATTCTCACAGGTCCTTTGCTTATGCATTCGTCATTGCATACGTACTTTAACAAATTACTTCAAAATAAAACAAATAAATGTTTTATTTCATATATGATACAAAATCACTAAACCGCCAGGTCCACATGCTGGACGGTGCCTACACCGCCGCTTTCCTTTAAGTAAACCCCGGTCTTGCGGATAATCCCGTTTGTCTGCTGGGTTGCCTGATTATTCAGGGAAAATTCCGTCTGGGCGCTTCCCAGATAGATAGCCCCCACATCGGCATCCTTTAAATTCATCAAAACGTCTTTGCCGTTTTCATCCTTTGTCCAGACCTTTAAATCCTTGAAAACGCTGTCAGCCTCATCGATCCAGCCGTTACCGTCTTCATCATAAGCTGCTAAATCCCCAAAGCCGTCGCCGCTCTTTGTTCCGAACAGCTCAGAACCGTCGTTGATTTTGCCGTCTCCGTTTTTATCCAATGCCAAAAATCCGCTTCCGCGTCCCGCAAAGGAAATTTCCTCTTCCTTGCCGTCCGCATCCAGATCGAACAAAAACTTCATATCGGATACGCTTGCCACATTGGAATCCAGATTGATGACCAACGGATCCGTCACGATATAATTCTGCTGTGTAAAAGATTCATATTTTGCACAAAAAGCCCTGGACATCTCAACCGATACGCCGAAATTAATCTCCCGGCCGTCTGCCGTTTTTGCCAGGCCCGTGGTCTGGAATGACGTAAACTCAGCTTCCGTTACAAATCCTGATGTAACCGTTGTTCTGGTCCACACATTGCCTCCCCGATTGGGCGCAACTGATGTTAAATCTATTGCTGAGGCTGCCGCACGATAGGAAGATGCACTGTAAGATGCAGATGCAGCCATTCCGTATCCTGAAGAAGACTGTGCCATTCCAAAGGACGAGGATGCTCTTTTGTAATCCGACCGAATCTGCTTAATGCTGTTCAAAGTATTCCACGGATTTTTTCCTTCCTTAAATCCGTTTAACGCCCGCAGCATCTGACGCAGCATCTCCAGCTTCTGTTCATACCTGCTCTTAGGCCCATCCGTCCATCTGGGTGTTTCCTGTTCCCTGATCCTGCCCTGGTCGAACATCTTCTGATAATTCTCCTGCTGTTTCTTTTCCTGGGCCTCTCTCTTCTGCTCCTGATATTCCTTCAATTGCTCAGAAAGGCTTTTTCCTTCAGGGGAAACCTCCAGCTTGACTGCCTGCCCTGCTTTTTCGCTGATGCTCTCGCTGTGCAGCATCTCGTAATGAATGTACTCCCTGTGGGAAGACATTCCTACCTTGCTGGAACTGATAATCATGGTATCGACTCCTTTCTAACCATTGATTCGTAAAGGGTAATTCCTTTTACCCGTTATTATTCAATTTTTATTTTTTAGATAACTGCTTTTGCCAGATAATTATACAGTAGTCTTTAAACTTGCTGCATAATCGTCAAAGAGCTTCTCTGTTGCGTCATAAGTCCTCTGGCTGATATCAGGAAGCTTCTGGCCCCAGGTATTTGTAGCCATCTTAAAGCCCTTTTCAAATGCCTTGCGCATTTCTTCCATTTTTTCTCCGTCTCCGCCTGTTAAAGCCTTTGCGAAGTCAAAGATCCTCTGGGAAGTCTGGGATACGCCCCAATAACCGTCGTCTGCAATATCCTTCTGCGCCTGTGCCTTTGTTGCAGGATCTACGGTAAACTTACCGCTTGCCAAAAATCTCCACATATCGTCGGATTTGCCGATGGCAACGCCCTGCTGGCTCATCATCTTATGTACCAGATCGGTCATCTGTTTTGCGCGGGCTTCCGAATCAGCCTTTAACTGTGCAACGATGGCGGAACGGTCAACAGCCGCTTTTCCCGCTTTGGAAGGCTCATATACTGCGCCGGGCTTTTCAGCAGCGGTCTTTTCCTCCGCCTGTTTTGCCTTAGCCGCCGTATTCTCATAATTGCTGTATGAATTTGTATAATTATTTACTCCGCTTACTCCACTCATGAATTTCCTCCATTCTGCCGTTTCCTCACGGCTTATCAAATTTTAATGTTTAGAACGTATTATCAAAAAGATAACCGTTAGAAGTTAATTTCTTGTAATCGGCATTGTTGGTGTAGGAGCTTCCGCCTACGCTTGTTCCCTGAACCGCCGCATTGCCGATCTGGGAAGCTTTCTGAACCACCCGGTCCGCAAAGGATCCCGCTCCCTGGAACAATACCTTTAAAGTATTCATGTTTGCTTTCTGCAGGACATCCTTGTCTACTTTTAACTTATTATCCTCGCCAACGGTAATGCCTACTTTCGCCAGAAGCTTGGAATTCGTTTCTGTCAACTGGGTAAGCCATGTGGCATTTCTCAAAACCTTCTTGTTGTCGCTTTCTCCCGTAGCCCCTACAATGGCATTATAACTATCCACAAAAGAGTTGACCGCTTTTGTGATAGCCTCCCAGTCATAGTCTACCTTTTCTGTTTCTTTGCCTGTCTTCTCGTCCTTGGTCTTAATGGTCTTTTTCTCAAATAGATCCTCATCCATTAAGTCAAGCATGGAATTCTTCAGATTGTCCGCCTTTGTCTTTAACAGGGACAACTGTTTCTTTTCGGTCTCGGACGTCTCGGCACTCTTGTCAGCATCCTGTTTTTTGTAGTAAGCCTTTAACAGTTTACCGTAGCTGCCGCTCTTAATGCTCATATAGTCTGTCAGACTGAAAGCATTATTGTCCGTGCCCGAAGTTCCCATCATACTACTGAATACATCAGTGTAGTTGGTGTTCACGTTTGTCATAGTATCATCCTCCTTGATTAAAATATTTCAAATAGCAAATCCATTTGCTAATCTGTCATATTGTATTTCGGATTATTTCCCATAATCCTTAGCTAATTTTGGAAATTTTATAAATTTTTTTAAAATTTCTCTCATATTTTTATATCAAATGGCCGATATATATGATTTTTTTCATCTGAGGGCATTTCTCCGGCCTGAAAATATATATTTTCCGTCTCTGCAGCCGGTCTGTTCTCCGTCAGCTCCACGCCCTCTTCCAGAGCCTTCTTTGCACCTTCCTCCAGGAGCTTTTCCATATCCTCATCCGGCAGGGTTTCTTTGGCCGCCTCAAGCTCCTCCATAACCTTCAGCGTTTCGTCAAGTTCATCCATGATCTCGGAAAGCATACCGTCCTCTTCCTCAACGCCCATGGCTTCCTCCACCAGATCCTCTTTTCTCTCTTCCTTCGTTTTGGGCTTGGAATCCTCCGCTGCCTCGGCAATCTTTTCGCCTGTTTCTTTTGCCTCGTCCATCAGATGATACATCTGTTCGTTATTGTACGCCGCTTTTACAGCTGCGATCTGGTCTTCATAGGAATGGAGCATGTCAAGCTTTCTCATGATCTCTTCCGGGTTTTCGCAGACCATATTTTTCAGGTTCGCCTTTTGATTTTCAAAAAACTCCACCTGGTTCTTAGTCTGCTGCTGTCTCTCCATTCTGTCCTGTGTACTTTTTAACATCCCGCTTCCGAAGGAGCGCAGGAAGCCGCCTTCCATACAAACATTCATAACCGCCTTCTCCTTTCCCCAAAGTTCCTGCTTTCAGATTTTTTAAGATCTTCCCTGCTTCTATATCAGTTTTATATCCGTTTTTATATCAAATATTTCATCAGAAACACGGCCAGCTTATTACTCCAGTCATCCGCAGCCAGATACCAGATGTCGTCATAATCATCCATATTGACCATGGCCACATTCCCGCCTCCGCCTGCTCCCGGCACCTTCATGATGAGATCGAAGGAAATATACACATATTCCCCCCGGATATCCTCTTTCTCCAGGATCTTTCTGAATTCCTCTTTATCGATCCGCACTTCCCCATCCACTATCTTAACGGAATCCCCGAACTCCCTGGAATCCCATACTACCATTTCCAGATCTTCATTATAAAAAGAGATCTCTTTCATTTTCGTATACCGGGGATATGAAGTAAATGCAATAACAAGCAACAGAGCCGCCGTTAAAATGCCAAAGCATGAAACAATCCGCTTTCTGATATCTCCTCTGTTTCCTGCCGCCTTGCGTTCGTTTAAGTATCCGATCCTTCTTCTTAATACTTCAAAATAATTTCCGTCCAGAAAGGATGCGGCACATTCCTCCTGCACGCTCTTTAACATCGTGATCATGCCGAGGATCAGCCTTCCGTATTCCACTCTGCTGACGCCCGTGACCCATATATAGCTCTCATCACAGGCCATTTCCAGATCTTCCCGCAAAACCTTTTCACACAGATATACGGCAGGGTTTAACCACCAATAGATGCGGAGCATGGCAAATAAGAACAGCAGCACGATATGCCCCGATCTGATATGTAAAAACTCATGGCTTAGGATCACTCTTTGCTGCGCTTTGTCCCAGTTTTTAGTAAGTTCTTCCGGGATCACAATAAAAGGATGTATGATCCCTCCCGAATAGGGGCTTATCTTCTCCGGCGTAATATAGATCCGGGTCCGCCTTAAATATCTGCCGGGCAGAGCTGTACGGTCACAATCAGTCAGCCTCTCTATGATCTCTTCCCTGATCTCATCCTCAAAGACCGGAAGATTCCTCAATTTCCTTTTCAGGTGTCTGCTCTTTATGATATGGACCGACAGAAGGATCCCCATTACCCCAAAATAAATCCTTCCGAATATGGGATCACGGGTATAATGGTAAAGACTGTTAAGATACCAGTAAATATACCCTTTAAAAAACAACTTGTTCATCCCCATAAAAACCATGGGAAGCAGCAGTGCCATCGCACCGATATTAACGCAGGCTGCATGTCTTCTGTTGCATTTTCTGATAATGCAGATGAGCAGAAGCATTCCCATTCCCGCAAGCATTGTCCGTATGCATTTGTGAAAGCAGTACACTGCCGCGAAATCCAGAAAACCCTTAAGCAGACCCAGGATTTCAATCATGCCCATCCCTTCTTTCTTCCGCTAATGCCGCTCTTTTAAAGCTTCCACCATCTCTTCCAACTCTATCAGCTGGGCTTTTGTAATGTCCGTAGATTTTAAGAAGCTGGCAACCGCCAGGGACGCATCCCCTCCGAAATAATTCTTTACAAAGCGCCTGCTCTTTAATTCCAGGCACTCTTCCTTTGTTTTTAAGGGAAAATAATGATAGATCCTGGAATCGTTTTCATCCACCGTATAGCCCAGCACGCCCTTTGCCACCAGGCGGCCGATCATAACGCGGATGGTCTTTTTACTGATGTCCAGCGTCCCTTTTAATTTTTCTATGATTTCCGATGCAGTAAGGGATCCGCTTTCTTTCCAGATCACTTCCATGATCAGCCATTCATTTTCGCTCGGCGTTATCTCTCCCATAAAATTACCTCCGCATGTGCTTCTATTTATATTATCGGATTACATACGTAAATAATCAAGACCTTTTTTTTTTTTTAGAAATTTTTCCTCTCTTCATAAAAAAGGTTCCACCCCTCTTTCCCACATAGCATAGGTCAGAGTGATGAAACCTTTCATTCCGTTACTTTAAATTTCTTTTTACGATTCGTCCTTTTTCATCTCTTTTAGTCCAGGAACTCAACCTCTCCGCTGTCGATATGGTAAACGGCGCCGCAAACCGTAAGTTCGCCCTTTTCTACCATTTCACTGAGACTTTCCTTTACAATAGACACGCTTCTTTCCACATTTAAGCAGCATGCCTTATACTCATCCTTTTCATCTCCGATGGCCTTGCGGATCTCATCGGTTATGTATTTCACATATCCCTCCGGCGCGCTGCTGATCGTCGCTCCTACGGCTCCGCAATGGGTATGCCCCAATATGACTAACAGTTTGCTCCCCAGATGCTCCGCAGCATATTCAACGCTGCCGATCTGATGATTGTCCATGACATTGCCCGCTACGCGGATGACAAACAGTTCGCCGATCCCGGCAGAAAAAATGCCTTCGGGAATTACCCTGGAATCCGAACAGGTCACAACGATGGCATAAGGGCTCTGTCCCCCGTCGCAGGTAGCCTGCCTGATCTTCTTGGAAATGTCTCCCGGGTTTGTGTCAGAAGTCAGATAGCGCTTATTGCCCTCCTTTAACTTCTCCAGTGCCTCTGCTGCAGATAAGTTTTCTTTGTGCATAAATACCTCCTTCTTGTCTGTGCTGTAACGACTCGTTTGTTATGTAAGGAGTATATCATAATCTGCCTTAAAGTTCATCATCTTTATGAAAAGTTTCTTCATCATCTTCAACTCTTCCATCGTTTCTTTCTCATTTTACATATCAGTCTGCTTATCAGTTTCTTTGGTCTGTTTTATTACAAGTTTTTTCATGATGCAGGCGCAGAATATCCCTGCCGCCAGTATGATGATGATGTCAAAAGGCGCAAGCCCTTTGTCTATCTCCCCGCCTATTATGATATTTTCGCGGGTAAGGAACAGCGCTCTGGACAGGCTCTGAAACAAAAACCCTTTGCCGAAACGGTATGACCGTCCCCTTAACAGGATCATTTCTCCTATATACATCAGCGTGACCATAAGGGACGCCGTTACAGCAGGAATCCCTATGGAGATCGGTTTTGGCCTTTCCATAAGGAAGGAGCCCGCATAAATCCCCGCCGTTATCCCGAACAGGACAAAAAATATTGTCATAAGAACCGCCGAAATAAAGGAAACATATATACTTCCGTCCCTGAAAAACGCCGTAAAGCACGCAAAAATACAAAGCGCCAGAAAAATCCCGCAAGATACCGCCTGCACGATCAATGCCCGCAGCCGTTTTTTCTCTCCGCTTCGTATCATTCGGGCAAACCCATAGAAGCAATTCAGGACAGTCAAAATGATGAGGAGGGAGATCATATAAAAATGCAGTTTAAAGGCCGGATTATATTCTCCCATGAGAATTTCAGCCACCGTCTCCCTGACCTCCTCTTCCATATATTCATCAGGCGGAACCCAACACATAAACATCTGCCAGTCTCCCAGCTTGGCAGCCCTCGTTGAGGTAACCACCACCTTGCTCTCCAAAAGCAGCTCAAAGGCAAAGAACACCACCGTTGACAGGACTGTGGCAAAGAGCTGGGCGGCTTTTTTTCCGTATTTTAACAGCGAAGGCATCAGTAACACCCCCGCCATAAGAGCAAGACTGATCGGCGTATAGGGAATGATGTACTTGGGATAGTCTTCCCTCATAACGGTTCCCTTTGTGATCATATCTGCCACAACACGTACTCCCATATACAGGGGATAAAAGGAAGCTATGAAAACTCCCGCAAGAGACAGTAAATAATATTTTCTGAATTTTTTCATTTTCATGATTTCTCCCTTTCTACATACCGTTGGTCAACAGCGCATAAGCGATACCTAACCCCAGAAGGACAAAACACACTGTTGCAAACAAGGACACTCTTTTGTAAGATAAGATCCGGCGGACTCTCTTTCCAAGCCCCGCTCCCCCAAAAGCGGAAGCAAAGATGCTGATATCCTCCGCACAGTCCACAAGCGCTCCCGCATAGGCCCTTCTTTTCGTTTCATCAAGACCTCTCAGCACCGTTTCGTCGCAGGAAAACTCCATATCCTCCAGAAAAAGCTTTAAGAACAGCCAGGAAAACGGATTGAACCAGTGTACGCAGGCAGTTATGAATCCCAAAAGCCGCCAGAGATTGTCCTTACGCCGTATATGCGCTTTTTCATGGGCAAGAACATAGGTAATATCCTTATCTTCATACCTTGCGGGAAGAAGGATCTGCGGGCGGAAGATCCCATACACCCGGGGGGATTCCGTCGTTTCTGATATCAGGATATTATCCTGCCGGCATGTTGTATGGCGCAGTTCTTTTTGGGAAGAGACATATAAAAAACAAAGCATTCCCAAAAATGCCGCGCATCCGGCCATCCACACAACAAAAGCCGCGTCAAAAACGTTTTCCAGTATGTTGACTTTGTAAGTGACGGGAAAATAGCTTTCCGCCGCTCCCACCATATTCATGGCGGAGATCGTTTCCCTTCTCTCATAAACCACTACCGTTTTCATGCCCATTCGGGACAAAAGCCCCATAAGCCCGTATTTGCTTCCTATCCCTATAGGCACCCACATACGTAAGAAGGGGATGGCCCATAAAAGAAACACCAGCCTCCTCGGCAGTCTCTTGATCTTCCTCAAGGCCATAACGACGATTCCTGTAACGGACGCCCCTATGCTCATATTAAGGATCCAGTAAAACACTTCTCCCCTCATAAACCCGCCTTTCATCAGATATCATTCTTGTCATCGATCATCTTTCTTAAATCGCGAAGCTCTTTTTCAGACAATTTTTCGTCTTCCAAAAGAGCGGAAAATAAAGCCCTTTTCGAGCCGCCGAAAAGCCTGTCAATAAGGCTCTGGGTCTCCACCCTGCAGACTTCGTCCCTGGAGATCAGCGCCGTACAGATAAAGCCCGGATCGTTTCGTTTGATATACCCCTTCGACTCCAGCTTCTTGATTACCGTATAGGTGGTATTTTTATTCCATCCGGTTTCCTTTGCCGCAAGCAAACTTAAATCCTTTGCGCTGACCGGCTCATTATCCCATATGAATTCCATTACCTTTAACTCACTGTCAAATAGCTTTAAACTCATCTTGATCCTTCTTTCACTTTCATTGTTTTTTTGCAATGTGGACTACCGCTATAGTCTATACTATCACAATAGTCCATATTTTACAACTTCTTTTTTATCCGTTCCATTTACCGGCCTATTTAATATGAAAAAGGGTATTGCCCCCGGCTGAAAGTCAGCCATTTAGCAATACCCTTCTAAATTACTCTTCGGAATTTTTCTACAGATTTTCCTTTATTTTTACATAAATTCCTTTTGCATCCAATCCGTATTTCTCAACCAGAGCGCCTGCGGATCCTGATTCGCCGAATTTATCATTCATACCGATCTTAACAACCCTTGTAGGCGCTTTCTCGGAAAGAACGTCGCATACTGCGCTTCCCAAGCCGCCGATCACGGAATGCTCCTCCACGGTAAATACCTTTCCCGTCTTCTTTGCGGTTGCAGTAACCAGTTCTTCATCCAGAGGCTTGATGGTATGGATATTGATGACCTCTGCACTGATGCCGTCAGCTGCAAGCATTTCTGCCGCACCCATTGCACCTTCCACACAGATACCTGTCGCAATAATGGATACGTCTTTTCCCTCTTTTAACACAACGCCCTTGCCGATCTCAAATTTGTAATCGGGTTTGTCATTGATAACCGGAACGGCCGCACGGCCGAATCTCAAATAAACCGGCCCTTCCATCTCTATCGCCGCCCGTACAGCCGCTTTCGCTTCCACATCATCGGAGGGAACGATAACGGTCATCCCGGGAATGGTACGCATTAATGCAATATCCTCGTTACACTGATGGGTCGCGCCGTCTTCGCCTACGGTAATACCCGCATGGGTCGCGCCGATCTTAACATTCAGATGAGGATAGCCGATGGAGTTACGAACCTGCTCAAAATTCCTTCCTGCCGCAAACATTGCAAAGGAGGAAATAAAAGGAACCTTTCCGCAGGTTGCAAGACCAGCTGCAATGCCCGTCATATTGCATTCCGCAATACCGCAGTCGATGTGGCGGTCAGGAAATGCCTTCTTAAAAATACTTGTCTTGGTAGCGCCCGCTAAATCTGCATCCAGAACAACCAGATTAGGGAAGTCTTTTCCGCAGTCTGCAAGGGCGTTTCCGTAGCTTTCTCTTGTTGCGATCTTCTTTACATCTGCCATTATGCTTCACCTGCTTTCTCTAACTGCTCTGAAATCTTATCTAAATCCGCCATTGCCGTAGCATATTCTTCATCGTTGGGGGCCTTTCCGTGCCATCCCGCATTGTCTTCCATAAAAGAAACGCCTTTTCCTTTTACGGTATGCATGATAATGGCAGTAGGCATGCCCTTTGTGGCTTTCGCCTCATCCAATGCTTTACGGATCTCATCAAAATCGTGTCCGTTGATATTGATCGTTTTAAAATTAAATGCTTCGAATTTTTTATCGATGGGATAAACGGAGCAGACGTCCTCCACCTTTCCGTCGATCTGTAATCCGTTATTATCCACGATCACTACCAGGTTATCCAGCTTGTGGGCGCCTGCAAACATGGAAGCCTCCCATACCTGGCCCTCCTGGATCTCGCCGTCTCCCAAAAGCGTATATACCCTGTAATCCTTATTGTCCATCTTTGCCGCCAGCGCCATTCCTACCGCAGCGGAAATACCCTGTCCTAAAGAGCCGGAACTCATATCGACTCCGGGAGTCTCCTGCATACAGGGATGTCCCTGCAGATAAGATCCCAGCTTGCGGAGAGTGGTCAGATCCTCTACCGGAAAATACCCTCTGTTTGCCAGTGTGGAATATAATCCCGGCGCAGTATGTCCTTTGGAAAGGACGAAACGATCCCTGTCCTCCTTCTTAGGATTCTTTGGATCAATATTCATTTCCTCAAAATAAAGATACGTAAACATATCCGCCGCAGAGAGTGAACCGCCCGGATGACCGGCCTTGGCACTATGCACTGAAGTCACGATACCTTTACGAACTTCATTTGCCCGTTTCTGAAGTTCTAAATTTGTCATGTCATTTGCCTCCATATGTTTGTTTTCTGCATGTCCATCATATAACACCCAAAAGATGATTTCAACCGTTTTGGGGTCAAAACCATCTTTGGGCAATGCTTTATTTAAAATCGTTTAAACGATTAAGCAAAAGGATTTTCGGTAGGATACCTTACGCCCGCAGGCTGGTTGTATCCGATTTCCGCTACATCTACGCCGATATATTTAAATACCTCATAAATTGCTTTTCCGAAATGTCCGAATGCTACTGCTCCGTGATGAGGGAAATTCTTCTCGATCAGTACATGACGATAGAATCTGCCCATTTCAGGAATGGCAAATACGCCGATTCCTCCGAAGGATTTGGATGCCACGGGAAGGACCTCTCCATGTGCGATATAAGCGCGGAGCACTGAATCAGCCGTAGACTGCAGTCTGAAGAATGTAATATCTCCCGGTACAATGTCTCCTTCCAGAGTTCCCTGGGTTACCTCTTCGGGAAGGCTTCTTGCCATGATCATCTGATACTGCATGCCGCAGGACGATAATTTCTTGGAGCATGTATTCCCGCAATGGAAGCCCATGAATGTATCTTTGTGTGTGTAAGGGAATTTGCCCTCAATAGATTCTTTGTACATATCTGCCGGTACAGAGTTATTGATATCCAACAACGTAACCACATCTTCGGATACACAGTAGCCGATAAACTCGCTCAGTGCGCCGTAAATATCAACCTCGCAGGATACGGGAATGCCCATGCCCGTAAGGCGGCTGTTCACATAGCAGGGTACAAATCCGAACTGCGTCTGGAATGCAGGCCAGCATTTTCCGGCAATAGCTACATATTTGCGGTATCCCTTATGATCCTCGATCCAGTCAAGAAGGGTCAACTCATACTGTGCCAGCTTAGGAAGGATCTCGGGCTTATTATTGCCTGTTCCAAGCTCCTCTTCCATTTCTTTGACCTTTGCAGGAATACGGGAATCCCCGTCGTGCTTTTTAAATGCTTCAAATAAATCCAGCTCGGAGTTTTCTTCAATCTCCACACCTAAATTGTACAGCTGTTTAATGGGTGCGTTACACGCCAAGAAGTTCAAAGGTCTGGGGCCGAAGCTGATGATCTTTAAGTTGGCAAGAGCGTCTATAGTCCTTGCGATGGGAACAAATTCCCTGATCATATCCGCACATTCTTCTGCGGTTCCTACAGGATATTCAGGAATATATGCCTTTGTATTGCGAAGCTTTAAGTTATAGCTTGCATTCAACATGCCGCAGTATGCGTCGCCGCGTCCGCCCTTTAAGTCATTCTGGGTTTCCTCGGCAGCTGCGCAGAACATAACCGGTCCGTCATAGTGCTTTGCCAAAAGAGTTTCTGCAATTTCGGGGCCGAAGTTTCCGAGATAAACGCAAAGGGCATTACATCCCGCCTTCTTAATATCCTCCAAAGCCTGGACCATGTGGATCTCGCTTTCCACAATACAGATAGGACATTCATAGATATCCGCATCTCCGTATTTCTTTTTGTATGCCTCTACCAATGCTTTTCTCCTGTTTACGGAAAGGCTCTCCGGAAAACAGTCACGGCTTACAGCCACAATACCGATCTTTACTTCAGGTGCGTTATTCATTGTTTCTTTTCCTCCTTACACCGCTTTATAAAACGGATTATTCATTTATATTTAAGTTTTTGCCGACCAGTCCGATGTGGCAGCCTTCATCCAGTCCGCCTTCCTCGTGGCCGATCAGCCATTTGTTTTTCGCTGTGATCAGCTTATCTTCGCCATCGGAATGAGAAGTTTCCAAGGGATAGTTGGTCCCTGCCGGTAAAACGATCCCGACCTTAAATCCCTCTCCCTTTACCCCGCATGGTGCGTAATGAAGTGTCGTCGCATACACTTCAACAGCAGTTCCCTTCGGAACCAGAAATGCTTCCATCAAAGATGTATCATAGGTAAAGTCATCTGTAATATCCTGCTGGGACCCCAATATCAAAATCGCATCCGTCGCCGCCACATTGATCTCAGAGCTTCTGTGGTACTCTACCGCATTTAATAATTCATTGTGTCCGTTGCAGTATCCGATCTGAATCGCTGACTCTCCATATGTCTTGTCTCTCAATTCCACAAAAACGGGAAGTGCTTCCAACTCTTTTACGCTAGGCTCATATACAACACCTTCAGGTAATGGAGTCTGCTGTTCCAATGCCTCTACTAATCCGGAAAAATCGATGTTCTTCACGACTCTGCCGTATTTTCGAAACTTCTCATCCGTCACGTCATAAATTGTCATTTCATAACCCCTTTCTGTTATATTCTCTTCATCCTGTTAATAAGTCCTATATTTCTGCCCGCCTAAAAATATTCCGCCGTCCACAAATCACATTTACCGGATCTTACGGAACAGTTCCTTGCAGGCAGGATATATCTCTTTAAACTGCTGGTATCTTGCTTCATACTTTTCTACCAGCTCAGCCTCAGGTTCTACGGTATCAACGATCTTAACGATTTTTTCCGCCGCATCCTCTACGCTTTCAAACTCGCCGCAGGCAACCGCCGCAAGCATGGCTCCGCCCAGTGCAGGTCCTTCTTCGCTTTCGATAACGTCAACCTTTACGTTCAATATATTTGCAATCATCTTTTTCCAGAGCGGGCTCTTTGCCCCGCCGCCGCAGATCTTGGTCCGCTCGATATTGATGCCTAAAGCCTTTGCCACCTCAAATGAATCCCTTAAGGCAAACGCCACGCCTTCTAAAACGGCCTGGGTCATGTCGGCCCTTGTGGAATCCATGGTAAGTCCGATAAAAGTACCTCTTGCCAACGGATCGTTGATAGGGGAACGCTCGCCCATCAGATAGGGCAGGAAATAAACATGATTCTCTCCCAGCTTTTCAATGGCCTTTTGCTCCGCCCCGTAATCCTTTGTGCCGATGATCTCGTCCATCCACCATTTATTGCAGCTTGCCGCGCTCAACATACAGCCCATCAGATGATAGTGTCCGTCCGCATGGGCAAATGCGTGCAGCGCATTGAATTTATCAACTCCGAATTTCTCCGACGAAATAAAGATCGTACCGCTTGTGCCAAGTGAAATATTGCAGTTGCCGTCTCCCACCGTTCCTGTTCCTACGGCTGCCGCCGCATTATCCCCGGCGCCTGCAACGACTTTACAGCTTTCAGGTATGCCGAGCTCTTTAGCCACTGCAGGGAGGAGGGTTCCTACAGCCTCATAGCTCTCATATACCTTGGCCAGCTGATCCTCTGTGATACCGCAGATCTCACACATTTCCCTGGACCAGCATCTGTTCTTCACATCGAAAATCAACATTCCCGATGCGTCTGATACGTCGGTGCAGTGCACGCCGGATAATCTATATGCAATATAATCTTTAGGAAGCATAATCTTTTTGATCCTGGCAAAATTTTCAGGCTCCTTGTTCTTTACCCAGAGAATTTTGGGCGCCGTAAATCCCGTAAAGGAAATATTTGCCGTATATTCGGAAAGCTTTTCCTTTCCGATCACATTATTTAAATAGTCGCATTCTTCCGTTGTTCTACCGTCATTCCAAAGAATTGCCGGGCGGATAACTTCATCGTTTTCATCGAGAATAACGAGGCCGTGCATCTGGCCGCCAAAGCTGATACCCGCGACCTGGCTCTTATCAGCATCCTTTATCAGTTCCCTGATCCCTTCCATGACCTGTGTATACCAGTCCTCCGGCTTTTGTTCCGACCAGCCGGGATTGGGAAAATACAAAGGATATTCCTTCGATACAATATTCTGAATCTTTCCTTCCCCATCCATCAAAAGAAGTTTTACTGCCGATGTACCCAGATCAACACCAATATATAACATTTCCGCGCCTCCCGTAATAAATGTATCTGTTTTTCGTTTTTATTTTGTGCCCGTGCACATTTTAATCATATATTTTTTCGCATTAAAAATCAATATCAATTTTTAAAAACTTGTCTAAATGTTAAATTTCAGCACTTTATATAAAACTTTTTTCTATTATTGTGCATTTTCACGATATCCGTGCACGGTTCAGATTTTTTACTTGTTTTTTTTATAAAGACTGATAAAATATATGTAGAATATTCTGACATTCTGTATTTTACATTTATTTATTGTATGTTTGTATTTCTATTTGACATTAAGGAGTTTTTTGCATGGCTACCATAAAAGAAATTGCAGAACTTGCAGGCGTTTCCAGGGGTACTGTCGACAGAGTCTTAAATAAACGGGGGGCAGTAAATCCCAAGACAGAAGCAAAAATTCTGGAAATTGCCAAAGCTCTGGACTATAAACCCAACAGAGCAGGTATCGTACTTGCGGCACAGAAGAAAAAATTCAAATTCGGCATCGTAATGTTCGGTATCGGCAACCCCTTTTTTGACGACGTCATTGCAGGCTTCAAGGAAAAGGAAGAAGAGCTTTCCGGATATAACTGTACGGTTTTGATCAGGAGAATATCCGCTTTTGGCGTGGACGACCAGTTAGAGGCTATCGATTCCCTTCTTAAGGAGGAAATCAGCGGTCTTGCCATTTCTCCCCAAAACGATCCTTCCATAGCCAAAAAGATCAACGAACTATATGATATGGGAATCCCTACAGTAACCTTTAACACCGATATAAGCGGTTCCAAGCGGATCGCTTACGTAGGCAGCAACTATTACAAATGCGGGCAGACAGCTGCAGGTCTGATGCATCTGATGTCATCCGGTCCTTTAAATATCGGCATTGTCAGCGGTTATTCCCAGATCTTATGCCATACGGAGCGCATTGCCGGATTTAAATCCTGTCTGGAACAATATACCAATCTTCATGTTGTTGATTTTTTTGAAAATAAGGATGATGATTTCATCAGCTACGAGAAAACAACAAAAATGCTGACGGATCATCCGGAAATAAATGCCGTATTTTTTGCCGCCAGCGGTACATACGGCGGATGTAAAGCCATTCTTGCCGCCAACCGGGAAAAAAATATGAAGATCATTACCTTCGATAAAATTGCCACAACCGTGGAAATGATGAAAAGAGATGTGGTTTCCGCCACGATCTGCCAGCAGCCCCGCCTTCAGGGCACGTTGCCTCTCCAGATCCTGTTCGACCACCTTGCTACAGGCAAGCCTCCCAAGCAGGAATATAACTATACGTCTGTGGAGATCTGCATTAAAGAAAATATCTGATCTGCTAATACCGGATTCCCTGCTTTCAAAAGCGGGGAATCTGTTTTTGTTTCACAAATTCAAATACCGTGCGCCCGGCTTCGAACCGGACTCCCATGCGTTACCTTTACAGTTAACTCAACCCAGGCGCCCTCACGGCACATGGAAGCTTCCTCTTAGTGCTGCTGTATTCCTACCCTGACACGGTTCGTGGATTTCCATTGCGTAAGACCCAGATATCAACGCCACTTATAAAGGGCAGCCATAAAAGCCCAAACCCTCTGCCGGCCAACACCCCTGCTAAAGCGGATTGCAGGTACAAGGCTCCGCTACTGCCCCGGCTGCACGGTAAGTTTTAGTATACTTGTTTTTTATTAAAAAGTCAATGAATACGCAATCTTTGTTTGTGTCAACACTTTATT
>DEUB01000031.1:0-51967 GCA_002362385.1 Lachnospiraceae bacterium UBA3273
CCTTGACAAAGGGTATAGTTTATATTGAAAATATGTTCAGAGTATCAATTAGAATTGACTCTATAGTGGAATGGCAACATGAAGGGGTACGATTTGCAGTAAAAGAATGTGAGAATGATTTGTTTGCTTTTAGATGTAAGAACTTAAAAATAATATAACAAATTATTAGGAGTGAGCTATATATTATCGAAGCTTATATGCTTTGCTAAAAAGAAATTGTGGTGGATTCACATAAAGAAATAAGACTTTGAAGTATCTAATGAGGAAAAGAGGAATTTATTATTTGGCATAATATCAAAAGGTTTCTATAAAATGATTAAATTAAATGAAGAAAAAGAAATCGATAAAATAATTGGAGAATTACATGGAATTTAATGGAGAAATAGTATTTGGGATAGCTGATGCTAATCCTATAAAAGTTGACTTTGGAGAAGATATTTTACCGACAAAAATTATTGATAAAGGGAGTATAGTTGCTTTGGGTAGAAAAGCGCCCAAATACATATGGACATATATACTTAAATACAATAATGAAAAAGAATATTTAGAATGTTTAGAAAAAATGATATGTCAATTATGTGAGAAAAGTAATTATGTTAATCAATTGACAAAGGTATATGATGAAGTGTATATAAATATTAATATTCGTTCTGATTTCGCAGAGATTGGGTTTTCTTTACCCAATAATATATTAAAAAAAATATCATTGCTGGAGTGTACGGTAAATTTTGCAATACTATCATTTGGCATGGTGTCGGATGAAGAGTCATAAAGGAACCGTTGTAACTGATGAGATAGCAAACGATTTTTCGAAAATTGGAATACCATATGCACGAGATTTATTCTTATGTGGTTGGATTACTCAAGAGCAATTTGAGCTTGCTCAAGGGATAGAAGAAAAATTAGAGCAAATGACACAGAAAAAAGAATCATGGAAAATATTAAAATCTTTAAAAGCGTAATTAACAGTAATATAATTAATGAAATTGAGGATGCAAACTGGTGCGCTGATTTAGTACAATATGCAACATACAAATGCAAAATTGACGGGTTGATAGCTGCAGCATATTTATTCTGCCCCCAGATAATACAAGTAAAAGATTACATATTTATTGAACAATTCTGGAATTGCAATGAGGAAGATTCCTTTGATCAAATCAGCAGATTAGAGGAACAGTACCATAATGATAAAAAGGCTATAGAAATGAGCGTTAATACATGGAGTATCGGAGATTTTTTTGTAGGAGAATCGAATGAGTTTATGGATAATGATAAAATAATAGCCCAGTTTGCCAATACAATAGGGTATTTCTGGAAAAGCAGAGTGAAAACTTTGTTCCCTGATAGAAAAATTATTGTCAAACTTGATAAAGATTTAATGGGAGAATTTGGAATATGTGTAACCATGTATGAAGATATAGTTTGTGAAATGAAGGAACAATAAACCGCAAATAAAAAAAGGATAGTTATGATAGTTGAATATAATAAGCTTGGGAAAACTCCCTACAAAAGTGTTATTGATAATAAAAATGCAATGTATTGTGAAGTCAGATATACCAGGGATAAAAGTAGCTTTGCCGGTATTGCTTTCGAAATAACAGACGGATGTGGAATTACTTGTTCGGACATTAAGGAAAAAGAATTTAAAGAAGTAAGCAAGTTTGAAAAATTGTATATTGGTATGGATGAAAAGTATTACGAGTCAATTGTTCAAATATATGATGCTAAGAAGTTGAATAAGGGGATTTATGTATTATTTTTAGTGTATTCCGATGTTCGTTCCAGTCAAATGGTTTTCAAGATTCTTATGGAATGGTTAAGTGATAATTTACATATTGAGGCGATATAAAATGAAAATAATGCAGTCGTTCCTGATTTTTTTCTATATTTTAGATCAGGGCTATAGTGAATGCCAAGAAGATGATTTAGGCGGATTTTTAGGAGTGATTTCTCCTGAACTATGGGCAGATGGAAAACCTATGGATAAATCAATATTTAGTGATTGGGTAAAAATCAGTAATCTTGAAACGGTTGACGCTGGTAATATTATAAAAAGAGCATATGATTTTTTAGAACATTACGAGAGCGCATTTGGCTTTAACTTCTCGCAGGCCAAGCAATGGCTTTTGCTATCAGCAAACAAAGAGATAATAGAGAAGGCTTATGATAAAGCACAAATAATGTACCAAAAGTTTTGCTATGATAATTAGCATATGGTAACATAGTTAAGAAAATCAAAAAATTACGGAGGTAGACAGAATGAACAGAGAAGAAGCATGGGGATTATTGACAGAATATAATAAAGATGAATTTCATCTGGAACATGCTGAAATTGTAGGAAAAACAATGAAATATTTTGCGGGGAAATTAGGGTACAAAGATGAAGAGGATTTTTGGGAGGTAGTAGGCATTTTGCATGACCTGGATTTTGAAATGTACCCTGAACAGCACTGCATCAAGGAGCAGGAAATCCTGTGGGAGCGGGGAATTGATGAGAAAATTATTCATGCTGTGACAAGTCATGGATACGGAATTACCGTTGATATTAAGCCGGAACATGAAATGGAAAAGGTTTTGTATGCCATAGATGAACTGACCGGACTTATTGGTGCAGTAGTTATTATGAGGCCCTCTAAAAGCGTGCAGGATCTGGAAGTAAAATCTGTAAAGAAAAAGTTTAAGAGCAAAGGCTTTGCTGCAGGATGCTCAAGAGAAGTAATTGAAAGAGGAGCAGAAATGCTGGGCTGGTCATTGGATGAGCTGATAGGGCAGACGATAGATGCTTTAAGGACCTTCAGGCCTTAAATGATTAGAGTGAGAAATATAGAAGTTGAATGCAAGAATTTGAAATAGATATGGAATCGGTCAGATTATGACATCAATTTTAGTGAATAACGGGATGTTAATGTATTATTGGGCGCTTAGGGAAGGAAACTAAAGCAATGCAACTATTATTAAAAGAAGTAATGCTGGATAAAATTGATTTTATTCAAGAGAAAAATGCAATATGTTTTTATTTTTATAATTCATCTACAGGAAAAGATATTGGTAAAGTAGTGTGTGAGAATGTATTTAAGGTGGATATGAACACGGCATTTTTATTTAATGAAGAAAAGTTTCCTTGTTTTGTACTGGATGTTGTATATGGTAAATTAGAGAATCATGAAATTGTTGATCATTTTAATAAATTGCATTATGGTTTTAAAGATAATGGCAGTGCGGTAATACCAAAAAGTGATTTTTACTGGTATTTTGGGATAGAAGGTGGACCTATAGAGATTCGCATTTTATCAAGCAATATAGAAAAAAGTCTGGTGGAATCTTTGGATCAGAAAGATTTAAGGAAATAATTTAAACAGAAAATCTTACAGGTATATGTTTGAGCGGAATTAATGGAGTTTAAAATGATCCCTTTTGCCATACGTGTTAATGGAATAATATGGCTTGCTGTATGTTTAAAAAGAGAGGTAAAGTAAATATGGGAACAATAAACTTTAATGATAATCTTGAACATGCCTTAATTCAATTATATCAACAAAAGAGGATTGCAAATAGCTGCAACACATTTTTTAAAATCTTAATTGATAAAGAAGAAAAACCCAAAATGAAAAGTAAAGACTTACTTTATTTTCCTTTTCCGAGGGCAAAAAATAAATTGTTGCAAAAGGAAGAGGTTGTTGAAATTCTTTCCGGTCCCAGATGTACTTTCCCTTTATGGATAGATATGTCATTAGCTGAATATGATGAGGAAATTATAGTACAACTAAATTGCAGCTGTAGATTTAGAAAATCGTCAGACTTGCATAATCAAGATACGGGGTTTCCGCCTTTTCGTGTTTTATAAATGTACAGAGGAGCAGATAGTGTAATATATACCTTTAAAAACTGTTTCATTAAATCATGATGAAAATTATGATAAGGGAAAAAGAAACGATGGAAAATTAAATTACAAATATTTGATTCAAGACATAAAAATTGAAAAATATAAAGAACTATATTGCGTTAGGATTTCTGCATGGCCTTTAGAGGGCAAATTTTTATGCAAAGAAATTACTATAGAGGTTGAATCGCAGGAGGTCTAGTCATTGAAAGGTGCGATAATAGATAAAGGGGAAAAATATTATACATATTTGAAAGAACTTTTTGCGTCAATCGGAAATGTTCAAAAGGAATATAATTGGCTGATTACAGGACACGAGTGCTATCCCCAAAATCCGGATTATGCCAAAAAGCTATCCCAAGAATATTGCTGGATAACGGGAGATGAGTTGACAAATATGGTTGAAAATGAGGATTTTCAATGGATATGGGGTGTTTTTTCAGCATTTCCTAAGAATATAAGTTGGCAGGAAGTTTTAAAAAGTAAACTACCATATGCAGATGGCAATACCGGGCTGTGGCAGAATCCGGTTTCTATACAACATCCCCTTGCAGAAATAGAAATCCTTGCATGGGATAACTCTATGACAGTTGTTATCAGCAAAAATGATGATATTATAGGAAAATTAAAAGAAAGCAGGCCGTGGGCGGAAGATCTGGAGAAATATAATGAATAGATGTTACATTGTGGCGAATTTTGTTGACAATAGGAGATAAAATAATGGCGAGAATGACATGTAGATGTGGAGCGTATTTGAGTAATCATGAGGCACCCAATGATATTCAATTAAGAGTATTTACAGACAGGGAATGGGATGAAATCTGTGATTGCGACAGCATTCAACCATGGATGATACCTGCGCCCAAATATGATGTATGGAGATGCCCTGTTTGTAAAAGAATATATGTTTTTGAAAAGGCAAAAGGGACTCCGGTTATGGTATATCGTCTGGAAAAATAAGGAATTTATTTAAAGAGAATAAATTACCATAGAAATCATTACAGAAGACGGAGACATTTATAAAATTGACGTTTACCATTAATACAAAGTTCCCTGCCACAAAGCAATCCCACTTCCAGCCTTTCTCAAATCACAAAAATATATACAAATCACAAAAAAGTATCATTTCAATTCTACAAAATCCATCAAAAACCGAAAAATGTTTTATTGTTTGCGGATACCCTCTCATTTAAAATAAAATCATCAAACCGAAATTCATGAATTTCCCGCTATTTTGATAGAAAGGGAGGGCATTTATATGCAGACCGATAAAAAATATGTAGAACCCGGGAAGGAACTGCCTGTCAGCTATGAAGTAGACGTACTCGTATGCGGCGGCGGACCTTCGGGAATTGCGGCAGCAGTCAGCGCGGCAAAAAACGGGGCGGAAGTTATGCTCATCGAACGTTTTAACTGCTTGGGAGGCCAGGGAACCATAGGCCTTGTTACTTCCTTTATGTCCATGTCGGCGTATACGGGAGGCAGACAGGTCATCAAGGGCGTATGGGAAGAGTTTACCAATCTTTTGGAGAAAATGGGAGGCTGCATCAAGCCTTTGGATATGGCGGAGAAAAAACCGTATTTTGCAGTTAACCGTCACGAACCGGATACGGCAATCTGTCCCTTTGATCCGGAGTTGTACAAGATCGCAGCGGACAGGCTTATGGAAAAGTACGGCGTAAAGGTGTTGTTCCATACCTATATTACCTCGGCGATCATGGAGGGGAAGGAAGTAAAGGGTGTTATTATTGAAAATAAATCGGGGCGTCAGGCGGTTTTTGCAAAAAGGATCGTGGACTGCACAGGCGACGGGGATGTGATCGCCTATACGGGAGCGCCTTTTGAAACAGGTGTGGGAGAAAAAGACGGTGTAGAAGTAAAAAGCCCGGTTTCTACCATGTTCTGCTTTGACGGAGCAGCGCCGGATACGGTTACGTGGAAGGTGGACCAAGAGCTGGCATATGGCGCCGTTAACCTCTTCCCTCTAATGAAGGACGATGAGTTCCGTGCGGAAATGACCCGGGTCACAGGCATCAACCCCTGTTCGGCAGAGGACCTTACAAAAGGAGAGATAGCCTGCAGGCGTCAGATTCTGGAGGTTATGGACTGGCTCCGCAAAAATTATAAGGGAACCGAAAATATCAGGCTGACCAAAATCGCCAATATGATGGGAATGATGGTGTCCCGCAGGATCGTGGCCGAATATAAAGTGACAACTGATGACATTCTAAATTATGAAATGTTTGATGATGTGATCTCCATGAATGCTTACGGCGTGGACATCCACAACCCCGACGGAGGAGGCTGCGAATTGTACTGGCTGATTCCGGGACATGCATACAGTATCCCTTACAGGGCGCTTCTGCCTATGGGGGTAGAAAATATCATTGCGGCAGGAAGATGTATTGCCCATGAAGGAATTGCGGTCATGAGTACCTGCTACGGAACCGGAGAGGCGGCAGGAGCTGCGGCGGCATTGAGCATTAAAGAAAATGTGGAATTAAGAAAGCTTCCCATAGATAAACTTCAGGATGCTTTGAGAAAACAGGGCGTTTATCTTGGAGAGAACGAGCCGGAAAAACCGGAACCCAGATATATTCATATTAAAACACTTTAACAAGGAGGAACAGAAATTATGATGAAAAAAACTTTAGCGATTCTATTATCAATGTGTATGAGTGCAGCGCTTTTATGCGGCTGTGGAGATAAAGTACAGGAACCTGCGGCATCCAATGGAGAGGAAGCGGGTGCTGACCAGGAGACCCCGGCAGAACCGGAAGCAGGGGAAAACGAAGCGGAGCCGGAAGCAACTTCCAAAGGAGACGGCGAAACCTATAACTTCACATTCGTCTCCCCTCTGGTTAGCCACGAGTATTGGATCGCCGTGGAAAACGGGATCCAGAGCGGCGCAGACGAGCAGGGCGTTAATGTAAATGTTTTGGGAGATACCAAGGTGGATGTGGACGTTATGGTAAAATACATCGACACGGCCATTGCTGCCCAGGCTGACGGAATTGTGACCATGGCATTATCCCCGGCGGCGATCGGACCGGCCATTGACAGGGCCACGGCAGCAGGTATCCCGGTGGTTTTGGTGGATACGGATGCCCCTGACAGCACAAGGGCCGCTTACGTGGGCACCTCCAACTATGATGCGGGCTTTGAAGCGGGAACCGCTATGATCGAAGCGACAGGCGGAAATGCCAAGATCGGCATTATCAGAGGCACTGTAGGACAGGAAACGGACAACGACCGTATTAAAGGCTTTGAGGATGCCATTGCAAATGAGGCAGGCATGGAAATTCTTACGGTAGAAGCCTGCAACTCGGATATGCTGACAGGAACCCAGAAGGCACAGGATATGTTAAAGGCTTATCCCGAAATGAACGCCATTTTCGGAAGTGAAGGAACAGGCGCGGTTGCGGCAGGAAAGGTTTTGGAGGAACAGGGCTTATCCGGCACCATAACGGTTATCGGTTTTGATGATACGGCGGAATGCCTTGACTATATCCGCTCCGGCGTGGTATGGGGAACTATCGTACAGAAACCTGATTTCATGGGCCGCAAGGCGATCGAATTACTGACCAGGATCAACAATGGCGAAGAAATTGAAGAAACGGTTATTGACTCCGGCGTTACCCTTGTAACAAAGGACAACGTAGAGACTTATAAAGAGGATGCAAAGTAATGCGTGAAAACAGAAGAAAGCAGGTGTGACCATGAAAAAGAAGTTAAATGTGAACAGCCTGATAAAGGTGGGTCCGCTGGCATTGCTGTGCATTGTGACGGGAATCATCAATCCGGTATTCTTTTCCTCATCCAATCTGATCGACCTGGCAAGAAGCATTTCCTTTCTGCTGATCGTAAGCGTAGGCATTACATATGTGCTTTTGGGAGCAAGCCTTGATATGTCCATCGGTTCCGTAATGGGATTAGGCGGGGCTATCTGCGGGCTGTGCCTGGTCAATGACTGGCCCGTATGGCTTTCCGTTATCATGGGGCTTTTAGCAGCGGCAGTTGTGGGGATCGTCAATGCGGTTCTCATCGTCAACTGCCAGATCCCGGCCCTCATTGCCACTTTGGGAACCATGTATGTAGCCAGAGGAATTGTCAACGTGCTGACAAAAGGAGAACCCTATTACCCTCTGCCCGACGGCTTTAAAGCCATAGGGCAGGGAACCCTCTTTAGCATACCTTATTCGGTCTTTATTGCCCTTATCATTGTCATGATCGGCCACTTTGTCATTAAAAAAACGCCTTACGGAAGAAGCCTTATGGCGGTAGGCGGAAACAGGGAGGCTTCCAGGGTATCGGGCATTAATGTAAAGAAGATCTTATTCAGCTCCCATGTATTGGTCTCCCTTTTGGCGGGTTTTGTAGGAATCATTATGGCGGCCAGATTAAGCTCTGCGCAGCCCAACGCAGGAGAAGGCTGGGAAATGACGGCGGTTGCGGCGGTCATTATCGGCGGGACCAGTATGTACGGCGGCTACGGTTCGGTAATCGGTACGATCTTGGGCTGTGCTTTGATGGAAACTATCTCCAACGCCATGGTACTTTTACATGTGTCTGTTTACTGGCAGAAAATAACCATCGGAATTATTATGGTAGCGGCTGTAGGAATGGATACTTTCAGGCTGAAGAAAATTGCCGCCAGGTAGGAAGGAGGCAGGTAAAATGGCAGAAACAGTGCTTAAAATGGAACATATTACCAAAGCCTTCCCCGGCGTAAAGGCCTTAAACGACGTGTGCCTGGAAGCATATAAAGGAGAGATCCTGTCTATCGTAGGAGAAAACGGAGCCGGGAAAAGTACATTGATGAAAATACTCAGCGGCTCCTATGCCTGCGACAGTTATCAGGGCGAAATAGAGATCAACGGAAAGAAAGTACAGTTTAAGAACACGAAGCAGTCGGAAGAAGCAGGAATTGCCATGATATACCAGGAGCTTAATATGCATTTGGATTTAAATGTGGCGGAAAATTTGTTTCTGGGAAGATGGGGGCAGTTTGGAAAAAACATTCAGTGGAATAAACTCCACAAAGCTGCGGAATCCTATTTGGAAATGGTACAGCTGGATGTTGACACTACCGAGATCCTGCGAAATTTAAGCGCCAGTAAGCAGCAGCTAATTTCCATAGCCAGGGCTCTCTCCAGCGATCCGAAGCTTTTAATTCTGGATGAGCCTACGGCTTCTCTTACGGAAACAGAATCCAAGCGGCTTTTTAAGATCATGCTGCAGTTAAAGGAAAAAGGTTATACCTGTGTGCTGATCTCCCATAAGCTGGACGAAGTCTTTGCATATTCGGACAGGATCGTGGTCATGAGAGACGGATGCGTCATAAATAGCCACGAAAGAAGCGAGTTTGACCAGGGCCTGATCATTTCGGAAATGGTTGGCAGAAAGATGGATAATCTCTATCCCAAGGAAGAGGTACCCATAAAGGATGAGATCATGCGTGTTGAAAATTTCAGCGTGCCCCATCCCCAGAATGCCCGGAAAAAAATCGTGGAAGATGTCAGCTTCCGGGTGCGGCAGGGAGAGATCTTGGGGATCGGAGGTCTGGTGGGAGCCGGAAGGAGCGAGCTGGTAAATGCTATTTTCGGCATTATAGAAAAGCAGAGCGGAAATATTTATATGGAAGGGCAGGAAGTAAACATCAGAAATCCTGAAGAGGCAATTAAAAAAGGAATTGCCCTGGTAACCGAAGACCGTAAGGTGGACGGCTTCATAGGAGGCATGTCCATTGAGCAGAACATTACACTGGCGTCGTTGAAAGCTATTACCGAATATGGTATGATTAAAGCCCAAAAAGAGAAAAAAGCGGCCTTGCGGTATTTTGAAGAGCTTAAGGTTAAAGCCCCGGATATGGATGTTCATGTAAATACTTTATCGGGAGGCAACCAGCAAAAGGTAGTTCTTAGCAAATGGCTGATGACAAACCCAAAGGTTTTGATTTTAGACGAACCCACCAGAGGGATCGATGTGGGAACCAAATACGAGATCTATAAGATCATGGTAAACCTTGCAAAACAGGGAATGGCCATTATTATGATCTCTTCCGAGCTTCCCGAGCTGATATCCATGTCGGACCGGATCGTAGTGCTTTCGGGAGGGAAGGTTGCAGGGGAAATCCCGGGCAAAGAAGCCACTCAGGAAAAAGTTATGGAGTTAGCAACCGGGATGGCGGTGTAAACAGAAAATAGAGCCAGGCAAATGCAATATGAAGCAGGAAATCAGAATAGCGGGCAGGATAAACAAAATACAGAGCAGGATGAGTGGAGCAGGATAAATGAGATATAGGACAGAATAAGCCAAATATGGGAAGGATGAAATGAAACCTGGAAAAATAAGACAATCTACCTTGAAGGGAAAATTTTCACTGTGTCTGCTGGTCATTGTAGCGGTGCTTCTTTTGACCAGCGGACTGCTGTTTGGAATGATGAATTATATGCAGCAGAGGATGGAGACCCTTCTGGATATAAATAACCGTGTTTATGATCTGAAGCTTGGTGTAAACGAAGTGGCGGAAACGTATAAATACTATCTGGTTTCAGGCAGAGAGGAAGACAAAGAAGCGATCTGCGTGGGCCTTAAAGAACTGGTGTCAGACAGCGCCGCATTGAAAAAAGATATATTTGAGGATGTCTACATAAGAGAAATCGACGACCTGAATAATATGATAGATACCTTTTCCGGGCAGACGGAGGAAGGCCTGCTGTTGTTTTCGTCAAAGAACCGGGAGGAGAGAACGGCGGACTATGAAAAAGCGGCTTATACGGCACAGCTTATTGACAAATACTATGATTATGTTTATCGCGCCGTGGAGCAGTATTCGGAGCTGGAAAAGAAAGCGCTGGAAAAGGAAAAGTCTCTTATTACGGGAATCTGTATCTTTGTAATTCTGGTCATGTTCGGCGGAGTGGCCGTTATGCTGTTCTGGTTTTCAAAAGGCGTTTTAAATCCTTTGTCCCGACTGGCTTATAAGGCGGCGAACTACAGGACGGATGAGCCGGGGCAATGGCAGCAGGGGCGGGACGAAGTAAAGGATCTGACGGATACCTTTGATGCCATGGTACTTCGAATCGAAGAGCAGATGGGGCAGATGGAGATCAACATGAAACTGGAGCTGCAGTTAAAACAGCAGCGCCTGGAGCATATAAAAATGGAAAAGCTTTTGCAGGAAAGCGAAATGAAGGCACTGCAGGCAAGGATCAATCCCCATTTTATGTTCAATACCTTAAACAGTATAGCCCAGATGGCGTATCTGGAGGAAGCGCCCCAGACGGAACAGATGGCGGAAGCGGTTTCAGACTATTTCAGGTATAATTTAAAGGATATCCATCATGTTTCCACCATGGAGGAGGAGATCAAAAACGTAAAGGATTATATTTATATCCAAAAAATCCGTTTCGGGGACAGAATTGATTTTTCCCTTAGCTACGATGAAAAGGCGGATAAGGGAAAAATACCTGCGCTGACCCTGCAGCCCATTATAGAAAACAGCATCATACATGGTTTGGGATGCTGTGAGGGAAAGGGCAGGGTTGAAATTTCGGTGGAATGCGGGGAGAAAGACATACAAATCTGCATCAGCGATAACGGAAGAGGAATGGAATATGAAAAGCTTTCCGCCGTTTCCGCTTATCTGGAAGGAAAGGATGTGCAGGGGATTCAATCAGACAGTATCGGGCTGAAAAACGTGATTGACAGAATGAGAGCTTTTTTTGACCGCCGGTTTAGCATGACGATTGTGTCGAAAATAGATGAGGGAACATCCATAACCATAACCGTTCCTTACGAGGAAAATCTATGTATAAAATATTGATAGCTGAAGATGAAGAATTGGAATTAAAATCCATGAGGATCTTTCTGGAAAGAAATTATCCGGAGGCGGTCATACTGCCTGATGCGAAAAACGGTACACAGGTATTGGAAATCGCTTTAAAGGGGCAGCCGGATATTTTAATCCTGGATATAGAAATGCCGGGGCTTAACGGGCTGAAGGCCTTAAAGCTTTTAAGAGATCAGGGCTATGGCGGCCATGTGATAGTCAAAACCGCCTACGGCAAGTTCGCCTATGCCCAGGACGCATTGCATCTGCATGTGGATGCTTATTTGCTAAAGCCTGTAAAGAAAGCCCAGTTAAAGGAACGGCTGGATGAGATCATCAGGAAGCTTAAAGAACAGAATGCAGGAAATAAAAAAGAAGAAAGCAGCGGCAGGAATTTTGCCAGCGGCTTTATTTTGTCGCTTATTTTTCCAAAGGAACGTTATGAAGAGCTGTTTGCCTCTGAAGGGCTTCGAAAATTCAGGGAGGAGCTGCCTAAGCGGCTTTCCTTGATTTGTGAATTTACTCTCTGCCCGGCGGAGGGGAATGTACTTCCCATGCTGATCTATTCGGATAATGTGATGGATGAATTTATGTACGGGCAGTTATCTAAAGACCTTCCGGCAGTTTTAAACGATATTTGTATGGCTGCCTTTGACATAAAGCCGGAGATTAAGGCGGGATGCCTGATCTCCGATATTTATGAACAGCTGCCCAAAACCTATTATTCCGCCTTTCGTGAATCTGAGGATAGTCAAAAGAATGAAGGAGATGTGACGGAGAGCCAGCATTTAAATAAGGTGCTGTCTTATATCGGAAGCCATTACGGGGAGGATATTTCTCTGGAAACGGCGGCGGCTCATGCGAAGATCAACGCAAGCTATCTGAGTCATTTATTTAAGCAGCATTTGGGCAAGACTTTTGTGGAATACCTGACGGAGGTCAGGATGAAGAAGGCGATCGAGCTGATTCATCAGGGGACGGATAATGTGAACGAACTGGCGGAGAAGGTGGGGTATCAGTATTCCTCCTATTTTTGCAGGCAGTTTAAAAAGTATACGGGGTATACGGTGGGGGAATATAAGAGGCTTAAGTAGGGGAGGAGGCCGACTCAGTTAAAAATGTAATGTTTTTGCGGCGGGACTGTGGTAGAATGATTTAAACGGGAGTATGTTTTCGGCGGGGGGAGTAAGATGCGCATAACAAGGGAAGAGGTTTGTGAATTTACAAGGAAAGCATGTCTTGACAACGGCTTTTCGGAAGGCTTTTTTGAGGAGTTCTGGGAGAGGCTGTTAAAGCGGGATGATATTTATAAGGAGTATGTTTATTATCTGGTTAAAAGAGAGTTTTTGGGGGAAGTAAGGATCGAGGGCTATCAGGTGGTGGATGTGCTCATCTGGCAGATGGATGGGTTTAAGTCAAAGCTGGACCGGGATAATTACGATATGAAAAATAATGAGGCGAAAATGGTAATTTCGGCTTTTGATACCTTTTTGAAGATGGCAAAGGAGCCGGAAGAGTATGTGAAACGGATGCAGCATGATACGGGGACCGATTATGAGGATAAATTTTTCGGGAGCCTGAAGTAGGGTGGAATATATGGCGCAGAAGGCCTTTGTTTACATAGTGAAATGCAAGGATGGATCCCTTTATACGGGAATTGCAAAGGATTTAAAAAAAAGGATGCGGGAGCATTACGATAAGACCGGAAAGGGCGCAAAATATACCAGAAGCCGCGGCATAACGGAGATTATGATGGTCTGGGAAGCGTCTTCTTATTCTTCCGCGGCAAGGCTGGAGTATGCCATAAAGCGTCTTGTAAGGAAGGACAAGCTGAAATTGATCGCTTTTCCGGAAGAAGAGATTAAAAAAACGATGCCCGGCCTGGAAGGGGAGGTCTATGTACCAAAGAGGGAATATATAATGAATGTGGATAGTTTTCTGACGCAGGAAAGGGGTTTGGACCTCTGAAAAAACATTGCTAAAAAGGTCGCTATTTGTTAAAATAGAGAAAGAAATAAGTGAAGAGGGAATGTCATAATGAGGAAAAATAAAAAGGGGAAGTTATTTTTTTCTCTTGCAGGACTGATGGCAGTTCCTATTCTTATATTAGGAGTCATTCTGGTTATAGTGGGGAAACAGAGTGTATCCGAGGGGATGGAACTGGAAATTCAAAAATCACTGGCAGGAATTGCAAGGGAAACGATGGATATTTACGGCCTTGCCTATCCGGGGGAAATACAGATGGAGGATGACCGCTTTTACATGGGCGGCGTGGATCTGACAGGCGACTGTACCCTGGCTGACAGGATCAAAGAAAATACGGGCGCAGATATCAGTATATTCTGGCAGAATAAAAGGGTTATTACTACCATAAGGGATAAAAACGGGGAGAGGATCATCAATACGACTCTGGATGACGAGAGGATCCTGAATGCGGTCCTTTCGGGCAACGAATGCTATTCCCGCAATGTCCAGATCAGGGATATGGGTTATTTTGCTTATTATGTACCTTTATACAATAACGGCGAAGTATGCGGCATGATCTTTGCAGGCACATCCAACGAAAGCGTGGTAGCGAATGTTCAGACTATTGTGACCAAGATCATATTGGTTTTTGTGATCGCACTGGCTGTTATGCTGGCTGTCGTTTCCGTATTTGCGGGCAGCATTGTGGATTGTGTGAATAAGGTGCGGTATTATATCAGCGGGCTGGCGGACAATGACTTTACCAACCAGATGCCCCCGACGGTTTTAAGGCGTAATGATGAGATCGGCGATATGGGCCGTCATGCGGTCGAGGTTGCCGAAACCATTAAAGAACTGATAGCGACCGATGGGCTGACAGGACTTTATAACCGCAGGGCAGGGCGGACGGAGCTGGCCAAATGTATGGAAGAGGTTCTCCGGGACAGAGACAGGTCTGTCACTGTCGCGATGGGGGATATTGACTTTTTTAAGCAGATCAACGACCATTACGGACATGAATGCGGCGATAAAGTGCTGGTAACGATAGCCGGAATCTTTAAAAAGCATTTGGAGAAAAAAGGATTTCCAATCAGATGGGGCGGCGAAGAATTTCTTCTCGTGTTCAAAGAGGATGGGGAGACGGCGCTTTCTTCACTGCAAAAAATTGTAGAGGAAATTTGCAATAAAACATTCGATTACGGGGATTGTCAGTTTTCTGTGACGATTACCTTCGGTGTTGCCCGGTATGACGGGAAGGACAGCATGGATTCCTTGATCAAAAAAGCGGATGACCTTTTGTACAGGGGAAAAGCAGAAGGCAGGAACCGGATTGTGGTATAATTCTTCTTTGCGCAAATATTTTCCTTTCAAAAAGCGCTGTTTCATGATAAGATGAAATTTAGAGGAGTTACACTGGGGAATACGCAGTAATTAAAAATGTAATGAAAAGAGGGCAAACATCATGAAGGAAAGAAGACTAAGAAATACAGATTCTGTATTTACAATGAAAACGAAGCTAATGTTTTATACAATATTCCCCGTGGTACTGGTAGGAATCGAGTCTTTTCTGGCGGCGTTTATCATACTCGGCAAGGATGCAATGGAGATTGTAAAACCCCTTGCGATTATTACCGTTATTACCGTTATAATCGTAGCGGTTGTTATGAGGATTTTTATATGGAGCCTGGTAAATTCCATTAACCGTATTATCGCTTCCCTTGATGCGGCGGCGGAAGGCGATCTGACCGTAGGGATCGATAAAAGGGATGTAAGCCGCAAGGATGAGATGGGATTTCTGGCAAAGCACGCGGATAAAGTAATTGTTTCTTTAAAGGATGTCATCGGACAGGTGGGGAACACTTCCGATGTTATTGTAGATGCTTCCGGCAAGCTGGACAAAATGGCTGAGCATACCAGCAATGCTTCCGACGACGTAGCGCGTTCCATGACGGATATGGCAAACGGGGCTACGACCCAGGCAACGGAAACCCAGTCGGTCACAGATGCGGTCATCAAAATCGGAGAAGAGATCGAAGAAACATCCAGGGCGGTAGACCACCTGCTTGATAATGCGGAGCAGATGAAAGCAGCCGGTCAGGAGGGCGCTGATTCCGTTGCGGAATTAAAGTCTATTTCCCAAAAGGTTAAGAGCCAGATCGCAGTCATTTACGAACAGACCAATACCACCAACGAGTCTGCCCAGGAAATACATAAAGCTACTGAGCTGATCGCTTCCATTGCCAATGAGACCAACCTTCTTGCTTTAAACGCTTCCATTGAGGCGGCAAGGGCAGGAGAAAGCGGAAGAGGCTTTGCGGTTGTTGCAGAGCAGATCAAGAATCTGGCGGAGCAGTCCAATCAGTCGGCAAAGACCATCGAAGGGATCATCAACAATCTGTTGGAGGAATCCCAGCAGGCGGTTAAGACCATGAATACAGTGGATGCCATTATCGGTTTCCAGGCTGATAAGGTAGAAATGACGAAGAGAGTCTTTGACAAGGTCAATGAAGGTCTTTTGGTAACGGTAAACGGAATTGAGGCGATCGCAGCCACCACCAAGGTGTTGGATGATGCAAGAGGCCAGGTAATGTCTTCCGTAGAAAGCCTTTCCGCGATCGCAGAGGAAAATGCGGCGGCTACACAGGAAACGGCGGCTTCGGCGGAAGAGCTTGCAGCCACTATCGGAGAGATCAAATCGGCAACGACCAGCTTAAATAAGGTTGCGGATGATCTGACGAGACAGACCAATATGTTCCAGATCTATTCTTAAGGTTCCGACCGGGCAGGGAGTCCGGTGGATTATATAAGATATGAATACCATATGCAGACGGGGCTGCTGCAAAAGTACGGTTGCGCTACATATATAGTTGTGATATCGGCGATATCCATGCTATGTATGATAGGAAACTGTATTTTTGCAGCAGCCCTGTTTTTAATTCTGTGGGGATCAGGTGTCCGTTCCTCAAGTCGGGGTATTTGCCTCTGTCTGTTCTTTCCGCTTTTTACCGGGGGTGGTCCCGTATATTTCTTTAAACATCCTGGAAAAGACCTTATAATTGTGAAATCCGTGCCGTTCCAGGATTTCCGAAAGGGTCAGGTCTGTCTTCATCATATCCTCATAAATATAACGCAGCCGAACGGAATTTACATATTCTAAAAAGGTCTGCCCCATATATTTCTTAAAGAATCTGCAAAAATACGCTTCTTCCAAGTGGAGAAGGCCGGCAGCGTCTGAAACGCTTAGGTTTTCTGTATAATGTTCCTTCACATAGTCCATGATCAGGGAAAGACGGTTAAAATTCCTGTCGTTCTTCAATTTGGCATTTTCACTTATATGGACCATATAATCGGCAACCAGCTCCGAGAGCAGGCTGTATAAAAGAGAAGTCAGCTTTAAGCGCCCGATGGTGCTCCGGTCGGAATAAAGCTCTGCCATCTGGTCTAAAAGGGGTTTCAATTTGTTTTGGCCCGGAAAACTGAAGGGGCCTCCCGTATCCTGGAAACGGACGAATTCGTAGCCCGGAATGTGTTCCTTTAAAAAACTGTAGGGGAGCTGCAGAAGCAGGATCCTCGAAGAGCCGATACAATGGGTTGAGTGAATGTCCCTGGAATTGACAATGACAAAATCCCCTCCAAAGAGTCTGGTAACACGGTCGTTTACGGTAACGTCCATAATGCCGTTTAAGATATATACAATTTCCAGGCTGTTATGCCAGTGCATGGGGATTAAGTCATTATCGCTGTCATATACAGTAAAACGCACAGGAAGGGCGGTGTCGGTTTTGACCTGTTCATGTATGGGCTGCATAGATTACTCCTTCCATCTGATAGTACGGATATTCCCGCCTGAAAATTTTTGTGCCGGTCAGGCTTGTATTTAACCTAGCATGCTCCATAAAAAAAGTCAATATTGACCTAAAAACGAGTCAAAAAACCGGGTAGTGCGGGGAATCAAAATCTGATAGTATATGTTTTACAGAAGGAAAAGAAAGCAGCGGTTATGATGCAAAGACCCGGAAGAAGTATCGGAAAGAAAAAATATGATAAAATAATAATGAGAAAGGAGCATGAGGAAATGACTGCAGAAAAGATTAAGGAGATTGTTTCACAGATGACGCTGGAGGAAAAAGCGTCCCTTTGTTCAGGAGGGGACTTTTGGCATACGAAGGCGGTTGACAGGCTGGGCGTGCCTGCCATGATGGTATCAGACGGACCTCACGGACTCAGGAAGCAGAAGGATGAAGGAGACCATTTGGGCGTAAATGACAGTATCGTGGCGGTCTGCTATCCTGCCGGCTGTGCAACCGCATCCTCTTTTGACAGGGAATTGGTGGAAAAAATGGGGCAGGCCATCGGAGAGGCGTGCCAGGCAGAGGGCGTCGGAGTCATTTTGGGGCCTGCGGTAAATATCAAACGTTCTCCTTTATGCGGACGTAACTTTGAGTATTATTCCGAGGACCCCTATGTGGCCGGCGAAATGGCGGCAAGTTATATCAAAGGCGTGCAGAGCAAAAACGTGGGGACCAGCATAAAACATTTTATGGCTAACAGCCAGGAGACCCGCAGAATGTCTTCCGATTCCAGAGTCGACGAAAGGACCATGAGAGAAATTTATATGCCGGCCTTTGAAAAGGCGGTTAAGGAATCAAAGCCCTGGACGGTTATGTGCTCCTATAACAGGATCAACGGAACCTATGCGGCGGAAAACAAAAAGCTCCTCACGGATGTATTAAGGGACGAATGGGGATTTGACGGTCTTGTGGTCAGCGACTGGGGCGCGGTCAATGACCGTGTGGCGGGCGTTAAGGCCGGACTGGATCTGGAGATGCCGCCCTCATGCGGAGTCAATGATAAACTGATCGAGAAGGCGGTTAAGGACGGAAAACTGGACGAGGCGGTTTTGGATCGGACGGTAGAGAGGATCCTTGACATTGTATACCGCTTTATGGAAAACAGGGATACGGAGGCCGTCTTTGACAGGGAGGCACAGCATAAGCTTTCCGCCAGGGTTGCCGAAGAATCTTTGGTGTTGCTGAAAAACGACGGCATTCTTCCTTTAAAGAAAGAGCAGAAGATCGCTTTTATCGGCCAGTATGCCGAAAAGCCCAGATATCAGGGCGGCGGCAGTTCCCACATCAACAGCTATAAGGTAACGGGAGCATTGGAATTTGCAAAGGATCTGCCTGGTGTGACCTTTGCAAAGGGTTTTGATGATAAAGAGGATGTCATTGATGAGAACTTGGTGGCGGAAGCGGTAAAGGCTGCCAAAGAGGCAGAGGCGGCCGTTATTTTTGCGGGTCTGCCGGACGCCTTCGAATCGGAAGGCTATGACCGGACCCATATGAAGATGCCGGAAAGTCAGAATTACCTCATTGAGGAAGTCGCAAAGGTACAGCCCAATGTGGTAGTCGTACTTCACAACGGTTCCCCTGTAGAGATGCCCTGGATCTCCAAAGTAAAAGGCGTGTTAGAGGCTTATCTGGGGGGCGAGGCAGTGGGAGAAGCGGAATACCGCATTCTTTTCGGAGAGGTCAACCCAAGCGGCAGGCTTTCGGAAACCTTCCCCTTGAAGCTGGAAGACAATCCTTCTTATCTGTACTATATCGGGGAAGAAGATGTTGTTGAATACAGAGAGGGCGTATTTGTGGGCTACCGTTATTATAACAAAAAGAAAATGGATGTCCTTTTCCCCTTCGGCTACGGGCTCAGCTATACCGATTTTGCATATTCCAACCTGAAGCTGGATAAAAAGACCATGAAGGATACAGAGATTCTTACGGTTTCCGTAGATGTGAAAAATACCGGAAGCGTGACGGGCAAAGAGGTGGTACAGCTCTATGTGGAAGACGAGGAGAGCACTGTGATCCGTCCCGTAAAGGAACTGCGGGGATTTGAAAAAGTAGAGCTTGCGCCCGGAGAGACTAAAACCGTCAGCTTCAAACTGGATGCAAGGGCCTTTGCATATTATGATGTGCAGCTTGGAGATTTTCATGTGGAAAGCGGCAGCTTTAAGATCATGATCGGCCGTTCCAGTGCGGATATGAAACTTACAGATACGGTCAGCGTGGAATCCACAAAGGAGATCCGCAGGAAATATCATTTAAATACGACCTTCGGGGATATTTTGAAGGATAAAAAGGCGGCAGCCTTCTTAGAACCGTTATATGCTTCATGTACGATGATCGAATCCTGCGATACCAATTCGGCGGAAAGCGGATTGGGAAGCTCGTCTAAAGCGATGCAGGATGCCATGATGCAGTATATGCCCCTTCGCGCACTCATAAGTTTCCAGGACGGAACCATAGATTTTGAAAAACTGCAGCAAATCATCGACAAAATAAATCAGTAATTTTCAAATTTAGCCGGATTTTTAGCTAATAAATGTTATGCATTTTGCCTATACTGACAGTATGTTCTGATAACTGATAGTATAGGCAAAATTTTGCGGAAAACAAGCATGAAAAAGCAGAATTTACGCACAAAACAAAGGGAAAATATAATCAAAAATGTCGAAAATTGTCGATGAATGTTGGTGGATATTATTTGCATATTGTATTAGAATGTAGTTAGCAGATGAGCAGGGGAATCTGCTGGCAGGCAGTAAATTCCATGACAGAGGGGAATATGCATGAGAAGGAAACAAAAATTTGTTACGGTGGAAACCTATATTATCATGGCGCTGCTCTCATATGTGTTTTTGTATGTATGGGAAATCGACGTAAGCTGGACTTCTCTGGAAAATCCCGACTGGATTTTCAGATTGAGCGTTGTTCCGGCTTTATATCTGGCAGTGTCTTATAGTATATGCAGGCCCATTTTTTTACATGCGGTCAAAAGAACCGACAAATCAGTGTGTGAACCCTTTTTTATCATTATCAGTACATGCTTTGCGTTTTACGTGATTTCTTTATTATATACTCTCTGGGCCATATCCCCTATCGGTCCCGGGATTATGGAGTACGCGGGAATGCCTATGTATGACGTGCTGACTGTGGTCTTGAATTTAGCGGGCTGCAGAATGCAGGAAGGTATTAGTATTGCCTTCGGAATATTACTGGCCTTTGGAACTACCGGCTTACAATATGCCGAATGAGGAAACCGCATTCCGGTATATTTGGATCTGCGGTTACCCCCTGCCTCTTTTCTTATTTACGAGTGTTGTGTGCGAGAGCTGCCTCGGCGAATCCCTTAAATAAAGGGTGCGGCCTATTGGGGCGGCTCTTAAACTCTGGATGGGCCTGTGTAGCGATGAAGAAAGGATGTTCCGGAAGCTCGCACATTTCCACAATGCGTCCGTCGGGAGAAATGCCCGATAATTTCATGCCCTTTTCTGTTAAGACGGAGCGGAAATCGTTGTTTACTTCGTAACGATGTCTGTGTCTTTCCTGGATGGTCTCCTGTTTGTATAATGCATAAGCTTTTGAAGTCTTGTCCAAAACACAAGGATAAGAACCAAGTCTTAAAGTACCGCCGATATCCTCAACGCCGTTCTGGTCAGGCATCAGGGCGATCACGGGATGGGTAGTGCTGGGATCCAATTCTTCGCTGTGGGCGTCGTTGAAGCCCACTACATTTCTGGCAAATTCCACAATGGCAAGCTGCATACCCAGGCAAAGACCCAGGAAGGGAATATTATTTTCCCTGGCATAGGTAATTGCTTTGATCTTACCCTCAATACCGCGGTTGCCAAAGCCGCCGGGCACTAAAATGCCGTTTACATCCTTTAAGAGGTCGTTAACGTTATCGTCGGTCACCGTTTCGGAATCGATCCATTTGATATTTACGGTGGTATCGATGAAAATGCCGCCATGTTTTAAAGCTTCTACAACGCTTAAATATGCGTCGTGGAGCTGGATGTATTTTCCTACAAGGGCAATAGTGACCTCGTGCTGGGGATTGCGGAGCTTGTTTACCATTTCTTTCCAGTCTGATAAATCCGGATTGGGACAATCTAAATGAAGGCATTCGCATACCACGTCCGCGATTTTTTCTTTTTCCAAAGCAAGAGGAGCTTCATATAAGTGCTCTACATCCAGATTCTGCAGTACATGCTTGTTGGGCACGTTACAGAACAGGGCGATCTTATCCTTTATCTGCTGGTCTAAAGGCAGTTCGCTGCGGCATACGATAATATCCGGCTGAATTCCCATTCCCTGCAGTTCCTTTACGGACGCCTGGGTGGGCTTTGTTTTCATTTCCTGGGACGCACGCAGGTAAGGGATCAGGGTCACATGGATCAAAACGGCATTATCCCGTCCTACTTCGTGCTGGAACTGACGGATGGACTCTAAGAAAGGCTGGCTTTCGATATCTCCCACGGTTCCTCCCACTTCAATAATGGCAATACGCATATCGTCGTCGCTGAAATTGCGGTAAAAACGGCTTTTGATCTCATTGGTAATATGAGGAATTACCTGTACGGTTCCTCCGCCATAATCTCCCCGGCGTTCCTTCTGAAGCACGGACCAGTATACTTTTCCTGTGGTAACGTTGGAATTTTTGTCCAGACTCTCGTCGATAAAGCGTTCATAATGACCCAGATCGAGGTCCGTTTCAACGCCGTCGTCCGTTACAAAAACCTCCCCGTGCTGAATGGGATTCATAGTGCCCGGGTCGATATTGATATATGGATCAAATTTCTGCATGGTAACCTTGTAGCCACGCGCTTTTAATAATCTTCCCAAAGATGCGGCGGTAATTCCCTTTCCGAGACCGGAAACCACACCGCCTGTTACGAATACGTATTTTACTGCCATGAAATAATCCTCCTAATATACTCAAGTATTATACAATGAAGATTGTCTAAAATCTAGGATTTGTATCAAAAAAGTTAAAAAAAGTTTATAAAAGTTTTAGAGGCGCTTATTAAATTTCACAATGTTTGTATTGATTTATAGAAAACCTAAATTTATAATAGTAACAGACTGTTTGGAGGAATTATATACGAATATGGATAATAACAACCAACCTAATAACAACCAGAACAATAATCAGAACAACCAGAATCAGGGCGGGGGAAACGGGCCTCAGAAGCGTCAGAGCCTGTTCATGCTGATGATCGCGGTGCTGTTTACATTGATGTTCATGAGCTTTGTCATGCGCTTTTTGTCAGGCGGCAGCAATGAGATTTCCTACAGCTCTTTTTTGAATATGGTAAAGTGCGGACAGGTAGAAAGCGTGCTGATTACGGACGACCAGATCAAGATCACGCCCAAAAAGACCAAAAAGGAAGTAAGCGGTAATACCCTGTTCGGGGATTATAACCAGAATCCCGGCCAGCCCGAAAGCTATTATACGGGCAATCTGGAAGATGACAACCTGTATCCCCTTTTAGACGAGTACGGCGTGGAATACAGCAAGGAGATCCCTGACAGCTCGGGGATGATCCTGAGTTTTATCCTGACATGGATCCTGCCGGTAGTGCTTCTTTATATAGTGCTGATGTTCGTGTTCCGAAAGATGAGCGGAAGCGGCGGCCCCATGAGCGTGGGCAGGAGCAATGCCAAGGTATATGTACAAAAAGAAACAGGCGTTACCTTTAAAGATGTGGCGGGACAGGAGGAAGCCAAGGAATCCTTGCAGGAGGTAGTGGATTTCCTGCACAATCCCGGCAAATATACCCAGATAGGCGCCAAGCTGCCCAAGGGAGCCCTTTTGGTGGGACCTCCCGGAACGGGTAAAACATTACTGGCGAAAGCGGTTGCAGGAGAAGCCCATGTGCCCTTTTTCTCCCTGGCAGGTTCCGATTTTGTGGAACTGTATGTGGGCGTGGGAGCTTCCCGCGTAAGGGATCTGTTTAAGGAAGCCCAGAAAAATGCACCGTGTATCATCTTTATTGATGAGATCGACGCTATCGGAAGAAGCCGTGATTCCAAGTACGGCGGCGGAAATGAAGAGCGTGAGCAGACCTTGAACCAGCTGCTTTCCGAAATGGACGGATTTGACTCATCCAAGGGTATCCTGATCCTGGCGGCTACCAACAGGCCGGAGATCCTGGATAAGGCCCTGCTTCGTCCCGGACGTTTTGACAGGCGCATCATTGTGGATAAACCGGACCTGAAAGGCCGTGTTGATATTTTAAAGGTACATTCCAAGGATGTGCTTTTGGATGACAGCGTGGATCTGGACGCCATCGCCCTTGCAACAAGCGGCGCGGTAGGCTCCGATCTTGCCAATATGATCAATGAAGCGGCGATCAACGCCGTTAAAGAAGGCCGGAAGGCAGTCTGCCAGAAGGATCTGTTTGATGCGGTAGAGGTTGTCTTAGTAGGTAAGGAAAAGAAAGACCGCATTATGAGTAAGGAAGAGAGAAAGATCGTTTCCTACCATGAAGTGGGCCATGCGCTGATCTCGGCACTGCAGAAAAACTCCGAGCCGGTGCAGAAGATTACCATCGTGCCCCGTACCATGGGAGCTTTAGGATATGTTATGCATGTGCCGGAGGAGGAGAAATATCTCAATACCCAGGCGGAACTTCATGATATGCTGGTAGGCCTCTTAGGAGGAAGAGCTGCCGAGGAACTGGTTTTCGATACGGTAACCACGGGAGCTTCCAATGATATTGAGAAGGCTACCAATATTGCCAGGAGCATGGTTACCCAGTACGGTATGAGCAAACGTTTCGGACTGATGGGGCTTGAGACGGTGGAGAGCCGTTATCTTGACGGCCGGACGGCGATGAACTGTTCTGATGTTACAGCCGCGGCGGTAGACGAAGAGGTCATGAAGATCTTGAAAGACTGCTACGAAGAGGCGGTAAATCTCTTGAAGGAAAACCGTGAGATCATGGATAAGATCGCCGCTCATCTGATCGAGAAGGAAACCATTACGGGCAAGGAGTTTATGGCGATCTACCGCAGGGAAAAAGGCCTTCCCGAAGAGCCGGAAAAGGAAGAAGGCACGGATAAGGACGGCGCTTTGGAAAAAGAGGCGGAAGCGAAGGCGGAAAAAGATTCTGTGGAAAGCGCAGAGAGCTCCGACCGGTTTATGATACCCAACAGGGAGCTGATAAAGACAAATGCCCCGGAGGATACGGAGCAGTCTGAGGAAGAATGATTTAAAATAAAGGCACTAAGGCTGCTCTTTAGCAGTCTTATGTGCTGTTTTGTTTCCGGGGCTATTTCCGGAAACTCTGTTTATGAGGGAATCCATGTTTGATATTGAAGAGGAACTGAAAAAACTCCCGCCCAATCCGGGAGTTTATATTATGCACGATAAGCGTGACGCGATCATCTATGTGGGCAAGGCCATTAATCTCAACCGGCGTGTGCACTCTTATTTCCGTACCAGTACAAAGAAAACGCCGAAGATCCAGAAAATGGTCTCTCTGATAGCGCGCTTTGAGTATATCGTAACGGATTCGGAGCTGGAAGCCCTGGTGCTGGAGAATAATCTTATTAAAGAGCACAGGCCCAAGTATAATACCATGTTAAAGGATGATAAGACTTATCCTTATATCAAGGTAACTATGGGGGAGGCTTTTCCGCGCCTGGTTTTTTCCCGGACGATGAAGAAGGATCGTTCCAAATATTTTGGTCCTTTCACAAGCGCCGGAAAGGTCAAGGACACCATGGATCTTTTGAACAAGCTTTTCTGTCTGCGGACCTGCCGCAAATCCCTTCCCAAGGATATAGGAAAGGACAGGCCTTGTTTAAATTACCATATGAAACAGTGCAGCGCTCCCTGTGCCGGGAAGATCAGCCGGGAGGAGTACAGAGAACGGGTGGAGAGCGCTTTGGAATTTTTAAACGGCAGCTACGCCCCGGTCTTAAAAAGCCTGGAGGAAAATATGTCCCGGGCGGCGGAGGCCATGGATTTTGAAGAGGCGATCCGCTACCGGGAGCTGATAAACAGCGTGAAGGCAGTTGCCCAGAAGCAGAAGATCACTGAAAGCGACCAGGAGGATAAGGACGTTATCGCCATGGCGTCCGATGATACGGATGCGGTAATGCAGGTGTTCTTTGTCAGGGGCGGCAAGCTGATCGGCAGGGAACATTTCTATATGACAAATGTGTCGGAAACTCCCAGGGGGGAAATATTCGAGAATTTTATCAAGCAGTTTTATGCAGGAACCCCTTATCTGCCCCGTACCATTATGCTGCAGGAGGAGATCGGGGATAAGGAACTGATTGAACAGTGGCTTTCGGAGCGGAAGGGCATGCGGGTGCATATTGTAGTGCCCAAAATAGGAAGCAAGGAAAAACTGGTAATGCTTGCGGCAAAAAATGCGGAAATGGTCTTAAGCAGGGATAAGGAGCGGATCAAGCGGGAAGAAGGCAGGACAATCGGGGCGGTAAAGGAGATCGCGGCCGCCATCGGGCTTGAGAAGGCGGACAGGATAGAGGCCTTTGATATCAGTAATATCAGCGGTTTTCAGAACGTAGGCTCCATGGTGGTCTATGAAAAGGGAAAGCCCCACAGGAGCGATTACCGGAAATTCCGCATTAAGTCCGTGGACGGGCCTGATGATTACGGCTGTATGAGAGAGGTTTTGACCAGAAGATTTCTTCACGGGCTGGAGGAAAAGAAACAATATCAGGAAAAGCAGATGGACGAGGCCTTTGGAAGCTTTACAAAATTTCCGGATCTTCTGCTGATGGACGGGGGAAAAGGACAGGTCAATATTGCCAAAGACGTATTGGAGAGCCTGCATATGGATATTCCTGTCTGCGGTATGGTCAAGGACGACCATCACCGGACGAGAGGGCTTTATTTTGAAAACAGGGAAATTCCCATAGTAAAGGATTCGGAGGGCTTTAAGCTGATCACACGCATACAGGATGAGGCCCACCGCTTCGCTATCGAATACCACAGGTCCTTAAGGAGAAACGAAAGCGTTCGCTCCGTCCTGGATGACATCAAGGGCGTGGGACCCGCCAAGAGAAAGGCCCTTATGCGTCATTTCAAATCCATAGATGAGATAAAGAAGGCCGGGGTGGAGGAGCTTATGGAGGCCCCTGAAATTTCCCGCAGGCTGGCGGAGGAAATATACTCCTTTTTTCATTCCGATACTCCGTTGCGAGACTAAAAAAACTGTGCTATGATGAAACAAGGGTAACGCCGGGTGCCGGCGTACAGCAAAAATACAAGTAAAGAGAGGGAGATATATGGCAAGTGTAAGCCTGAAAAAGGTTATTGAACGATTCAAACTGGAAAATCTCACACCGGAGCTGGATATCGAGGAAGTACGGATCACACAGCCCGATATAAACAGACCTGCCTTGCAGCTGGCGGGATATTTTGAGCATTATGAGGCGACCCGCCTTCAGATCGTAGGTTACGTGGAATATACTTATATGGACAGCATGGAGGAGGCAAGAAAGCTGGATATTTATAATAAGCTGCTTTCCTGCCCGATTCCGGTCATTGTATTCTGCCGTGAGTTACAGCCGGATCCGCTGTTCTTAAAGATCGCCCTGGAAAAGAATATTCCCCTTCTTATGACAAAGAAGGCGACTTCCGCATTTACGGCGGAGATCATCAGGTGGTTAAACGTACAGCTTGCTCCCTGTATTTCCGTTCACGGCGTTTTAGTGGATGTTTACGGGGAAGGCGTCCTCATTACGGGCGAAAGCGGGATCGGTAAATCCGAGGCTGCCCTGGAACTGATCAAGAGAGGACACCGCCTTGTAACGGACGACGTTGTGGAGATCCGCAAGGTAAGCGAGGACACTTTGGTGGGTTCCGCGCCGGAGATTACCAAGTACTTCATTGAACTGCGCGGTATCGGCATCGTGGATGTGAAAGCGCTCTTTGGTGTGTCCAGCGTGAAAGAGACGAGCCAGATCGACCTGGTCATCAAGCTGGAGGATTGGGATAAGGATAAAGAATATGACAGACTGGGGCTGGAGGAAGAATATACGGAATATCTGGGCAATAAGATCGTCTGCCACAACATTCCCATCAGACCCGGCCGTAATCTGGCCATTATCTGTGAATCCGCCGCGATCAATCACCGCCAGAAGAAGATGGGATATAATGCGGCACAGGAATTATATGCAAGAGTACAAAGTAATCTTGCCAAAAAGAGGGAAGATTAAAGGGGGATCATAAAAATGGCAAAATACAGTTTTGGGGTAGACGTTGGCGGGACCACCATAAAGATGGGACTGTTTGATACAGAAGGAAACGTTTTGGATAAATGGGAGATCAAGACCCGTACCGAAAACGGCGGTGTGAACGTACTGCCGGACGTTGCGGCGGCAGTGGAAGGCAAGCTTGCCGAAAAATCCATTGACAAGGCGGATGTCGTAGGCGTGGGCATCGGTGTTCCCGGCCCGGTAGATGCAAAGGGCATCGTGCATAAATGCGTGAATTTAGGCTGGGGCGTATTAAATATCAACGAGGAATTGGGAAAGCTTTTGAACCTTCCGGTAAAAGGCGGAAACGACGCCAATGTGGCGGCTTTAGGAGAAATGTGGAAGGGCGGCGGACAAGGCTTTGAAAGTGTTGTTGTGGTTACCTTAGGAACAGGCGTAGGCGGCGGGATCATCATGGACGGAGAAATGCTGACCGGAGCAAAAGGAGCCGCAGGCGAGATCGGACATATCCATGTGGATGACAATGAAACGGATGTATGCGGCTGCGGTAATACAGGCTGCCTTGAACAGTACGCTTCCGCTACGGGAGTGGTAAGGCTGGCAAACCGCGTACTGGATAAAAATACCAGACCCACTTGCTTGAAAAAGGGCGCAGTCAGCGCAAAGACCGTCTGGGATGCAGTAAAAGCGGGAGACGAAGTGGCAAAGGAAATTGCGGAGCAGTTCGGGGAATATCTGGGCAAAGGCCTTGCGGCGGTAGCCTGCGTGGTAAATCCCGAGGCATTTGTTATCGGAGGAGGCGTCTCCAAGGCGGGAGAGGTGCTTCTTGATTATATCCGCAAAAATTATACCCCCAACGTATTCCACGCAAGCCGGGATGTGAAGTTTACACTTGCTACCCTGGGAAACGACGCGGGGATTTACGGAGCGGCAAAGCTGGTATTGGACTAGCTCTTCGGTATAATTGATCGAAAGTGACATACCATATATAAAAAAGAATAGCAGGTGGGGGATTGGATACAGCATTATTTGAATTTTTAAAATCCCGTGGCTTAGAGAAATATGTTAAGAGGGATGAGCCCATGAGCAGGCATACTACCTTCAGGGTAGGCGGTGCGGCTGATTTCTTTGTAGAAATAGGTTCTTCCGGGGAACTCATGGAAATCATTCATTATTTAACGGAAACGGACCGCTCTTATTTTATACTGGGAAACGGCAGCAACCTTTTGGTGGGCGATAAAGGTTATGATGGTGTTATTCTTCATTTGGGAGAGCGTTTTAACGGAATCACGGTTGAAGGAAATACCATTACTGCAAAGGCCGGGGCTCTGCTTTCCACCGTTGCAAAGACGGCGGCAAAGAACGGTCTTTCCGGCATGGAATTTGCTGCGGGAATACCCGGAACCATGGGCGGCGCGGTTGTTATGAATGCCGGAGCCTATGAAGGGGAAATGAAACAGATCGTTACAAAAGTGACGGTTATGACCAGGGAAGGAGAAATTCTGGAACTGGATAATGAGACCATGGAATTCGGCTACCGTACCAGCATCATCAAAAACAGGCCGTTTATAGTATTGTCGGCGGTAATTTCCCTGGAGAAAGGGGACGCCGCTTCCATTCAGGATAAAATGGATGATTTTAACAAAAGGCGCAGGAATAAGCAGCCCTTGGAATATCCCAGCGCGGGCAGTACCTTCAAGCGTCCCGAAGGGCATTATGCGGGCAAGCTGATCATGGATGCAGGGCTTAGGGGATACCGTATCGGAGGAGCGCAGGTTTCCGAGAAGCATTGCGGATTTATTATTAATGTAGGGAACGCTACGGCGGCAGATATTTCAGAGCTGATGGATGAGGTAGCGGAAAGAGTGGAAGAACAATTTTCGGTTACATTGGAACCTGAGATAATCAGAATCGGAAATTTTTAGTATTTCCGTTTTGTGCCATGAAAGGAAAAAAAGATGAAGTTTGTAGTGGTAACGGGAATGAGCGGTGCCGGCAAACGAACTGCCATGAAGATGTTGGAGGATGTGGGTTTTTACTGTGTGGATAATCTGCCGGCGGCGCTTATCAGCACATTTGTAGAGCTGATCACTCTTCCTAAAAGTGAGATTACCAAGGTGGCGCTGGGGCTTGACGTACGTTCAGACAAATCTTTCCAGGAAATCAACAAGACCCTGATATCTATGAAAGAGAGCGGCCTTGTTTATGAAGTCCTGTTTATGGATGCTTCCGATGAGATCCTGATCAAAAGATATAAGGAAAGCCGGAGAATTCATCCTATAGAGGGCAGCAGCATAGAGGAGAGCATCCGGTCTGAGCGTGAAATACTGAAAGAGATCCGCAGGCAGTCGGATTACGTCATAGATACTTCCAGCCTCCTTACGAGAGAACTGAAGGAAGAATTAGACAGGATATTTATTAAAAATGAAGCATATAATTCTTTGATGGTACAGATCATGTCCTTTGGCTTCAAAAACGGGATACCCTTGGAGGCTGACTTGGTATTTGATGTGAGGTTTCTGCCAAATCCCTTTTATATCGATGAACTAAAGGCCAAAACTGGCAATGACAAGGAAGTCAGGGAATATGTCATGGGCTTTCCGGAGGCAGAAGAGTTTTTGTCCAGATTGACCGATATGCTGGAGTTTTTGATCCCTAATTATATAAAAGAGGGAAAATACCGGCTGGTAATCTGCATCGGCTGTACGGGAGGAAAGCACAGGAGCGTTACCCTTGCCAATGCCCTCTATGAAAAAATGAAGGACCGGGGAGACTACGGCCTTACCCTTTTGCACCGCGATGCGGGCAGGACCAACTGACAGAAGGTGGATTTATGTCCTTTTCAAAACAGGTAAAAGAAGAACTGCTTTCCACGACCGGAAGCGCCAGGCACTGCCAGCTGGCGGAGCTTGCGGCGATCTTTCAGTTCTGCGGATTTATTGCGGATGCGGGAAATGGTCGTCCTGCCATAGGAATTTCTACGGAAAATAAAACTATTTCAATAAAATGCTTTACATTGCTGAAAAAAACATTTAATATATATGCTAGTGTTTCCGTCAGGCGCCATAATCTGAAATCCCAGAACTTCATATATGTTCTGCGGATCGAGGATTTAAAGAAGGCTAAGGAAGTGCTTATGGCATTAAAGCTTTATGATGACGTAAAGGGAAGCTGCGAACCTCCGGACAGCGTTGCAAATTCCGTCCTGTTGAAAAACGCCTGCTGTAAAAGGGCGTATTTACGGGGCGCTTATCTGGCGGTTGGTTCCATGAGCAATCCCGAAAAAGGATATCATTTTGAATTTGTCTGCAGTAAAGAAGAGCAGGCGGAAAAGCTTTTAGAGGTTTTGAGAGATTTTTCCATAGAGGCAAAGGAGGTACTCCGTAAAAAGTACTACGTTGTTTATCTGAAGGACGGGGAAGCTATTGTAGATTTGCTGAATATTATGGGGGCCCATGTGGCATTAATGGAACTGGAGAATACGCGCATAGTAAAAGAAATGCGTAATTCTATAAACCGCAGAGTAAACTGCGAGGCTGCCAACATTACCAAAACGGTAAATGCGGCGGTAAAACAGGTGGAAGACATTCTGTATATTCAAAAGCGCTTGGGATTTGAAAAGCTTCCGGATAACCTGAAACAGATGGCGCAGCTGCGCCTGGAACATCCGGATGCCACTTTAAAAGAATTATCCGAATTGTCAGACCCTCCTGTAGGGAAATCAGGAGTTAATCACAGATTACGTAAGTTGAGTGAGCTTGCAGAGAGATTAAAAGTGAATTAGGAGGAACAAAAATGATTCAGAGATCTATGCAAATTCAGTTGGCAAACGGACTTGAGGCAAGACCGGTCGCAGTTCTTGTGCAGAAAGCAAGTATGTTTGACAGCAAAATCTACATCGAAGCGGAAGGCAAAAAGGTAAATGCAAAAAGTATTATGGGAATGATGAGTTTAGGACTCAACACAGGGGAACAGGTTACCGTGATTGCCGAAGGGGAAGATGAAGCCGCTGCAGTGGAAAATCTTGAAAACTACATCAGCGGCAACGAAAAAGAGTAGGCTGCTCACACAACAAACGTATAGGGAGGGGGACACAAAAATGTGTCCCCTTTTTGCAAAACTATTTTAGAAGACCGCATGCCTGAGACAGAGTTCACAAGTCAGGCAGTGCCTGAAAAATGGAGGCTTTATGGAGAGAAAATTACTTTTTATTTATAATCCCCATGCGGGAAAGGCACAGATCCGCAGCAATCTTTTGGATATAATAGATATTTTTACTAAAGCGGGGTACACTGTTACGGCAAGGCCCACGCAGAAACGGGGAGACGCAGAAGAGGCCGTCATTAACCGGAGCAGGGATTATGAACTGGTGGTGTGCAGCGGCGGCGACGGAACCCTGGATGAAGTGGTAACGGGAATGATGAAATGCGAGGACAAAACGCCCATAGGATATGTGCCGGCGGGAACCACCAATGATTTTGCAAGGAGTCTCAAAATATCGGGAAATATGCAGAAAGCGGCAGCGGATATCGTAAACGGCAGGGACTATGCGTGCGACGCAGGGATCTTTAATGATGATATTTTTGTTTATATAGCGGCGTTCGGCCTTTTTACGGACGTGTCTTATGAAACAAAACAGCAGGTCAAAAATGTTTTGGGACATCTTGCCTATGTTTTGGAGGGAGTAAAACGGATCAGTTCCATTCCAGTCTATCATATTAAGGCGGAGCATGAGGGAGAGGTTTTGGAAGGGGACTATATGTTCGGCATGATAACCAATTCCCGTTCCGTAGGAGGTTTTTCAAAAATTACAGGAAAGAATGTGGACTTAAATGACGGGCTTTTTGAGGTAACGCTGATCAAAGCGCCTTATAATATGGCGGAGCTGAATCTGATCATTACGTCTATTCTTGGCAGCAGGATTCACGGCGATTATATGCAGACCTTTAAGACATCGGCGATTACCGTGGAAAGTGCGGAGGAGATTCCGTGGACCCTGGACGGGGAATTCGGAGGAAAGCACAAAGCGGTTTCTATAAAGAACGCCTTTCAGGCGCTGCATCTGATCATACCGGACAGGGATAAGGGTATCCGGCAGTAGCCTGTAACAAAATTTGGAACAAATTTACATCTTCTTATTCCATTTTAAAACAAGATAATGTATAATATACACGATAAAAATGTTTATATTTTTAATAAAATCACAATATGGAGGTAAATGAAATGTTAGTATCAGCAACAGAAATGCTCAAAAAAGCAAAAGCAGGCCACTATGCTGTAGGCCAGTTCAACATCAACAACCTGGAGTGGACAAAGGCGATCTTATTAACGGCTCAGGAATGCAACTCCCCTGTTATCCTTGGCGTTTCCGAAGGCGCAGGCAAATATATGGGCGGTTATGATGTGGTTATGGGAATGGTTAACGGTCTTATCAAAGACCAGAACATCACAGTTCCCGTAGCAGTACATCTTGACCATGGTTCTTATGACCACTGCTACAAATGTATTGAAGCAGGTTTCCCTTCAGTTATGTTTGACGGTTCTCATTATGCTATCGAAGAGAACATTGCAAAGACAAAAGAATTAGTTGAAGCAGCTCATGCAAAAGGAGTTTCCATTGAAGCAGAGGTTGGCTCCATCGGCGGAGAAGAAGACGGTGTTGTAGGAATGGGCGAGTGCGCAGATCCCGATGAGTGCAAGAAGATTGCCGATCTGGGAATTGATTTCCTTGCAGCAGGCATCGGCAATATTCACGGAAAATATCCTGAGAACTGGGCAGGCTTACAGTTTGACGTATTAGATGCTATCCAGCAGAAGACCGGCGATATGCCTTTAGTACTTCACGGCGGCACAGGTATTCCGGACGACATGATCAAAAAGGCAATTTCCTTAGGCGTTGCCAAGATCAATGTTAACACAGAATGCCAGCTTGTATTTGCAGAAGCTACACGTAAATATATCGAAGAAGGCAAGGATCAGCAGGGCAAAGGCTTTGACCCTCGTAAATTACTTGCTCCCGGCTTTGAAGCGATCAAGGCTAAAGTAAAAGAGAAAATGGAATTGTTCGGTTCCGTTGGCCAGGCTTAATTTTACAGTATAAAACACAAAAGCGGTGCGTATTGTGCGCGCCGCTTTTTTCTGTCCGATGAAAAGACGAAACCTGGCAGGGAGAAACTGCCGGATTTCGTCTTAATTGGATAACAATACACAAAAGGGAGGATGCCGGATATCACTATCCGGCATTTATTATGAAAAAGTTTTTATAACTAAAACACTTATTTTATGTTTTTAGTATATGGGAGAGAAATGGATAAAAGATGTTATGTAAATTAAAAAACTATAAATGATTTATGAACAAATTTTGAACGAGGGGTTTTGAATGCAAAAATTGCCTCAAATAATACAATTTTTGCCACATTTAACAATTCGGTCCGTATTTGAGGTAACAATAAAATGGGGTTGTTTACAAAATAATAGGCATAATAAGTAATTCGATCAGAGGAGGAGAAAATATGGATTTTATGCTGAAAAGTGACAGTGATGCGGCGGAAAGTAAGAGCGCGATGCTAAAATTCTGTACAGGCTTGCTAAGGGATGTTTCGACAATCAGTACAGGCGGTACAAATCATGGGATATACGCTGAGGGATGCGCCATTTATCAGGGAATTGCTTCTATGCTGGATTCCTATTGTAATGCAGGGGAAAGGGATGCTGAGAGAATAAAGACAGTGGCCCATGCCCTGGCGAATTTGGATAACGGCATGAAAAGTGATATGCTGTCCGGTTTTTCTGTTTAAGGGGGGATATTTCAAGTGATTGAAAAGGATAAAAAAGAACAGAGACTATATGATGATTACTATCAAAAAATGACAGCCGTCGAAAACCAAAGGGAAAGTATTGAACGCAGAAAAAGAGAATTGGATTCAGACCGTTATGATTTTGAGGATGTTTATGTGCAGATGCATGATATTTTTAAAGGCATTGCAGCCTGCTGTGATGAGGAACATTTTATTCGGGAACTTGAGGAATGTTCGGATGAGTTTCATAATCTGAGAAACAAGGTTGATAACGAACTGGATGAAAAAGAGGATGCATTACAGAGAGAACAGAAGGGCACCTATGAACAGGAAGAGATCATAAGAGAGGATTTGCGGAAAAAGAAGGCGCTTTTGGACTGCTGACCATTTAGGGAGGAAAAATATGGGATTAGTTATGAGCCCCGGACAGATTACGGGACAGTTGGATGTTATGAATGACAGTTTGAATGCTTCGGCACAGAAAATAAGAAAATTGTTAAGTTGTATGGCGGAGCTGGAAGAAACAGGGGATGTATTAAAAGGGGAATCCTATGACAGCATCAGGGATTACTATCAAACCATGCACATACCGGTACTTCGGGGGTTCCTTATGCTGATAGAAGATACCATACAGGAAAGCTATCAGTATAAGATGTGCATCGGGAGCCATCTTTCAGGCTTGGGATATGTGGATGAGGACGCTTTAAAAGAAGAACTAAAAAATCTGCGGAATCAGATGGAATGTATCAAAGGACTTCTTAGCAGAAGGAATCCGCCGTCCAGTGCATGGGGACTTTTGGAGGTTATGGAGAGGACGGAGCGGCTGATAGAAAAGAAACTGGAACAGATCAATGATTTTCTGGGAGCCTCCGCCGGATGTTACGGAGGGCTGGGAGCACAAAAGGCAGGGGTCCAGAGAGGGATTGAATGCCTTCATGAATCGGTTTTTGACGGGAGGCGGATCGACTATCGGGTTGATCATATAAATATGAGCTGGATAGCGGAACTGGACAGGAAATGGATTGAACGGGAAATAAAGGAAAAGGAACTCTACATTGAAGCCATGAAAACGCACTTTGGTTTTGATGACGATACATCGAGAATTTTGTATGATCTGTACTACAGAATGCAGCAAAGCGGCGTAGAGGACCTTAATCAAAAGTACTTCGCCTTGCTGGCCTCTTGTGTTTATTCCCGCTCTGTAAATGCAAATATTAAAAATAAGGTATGGCATGAAATCGCAGGGACGTATGATGTGGATGAGTTGGATGAGATGTTGGAGAAGTATGGGTTGGGGGAAGAAGACGTAGAGTATTTTAAATCTATAATAAATAATAATTATGAACTATCTTGTAAAACAGAAGAAAAAAATAATGATTATTATTTAAAAAGTGACTTAGGTCATATGTCCGTCATTTGCGCAACCATCCTAAAAAATAATAATAAAATGTGGAAATTTGCAGGAGGAGCAGCCGGATGGTATTGCAGCGGTATCTTTAACCTTGAAGAAAATGCAGGATACATAGGAGACGTATACGGTACGGCAGGTAACGGAGCCAAATTGACTCAGGATGATTATAAAGCGGATCTGGATGCGGTAAATCTTTGCAGCAGGCTTGCTTGTAATGATAACTGTATCGGAGTAATCGGCCAGTATTATTCCGGAATTTCAAGGGGAGAGATTAACAGAGCCAGTGAGTTTCTCGTGAATCTGGGGCAGGGGGATTATAAAAAAGGAGTAGAATATTTGGATACACAGATGGAAATGGGAAGAATCCATCCATTGATAAATCCGATTGGGCTTTGGGCGGACATGGGGATTGAAGCAGCTAAAAATGCGGCAAAGGGTGCATTAAAGGGAGATAAGGGTTCCTTGTTAGAGGATATTTATGCAGAAAGAGCGAAAGTACAAAGGAATTTTTATGAGAGCCTTATGAACAATAGTAATGAATATATGGAGATTGAGCCGGTTAATCTTGAATTGGCGGAAATGGGGAATTAGCCTACATTTTAAAGCTTGTTCGAAGGAATAGTAAAAAAGTCGATTGATTTATTAAGGGAGAATGTAATTGAAAAAACAGATTAGGGGTCTAATTAAAAATAAGTCGCCTTTTGCATTGGCGGTAAAGGTTATCATAATAATAGGGGTCAGCTATTTGCTTATCCAATTGTCAAATAAAGAAAAAAGTATAGAAGAGACGAAATATATACCCGGTATGCAGGATCAATATGATTATGCAATGAAATATATAAACAAAAAATATATATCTAATTGGAAAAGATTAGGCCATGATCTATATAAAGCAGATAGATTTGCCGATTATGATAATTTGGAATTGTCAGTAGAGATTGGAGTGCTAAATGTATACAAGATTGAATATTCCATTACCTCTGCGGATTTTCTTATTAACCGACTTTGTAAAAAGGATGGAAAAACATACAATGTTGAAATTGTATATGGGATCAACCCTAAAATCGAAATTGGATGCAGAGAGGAAGACGAGTATATTTCCTATGATATTTTGTATGAAAGTGGTAAGTTTGTTCACAATCAGGAAATGGAAGAATATTTTCAAATAACTACTGATGAAGTAGTAGAATGGGCGGAATATTCAAAATATGCTTTTGAAGCCGAATTACAAAAAATGCATGAGATTCAACTGGAAAAAGTAAGGAAACGTCGAAAAAATCTGACGAATGTGGGGTTCATTCTGCTTGCGCTTTATATGTTTCTAAAATGGGGAAGCATAATGATAGAACATTCAAAAGAGGATAAGCCTATAGGGCAATGCTTAGACAAGGCCATAGTGAACACGGTTAAAAAGTTCTCCCGGTGGAAATATGTGCTATATGGAGCTGCAATTATGTTTTGGGTATATATATTAAGACCTGTCGTTTCCGGTCTTATCCTGTCTGGAGTCGAGAGGAAACTAAATATATACTTATCTTATGGAATATCAGCCATTATCGTGGCGGCTGCAGGATGCTTTATAATAATGAGAAACAACTCAGAGAAATCGGAAAAAGGAGCAGGACCGACGGTTATACGGCGGATGGTTCAGATGACGGCAGGCTGTATTCTGGAAATGTTCATCATAAGGCTTGGAATGATGCTGGTGTCGGATTTTTATCCCCGCAATATTCAGTTTTATATAGTCAACGGGGTTGCATGGTGCGGGGCTGCTTTTTTGATTTTTGTTTTTAGCAGGATAAAGCATTTGATATTAAAAAAGGGAAAGATTGAATCATAGTAAAGCAAAAGCAGACCAGGAAATTTGTAGATTCCATAAAGGAGAACGTTATTGAAAAAACAGATTAGCAGATTTATTAAAAATAAAACGCCTTTTTCATTCATAATAAAAATGCTTATATTGATAGGAGTCAGCTATTTGCTTATCCAATTGTCAAATAAAGAAAAAAGTGTAGAGGAGACGAAGTATATACCCGGTATGCAGAATGGCCTTGACTTTGCAGAACATTATGTAATGTGGAAATATAGAGGAAATTGGGAGAAACTGGGATATGTTACTAAGTCGGACGGCTTATTTTATGTCAGACCAAGAACTGCTGCTGTAATTTGGGATGTGCGGAGAGGATTTGACATTGTATTACATGATCGATTGGATGGGACTCAAGATATTGATTATGTTACTTATACTTCATATGGCGAAAAAAAATCTATAATTGTAACTTTCGGGAAAATAGATGAATTCGCTACATATCAAATTTTATATGAAGACGGACAATATGTATCCAATCTTGAAATGGAGCAAAGCACAGGTGTTACTACTGATGAAATTTTAGATCATGCCGGGAAGATGTGTGCTTCGTTTGAAACTGAACTGCAAAAAATGCATGAGCTTCAACTGGAAAAAGTAAGGAAACGCCGAAAAAACCTGACGAATGTGGGGTTCATTATGCTTGCACTTTATATGTTTTTGAAATGGGGGAGCATAATGATAGAACATGCAAAAGAGGATAAGCCTATAGGGCAATGCTTAGACGGGGCCATAGTGAACACAGTTAAGAAGTTCTCCCGGTGGAAATATGTGCTATATGGGGCGGCAATTATGTTTTGGGTATATATATTAAGATCTGTCGTTTCCGGTCTTATCCTGTCTGGAGTAGAGAGGAAAGTAAATATATACTTATCCTATGGAATATCAGCTATTATCGTGGCAGCTGCAGGATGCTTTATAATAATGAGAAACAACTCAGAGAAATCGGAAAAAGGAGCAGGACCGACGGTTATACGGCGGATGGTCCGGATGACGGCAGGCTGTATTCTGGAAATGTTTATTATAAGGCTTGGAATGATACTGGTATCGGATTTTTATCCCCGCAATATTCAGTTTTATATAGTCAACGGGGTTGCATGGTGTGGGGCTGCTTTTTTGATTTTTGTTTTCCGAAGAATAAAGTCTTTGATGCCGAATAGAAGCAAAAAATAAATTTTATAATTGACAAAATCCCTTCTTTGTTCTATACTTCATTACAGGCAAAGGCGCTGAGAGATATCTCGGCGCTTTTTCTGTTTGGGACAGAGGATTTTGTCCAATCATATAAATGTAAAGCTATGGTGCCACGAAGGAGTGGAAGGTGGAGACATGGGCTTTACATTTTTTTATTGAGGAGGAATGATTATGACTGAAGAAATTTTGAGCGCTGTAAGCGGCGAAGTGTTCGGCGTCTGGTTTTTGATCGGAGCGGCACTGGTGTTCTGGATGCAGGCGGGCTTTGCCATGGTGGAGACCGGCTTTACCAGGGCAAAGAATGCGGGTAACATTTTAATGAAAAACCTGATGGATTTCTGTATCGGCACGGTAGTTTTTATCCTGATCGGTTTTGGCCTGCTGTTTGGCGAGGACTTAGTAGGACTGATCGGAAAGCCGGGTTTTGATATCTTTACCAATTATGCGGAATTTGACTGGTCGAATTTTGTATTTAACCTGGTATTTTGCGCCACAACGGCAACCATTGTCTCAGGGGCTATGGCGGAGAGAACCAAATTTTTATCCTACTGTATTTATTCGGCAATCATCTCTGCGCTGATCTATCCTATCGAGGCACATTGGATCTGGGGCGGCGGCTGGCTTGCGCAGATGGGCTTCCATGATTTTGCCGGTTCCTGTGCGATCCACATGGTAGGCGGTATTTCCGCTTTGATCGGAGCTAAGATCTTAGGGCCCCGTATCGGAAAGTTCACAAAAGATAAAAGCGGTAAGATAACAAAGGTAAATGCCTTCCCCGGACATAACCTTCCCATTGGATGCCTTGGCGTATTTATTTTATGGCTTGGCTGGTACGGTTTTAACGGTGCGGCATGTACAAGTGTGGCACAGCTGGGAAGCGTATTTGTGACTACCACGGTCGCACCGGCGATCGCTACGGTGGTATGTATGATCTTCACATGGATCAAATATGGAAAGCCAGATGTTTCCATGTGCTTAAATGCATCCTTGGCAGGTCTGGTTGCCATTACCGCTCCCTGTGATGTTACGGATGTGACGGGGGCGCTGGTCATCGGCGCTGTGGCAGGACTTCTGGTGGTATTCGGCGTATGGCTGTTAGATTATAAGTTACATATTGACGATCCCGTAGGCGCTGTAGCGGTCCACTGCTTAAACGGTATCTGGGGAACCATTGCAGTAGGTCTTTTTGCCACCACATCCGCACCGGGGAACGATACTCTTACAGGACTTTTTTATGGCGGCGGATTTACCCTTCTTGGAAAACAGCTCATCGGTTTTGGGGCTGTAGCGTCCTGGACGGCAGTGACCATTACCATTGCATTTTTTATCATTAAAGCAGCTGTAGGCTTGAGAGTCAGCGAGGAAGAGGAGATCGTGGGTCTGGATTCCTGCGAACACGGCCTTGCATCAGCGTACTCAGGCTTCAGCATTATGGATATTTCAAATACCATGACAATGGAAGTAAACGAAAACACTCATCTTGGTGCAGACAGTTATGAGGATGCTTCCAAAGCACAGAAGGATGCGGCCGTTAAGGTCGTAAGCACACCTGTAGCTTCAGCAAGCGGAATTTATAAGGTTGTGATCATCTCCAAGCTGTCCAGATATGAAAAAGTAAAGAAAGCCATGAACAATCTGGGCGTGACCGGCATGACCGTTACACAGGTAATGGGCTGCGGCGTTCAGAAGGGTGCAGGAGAGATGTACCGTGGTGTAGAAGTGGACGCTACGCTCTTACCTAAGGTCAAACTGGAAGTCGTTATCAGCGAGATCCCCGTAGAGGATGTGATCGAAGCGGCGAAAAAAGCTCTCTATACCGGCCATATCGGAGACGGTAAGATTTTTGTATACAATGTTGATAAGGTTGTTAAGATCCGTACAGGGGAGGAAGATTTTGCTGCCCTGCAGGATGTAGAATAATCATATGCTTTTATCTTAATCCCTTAGTTTATCTATATAAGTGCGACCCCGGGTACTTCCACTGCCCGGGGTCGTCATGTGTAAATGAACTGCTATTCCTGCAAAAAGGACTTGTAAAGATCACATCTTAAATCTTCTCCGGTTCCGGATAATCCACGCCAAAGGTCTCTACCGTTATGGTCTTGATCTTCTGTTCTTCCACAGGCCTGTCAGAATAATCAGTAGGTGTTTCCGCTATTTTATTTACCACATCCATGCCTTCGGTAATCTTTCCGAAAGCGGCGTATTGGCCGTCTAAGTGAGGGCTGTTTTTATGCATGATGAAAAACTGGCTTCCCGCCGAGTCGGGATGCATAGCCCTTGCCATGGAAAGGACGCCTTCCGTATGCTTTAAATTATTCTCCACGCCGTTACGGGAAAATTCGCCTTTGATGGAATAGCCGGGGCCGCCCATGCCGGTTCCGTCGGGACATCCGCCCTGGATCATAAAGCCCTTGATGACTCTGTGAAAGATCAGGCCGTCGTAAAAGCCCTTTTTGATCAGACTGATAAAGTTATTAACGGAAAGGGGAGCGGTTTCGGGATATAATTCCGCCTTCATTACATCTCCGTTTTCCATGGTAATGGTTACAATGGGATTTTCTGCCATTTTTTAATTCCTCCTGCTTTTTATTGATAAATACTATCCTATTAAAAAATATCCCGCCTTTTTGGGCGTTTTGTTTTGATACCCGGCTTTTGTGGCGGGACGTTTGACTTTGGCATGCACATCCGGACAAAGAAAAGGGATGTACACAGATATATTGTAAAGGAAAAGCAAAAAAACGTAAAGAAAAAGAAATAAATAGAAAGTGCATATACCAAAACTTGTGTTATACTACAGATATAGGGAACGGGCACGGTAAAAGAGGGGAAGACTTAAGGCTTATGTGGAAAGATGAGTGGAATGTGAGAATTTCTGAGATATGGTACGGTTTTACGGATGCGGTTTCTTTACATGAAATAGAAGCATGGAAGAGGGAATTGAAGGAGACCTTTACAGGACGGATCGTCATGATAGAAGACCCTTCGCAGATCGTTTCCCCCAATAAAAGAAGGCCGGAGGTATTTCTGGTTACAGATTCCGGAGACCTTTATGAAGCCGCTTACAGGGAAGGGATCCCCTTTCTTCTTTATCTCCATGCCGGCAACAAAGGGGCGTCCTTTAAAAAAGCGCCCTATGCGGTCACAAGCTTAAAGGGCGTGGATCTTGACTATATGGACAAAATATACAGACGGCTTTACGGCATACCGTGGACGATCCTGACAACAAGGCGGTGCGTGATAAGGGAAATTGCGGAGGATGATCTTTCCGAACTCTATGATATTTATAAGGATCCTTCCATTACCCGCTATACGGAAGGCCTTTATCAGGACAGGGAAAAGGAACGGGAATATATAAAGGAATATATCAGTCAGGTCTATGAGCTGTGCGGATTCGGCATATGGGCGGTTGTAGATAAGGCCACGGGAAAGCTGATAGGCAGGGCGGGCCTTGCATGGCGCGAGGGCTTTGAAACGCCGGAGCTGGGATACGTCATATCGGCGGATTACCAGAGGAAGGGAATTGCTACGGAGGTGTGCGGCGCCATCCTCAAATTCGCAAGAAAAGAGCTGCAGTTTCCTCTGATACGGGTCCTGTTTGAAAGGGAAAATACGGCTTCCTTTAAGTTGTGCAGGAAACTGGGTTTTAAAAAGGATGCGGATGTTTGCGTTGAAGGAAAGGAAATGTGTCAGTACGTTTATACGGGGTAAAAAAAGTTGAAATTTATTAAAAAGATCTGGAAAAGCATAAACGGAAATAATATTTTTGCAGTAACGACTTTTTCGCTTATTTCTCTGATGGTGCTGATCACGCTGGGCGGAATGGTCATATTTAAAGCGCAGTTTGATAAGAGCAATTCTGTGGAAGCACGGGAGGAATATACGGAATACGACAGATATTATGCCATGATCACAAGCGACGACCGTGCGGATTTCTGGCAGGCGGTCTATAACGGCGCCAGAAAAGAAGGTATGGGCGAAAACGCTTATGTGGAGTTTTTTGCAGGAAATATGGGAGCCAGGTATTCCATGGAGGAACGGATGGAGATCGCCATTGCTGCAGATGTGGACGGAATCATAGTAGAAGGAGAAGATTATGTTGCCCTGAGAAATGAGATCGTGAAAGCCGGGGAAAACGGCATACCGGTTGTAGTGGTCAATCAGGATGTTGTGGAAAGCGGCAGGATCAGCTTTGTGGGAATCGGCAGATATGACCTGGGGCAGACCTACGGCAGACAGACCTGTGAGCTGGCGGAGGAAATGCTGAAGGCGCGGGATGCGGAAAACGACGGAGCGGATCCGGGAAAAAAGCTGAAGATCATGGTACTTATCAGCCAGGAAGCGGACAGCAACGGTCAAAACCTTTTAATGTCGGGCATTCGTGAAGAGATAGGATCAAACAGGGCGCTGGAGGACAGGATAGAACTGGATACCTGTACCATAGACGATTCCGGGGCTTTTACGGCGGAGGAATCCATCAGGGATATTTTTATGGGACAGGACGAGGTTCCGGATATCCTGGTGTGTCTTACAGAAATTTATACCACCTGCGCCTATCAGGCGGTCATTGATTATAACAGGGTGGGAATTACCAATATTATCGGATATTATGACTCTGAGACCATCCGGGCAGGCGTGGATAAGGAAGTCATTTACTGTACCATTTCCATGGATACGGAGCAGATGGGTAGATACTGCGTATACGCCCTGTCCGAGTATCTGGATGTGGAGCATGTCAGCGAATATTTCAGTGTGGACACCTATGTGGTAAACAAAGAAAATGTAGACAGTTATGACAGGGGGCAGGACGATGAAGAGTAAAAACAAATTTGCAAACCTTCCCCTCCAGACCAAATTAATAGTGGTTTACTGTCTGACCGCCCTGTTAATTCTGGTGGTAAATCTTTTTATGTACCGCAACATCAATTCCATGCTGCACCGCCTGGATCAGATCTATGTCAGCAATATCAATTTAAACGAATTGTCGGCTTCTTTGGACGGCGTACAGAATAACATGACGAATTATCTGAATACAAAGACTACCGACGCCATGGACAGCTATTATAAATCCTGCCAGGATTATACGGCTCAGACGGAGTGGCTTTCCGACGCCGTTACCAGCAATGAGTCCCAGAGGATGGAGCGGAATATTAAAGCCATGTCGGCGCGGTATCTGGAATTTACCGACCTTGCCATAGAGGCAAAGCGGGGGCGGAACGTGGAAAAATACAGAACCTACAGCGAAGAGGCCACCACGCTCTATCATTATATCAGCACTTATATCAACAGCTTAAATAATGAACAGTTTAAAAGTAATTCCGCCAATTACAATATGCTTTCCGTATCCCTAAGATATGTGGAGGTGGTCAATACCGTGGTCTTTCTGGCAGTCATATTCAGCAATGTACTGCTGGTCATTATGGTCATAAGGAATATTACAAAGCCTTTAAAGTCCCTGGCCACTGTGGCAAACCAGGTAGCCGGAGGGGATCTGGAGGTGGCGGTTTTGGAAGTGGATTCCCAGGATGAGGTAGGAGTGGTAAGCAAGGCGTTTAACCACATGATCATAAGCATCCGCAATTATATCGAACAGCTTACCACCAGTATGGAAAACGAGCGCATCCTGAAAGAAAATGAGCTGAAAATGGAAAACCATTTAAAGGACGCCCAGTTAAAGTATTTACAGGCGCAGATCAATCCGCATTTCCTCTTCAATACATTGAATGCGGGAGCGCAGCTTGCCATGATGGAGGGGGCGGACCGCACCTATGAATATGTTCAGAATATGGCCGATTTTTTTCGTTATAATATCAAAAAGGACCATGACAGCGTTACCCTGAAGGAGGAACTGGAGCTGGTGGATAACTACGTTTATATTTTGAACGTGCGTTTTTCGGGAGAGATCCACTATGAAAAGGATATTGATTCCTCCCTGGAAAATCTGAAGCTCCCCAGCATGGTCTTACAGCCTATTGTGGAAAACAGCGTAAATTACGGAATCAGAGGGATTTCGTGGGAAGGCAGGATCTGGCTTTCGGTATACAGAAAAGACGGATGCGGCTATATTTCCATCAGGGATAACGGAATCGGCATCGACGGGGAAAAAATAGAAAAGATCATGAAAGCCAATCTGAAGGAATCGGATATCAGCAGCGGTTCCAACGGGATCGGACTTTATAATGTCATAAGCAGGCTGAAGCTGTTTTATGACAGGGACGATGTATTTGAGATCAGCAGTCAGGGAAAGAATCAGGGGACGCAGGTACTGATACGTATTCCCCTTTAGGAATATTAAGGAGGTTTGGGATGTACAAGATCATGTTAGCTGATGATGAAGGTATTGTAATCGATTCTCTTTCCTTCATCATTGAAAAAGAATTTGGCATATCCTGCCAGATTGAATCCGCCAAGACCGGAAGAAACGTCATAGAGCTGGCGGAGCGTTTCAGGCCGGATATTGCCTTTATGGACATCCAGATGCCGGGCATCAACGGTATTGAAGCCATGAAAGAGATCAGGGAAAACAATGCAAATACCATTTTTATCGTAATGTCCGCTTACGATAAATTTGATTATGCCAAGGAGGCCATTAATCTGGGCGTGCTGGAGTACCTAAACAAGCCTGTGGAAAAAAATAAGATCGTGGAAGTGTTAAAGCGCGCCATGGCCATGATCGATAAAGAGCGGGAAAAACGAAGGCAGGACCTGATGCTTAGGGAAAAAATGGAGACGGTGGTGCCCATTATTGAAAACGGGCTTATTTACAGTCTGATGTTTAGGGAATACTTCGAAGAGGACGTGGAAAATTTTAAAAATCTTCTGGACATTACCGAGGATTACTGCTATATGGGTGTGCTTGTATTCGGGGAAAAGCAGGTAGGGAACCATATGACCAATGTGGTTGGGACCTCCGTGCGGATCCAGGACCATTATAATGAAGTGAGGGAGATCGTCAGGGGATATTTCAAATGTATCATGGGTTCCGTTATGGCAAATAAGATCGCGGTCCTTCTGCCTGCAGGAAAGGAAGGCATCGATTACAATGAAAGGATCGCCCTTATTGATAAAGCGCGGGAAATGGTCAGAAAGCTGAAAGGACATTTGGATGTTTCTTTCCGTATGGGTTTCGGACACGTGGGACGTTTAAAGGATTCCATGAAGTCCTACAATGAAGCCCTTCACGCCCTCCTTCAGTCAGACGGCAGCGTCGCCCATGTGGACGATATCCCCGTGGGCTGCGATTACGAAGAAAACTACCCGGTGGAAACGGAACGGGAAATTTTTGAATATACGGAAAAAGGAGCGATTGAAGAACAGCATTCGGCGGTAAACCGGTATTTCGAATGGATGATGGAAAATTACGGGGACTGTCAGAGCGATATTCAGCTAAAGGTGCTGGAATTTGTCCTCCGGGCGGAAAAGATCAGCTACGAGGGCAGCAGCCGGATGTACCGTTTCAAATCCAGGGAGGATTATCTGCCGACCATTATGGAGATCGGAGGGGACATGGAAAAGCTGCGCACCTGGTTTGCGGAAAAAATGGATGCGGCGGTTCGGAATGTGGCAAACAGCAGGGAGACACAGTCCGGAGGCGTTGTTGCAAAAGCGAAGGCATATATTAACGCAAATTTCCATAAGGAGATATCCTTAGACGATGTGTCCAGGGAGGTGGACATCAGTCCTTACTATTTCAGCAAAATATTTAAAGAAGAAACAGGAGAGAACTTTATCGAATATGTAACAGGGATCCGTATGGAGAGGGCAAAGGAACTGCTGTTATCTTCTACGCTTTCCATGAAGGAAATATGCGGGGAAGTGGGGTATTCGGATCCCAATTATTTCAGCAGGACCTTTAAGAAGAACGTAGGGCTGACGCCTACGGAATATAAGGAGGGGAAAAGCGGTGAAAAGAAAACGGTTCAGTAAAGCCCGGCGGTACGGGGCATTCCTGACGGCGATAATCTTAACGGCGGCCCTGTTAACCGGATGCGGCACGGAAAGAGAAGAAAAGGCGGGGATAGAAGAAGATGAAGGGAAGATCCAGATAGGAATCTGCTTTGATTCTTTTCTGATAGAAAGATGGGAACGGGATAGGGATGTATTCGTTTCAACGGCAAGAGATCTGGGGGCGGAGGTCAATGTACAGAATGCCAACGGTAATTTAGAGGATCAGATCGCCCAGATCGAGTACCTGATCGAAAAAAAGATGGACGTCATCGTCATTATCGGTATTGACGGGGACGGACTGGCGGGAGCGGTAAAAAAGGCAAAGGATGCGGGGATCATTGTGATAGCTTACGACAGGATGATCCATAATGCGGATGCGGACTTATATGTTTCCTTTGATAATGAAAAAGTTGGGACCCTCATGGGGGAGGCCATGGCAGCGGAAGGGCTGCCCCTTAAAAAAGTGCTTATGCTGGCAGGACCTACCGCGGATAATAACGTTGCAATGGTAAACAGCGGCTTTATAAAGGTTATGGATGACAACGGCGTCCAGATCGTGGATATCATGTATGCAGACGGTTGGAAGCCGGAATATGCTTCCGATTACATTTATGAACATCCGGAGGTACTTGACGAGATCGACGGCATCATGTGCGGCAATGACAGCCTGGCAACCCATACGGTAAGGGTGCTTGCCGAGAAACGGAAGGCAGGGAAGATCGTAGTGACGGGTCAGGACGCGGAGCTGGAAGCCTGCCAGAGGATCGTGGAGGGAACTCAGCTCATGACCGTGTACAAGCCCGTAGAGAAGCAGGCAAGGGTGGCGGCGGAGTGCGCCATCGCTTTGGCAAAGGGGGAAGAGGTAGAGGGGATCAACACCGTCATGTGGGACGGGACCTACAGCATTCCCAGCATTGTCCTTGAGCCAATTGCCGTTAATAAAGGAAATATTGATGAAACCATTATTGAAAGCGGCTTCCATTTAAGGGAAGAAGTCTATTTAAATGTATCCGACCACGGCGAAAGGGATTAGCATAAAATTGCGATTTTTTGAAGACAAAACAAAAAAATGCTAGCTTGTCGAAATTTGCCCGTGCACGCACTCAAAAAAATGAAGAATTTCGCAAACATTTACTATTTGCTCTGTGTTATATTTATAGCGTAACAAGGAAGCAGCGGCTTCTGAGGAGACTTACAAAATATAAAAAAGGGAGGATTTCTAAATGAAAAAGAAATTACTTAGCGCATTATTGAGTGTTGCTCTTGCAGCTACTTTACTGGTTGGATGCGGTAATGGCAACAATACCGAGCAGACGGATGCACCGGCAGCAGATGACACACAGACCGAAGCGCCCGCAGATGACGGCGGTTCTGCATCAGGCGGCGGAGAACTGATCGGCGTATCGATGCCTACCAAAGACTTACAGCGTTGGAACCAGGACGGCGAAAACATGAAGGCACAGTTAGAAGCAGCAGGTTATGAAGTAGACCTTCAGTTCGCAAGCAACGATATTCCTACACAGGTTTCCCAGATTGAGAACATGATTTCCGGCGGATGCAAACTGTTAGTTATTGCCTCCATTGAAGGAGATTCCCTGGGAACTGTTTTACAGCAGGCAAAAGAGAACAATATCCCGGTTATCGCATATGACCGTCTGATCATGAACACGGATGCGGTTACCTACTATGCAACATTTGATAACTATTTAGTAGGACAGAAACAGGGCGAATTTATTGTTGAGCAGTTAGATCTTGAAAATGCAGAAGGTCCTTTCAACCTTGAGATCGTAACAGGAGACCCCGGCGACAACAACGTAAACTTCTTCTATGGCGGCGCTATGGATGTGTTGAAACCTTATATCGATTCCGGCAAGCTGGTTGTTAAATCCGGCCAGATCGAGAAGGCAGACGTTGCTACAGCTAACTGGGCAACAGATGCAGCACAGTCCAGATTTGAAGCAATCATTTCTTCCTACTACTCTGACGGAACAAACTTAGACGTAGTACTTGCTTCCAACGACTCCACCGCTTTAGGCGTTGTAAACGCATTAGAGGCTAACTACACAGGCGAATGGCCTCTCGTAACAGGTCAGGACTGCGACGTTGCTAACGTTAAGAACATTATTGCAGGAAAACAGTCCATGTCTATCTTCAAAGATACTCGTGACTTAGCAAGCAAGGTAGTAGAAATGGTTGACGCTATCATGAAGGGCGAGGAGATCGCAGGTCTTGATACAGAGACTTATGACAACGGCACAGGCGTTATTCCTTCTTACCTCTGCGAGCCCGTATTCGCTGATGTAAATAACTACAAAGAAATCTTAATTGATTCCGGTTATTATTCAGAAAGCGACTTACAGTAATTCAAATTTCATAAATGAACTGATGCAGGCGGGATTTTTCCCGCCTGCTGAATTCATAAAACGAAAGCTATCATAACATGAAGGTAAATCAGTTTAGTCAGAATAATTAGATATTGGGAGGGATACAATTGGCGAAAGTATTACTTGAAATGAAAAATATCACCAAAACGTTCCCCGGAGTTAAGGCTCTTGACAACGTTAATTTGAAAGTGGAAGAGGGAGAAATACATGCCCTTGTAGGTGAGAACGGTGCGGGGAAATCCACACTGATGAACGTCTTAAGCGGTATTTACCCTTATGGTACATATGAAGGAGACATCGTTTACGACGGTCAGGTTTGTAAATTCAACAAGATTAAAGACAGCGAGGAAAAAGGTATCGTAATCATTCACCAGGAGCTGGCGCTGATCCCTTATATGACGATCGGCGAGAATATGTTCCTCGGAAATGAGAGGGGAAGTAAATTCTCCATTAACTGGAACGAGACCCACGGCCTTTCTGAAAAATATTTAAAGATGGTAGGCTTAAAGGAATCCTCCAGAACTTTAATCAAAGATATTGGTACGGGCAAACAGCAGCTGGTAGAGATCGCCAAGGCCCTTGCCAAAAATGCAAAGCTTCTTATTTTGGATGAGCCGACGGCATCCTTAAACGAGACGGATTCCAAGGCGTTGTTGGATCTGCTGCTCAAATTCAAAAAAGAAGGCATGACTTCGATCATTATTTCTCATAAATTAAATGAGATCGCATATTGTGCAGATAAAATTACGGTTATCCGCGACGGCTCCACCATTGAGACTCTGGATAAGAGCAAGGATGATGTGTCTGAAGACAGGATCATCAAAGGAATGGTAGGCCGTGACTTGACCGACCGTTTCCCCAAGAGGACAGAAAAGCATATTGGCGATATCAATATGGAAGTGAAGGACTGGACGGTATACCACCCCGTATATACGGAGCGCAAGGTTGTTGATAATGTGAGCATCAACGTGCGCAAAGGCGAGGTTGTAGGTATTTCCGGCCTGATGGGAGCGGGACGTACCGAGCTTGCCATGAGCGTATTCGGACACAGCTACGGTACAAATATTTCAGGCAAGGTTTATATTAATGGCAAGGAAGTTCATATGAAATCCGTAGGAGAAGCCATTAAGAACAAGCTGGCCTATGTAACCGAGGATAGAAAAGGAAACGGTCTTGTCCTTTCCAATTCCATAAAGATCAATACCACCATGGCAAATCTGGGGGCGGTCAGCAGCCATACCGTGATCAATAAAGATAAAGAATATGCCGTGGCGGTGGATTACAAAGAGAAGCTGAAAACAAAATGCCCAAGTGTAGAGCAGAATGTAGGCAATCTGTCCGGTGGAAACCAGCAGAAGGTACTTCTTGCAAAATGGATGTTTACGGATCCTGATGTATTGATTTTAGATGAGCCTACCCGTGGTATTGACGTAGGCGCAAAATATGAGATTTACTGCATCATCAACCAGTTGATTGCAGACGGCAAATCGGTTATTATGATTTCTTCCGAGCTTCCTGAAGTTCTCGGCATGTGTGACAGGATTTATGTCATGAACGAGGGCAGGATCGTTGGCGAGGTCAGTGCGGAAGAAGCTTCCCAGGAAGTGATCATGTCTCATATTTTAAAGTCCAGCAAATAAAGAGTAAAGGAGCGTAAATAAAATGGAAAAAGAAAAAGTAATGTCATTTGTCAAAAAATATACGATGATCATTGTACTGGTTTTGGTTATGATCTTCTTCGGGATCGGTACGGGCGGTAAGCTTTTCCTTCCTCAGAACGTAACGAACCTGATTTCCCAGAATGCTTATGTATTTGTATTGGCAACAGGTATGCTGCTCTGTATTTTAACAGGCGGTAACATCGACCTGTCCATAGGAAGCGTTGTCTGCTTTACCGGCGCCGTGGGCGCGACCATGATGGATAAAGGGATCAATTCTGTAGCGGCAGTTATCGCAATGCTTGTTGTCGGATTGATCATCGGTTCCATTCAGGCATTTTGTATTGCCTATATCCATGTGCCTCCATTCATCACGACCCTTGCCGGCATGCTGGCCTTCAGAGGTCTGTCCAATGTCGTATTAAACGGTATGACGGTTTCCGTTACCGATGAAACATTCCAGAAGGTATTCGGAGGCGGCGCAAACTGTTATGTTCCCGACTTATTCGGAATGGAAGGCTTCAATCTGACCTGTATGCTGTTGGGTATCATAGCATGTGTCATCTATGTTGCGATCCAGGTTAACGGCCGCGTTTCCAGAGTGAAAAAAGGATATGAGGTTGATTCCCTTACGGGAATGATCATAAAAACGGTTGTAATCTGTGCGGCAATCTGCGTAATCGCTTTTAAACTGTCACAATATAAAGGTATTCCTACAGTACTGATCTGGGTACTCCTGGTAGTACTTGTTTATGGCTATATTACTTCAAAAACAACCATCGGCCGTTATTTCTATGCGGTGGGCGGCAATGAGAAGGCCACAAAGCTTTCCGGTATCAATACCAACAGGGTGTATTTCTTAGCATACGCTAACATGGGACTTTTAGCAGGTCTTGCAGGTATTCTTACCATTGCCCGTCTGACAAGCGCACAGCCAACATACGGTCAGAACTACGAAATGGATGCCATCGGCTCCTGCTTCATCGGC
>DEUB01000031.1:52257-53118 GCA_002362385.1 Lachnospiraceae bacterium UBA3273
CGGCTCCTGCTTCATCGGCGGCGCATCTGCATACGGTGGAACCGGTACGGTTCCCGGCGTTATCATCGGCGCCGTATTAATGGGTATCATCAACCTGGGTATGTCTATCATGGGTGTAGACAGCAACTGGCAGAGAGTTGTAAAAGGTATTGTATTGCTGTTAGCGGTTATCTTTGATGTAACGACAAAGAAGGAGAGCAAATAGTCTATATACCAATATCTAATTTTCTTAAAGGGGGCTTATGTCGAAAGATGCAAGTCCCCTTACCCTTTTGGATTCATAAGGCGGTTTGTTATAGCCAAGGGGGACTGACTGTGGTAAAATACAGGATGATAAGCAAAAATCCATGGAATAGGAAATTTTGTTCCAGGCAGTATGGGATGGATCATTGCCGGCGGGAATAAAAATCTGCCCATGGCAAATACTATCAGAATGAGGGAATATATCAGAAGGAAATCTGAAAAAGAGATCAGAAAAAGTGTTAGGAGGAAAACATATGGCAGTAACGGAGTTAACAAGCAGTAATTTTGAAGAGACTTTAAAGGGTAACGGATTAGCGCTGGTGGATTTCTGGGCGGAATGGTGCGGACCATGCCAGATGCAGGGACCGGTTGTGGATGAACTGGCGGATGAAAGAACGGATATTAACGTATACAAGGTAAACGTGGACAAGGAATCAGAGCTTGCGGTACGTTTTCAGGTAACCAATATTCCGTCCCTGATCTTTTTTAAGAACGGACAGATGACTAAAAAAGTCATCGGATTTCATAGCAGGGAAGAGCTTGAGGAGATCATGTCGGCTCTTTGATCCCTGAAAAAAATACCCCCGCCGTTACGGCGGGGGCGGCAAGGGGAAAGAA
>DEUB01000031.1:53361-83363 GCA_002362385.1 Lachnospiraceae bacterium UBA3273
CCCAAAAAAAAACCCCCCCCGCCGTTACGGCGGGGGCGACAAGGTGAAAGAATAACAATCAGGATTGCTATTCATCCTGCCAAAATCATAACAGAGAATTTTGTAAAAGCCTAGAGTGATAGTGCCCACATTTTTTGGCTTTTTTTAGATATATTTACGAAAGCGGCCAAAGCTTTGTTTGCCAAAAGGGGAAAAAGAGGAGTATAATGAGGACAGTTTTGTATTGGAGACAGTCTTATGTTATTTAATTCATTGAGTTATCTGGCGTTTTTTCCTGTTGTTGTGCTGTTATACTTTGCCATACCGGGAAAATACCTGAAACTGCGGAATCTGTGGCTTTTAATTGCCAGCTACTATTTTTATATGAACTGGAATGCAGCTTATGCGCTGCTTTTATTCGCATCCACATTTATTACATATCTGGCGGGGCTTTTCATCCAAAAAGCCATGGAAAAGGAAAGGGCTGTTCTTGCAAAATGGATATTGGGCGGCAGCTTTGCCATAAATCTTTCCATCTTGTTTTTCTACAAATACATTAATTTTTTCATAGATAATTGTAACCGGATCCTGGGGATCGCAGGCAGGAATGCAAGCCTGCCTTCTTTTGATATACTACTTCCCGTGGGTATTTCCTTTTATATTTTTCAGGCCTTAGGCTATACCATGGATGTATACCGCGGCAAAACAAAAGCTACCGGAAATTTGTTCCGGTATATGCTCTTCGTCTCCTTTTTCCCACAGCTTGTGGCGGGACCTATTGAGCGCAGCGGCAATCTTTTGGGGCAGTTTGACAAAAAGCAAGACTTTGAGGTCGAGAGGGTAAGAAAAGGGCTTCTGCTCATGCTGTGGGGGCTTTTTATGAAAATTGTCATAGCGGATAACATAGCGGTGTATATTAATTCCGTGTATAACAATTATATGGCATATACGGGTGTGGAGATCATTCTGGCAACGGTGCTCTTTGCCTTTCAGATCTACTGCGACTTTGGAGGATATTCCTATCTGGCTATCGGCAGTGCAAAAGTGCTGGGCTTTACTTTGATGGAAAACTTCCACGCGCCCTATCAGGCGGTCAGCGTCAGGGATTTCTGGAAAAGGTGGCATATTTCCCTAACGGGATGGTTTCGGGACTATCTTTATATTCCCCTGGGCGGAAACAGAAAGGGAAGGCTTCGCAAGTACGTGAACACCTTCATTGTATTTTTTATCAGCGGCATGTGGCACGGGGCGGCATGGTCTTACATGATCTGGGGCGCTTTAAACGGCGTTTACATGATCGTGGGGGAAGCGGGGGCCGGAATCAGGAACCGCATCAAAAAACGGCTGAAGGTGGACGAAAACCGTTTCAGCTACAGGCTGGGATGCGGGCTTGTAACCTTTGCCCTGGTCGATTTTTCCTGGCTGTTCTTTCGGGCAGAAGGCGTGGGGACGGCCTTCAGGATCATCAAGCAGACTATTTTGAGCTTACAGTTTCCACAGTTATTCGGGCTGGCGGTAAACCGTATGGGCTTTACCATGCAGCAGCTGTGTGCCATAATCGTTGCCTTTCTTTTGCTGGCGGTTGTGGATATTTTAAAGAACAGGGGCGAAGATGTGGCCGCCCTTTTGCTTAGGCAGGGAATCTGGTTCCGCTGGCTTGTTTATATCGGCCTGCTTTTTATGATTATGGTTTATGGAGCCTATGGGCTGGATTATACCCAGACGGAATTTATTTATTTTAAGTTTTGATGCCGGAGGAGGCGGATCCTATGAAGAAGACAGCGGTATTTTTTTTGAAGTGCCTGATCATGCTGGGACTGGTTGCCACGTTCTGCTTTGGGCTGGTCATGCCCCAGTATCTGAACAATTATCAGGCCGCTCTGATAGATAAAAATGAAAGACTGTGTTCCATCGACGGTCCCAAGATCGTGCTGGTGGGGAATTCCAATCTGGCTTTCGGCATAGATTCAAAGGCCATAGAGGAGGCTTTCGGGATGCCCGTAGTGAATATGGGAATGCATGGAGGGCTGGGAAATGCTTTTAACGAGCAGGCGGCAGTACAAAATATCTGCGAAGGGGATATTGTGATCTTAAGCTACAGCAATTTTGATGACGGAGATGTCATAAGAAATCAGGAGCTGGCATGGATCACGATCGAGAACCATTTAGAACTCTGGAATTATATCAGGCCGGAGGACTGGAAGGAAATGATCAGGGCATATCCAACTTATTTAAAGGACTGCTTAGGGCTCTGGAGCCAGGGGATCGGAAATATGGACAGCGGCGATGCATACAGCAGACTTCAGTTCAACGAATACGGAGATAACATATATGACCGTCCGGGTCTGATACCGGATACGGATTTTAGTCCGGTCCATATACCGGAAACCGGGGAAGAAACCATTGAACGCATCAATGCACTGAACACCAGGCTTGAAAAGGAAGGGGCGACCCTTCTGATGACCGCATATCCCATAGCCATTTGCGAATATACTCCGGACAGGGAAGAATATGAAGCCTTTTCCCATAAGATGGCGGGACTTTTAGACTGCCCGTTGATTTCAAGATATGAAGATTATATGATGGATAAGGAGTTATTCTATAATACCTATATGCACCTGAATAATGAGGGAGTACAGGTAAGGACCGCATTGTTGATCGAAGATCTGCAGAGATATTTGGAGAAAAGCAAAAATTAGGAAGAGCCAAAAACAGGAGAAAGCAGAGAGCAGAAAAATAGAAATAAGGAAAAAGCGGAGGATAAAAAGATGATCGTGCAAAAGTATAAGGATATGCTGGGCATGAAATCGGTTATTCGTGAGATGTCCGAATATGCCAATAAAAGAGGAAAGGAAATAGGATACGAGAATGTGTTTGATTACAGTCTGGGGAATCCTTCCGTTCCCGTTCCGGAAAAATTTAATGCAGTGATCAAAGAGTTGCTTGATACGAGAGAACCCATTGCCCTTCACGGCTACAGCCCCAGTCACGGACTTCCTGAAGTGCGGGAAAAAATTGCGGCATCCCTGAAGCAGAGATTCGGACTGCCTTATCAGATGGAGGATATTTTTATGACGAGCGGTGCGGCGGGAGCCATTGCCCATGCCGTAAGGGCTGTTGCAGATATAGGGGATGAAATCATTACCTTTGCCCCTTATTTTCCGGAATACGGTCCTTATATATCCGAAACCGGAGCAGTACTAAAGGTCGTACCTCCGGATACGGAAAGCTTCCAGATCAATTTCGAAGCCTTTGCATCCATGTGCAGTGAAAAAACTGCGGCGGTACTGATCAATACCCCCAATAATCCTTCGGGGATCGCATATTCTACGGAGACGATCGAAAGGCTTTCGGAAATTTTAAAGGAAAAGGAAGCAAAGTTCGGTCATCCCATTTATATCATTTCCGATGAGCCGTACAGGGAGATCATTTTTAAAGGGGCGGATCATCCCTGTATATCCCGGATCTATGACAATACGCTGATGTGTTATTCCTTCAGCAAATCCTTGTCCATTCCCGGGGAGAGGATCGGTTATGTGGCGGTATGCCCCAATTGTAAGGATGCGGCGCTGATTACGGATATGTGTACCCAGATTTCAAGGGGGATCGGCCATAACTGCCCGTCTTCCCTGATACAGTTGGCAGTGGCGGAGCTGCTTGATGAAACATCAGAGCTTTCTGTTTATGAGACAAATATGAATATTTTATACGAGGAGCTGACAAAGCTGGGATTTACCTGCGTAAAGCCGGGAGGCACTTTTTATATTTTCCCCAAAGCTCCTGTTCCGGATGCGAAGGAGTTTTGTGAGGATGCGTTGAAATATGATTTATGCCTTGTGCCGGGAGACACCTTTGGCTGTCCCGGGTATTTCAGGATGTCCTATTGCATCCGGACCGAAAAAGTGGAACGTTCCTTAGAGGCGATCAGGAAGATCGCAAGAGACTACGGCATGTAAAAGGAGGAGTTTTTGTGAAAAACAAAGAATTGGATGAAAGTACTGCGAAAGAGGAACATATGGTAAAAGGGGGCCTTGTATTAGAAGGCGGCGGAATGAGAGGCCTTTATACTGCAGGGGTCCTGGATTATTTTCTGGAGCAGGGGCTTTTCTTTTCGGACTGCTACGGAGTCAGCGCCGGGGCATGCCATCTTTGCAGCTATCTGTCAAAGCAGAAGGGCAGGGCGTATAGGGTATGCGTGGATTATCTGAAGGATAAAAACTATTGCAGCCTTCGGAGCCTGATCACTACGGGGGATCTGTTTGGGGTAAAGATGTGTTATGACAGGATCCCCAATGAACTGGACCTTTATGACTACGATACCTTTAGCACCTATTCGGGCAGGGCGTATGCGGTGGTTACCAATATTCTTACCGGGAAGGCCGAGTATAAGCCTTTAAGGGAAATGCACAGGGATATTATTGCCGTGCGTGCGTCCGCTTCCCTTCCCCTGGTGTCCAATAACGTCTATATTGATAATATCCCCTATCTGGACGGAGGGATCGCCGATTCCATTCCCATTATCAGGTCTTTGCGGGATGGTAATAAAAAGAATGTGGTCATTATGACAAAAGAGGTGGGATACCGCAGAAAGCCCACTTCCAATATGCAGGCCATCAGGCTGCGCTATCGAAAATACCCGAACCTGGTAAGGGATATGGCGAAGAGGCATATTGCCTATAACCGGACGTTGGATTTTATTGAGGAACATGAGAAGAAAGGCCACATTTTTGTGATCCGTCCCAAGGTAAACCCCAATGTGGGAAGGCTGGAGAAGAATGAGAAAAAGCTGAAGGCACTTTATGAAACGGGTTATGAAGATGCGAAAGAGTCTTTTGAGGATCTGAAAAAATATTTGAAACTGGTTTAGGAGGAGCGCATGGTAGAAATTTTAAAGGCAATACTATTTGGAATCGTGGAAGGGATTACGGAATGGCTTCCGATCAGCAGCACGGGGCATCTGATTCTGTTAAATGAATTTGTGACCCTTGACGTAAGCGAAGAGTTCTGGTCAATGTTTGAGGTCGTCATTCAGTTAGGGGCGATCTTGGCAGTCGTGGTGCTGTTCTGGGATAAGATTTTTCCTTTTTATTTCGGGAAAAAGGCGGAGGAAAACGGAGGGGTCATCAGAAAAGACGTGTTCGTGCTCTGGTTTAAGATCGTTGCGGCATGTATTCCGGCGGCAGTCGTAGGGCTTGCTTTTGACGATGTTCTGGAAAAATATTTTTATAATTACCAGACGGTTGCGATCATGCTGATTTTGTTCGGCGTCCTCTTTATCGTGATAGAAAATCTGAATAAGGGGAAGAAGCCCAAAATACGTTCCCTGAAAAATATTACTTATACAACAGCCATCATAATCGGCGTATTCCAGCTCATTGCAGCGGTTTTTCCCGGCACCTCCCGTTCCGGCGCTACCATTGTGGGGGCGTTATTGATTGGCGTTTCCCGTACGGTCGCTGCGGAATTTACCTTCTTTCTGGCAATCCCGGTCATGTTTGGCGCCAGCCTTTTGAAAATCGTAAAGTTCGGGTTTGAATTTACCGGTATGGAACTGGCAATCCTTTTGACGGGAATGATCGTGGCGTTTGTTGTTTCCGTTGCAGTGATCAAGTTTTTGATGGGTTATATTAAGAAACATGATTTTAAGGTCTTTGGCTGGTATCGGATTATTTTAGGAGTTCTTGTTCTGATATACTTTATGGTGGCAGGATAATTGACAAGTGTCCCTTTTTGGGGTAAACTCATTGTGTAGATAAGAAAGTATTTGTGAAATAGGAAGAGAAAGACTGATCAGGCACATGAAGATGTGTGAAAAGGAGGAACTATTATGGCAGAGGCAAGGGAAAAAGAAACAACTAAAACAGCAGTGAAGCCTGTGGCTAAGGCAGCAGCGACAAAGGCTGCAGCAGAGGTAAAAGAGGCTGCAAAGGAAGTAAAGGAAACCGTAAAAGAGGTACCGGCTAAAGCAGCTGCAGCTACAAAAACAGTTGCTAAGAAGGCAGCCGCTAAAAAGCCGGCTGCAGCAAAGAAAGCACCCGTAAAGAAAGCGGCTGCAGCTAAAAAGACACCTGCAAAGAAGGAAGCATTAAAGGCAGTTGTCAATCTGCAGTTTGCAGGAAAATCCTATACGGATGACGATTTGCTCAAAATTGCAAAGGATGTATGGAAATACGATCTGGGCAATAAAGCCGCAGATTTCAAGAGCGTTGAGTTATATGTAAAGCCTGAGGAAAGCCGCGCTTATTATGTGATCAACGGAGAAGTAACAGGAAGCTTTGCAATTTAAATTAACCTGCTGTTATACCAGAATACAGTACGTATCTGTTTGAGAAAAACGGGAAAACCTATACTAATGGTATGATTTGATACCATGAGGAGGTCTTGCCGATGGACTTGGAAGATATGGGAAAAAGAATACGGATGAAGCGGATTTCAAGGTCGATGTCGCAGGAGGAACTTGCGGAGAAGACCAATCTAAGCGTTCCCTATATCGGGATGCTTGAAAGAGGAGAAAGAAAGCCGAGTATTGATTCATTTGTATTAATATCTGATGTGTTGAATGCAACAGCGGATGAACTGCTTTGTGGAAATCTTAAAAAAGGCTATCTGGTCAGGCTGGCAAAGTACGAAGAAAAGATTGCAAAGCTGACGCCGGAAGAAGCCAAAAGGTTTTATAGAGTGGTGGATGCACTATTAGAAATGTAGTAACTGGATAAAAAAGATTTTGGAAAAGGGACTGTCGTATGGGATAATTGTTGATGCGATTAGTTCCTTTTACTTTGCAAAATTGGAAAATAAGGGTAAAATAGGAAATAATCATCGGAAAACACGGGGATAAAGCGGGGAGGATACAAAGGGATGAAAAGGGTACTGATTCTCGAGGATGATATGACAGCGGCATGCTTATTGGAAAGAGCTGTTAAAAATACGGACCTGAATGCTGAAGTAACATGTGTCAGCCAGTATGCGGATGCCTGTATGATGGTAATGGACAGGTTTTTTGATCTGTTCATTGTGGATATCGTTCTGGATAAAAGCGATGTCCATGATGCTTCCGGCCTTGAGTTCATAAGTTTTTTAAGAAATATGAAGCGGTATGAGTTTTCGCCTGTGATCATCACAACCTCATTGGACAGCCCCAAAATGTTTGCATATGATAAACTGCATTGCTACCAGTACCTGGAAAAGCCTTACAGGTCAAGGGATGTAGAACTGGTTGTTGAAAAGGCGCTGAGAGTTCCCCAGCGTATGGATGAGGACAATTATATTTATTTAAAAAATGAAGGATATGTCTGGCCCCAGAGGATCAATGAAATTGTCTATGTCTATTATAAGGAGAGGAAAGTCATCGTAAAAAGTGTGGACGGTTTGAACAGCTTTTTTTATAAGTCGGTATCGGAAATTAAAAACCGTCTGCCCGGCAGCCATTTTCTCCAGTGCAACAGAAATACGATCATCAATAAAAGATACATCCAGAAGGTGGACGTTAAACAAAACGAAATTGTACTAAAGGAAGAATATGGAGCTTTTGAAATAGGAAGAACATTCAAGAAGAAAATTTATGAGGAACTGACGAATGGTTGAACGGGTTTATCTGCTGCTTGAGATCATTACAATTCTGATCGGACTGCACGTATTACATAGGGGAAATAAAAGGCCGGGGATTGCCGTCATGATTTATCTGGCGCTGGCATTGATCGTTGCATCTGCGATTGAGGCGGGCTGGATTCATGGAGCTTTTGTTTATCTGATCTATTTTGGACTTGTTGTCGTGTGCAAGCTGGAATATGGGGACGGGATTTTTGATGCGATTATTTATATTGCTTTGGATATTGCTCTCCTTGGCGCATTGCAGATGATATGTGGAGTAATTATCTGTGGAATCTGCCGTACAAACTATATTAGTAATGAAATCACTTTGGCTATAATTTTGCTTACTTGTGGTGCGTTGTTACTGATTCAAAGATATTTGAAATTGAACAAGTATGTAGAAATGGTATTTATTAATGGAATTGTAGGAAAAATAATTTTATTATTTGGTTCTATGGCCGGTATGTTCGTATTTAATCTTTTGAAAAGCAGCACTTCCATATCGTGGAAGAATATTATCGGTTTACCGGTTTTGATTATTATAATTTCTATTATACTGTTTCAATGGCAAAAAGAGAAATTTCAAAATAAACGAAAAGAGCAGGAATTGTTGGCATACGAAAGATACAATATAGTTTATAAAGATTTGATCAAACAGGTAAGAAGAAGGCAGCATGATTTTAATAATCATATCAATGCGGTTTTTAGTATGAATACGGTTGCAACGGATTTGAAAGAACTGGTAAACTGGCAAAATGAATATTGTATGAATATATTGGCGGAGAATAATACAAATAAATTGCTTCGGGATGATGTTTCTTCTATACTTGCTGGTTTTATCTATAGTAAAATCGAACAGGCGGAAAGTAAGGGGATTCAGGTTAAATATGAGATAGATGTTGATGGTGTGGAAGAACACATATCATTTGTTGATTTTGTAGAGATATTTGGAAATCTGTTTGATAATGCCGTGGAAGAGGTTGCTGATAAGGCAATAAAGATGATTGATTTTTCTGTTACACAAGATGAACATTTATTAATAATCAGGATTGCGAATCCATGTGATAAAGATAAATCAGAGAAATTGCAACAAATGTTTTTAGAGGGATTCAGTAGTAAAGGAGAAGGCCGGGGACTGGGGCTTGCCAATGTAAACAGAATTGTTGATGAGTATGAGGGAAGAACCCAGGTATTTTTTGTGAATGAAGACGGAATAGGTCAGATCGTTTTTAATATACTGCTCTGCTTTTAAGAAAAGGTGCCGGTATTGTTTAGAATGCCGACACCTTAAACTATTACTCCTGAGGAAACTCCGGTTCGCCAAAAAATATAATGCACCAGGTCCCAAGAATGATGAAAGTAGAATAAGCAAGGCCGAGGTTAATAGCGGCTTTCCCTATCGTATTAAGCAGTTTGTGAGATTTTTGTGTCAGTTTCTTCATTGGTATTTCTCCTTTCCGTAAAATAGTACATGCATTTTGCAACGATCAATTGTGCAGAATGCGCTATGATTATCCAAAAACCGGTAGTGAGCGTGTAAGAAGACGGGAGAAGGTACAAACAGATCAGATAAATGAATATGATGGCAAAGGTCATTATCTGGTTTTTCTTAAAAATACCTGTATCCTTCACATGGCACTGTTTGCTCCGAAGGGGTCCCACCAAATAGTTAACGAGCATACAAATCAATAATGCTGCCAGCATGACCGGCTTTTGAACAGTGATAAATGCCGGCATGACAAAAGAAAAGGCAAGGACCATAAAAGATAACGCAAAGCAGCTCCAATAATGCTTCAAATGAATTCCACCGTGATTGCTTCTTAAGGCCGCCAGCAGGAAAAGGTCCAGCAGACATGCCGTTCCACGATGAAAGGCAAGAGCAAGAAGAAATAGGATAAGCATCTTGGAGAGATCATAAAGGAGCGCCTTGTATGCAAATTTTAAAAAATCCACATCCTTTTTATCCAGTTGGTATCCCATATCGATTTTTTTGATCAGCGCCTCAACCATCTTAACAACTCCTTTCCGGATTTTGCTGTCTATAGTATATCCCTGATTTTCATAATTAAAGAAATTTCTTACACGAAGGGCTGTTTTTGGGGACTGAAAAGTTTCATCTGCAGCTTTTTTGTTAACTGCGCGCCGTTTTTGCCGTTTTTTTTACTTTCAGTACCGATAATTGACTGTTTGTGCAGGAAAATGTGGGATCAGGCAAATTGAGCGTTATAATTAAAAGTTTAGGGACTTTTAAAAAAGGGGGATTTTTTGCCCATTTTATGAAAAAAATTTAATTTTTTTAAAAAAAGTGCCGTTTTTACCATATACGGTAAGCATTTAAATTTTATTTATAGTAAGATATATGCAACTGTCTAAAATGACGGCCTATACAAATGAACGCCGAAAGGGTTTCCCGGATAGTTAAGAAAGGAATTTTCCGCCAGGCGAAAAAACTTATGAGGAATAGAGAATATGTACAGAAGAGAAAAGATTTTTGAAAACACATGGAGAATCAAGGGAAAACTGCGTCAAATAATAGCGGCAGCATTGGTCGTAACAATGCTGCCCTTTTCAAGTTTTACAGCTATAGGAACGACAGAGGCTTATGCGAAAGGCCTGACAAAAAATGCGGCAGGAAATACCGAAGAGAACCGGGCAGGCGGGGAAATAGCGGAAAAACAGACAGGTGGCATGGCAGGAGAAACGGAAGTTTTGTCGGATGAGGGGCAGGTATCGGCCAATGCGTCCGGAGGAGTTTCCATGGAAGCGGAAGCTTCAGGGTGGATTAGGACCCACGGCGGGGAAGAGACGGACGCCTTCGTGAACGGGGTTTTAAATGGAGATATACCTTGTCCCGATGAGGATCTGACGATTACGGAAAATTATGTCCTGCAGGAAGATATTGTGGTAAATGATCTGGTTCTCGAAGGAGGAAAGCTTGATTTAAAGGGGCATACTCTTTATATATACGGCGACATGGCCCAGACCGGCGGCGTTCTGGAAATAGGCAACGGCAAGGTCGTAATATGCAAAGATTACGATATATCGGGGGAAGGCACGTTTACCATGACCGGCGAAAACGGCTATCTGCTCGTTATGGGAAATTTCTGCATGGAGTCCCTAAATGAGGCAAACGGAATTTACCTGGGCGTCATGGAGGTTAAAGGGGATTTTGTCCAGTCAGCGCCGGGAAGTCCCCGGAATTTTTATACAAACGGCATGGGAAGCGATAAAGGCTTTACCTTGTTCCTGACGGGAAGCGTGGCACAGCGCCTTTTCATGGAAAAATCGGGATGGGATCCTGAATGCGGCTATATGTCGGGGATCGCCAATCTGGTCATCGAAAATGAAAGCGAAGAGGGCGTTACCCTGGAAAACGCTCCCTGGGTTTTGGGGAAAGTGACTACAAACGGAAATGCAGTTACGGGAAATCTGGGGATCGGGAACGGAACGGTTTTTACGGAGGAATATTTTGACGGCGGAATTACCATACTCTCCAACACGGGTGTGGAAATAAGAACGCCCCTGGCTGTGGGAGAAGGGCTTACGGTAAAGGAAAAGAGCCATTTATCATTATATGACCGGCTGGAAGCTGCGGGAGACGCCGAAATCAAAGGAAGCGTACATGTTTACGGAAACGGGCTGCATGTAAAGGGCGATATTTCCATAGAAAACGAAGGGGCAGACATAAGCTGCGGCCTGGATATGACAAAAGACGAAGCCTTTGTGCTGGCAGAAGGAGATTTTTACCAGAAGATTTCAATGCCATATCATATGACCGGCGGAATTATAGAGTGTCAGGGAAATGTGACCATAGACGGTCCTTTTGGCGCGGAAGGGAAACAAAGGGTCGTTCTTTCCGGAACAGGAGAGCAGCGCATAAATCTGTTAAACGGCGCATCCTTCCAGATCCTGGAACTGGAAAACCGCAGTTCTTCGGGAATTGTAGTGGATGGAAGCGGGGCGTGGAAACGTCTGGTCTCAAACGGGTGTAAAATCTCCGTGCAGGAGGTGGTAAGCGAAACCGGATATATTCTGGAAGAGGATGAGACCGTTTCCGCTGACTTTGTGTTAAAGGGCGGCATTCTGGATCTGAACGGCCATACGCTGACAGTTGCAGGAGATTTTTTGCACAGTGGCGGAACCGTGACCGTAGGAGAGGGAAAGCTGGTCATAGAGGGAGATTATCGCTTTCAGTCAAGGAGCGGAGAAAAAACAGGGGGTTACAGCTACGGCGGCAGTGAAGGAAAGCTGGAAATGTCGGGGGAAAACGGTCATATTCTGGTAGAAGGGGATTTCTATGAGTATTCCGGCCGTTACAAGGCGGCAGAGTTATCTGCGGGCTGTCTGGAACTGAAAGGGAATTTTTATCAGTGGGATGAGGCTCCTGATTATGGTTTTTATGCTTCGGGAAGCAATACTGTTTTGATCAGCGGGGATAGGAAGCAGACCATTCATTTTCAGGGGGATTCCGAGAAATTTTCTTATATCCAAAACCTGAGCATAACCAACGTTTCGTCAGAAGGCGTTGTGATAGAAGGAGCGCACAAGGTATACGGAAAATGCGAATCTTTGCGGGGATCACATATCGAAGGCCGCGTGTGCAAAGGGGGCTATGACAGCGAATGGGGAGAATTCTATAATGGCGATATGCTGATCTTAGATACCCTTAATCTGAAAAACGGTTATGAATTAGGGGGAGATCTGTATATAGAGAGGGTCTTAAATGTTTATGAAGATCTGGTGGTAGACGGCAGTATTTATTTAACGGGTGTACCTGAATACGGAACCGGCGGGTATTTAAACCTCTATGATGCCAGGCTGACCGTAAAGGGAGATGTGGAGGCGGAAAGCGACTTCAGTTATGCGGGGATAATCCTGAAATCGGGTACAAGCTATGCAGTGATAGAAGGAAGCTACAGGATCCCGAAACTTAAAACGACATTGAACTCCCAGGGAGGCGCTTTGGAGGTATGGGGAGACCTTACTTTTCAAGGGACGGCAAACTATAACGCTGTCCTGATCTTAAAAGGCAGCAGGAAGCAGACGGTTTCCGCCACAAACGATTCCTATTTCAAAACGGTCCTGATCAGAAACGACAGCACGGAAGGAGTATGCTTTAACAGCGTTTTATCCTGCGGCAGTCTGATCAATGAAAGCGGGTGCCCAGTTACTTATTTCGGCGAGGAAGGCATGGCGGGCTTTACTCTGACCGAGGATGTGGAAATAGAAGGAAATGCGGTAATGACTTCGGGGACCATGGACTTAAACGGTCATACACTGACCGTTAAGGGCAATCTGATCCAGATGGACGGCATCATGAATATTGGCGGGGGAAAGCTGATCGTAGAGGGCGGTTATTATCTGGGCAATCCCGATACCATGTGGGATGAAAATGATGGTGCGACTTCTACGGGCTATCTGTTTATGACTAAGCCCGGGGACTATGTGCAGGTTGACGGGGATTTCTATATTTCATGGGGAAAGCCGTACAATTATACGGATCATTACTATTCTACGAACAGTCTGCTGACGGACGGGGTTTTAGAGGTAAAAGGAAATTTTGTCCAGAAGGAAAAGGCAGATCCTTATGCTTCCGTAAAAAAATGCAGTTTTCCCGCAACGGGTAACCACAGGGTAATTTTAAGCGGGGAACAGGGACAGACCGTATGGTTTGCAGCGTCTTCTTTGGACGGTTCCCGTATCGCCAATCTGGAGATTACCAATAACAGCGGGGAGGGCGTGGCTTTTAAAGGGGAGCCCTGCGTAACGGGAAAGGTAGACAGCGGGAGAGGACAGCATATAAGCGGTTATCTGTCCCTTTCTTCCACGGATCAGTTAAAGGACGGCTATTTTGCAGGCGGCATTGTAAACAGCGCCCTTATGGAAATAAATGAAGATGTGGAGATCGGCGGGGATTTCAAGGTCTTACATCATGGCGGTTCAAGTACCAAAGCAGATGTTACGGTAAGAAACGCCTTTCTCTCCATTGGCGGCAATTTAGTGGTGGAAGGCATTTTAGCCATGGATAACGCTCAGGCGGACGTACAGGGAGACGCCCGTATTGTGCCAAAAAACCAATATGACAAATTCGGTATCGGAATGCAGAACGAAAATGACCATCTGCTCATAAACGGCGATTTTATCAAGGAAACGGCGGATTCTCAGTTCCTGTCTGGAACTCTGGAGGTAAAGGGGGACTACAGGGATAAAGGGGAGCAGGTTTATGGAACGGGCCACAGGGTGCTTTTAAGCGGAACCGGCTTACAGACCGTGGACTGTGCTTCCACCTTCGGCATCCTGGAACTCCAGAACCACAGTGCGGCAGGAGTATACTCCGAAAAGACGATTAAGAAAAATAAGCTGGTCTTAAACGGATGCAGACTGACCATCGGGGACGGCAGCGGCGTTTACGGCTTTACTCTGACACAGGATTATATTGCCGCAGGAGATTTTACCCTTTTGGACGATACCCTGGATCTGAACGGCCATACCCTGACTGTTCAGGGAGACCTGATCTTACAGGCTGGATGGGTAAAGGTTAACGGCGGCAAACTGATCGTGGAAGGAAATCTGCGTTTCCAGTCGAGGACCCTGGACAGATCGGAAATCCCGGAGACAGACGGGAACGGAAAAAAATATCTTTATTCCCAGGGAGAAGGGCATCTTCTTATGGAGTATGAGGAAGATGAAGTTCTGATAGAAGGAGATCTGATCGTAGATGCCAAGGAGGATATTTCAGGGGATATGGCCAAGGGTTCCATAAAACTTTCGGGCGATCTGCATCAGGCGGGCGGCAACGCCTTTGTATTTGGCGGAACGATGGCCTTAAGGGGGCAGAAGAAACAGAGCATTTACAGCGAAACGCCCATAACGCTTTATGACCTTGCGATTCAAAACAGCTCCCCCGAAGGCGCAGCCTTTACGGAAAACGTGTTTATCCTGGGCTTTGTGGAGGATCCGGGTAGAAAAGCAGCCGGAAGCGGCTCCGTGGTTTTAAAGGATATAGGCCGGTTAAAGAACGGATGCTTTGGCGGAAATGTTATCCTGGAAGGAAACTGTATTGCAGAAGAAAGCATTGCCATAGACGGAACCCTGACCATAGGGAAACAGGGAGAACTTCATTGCGGGGATAAAGGCATTCGTGCCGCCGTGCTGATCGTGGAGGGAAAAGTATATACGGACAGGGCATCTTTGGTCCTGGAGCAGGCGCTGACTGTGAAGGATCAGGGTTTATTTGTCATGGACGATAAATCCTATGTACTGGTAAAAGGCGATGCAAGCTTTATAGGAACCGCCAGCCATGAAGGATATCTTACGGACGGAACGCTGGAGATTACGGGAGACTTTAATTCCATGGGAGGCGGCAGGAGCTTTGTGGCCACAGGGGAGCATTATACTGTTTTCAGACGGAAAAATGCCCCGGCAGGAATGAATGTGAAACAGACAATTAAAATCAACAACAGCCAGAAGATCCATTTTGCCTCTTTGGAACTGACTGCAGGGCTTTCCATGGGAAGCGGAAAAGAGGACGGCTATGAAATTCCCTATGGTCCGGAAGCCCTGGCGGACAGGGTCGTTTATATTACGCCGGGAGCCGTTATACCCGAGCCGCTTTCTTCTCTCGCGGCAGAGGAGGTTACGGTCACATCGGCGCTCCTTTGTTTTGAAGGGGAGTGGGAAGAAGGCGTGGTAAAGGGCTTTACGGTTTACCGTGACGGGGTAAGGCTGGGAATTACCACGGACTTTATTTACAGGGACACGGGGCTTTTGCCGGGGAAAACCTATACTTATACCGTTTATCCTTATAACCTGGATAAGATCAGCGCGGCATCTTCTCCGGCCTGCACGGTAACCACACCTTGGGACGATCAGGCGCCTTCTGTGCCCGGAATGCCGGAAATCACAGAGAGGACAGGTTCTTCCATCACGCTGAAGTGGGAAAAGAGCAGAGACAATGTAGCGGTAACGGAATACAGGCTTTACCGGAATGAAGAGCTGATTTATACGGGTCCCGAAACGACATATAAAGACAGCGGCCTTATGGAAAACACGGTTTACACTTATTGCGTCAAGGCTTTGGATGAGGCCGGGAATGAATCTGAAAAAAGCCTTCCGGCAGACGGCGTGGTCTTTATGCCCCGCATTACGGCAGTTTTTCCAAAGGATTATGAGATCATCGGGGGAGACAGCGTAAAGCTGGAGGTTCATTTTGAAAACGGCGGGGGAAGTAAGGGAAATGCCGTTACCATAGAATATTATGATAAAGCCGAAAAGCGGTGGATCACAATAACGCAGCCGCCTCTGGGGCAGAAGACCCTGGATCCTAAAACCCTGTATGCCGTGTATAACTGGAATATCGCAGGACTTTCTGCCGAAGGAGACCTGGATATGAAATACAAGGTTACGGATCGTGAAGGAAATACGACGGAGCAGATCGTTACCTATACCCTGGACCGGACTGCGCCTGCCGCCCCGGAAAAGATAACGGCGGAGGACGACGGAGGCACTGTAGCTATAAGCTGGGATATCAGTAAAAGCGGGGACTGTACGGGATATGAGCTTTACAAGGTGGGTTCCGGCACAGGGGACAGCGGAAAGATCGCATATATCGAGGGAAGAAATGCCAGCTGGTACAAAGACAGCGACGTGGAGGATGACCGGACCTATCGGTATTACGTGCGTGCGGTGGATGCTTTCGGGCAGAAAAGTCCTATGTCTCCTGTGGCAGAGGTCTATGTAAAGGAGGATACCAATGCGCCCAGGGTCGTGGAAATGACCCCGGCGGCAGGAAAGGTAAATAAGATCACAAAGCTTATCATAACCGGAAAGGATAACAGGGCGGTAAGGGAATTTGAGCTTTTTATCAGAAATACCTCAGAGGAGGAATGGAAGCCTTTGGCGACGGCGCCTGCGGAGGATAATAAAGCGGTCTATGAGTGGGACACTACCTTATATGAGGAGGATACTTATTACATAAAAGCCGTGGCAAGGGACGGGCACGGCAATGAAAATACGGATTTGTTTATGCGGCGGTATGTGGTGGATAACACGGGAATCGCCAAGATCAGGCTGTTGGACGCCACAGTGGGAAGCACCGGGGTTTTGCTCGCATGGGAGGATGTGACGGAAGAGGACTTCGGATGGTTCCTGGTGGAGGAGTTAGTTGATGATAACTGGATCGAGAAGGGAAAGGTCAGCGATGCCCTGGGCTTTAAGATTGAGAATTTAGTGCCTGACAGCACACATACCTACAGGGTCACGGGAGCGGATGTGCTTGGAAATATGGGCATTCCTTCCGATACGATGACCGTAACAACAAAGGAGGATACGGCGCCGCCTGTCATTACGGCGGTAAATCCCATATCCTCTTATTACAACGGGAATATGTTATTATCCATGTCGGTTAAGGATAACGGAGGAGTAGCGTGGGGAAGATTTTCTTACCGTTTTGGAAACAGCGGGCAGAGGGAAATTGCCACGGTTTCCGCAAACGGCCTTTTAACGGAGACGCTTTCTTATAACTGGGATCTTTCGGAACTGCCCGAGGGAGAAGTGACAGTCCGTTTTGAGGCATACGATACGGCGGGCTATCATAACGCCCTTTATGAAGAAAAGGAAATAGAGAATAGCTATATCATCGACAGGACCGCGCCGGAAAAGGTTAAGGGTGCGGCCGTTACCGGAGAGGACGGTTATATCGGGCTTACCTGGGAAAGCGTCAGCGATAATGATGTGGAGTCCTATGAGGTCCAGAGGGCGTTGGAGGACGAAGGGATTTTTGAACGGGTAGGAGTGACAAATAATACCCTTTATTATCATGACGGAAATGTAAAGCAAGGTGTTACCTATGTCTACCGGATCCTGGCGATCGATATAGCAGGAAACAGGGGAGAGGCTTCCGACGAAGTGTGCGGAACCGTGAAGCCCGATGAGGAAGCGCCTGTGGTAACGGGAATTTCTCCCGGGGAGGCTGTTGTTGGGGCAAATCCCACTTTAAAGATCCTGACGACGGATAATGCGGCGCTAAAATCCGTTCAGGTAGAGTTTCGGGAAGAGGGGGAAAGCATCTGGCATGAAATTACTGCCTTAAATGCGGAAGGAAGGGTAAAATACGAGGCCTTTACATGGAATACCGCGGGACTTTCGGAAGGTACGGTTTATGAGGTGCGCGCCAAAGCCACGGATGAGGCCGGAAACGAAGGAGATTATACGGTAAAGACCTATATGCTCGACCTGACCCCTCCCGCGGCTCCGGAGCTTTCCGTACAGTCCGGCAGCTTCTGCGTTAAAACGGAATTTACGGAAAATACGGAAGAGGATTTCAGATGTTATAAGATTTACCGGAGGGAGTACGGAGATCAGGAATATACTTGTATTCAGGCTACGGTCCAGACAGAATTTACGGATGTGCCGCCCAAGACGGATACCACCTATTACTACAAGGTCCGCGCCTATGATATTTATGACAATTACAGCGAATCGGAAGTAAAGACCTGCTATGCGAACCATGTGGATACCATTGCGCCGGTGGCACAGCTGCCGGAAACCATGTTCGGTTTTACGGGAATGGAAGCGGCCTTTGACGGGACCCTTTGCAGCGATAACGTGCGCATTAACCGTTATGAGTGGGATTTCGGGGACGGTTCCGGGGCTTTTGGCTCCAGGCCTGTCCATGTATACGAAAAATCAGGGATCTATTCGGTTACCCTGACGGTTTCTGACGCGGCAGGGAACGAGGCTTTTGCCACATCTACAGTCCAGATCATGGATAAAGAAAACAACGGGGTTTCCATCCTGCGTATTTTGGCGGAGGACGGAAATGCCGTGAGCGGCGCATACGTTTATATCAAGACGGGAAACGACAAGGAGGATGTGCTCAAGCTCAGGAGCGATAAGAACGGAGAGGTAAAGGTTGTCGGAAAATCCGGCATTTATGAATATGCGGCTTTTGCACCGGGCTATATGCCGTCTGAAGGCACGGTAAGGGTAAGCAATTATGAGACCCTGGAGGAAAATGTTACCCTTAAGAAGGGGGAAGTGGTCACGGGCAATCTGACCGTGGAGCGGATGGAGTTAGATGAGCTGATAGAAAAGGGCGTGGATCTGAGTGCGCCGGAAAATTACCATACGTTCCGGTTTAAGACGGAATTGTGGTTTGCGGCCAGTCCGCTGCCGAGTTGTTACGATGTAATGGTTTCGGATGATCTTTTGATTGCACTGGGAAGAGATACGGATACAGGATTGGGATCAGCAAAGATTAATAATGGAGGAGGAACGCTAAATTTAGAGCTTTTAAAGCCCAGGGAAGAGGAAATGGACGAGGAACTTTCAGTCGGTTATGTGCCTACCATTACTTATTTGCAGACCACCCAGAGCGTGAGCTGGTTAAAGGATATGTATGGCGTGCAGTTAGGTATCATTAACAATGCGGACAGCGGTTATACCATTACGGAAACGTCTGCAACTATCAACCTGCCAGAAGGTTTAAGTCTTGCCGGAGTAAAATCCGGTCAGACACAGACCACTAAACTTCCCGATATCGGGGGCCAGGAAACGGCATCCGCCTCCTGGATCGTGAGGGGAGATGAAACGGGAACCTATGACCTTTCCGCATCTTTCCATGGAGTATTGCAGCCCTTTGAGGCGGACCTGGATGCACAGTTTAAGGCACAGATGGAGTGCGAGGTAGAAGGCGGAAGGGGCATTGTGATTTATGTATCGCCGGAGGGAGCCTACTATCCGGGAGAAAACTATTATATACAATTCCGCATTGTAAACGAATCAGGCAGGAATTTTTACAATTTTTCAACCTCTCTTGGAGAATACAAAACTTCTTCTCATGTTACGGAAGTTTTTATTAAGGATGTGGAAACAGGACGAACCATAGGAATAGACCGTACAGAAGGAATGACCTACAGTTCGGCAGCGGCTGCCAAGAGCCCCACCCTCCCAGTGGTCTATGATGGGGATGTAATAAACGTGGGGGTATTTTCGCCGGGCCAGACAATCTACGGCACCTACTGCGCGCAGATGGGAAAATACAGCAGCGATACAACCTATTTTGAACTGGTGGACAGCCTAGTAACGGCCATAGAAGGAGAAAACCTGGGCGTGGAAGTCAGGACCATTGCGATACCCAGCCATATATCTAAATACATCCTCTACACCGATTACCGGAAACGTATGAGGGAAGCAAAAGAGGCGAAGGAAAAAGCAGAGACCTGCGGAGATCCCATAGATGTTACCACAGGGGCTTTTCTCCAGGAACTCTCAACCATTTCCCTAAGCGGGGGAAGCGGGCTTTCTTTTAACCTTTATTATAACTCCATGTTGGCGGACTACCTTGGAGAAGCAGGCTACGGCTTTTCCCATGACTATGAACAGCATGTGGAGGAAGCGGGAAGCAGCATCATTTTAAAAATGAGCCCTTATTCCCAGACCAGCTTTCTGCATGAAGAGGCGGCAAACCACATGGTCTACGGCGTCCTTAAGGAAAATACCATCATCATGGAGGACCGTGTCTTTGAGGAAGGCACTTATCTGCCCACCTCCCCGGGGATGGAAGGCTGGACCATGGAAAAGGATGCATCCGGTTACCGCCTGACCAGTAAGGAAAATGCGGTTTATGAATTTAACAGAGACGGAGAGCTTGTGCACATTATTACCGGGGATGGAAAAGGAACTGCCATTGCCCATGGGGAAGGAAGGATGGATATAACCGACGACGTGACAGGGGAAAGCCTGCACATCTTATATAACGGGGAAGGGCTGATCTGTTCCGTATATGACGACTTTGGCAGGAACGTTTCTTTAGAATACATTGACAAAGAGCTTTCCGCCATTACAGGAGTGACAGGAGGCAGGAGCATCTACCGTTATGACGGCTGCCACAGGATGATAAGCGCAGTCAACGCTAACGGGGTGGAGTATGTCCAGAACACCTATGATGGATCGGGGCGCGTTACCGTCCAGAAGGAAGCGGGGAAGGCAGGGGTATCAAGGCTTTCCTACCATGACAGGGAAGAAGGCGGCGTGGAGATAAGCATCCTGGACCAGAACGGGGGCGCCACCACAGTCGTTACCGACGGCACAGGAAAGAAGATCCTGGAAAAAGCGGAAGACGGCGCTTTCACGGAATACATCTATGACAAATACGGGAACCTTTTGAATGAAAGGGACGCCTACGGGAACACTGTCATGTACCAGTATGATGAAAATGAAAATCTGTCCGCATCTTTTGACACGGCGGGAAATGTCAGCTTCTTTGCCTATGATGAAAGAGGGAACGTGACGGAGGTAAAGACCCAGACAGGGGATGCGTCCCTGTATACCTATGATGAGAACAACCGCCTGGTACGGAACGTGGACCCTCTAGGAAAAGTGACCCGCTATGTCTATGACGAAGACGGGAACGTCATCAGACAGGTCAGCGACGGCTTAGGGGCGGAGGCTTATGTCTATAAGGGCGGGAAGTTGACGGCCCATACTGATGCGAATGGAAACACGGAAGGGTGCACCTATGATATTTACGGGAATATCGCTTCCAGGACGGACGCTTCAGGGAACACGACGGAATTTACCTATGATGCTTCAGGAAACGTGCTGACAGCAAAAACACCGGAGGGCATAACCACTGCCTATACTTATGACGCCATCGGCCAGAAGATAAAAGAGACCGTGACAGGGCCGGACGGACAGACCAGGACGGCATCCTATACTTATGACGCAGGGGGAAACATCCTGACACAGACCGATACGGCAGGAAATGTGACAAGCTATGAATATGACGGCATGTCCAACATCACAAAGATAACCTATCCTGACGGAAGCAGCGAAAGCTTCGTTTATGACAGGGCGGGGAACATGATAAGCCAGACTGACAGGACGGGGCTTAGGACGGACTATGCCTATGATCTGAAACGGAATGTCACGGCCATTACCACGGCAGGGGAGACCACAGGCTTTGAATACTATCCTAACGGAAAGGTCTATAAGATCACGAAGCCGGACGGGGAGACCTTAAGCCACTACTATGACAACAACTGGAACTGCATCAGGATGATGGACGGGGCGGGAAATGCCGTGACCTATACTTATGATGCGGCCGGAAACCGGACGTCGGAAACAGACCCCTTAGGTAACCGCACCCTGTATGAATACGATATCTACGGCAGATGCACGCAGGTCACGGACCCCATGGGGAATAAGACCTCCTATGCCTATGACCCAAAGGGCAATACCGTCCGCATCACGGACGCCCTGGGAAATGTGACCCGCATGAGCTATGACGCCATGGACAGGCCGGTAAAGACGGAGAGGACGGCTGAAGCCGGGACTATATCCGTGTCCTATGCTTATGATGAAGCGGGCAGGGTAACCGCCGTGACCGATGAGGAAGGCAGGACCGTCCGCATGATCTACGACGGCCTTGGACAGGAAAAGTCCGTCACGGATGCAAAAGGAAACATTGTTGCAGAGAATACCTATGACGGAGAAGGCAGGCTCGTGAAAACTTCGGACGGGTTGGGAAACACAACGGAGTACCGGTATGATATAATGGGAAATATCACAAGGCTCACAAGAAACGCGGACGGGGAAGGCAAAGCGGAGACCGGCTACAGCTATGACGCCGCGGGAAGGCTGATAAGCGTAACGGATGGGGAAAACGGCACGGCCTCCTGCACCTATGATGGAAAAGGAAACATGGCTTCCGTCACGGATCCCATGGGAGGAACCACCGCCTATACTTATGACAGCATGAACAGGGTAACTGCCGTGGCCAATGCCATAGGCGTTAAGGAAAGCTATACCTATAATGCGCAGGGACTCCTTGCAGAGAGCAGGAACGGGTCCGATGAAAAGACCGTTTATGAGTATGACGCTGCCGGACGCATCATAAAGCAGAAGGACAGCCTTGGGACTATTTCCTATACCTATGATAAAAACGGGAACGTGTTAAATGTAACGGATAAAAACGGGACCATCAGCAGGCAGTACGACGCCCTGAACCGTGTGACGAGTGTAACGGACTATAAAGGAGATACCATAAGCTATTCCTACGACCAGCTTGGGAACCGGGTTAGCATAACCTACCCCGGTGGGGAAAAAGTGCGCTATGCCTACTATAAGGACGGGAACTTAAAGAGCGTTACGGACAAGGACGGGAATGTCACTTATTATACCTATGATGAGAACGGAAGACTGACGGAGACGGAAAGGGGAGACGGGAGCCGGGAAAAAAGGACCTATGACGCGGCAGGACAGCTTTTAAGTGTCAGGGATGAAACAGCCGCAGGAGAGGTCATCAACGAGTATGCCTATGATTATGACGGGCGTGGGAATATCATAAGGATAAACGGGATGGAGACCGGGACCGGGGAGAACGTGCCGGGAGGAGCCGGACAGGACAGTGCGGCAGATACCGGCGCGCAGGAAGGGGCAGCCGCACAGGACGGCTCTGCAGGAGCAGATGCAGGAAACGGGACCGGGACAGAAGGGACGGTCAATGGGATCCCCTGCAGGATTTCCATGACCTATGATGCGGATAACCGCCTGCTCACTTATAACGGGCAGGCCGTGGAGTATGATGCCTGCGGGAACATGACGAAAGGCCCCTTGAACGGGGGCATGGCGGAGTTTACCTATGACTGCCGCAACCGTTTAGTCAAGGTAAAGGAAGAGGACGGAAGGGTCACGCTCTATGAGTATGATGCGGAGAATATCCGTACCGCTTCCGTTGCGGACGGCGTCCGTACGGAATATACCACAGACCGTGAAAGCACCTACAGCCAGACGCTCATAAAGAGAGAGTATGAGAAGAATGTCTTCGGGGTCTATACAGAAGAGATAAGCAGTACATCTTATACATACGGCCTGGGGCTTATAAGCGAAAGGAGGGATACAGGGGAAGAGTATTACTACCACTATAATCATCTTGGCTCCACCATGGCGGTCAGCAATGGGAGCGGGGAGATCATCTATCGTTTTGTTTACAGCACCTACGGGGAACTGTATGACATAAAGGACGGAAACGGCAACAGCCTGGGGAATATAGCGGCATCGGAAGGCTATACCTATGCAGAGATGGCCCATGCTTTGGGGATGGAATATCTTTATAACGGGCAGTATGGTGTGTCTACGGATATGGACGGGCTCTATTACATGAGGGCACGCTACTATGACCAGAGCATTAAGAGATTTATCAACCGGGATGTGTTGAGCGGGGATATAGGAAACAGCCAGAGCCTGAACCGTTTCAGCTATGTGCAGGGGAATCCTGTGAGTCTGACGGATCCGTTTGGGCTGTGCCCGGATGGGAACAGCAAAATAGGAAATCTTGTAACAAGGGTGTTCAGTGATGCCAGCGGGATTCTCAATACCATGACGGAAAAGCCGACTGTCAGCTTGAAGGATATAGGAAGAGCGGGATTAGGATTATTCGGGATAGGAGGAGACCCGGTAACTTCGATCAAGCAGTTATGCGCATATGCGGTAGCTGCTGAGTTAGACTGGAGCGATATAGGACATACTGCCCTTGGACTGGTAGGGATTGTGTGGGACGGTGCTGACCTGATCAATGCAGCATGGTACTGTCATGAGGAAAACTACGAGATGGCTGCAGTCAGCATGCTGTGTGCCCTGCCTTTTGTAGGAACGCTGGTAGGTGGATCGGCAGGGATGGCATTAAAGGTAATAGGGAAAGGATTTACCCTGGGATTTGCAACTGAAGGGGCTTTTGAATCCATTAGCAGGGCTGTGGATGCCTATAAAAACGGGACCTTAAGCTGGTGGAACGCACTGGATGTGGGATTCAATACGCTGGGATTCGGACTGGCGGCGGGAGGATTTAAGGGGACCTTTGGGGATGCACTGGCGGGGAAGACGGAGCCGGGGATTCTTAATCAGGCAATTTCCTGGGGAAGAAATAAATTTAATTTTGGTAATACAGGAAGTTCAAGCTCTGGATATTATTATCATGTAACAACTGAAGAATATGCACGGCAAATTATTGAATCAGGCGAATTACGGAGTGGCAGATGGGAGGCCAGAGTATTTGCATGGAGAAAACAGCCAACGAGAAGACAGGCAAGTGTTGCAGGACTTGGGGAGAATGCACAAACAGTTATTAGGTTTAAAACAAATGCTTCATTTTCAGAAGATATTGGAAATGTGGATACAAAAATACTAAAAGGATTGGTAGTACAAACCACTGATGGGCAGAGATTGCCAATTTCAATTACTGATGTAGAGATTGTAGGCTTTAAGTAAAGGAGATAGAAGTGAATAGGATTAGATTAGAGACTAAAATGACTGTAGTGGACATAAAAAGTCCATTTAGAAGTAGTAACAGAGATGCTAGCGAGCCGGTGTATGATAATATCTATGAGTTTGAAAGAGGGAAAATATATGGAATTGTTTGTGAACCGCGTCAAAGCGGAGATGCGTTGTCTTGTTTCATGTCAAATCAGATTCCATGGGAAGATGAGAAAATGTATTTTGATGAGGTGCAAGTTAAACCTTCAGATATTGGGGAAATCAGTTGGTACATGGGGAGACCACTATACTGCAAAGGAATAATGAAAAGAGAAATAAGTGTGAAAAAAGCTCTTAATCAAGCAATATCACGATATCATCGATATGAAAATATAAATGATATTATCTCAGAATTTAATCTCCAAACAATGAATTTAGATTATGGACTTTCAAAATATGGTTATGAAAGATGGAGGGCGTCTTTAGCTATAGGATATGCTAATTGCAAAATAGTTTATTGTTTTCCATGGCTGAATACTTCTCGTTTTTATAACTGGATAATTAATTCTTCTGTATACTGCTTTTTTAGAAAATTAAGAAGTGAAGGGAATATTCTTATTTTGCCAACGATACGTAGAGCTAATGTGGAAGGATTTGTAGATGAAATTATAGAAATTCATAATCCAGACACAAATAGTAGTATTATTAATAATAAATATTTTCAAGATTATTATTGAAGATTGACTGTTGATAGAATGAAGTATTTATATAAGTAAGGATATCTATAAATAAAAAAGATTATTGGAGAATGCGTATGGAGCAAAGTATGAATATAGGCAGTCCAACTGTCTCAAATAACTTGAAAGTAAATAATATTAGATTGGAAGTAAAAGATAGAGTAGCAGAGATAGAAAATCCATTTAATAACAAGAGGATAAGTACTATTGATTCTGTGTATGACAATACCTACAATTTTGAAAGAGGGAAAATATATGGGATTGTATGCGAACCGGGAGAAGGAGGGGCGACGGTATCTTGTCTTCTTTCAAATCAGATCCCATGGGAAGATGAAAAAATATATTTTGATGATGTAGAAGTTAAACCTTCAGATATTGGAGAAATTAGTTGGTATGTAGGGGCTCCAATATATTCTCAAGGATTTATAAAAAAAGAAATGAGTGTCAAAGAGGCACTTGAATATGCAGTATTACGGTATTCTCGATATGAAAATCTGGGCGATATTGTTTCAGAATTTGGACTTGAAACAAATAGATGGAATAAGAAACTTACGATATATAGTTATGAAAGATGGAGGGCATCTTTAGCAATAGGATATGCCAGTTATAAAATTGTTTATTGCTTTCCGTGGCTGGACACAAGTTCATTTTATAATTGGGTAATTAATTCGTCAGTATTTCGATTTTTTAGAAGATTAAGGGACGAGGGAAATATTCTCATCTTACCAACCATACGTAGAGTTAATGTAGAAGGGTTTGTGGATGAGGTTATAGAAATCCATAATCCGGGTACGGATAGAGTAGTTACCGATAATCGATGTTTTAAAGAAGCTTTTTGGAAATTTATTTAATGAATTAAAACTTACAATGAGAGCCGGGTAAAAGATCTATGACGTAGCAGATACCGATGAGCAGGACAACCCCTCAGGAGCAAATGCAGGAAACGGGACACAGACGGAGCCGGGGATTATTAGTAGAATGCTTTTAAGCAGAGAAACTACGAATAGCATTTGGATTACACATAGAGGAACAAATGAGTGTTATCCAGAAATTAGATCAAGGCTATTTGTCGGCAAATTATCCTCGTCCGAATAATGCATTTACTAGATTCACAGAACATAGTGAAAAAGCAGTGTGGGTATCAGAAAGAAGGCCTAATATAGTAAAAAACCAAATGGGTTATTGAAAAGATGGTTTGGAAAAGCTCAGAGAGTTATAGAGTCAGATGTTGCAATTCCAAATAATGCTATTGTAAGTTATGGAGGACAACATTAATGAATTTGATTATTTATGCGATATGGTTAATTTTCTTGGTATCAATGGGGTTGTATATCTTTTGGAAACGTCAAGACTGGTATTTATTTCTGATACCATTATTTATAATAACTGCTATATATATTGGATTGTCGTTTATTTCAATTTGGTTATCAAATATATTTGCTGTTATAGTAATAGGGTATATTATATATGGATTTACAAATAAAAGGGCAAGGAAACTCAGAAGAGATATAGCAAGAGAGAAAGAAATATTGAAAAAGGAATATAAAAAGGAGTTAGTTGATAATCAGTTAACATTTAAGGATTTTTCATTACCCAGTGGAAAGAAGATAGACTATATAGATTTCAGGGAAAAAGAATTTATTTTCTCAAACCATATTCAAATAATTGTAATAAACAGTATAAAAAAACAATGAGTCAATATATAGCAGAATTAGAAAAAGTATACGGAGGGATATGGACATATTATATTGATACATTTGATTAGATTTTCAATATATGAAGAACGAAATGATAAAGAAGAAAAAAGTAAAGAGTGGGAAAATAATGAAATTACGACATATCTTGAAGGAATATGTTCATGGGTAGGTAATATGGAAGGTTACTTTTATAATATGAACAAGGATGTTCCTAGCAATATAGATTGGAAATTTATTGCCATGCTTTTTTACGCTTGAAAAATTTATGAGTAGTGTGAGATAAGGAATCCAAAAGGATATTATTACTACCACTATAACCATTTAGGTTTTAACATGGCAGTCAGCGATGGAAGAAGGATATATTCAGGAGCTGGACTTAGCAAGGGAAATACGAGATTATGATTCCGCCAAGTTTATTTTCAAGAAATGCGTATGAGAAGAATGGAAATATTGGGGAGGTAATTTTATTGGAAAATGATGTTCAATGTATAATTAATAAAATAAAAGATGGATTATGTTCAAATAAAGAACTTTGTTACTATCTTGAAAGTAAACTGGTTTTAATTAAAGCAAATGCAATACTTAAAATAATTGATTCTCAAAATAAAGAAATGGATATTATATATAGTCTATATAATCTTTCAAAAAAAGTGGAGCAAGAACCCATTGTATTTAGTATATGGAATACGGGGCATTTTGCAATGGCTGCATTAAAAATTCTTGACACGGATGTATCTTTGGCATTGTTTGAAAACAACTTTAAAAAACTTGATAAAGTAATACAACAGGATATAGAAGATTTAATAGAATATCTGAAAAAAGCACCAATTCAGGAATTATAATGAGATTAAAATAATTACCAAAACAAGGCAGGAGAACTAAACTGAATTTAAAATTTTATTTTACGGCTTAAAACTTATGCTTTGGAAAGCAACTGCACTGTTTCCCGCACAAATAGTATCAGGACAAAGTATACTACAAATCTTAAGAGCATTTATAGCCAGACGCTCATAAAGAGAGAGTATGAGAAGAATGTCTTCGGGGTCTATACAGAAGAGATAAGCAGTACATCTTATACATATGGCCTGGGGCTTATAAGCGAAAGGAGGGATACGGGGGAAGAGTATTACTACCACTATAATCATCTTGGCTCCACCATGGCGGTCAGCGATGGAAACGGGGAGATCATCTATCGTTTTGTTTACAGTACCTACGGGGAACTGTATGACATAAAGGACGGAAACGGCAACAGCCTTGGAAATATAGCGGCATCGGAAGGCTATACCTATGCAGAGATGGCACACGCCCTGGGGATGGAGTATCTTTATAACGGGCAGTATGGTGTGTCGACGGATATGGACGGGCTTTATTACATGAGGGCGCGCTACTATGACCAGAGCATTAAGAGATTTATCAACCGGGATGTGTTGAGTGGGGATATAGGAAACAGCCAGAGCCTGAACCGTTTCAGCTATGTGCAGGGGAACCCGGTGAGTCTGACGGATCCGTTTGGATTGTGCCCGGATGGGAACAGCGCAGAGAGCCTCGCCCAGTAGACTGCATCATCCCTTGGGTTTTTCAGTCTGGCAATGGAAGGCGGCGGTATAGACTGGAGCGACCTTGGCCATACAGCCCTTGACCTGATAGGGATCGTCTGGGATGGAGCGGATATCATCAATGCGGTATGGTACGGACTGGAAGGCAACTATGCCATGGCGGCGGTCAGCGCCATCTGTGCCCTGCCCTTTGTAGGGTCACTGGTAGGTGGATCGGCAGGACTTGCATTAAAAGTAATCGGCCACTCACTGACTTTTGGGATGGCGGCCCAGGGGACCTGGGAAGCTGCAGGAAGGGCGGTGGAAGCATACCAGAATGGGACTTTTAGCGCTTGGAATGTCCTGGATGTGGGATTGAATGCCCTAGGGATGGGGCTGTCGGGAAGAGCTGCGTTTTCAGAGGGGAGGAAGCTGGCAAACCGGATAGCGGCGAGTGAGACAGGGCAGAAGATTGTCAGTGGGATCAAGGCATATGCGGCGGATAACAGAGGATGTGTGGATTTAGAAGCTCTAGGGCTTGTGAAGAGTAAGGGGGGTAATAGGGCTGACTTAGGGAATAAATTAGACTATCAATTTGGAAAAGCAGGAGGCAATCAACATAATATTGATAGAACTAGAGGATTAAAGGCAGAAATGGATAAATTAGGTTTTAATGATACTTTGGAAAATCGTGAGTATTTTGAACAATACTATAATAAGGTTTTGAATGATTCGAGCAATATAGTAGGGACACCAGAAGTGGCATCATATACAGAAAATGGTATTATACATTATTATACTGTTACTACTCGTGAAAGTTTTTTGATGGGGAGATATGGTGGAGCAAAAGTAACTACACATTGGGATGGAAATAGATTACTAACAATTAAAATAAGCTCTGGTAAGGAATCAAGATACAACCACATAATTATAAAATAGTAGGAGGAAGAAATGGACAAGATTATTAAGTTGGAAGAATATGAGGATTTTAAAATGTTTGATCCTGTATTGACATTAAATGAAGACATATCTTTTGATAATCGGTTTTGTGTACTAAACACAAGCATGGGAAACATTGCATTTTCATATTATGAGTTAGGAATCGCGCCTAGTTTTATTATACAAAATAATATACTTTTTATAAATTTTGGAAAGAGTTGTTATGTTATTGATTTAATCCAAAATAAAGTGTTGTATCAATCTAATAATTT
>DEUB01000030.1 GCA_002362385.1 Lachnospiraceae bacterium UBA3273
CCTACAAAAACTTTACCCTAGCTCCTTTACTTTTCGGCCCTCTTATGCTATTCTTTCATTGTTGCATAAATTAATTTCGGAGGTATTAATGATGAACAAAGGTACAGTTAAATGGTTTAACAATCAGAAAGGTTATGGTTTCATTTCTGACGAAGAGGGAAACGATGTGTTCGTTCACTATTCAGGATTGAACATGGAGGGCTTCAAATCTTTAGAAGAAGGCGCTTCTGTTGAATTCGAAGTCGTACAGGGAGAAAAAGGGCCTCAGGCTGTTAACGTAACCAAGTTATAATCTATGAATTATAACATTTAATCAGTTTTTCAATGTGCCTTTTAAATATAAATTTTCAGAAAATTTGATTTACTTAGCAGTATTGTTAACGGATTAAAAAAAAATCAACCGGTCAAGATTAATTGACCGGCTGTTTTTTTTCTATATCTGTTTTACACAATTCACAAAGCTTTTGAAATTCCAGTTCCCCCCCGAACAGATCCAATGCGCTCCCAACGGTCACGTGGATTCTGTCACGTCCTATTCTTCTCATCAGATCCAGATCCTCGTAACTGTGAATCCCGCCTGCATAAGTGACGGGAATTTCACAAAACCCTGAAAGCATTTTTACAAGCTGCTGTTCAATACCGCTGTTTTTCCCTTCCACATCAACGGCATGGACCAGATATTCGTCACAATATGCCGACAGTTTTTTTAGAAGCTCCAAATCCACCCGGACATTGCTCCTCTTCTGCCACCGGTCGGTCATTACATAATAACCGCCTTCAAATCTTCTGACGCTTAAATCCAGGACCACCCTTTCTTTTCCTACTGCCCTCTTTAAAGCTTCCAGGCGATCCTTCCTGATCTTGCCGTTTTGGAACACATAAGACGTTACGATCACATGGGAAGCTCCTGCGTCTAAATACCCTCCGGCATTTTCCGCACGGATGCCGCCTCCTATCTGCATCCCTCCCGGATATGCCGAAAGGGCCGAGACTGCCTCCGCCTTCGTCTTTTCAAAATAAGGGCTGTCCGCACCGTTCAAAAGAATAATATGTCCTCCTTTTAAATGGCTGGCTTTATACAGCCCTGCATAATAAGCGGCGTTCTTTTCCGAAACAAAATTTTCCTTCGCAGAATCTTTTTCATCCTTTAAAGTACTGCCCACGATCTGCTTTACTTTTCCATTATGAATATCAATACAGGGGCGGAATTCCATAAATGACTCCTTTATTCCATGATACAATACCTGCTTTACTTCTTTTCATATAAAGCATTCATTCCGTTTTTATTTTTTAATATTTTAAACATTCCGTTTTTTATTTTGTATCATAAACTCTCTTATAAAAATACAACAATTACCAGCGCCTTTTTTTATTCCCCGGAATATTTTTTTACAAAAACGCACATAGTATTCACAGGCATTGAAAGGAGAATGATATTATGAAAAAGAGATATTTTTTATTTACTGCCCTTTTGATCCTGATGCTCTTTAGCTTTACAGGCTGTGGCAGTAAGAACAACGATAATGCTGGTAATAATGCCGATTTAGCACAGGATTCTGAAGCTGACAACAATCAGAATTCCCAAAACAGCACTGCCGGAAACAAAAACGGCAACACCGCCGGAACAAACGGAAATCAGGCCGATAATTCCACCGCCGGAAACGAAACCGCCGGAAACCGTACAAATAACGGTACAACCGGAAACAACGGAACAGGTAACGGAAACGGCGGCGTTGTAGACGGCGTGACCGATGCCGTAGACGATGCGGGAGACGCAGCCGGAAATATATTGGAAGACACCGGCGATGCAGTCAGCGACATCACACATGATGTGACAAACGGCGTTGACAACACATTAACGAACAAATAACATGCTCTGCTATAGAAACGGGTATCGGCGTGAAGACTATACGTCTTTTTCAACAATGATACCCTCTCTATAGGCCTCTAAAAGCTCTTCTAACTGATGGATGGATTCCCGCAGTTCATCTCCGATATCCGTATCCGCAACTCTCTGTCTTCTCGGCGTTGTTTCCACAATAATGGAATCCGAGAAAATATCCGATTCATTCCTGATGGCCATATCCGCAGATTCAAAAGGTTCATGGGATACCAGGCGCATACCGTACGAATTAACAACCAAGGTGTAACCTGCAATGCCGGTCTTTCCCTGATAAGCTTTGCTGAAACCGCCGTCTATGACTAAAAGCTTTCCACCGCATTTAATAGGAGACTCCCCGTTCTTTAATTCTACCGGTACATGACCGTTGACAATATGGGCCTTATCGACCGGCAGTCCGAATTCCATAAGGATCTTATTTACGATATCCTCCCTGTCATAGAGCCTGTAATAAGCATTTTTCTTTTCCTCATGGGTTTCCTTATCCTCAATGAAATAGCGTTCGAAGGTGGCCATTTTATCTTTTCCGAATACAGGGGATTTAGGCCCCGCCCATATATACCAGATAATATCCTGACCTTTAAGCTTCTCTCCCGATTCCCTTGTGCCGTAATAACCTTTTCTGGCATAATTATCCAATGCATCATAAAGGGCTCTTCCCGAATATTCCTTTCCGAAAAGATTGACCTTTAAAAAATTCCCCTCCTCATCCATGGGAACACAGCCGTGATACAAAAGGTTGGAATTATATATCTTATACATGCTTCCTTTGGAAAAGAGAAAGCGGATATCCTTCTGAAGCTTGTCGCAGCGGGTAAAGGCCTGTCTGAGCCTTTCCATAACCTCCTCTTCCTCTTTCGTCAGCCGGTAAGGGTCCTTGGGATCCACCGTAGGAAAATCCGTATCCCGCATGGGATATATCTTTCCCCCAATATTGACGGTATAATTTTCATAGTCGATCTTGTCCAAAAGAAGCCTGTCATTCATTTCAAATTCCGGCCTTCTCATGATGATCTGGCCCTCTAATTTCAGCTGGATAACGGTAATGGCCTTATGCATCTTCATATCAAGGCTCAGGTCCTTGGTATTGTAATTGGTATTATACTTAATGAAAAAGGCGTCGCAGTTTACATCCTTATACTTCTCCATGGCAAAGGTGGCAAGAGGGATCAGGTTAATGCCGTAGCCCTCCTCTAAAGTATCCAGATTGCCGTATCTGGCAGAATTGCGGATAACCGTGGCAATACATGCCAGCTGCCCGCTGGCAGCGCCCATCCATACCACATCGTGGTTTCCCCACTGCACATCCACGGAATGGTAATGCCTTAAGGTATTTAAAATGATATGGGGTCCCGGCCCCCTGTCATAAACATCCCCCACAATGTGAAGATGGTCAATGACCAGCCTCTGTACCAGCTCGCAAAGGGCAATGATAAATTCCGGCGCCCTGCCGATGCGGATAATGGTATGGACGATTTCATTATAATATGCCTCTTTGTCCTGAACCTCCGCCTTTTCCGTGATCAATTCTTCTATGATATAGGCAAAATCCTTGGGAAGGGCCTTTCTGACCTTAGACCTTGTATACTTGGAAGAAACATGCTTGGTAATCTGCACCAGGCGGTACAGGGTAATTTTGTACCAGTCTTCGATATTGTCCTCTTCCTTTAACACGATCTCCAGCTTTTCCCTTGGATAGTAGATCAGGGTGGCAAGGCTCTTCTTATCCTTGTTGCTCAAGGTATTGCCGAATTCCTCGTCTATCTTCTTTCTCACAGAGCCGGAACCGTTTTTTAACACATGGTTAAACTGTTCGTACTCTCCGTGGATATCCGTCAGAAAGTGTTCCGTGCCTTTTGGCAGGTTTAAGATAGAAGCCAGGTTGATGATCTCCGTACTTGCCGAAGCGATGGTGGGATACTGCTTTGCCAGGCTCTTCAAATATTTTAATTCCAACTCGTCCATACTTTGTCTCCTAGTTGATCACTTTCCTTCTATTACATGGCTCATATCGTAAAGACCTGCTTTTCTTCCCTTCAGGAATTTTGCCGCCTCTATAGCCCCTTTTCCGAACACCGCCCTGGAATAAGCGGTATGGCTGAAGGTAATTACCTCGTCCTCTCCTGCAAAGATCACATCGTGCTCTCCTACAATGGAGCCTCCCCTGACTGCGGATATGCCGATTTCCTTTTTGGGGCGGGGCTGTCTCCTTTGACTTCTGTCATAGACATATTCATATTCGCCGCCAAGCTCCTCATTGACGGAATCCGCCAGGGCTAACGCCGTGCCGCTGGGTGCGTCCACTTTCCTTCTGTGGTGCTTTTCCACAACCTCCACGTCAAAGCCGGCAGGAGCCAAAACGGCTGTTGCCTCCTTCAAAAGCTTTAACAGCATATTAATGCCCAAAGACATGTTGGCGGATTTCAAAACAGCTGTTTTTTCTGCCGTTTCTTTAACCTTTACAAGCTGCTCTTCCGACAGGCCCGTGGTACATAAAACAACAGGCGTCTTTTTGTCCGCACACCAGTCGAGCAGTCCGTCCACGCAGCTGAAATGAGAAAAATCAACGACCGCATCCGCTTCTACATCACAGGCTTCCAAAGAAGTGAATACCGGAAAGGGATTGCCCTCCTTTTCGTTAATATCTATCCCGGCCACGATCTGTGCATCCGGATCCGCCGCAGCCAGATTGCATATCATCTGTCCCATAACGCCGTTGCAGCCGTGCATAATTATCCTTGTCATTTTTATCTCATCCGATCCTTTCCTACAAAATTCCGAAATCTTCCATAGCCTTTTTCAAACCTGCCGCATGAGCGTCTTCCATTTCCGTCAGAGGACGGCGGAGCGGTCCTGCCTCCAGTCCCATAAAATTCATGGCTTTCTTTACCGGAATAGGATTCACTTCACAAAACAGACCGTCGATAACGGGAATTGCTTTTAACTGTAAATCCCTGCTGCCTTCCACATTTCCGTCAAAATACATCTGGCAGATGTCATGGGTCTGCTTCGGCGCAATATTGGAAAGAACGGAAATAACGCCCTTTCCTCCCAGGGAAAGTATGGGCACGATCTGGTCGTCATTGCCGGAATATACGTCCACATCCCCCGCCGCCATGTGCATAAGCTTTGCCACCCCGGAAATATTGCCTGTAGCGTCTTTTACGCCTACGATATTTTTCACTTCCCTGCAAAGGGTACAGATGGTTTCAGGCGCAATGAGCACGCCGCCGGTCCTGCCGGGGATATTATATAAGATAATGGGCAGGCTCACGCTTTCCGCAATGATCTTAAAGTGCTCAAGCAATCCCTTCTGGGTACACTTATTGTAATAAGGCGTTACGATAAGCAGACCGTCTGCTCCTATTTTTTCCGCTTCCTGTGATAAATAGACAGCCGTTTCCGTACAATTTGAACCGGTTCCCGCAATGACGGGGATCCTCTTATTTACTTTTTCCACACAATAACGGATAACGTCTAAATGTTCCTCATGGGACAGCGTAGATGCCTCTCCCGTAGTCCCGCATACAATGATGGCGTCTGTCCCTCCCTCGATCTGGCGCTCGATCTGCTTCTCAAAAGCCTCATAATTTACGCTTCCGTCCTCATGAAAGGGTGTGACGATCGCAACTCCTGCTCCTTTAAAAATCGACATATCTTTTTCCTCCTGTTCCTATGTCCTATGGGGCTGCCCATAACTCCTCCGGATACCTGCAGCCTTTCGGCCTCATATCCTTTCAGAATATTGATGACAGAAAATAAAAGCCGTCCAGAAGAGAACGGCTTAATAATCCTTTTCCGATAGCTCCCCATCCTAATTGATGACAGTCATACAGCTCTTAACTGTATGCCCAAGAAAATACCTTCAGGTAGCATTTTCTTTCGGCGTCTTTTCCTTTTGCCGTCCCTCTCCTGCTCCTTGACATCAGGGCGGTTACTGATAAAAGACGCGACCTCTATCTGACAATATATGAATCTGATGCATTTTTTCGCACCTTCTAGACAAAGAATAACACGCTTCCTTCGATTATGCAATAGGCATTGATTCAATTTTTGAAATCTCATCCACTAAAGATATGACTTCATCTTTTAACTGAATGCCCGTCATAATAACAGTTGTTTCCTCATCCTTTGCCTCTAACAGATTTTTCAGATCATCTAAAGTGATAATACCTACATCCAAAAGCCCCAGCACCTCATCTAAGATCAACAGCTCACAACCGCCTGTTGACAGGACTTTTTTGGCAAAATTAATGCCGTTGCGGATGTTCATGTTTTCTTCTTCCTGCTGCCTGCTGGTCAGCTCTGCGTATTCGGTATCTGTTTTTTCAAAACAGAAAAACTTGATTTCCGGTTCCAGCCTTCTTGTAAACTCATTTTCCGAAAGTCCTCTGCCTTTCATAAACTGGATTACGATTACCTGTTTTCCTTCCGACGCTGCATAAAGGGCTTCCCCCAGAGCAGCCGGAGTTTTGCCATGACCATCTCCGGTATAAATATGAATTTTTCCTTTTTTCATCATCCACCTACTATAAAATATAATCAGATTTTATTCAGATTGATGTATCATAGCATATTTTTCCATTTCTGGCAATATTTAGACTACTTCCTCCACGGGCACTTCCAGTTTGCTGACGGAAACCTCGTAAGCAACTCTTTTTTCCACCTGTTCCTCAGTGAGTTTTTTCATGTATTCCCTGCTCTGTATCCTTCCGATGACCCGGCAGCGGCTTCCTACCTCAAACTCGTTGGCATATCTGGCGTTTCTTCCCCAGCTGATGCACGGTATGTAGTCGCTCTTTCCGTAAGGGCGGTTCACTGCCAGAAGGATATCCGCAATTTCCCTCCCCAGGGGAGTTTTCCGGTAGACCGGTTCCTTGCAGATATAGCCGTCCAACTCGATATGATTGGTCATCTCGCTGCGCTCCACCTCGTCAATAAACTCCCAGTCCCTGACAAACACGGACAGTACCAGTTTGTTCTTCCTCTCCTCGTGGCGGTTATAGGATCGGAACTGCCCCGACACCTTCGCATTCATTCCCCGATAATCCGCTTTCACATCCAGAAGCCTTTCCGAGACCATAAGGGGGATTAAGTCGGCGCTTTCCGACAGCCTGGGCACAAGAATGTCCACCATATAAAATCCCTCTCCGTAAATTTCATGGCTGAAAGAAAATTCCGAAACAATCTCTCCCATGACTGTCACTTTGTTGTTTTCATTCATCTTATCCATAATTTTTGTTCTCCCTTCTTAACACAAAGAATTTTTTCCTGTCATGTAATACTATCATATTGCATTTTTCCCAAAATATGTAAAAAAGTCATCGACAATTCACGGGAATTTATTTTTATTTCTGTATAACAGGCTGATATTTGCTTGATTTTTGCCGAATTTGTGTTAGACTAATAGCGTTTGTTGTGTTATTTTCATCCTTTTTGGAGAAAGTATATATTTGAGAGCCGACCGGACATGCCGGCAAAGGGCCGTAAATCCCTTAGCCAATATTTCCCGGCTCATGGAGGAGATTTGTTATGAAAACAAAAAGAGAAGATGTGAGAAACGTGGCGATCATCGCCCATGTAGACCACGGTAAAACCACCCTGGTGGATGAATTATTAAAGCAGAGCGGCGTATTCAGGGAAAACCAGGAGGTTGCCGAACGCGTTATGGATTCCAACGATATTGAAAGGGAACGCGGCATTACCATTCTTTCCAAAAACACCGCCATTACTTATAAAAATACAAAGATCAATATCATCGACACCCCCGGCCATGCAGATTTCGGCGGCGAGGTGGAGCGGGTCTTAAAAATGGTAAACGGCGTGATCCTGGTGGTGGACGCTTTTGAAGGAGCCATGCCCCAGACCAAGTTTGTACTCAGGAAGGCTTTGGAGTTAAATCTTCCGGTCATCGTCTGCGTCAACAAGATCGACCGCCCCGAGGCAAGGTGTGCGGAGGTCGTGGACGAGGTCCTGGAATTATTCATAGACCTTGAGGCTGACGAAAGCCAATTAGACTGCCCCTTTGTATTCGCCTCTGCCAGGACCGGCACTGCAAGTATGGATATGGATACTCCCGGTACGGATATGATCCCTTTATTTGATACCATACTGGATTATATCCCCGCCCCCGAAGGAGACCCAGAAGCGGGCACACAGGTACTGATCAGCACCATCGACTACAATGAATATGTGGGCCGCATCGGCGTAGGCAAGGTGGACAACGGCAGCATTAAGGTAAATCAGGATGTTGTGGTGGTAAACCATCATGAACCCGACAAGATGCGCAAGGTCAAGGTTTCCAAGCTCTATGAATTCGACGGCTTAAACCGGGTGGAAGTAAAGGAGGCCGGCATCGGTTCCATCGTTGCCATTTCCGGCATTTCCGATATCCATATCGGGGATACCCTCTGCTCTCCGGAGGATGTAAGGCCCATTCCCTTCCAGAAAATATCCGAGCCTACCATCGCCATGCATTTTATGGTCAATGACTCCCCTCTCGCAGGCACGGAAGGAAAATATGTGACCTCCCGCCATTTAAGGGACAGATTGTTTCGGGAATTGAATACGGACGTTTCCCTCCGGGTGGAAGAAACAGAAAACACGGATTCCTACAAGGTATCGGGAAGGGGCGAATTACACCTTTCCGTCCTCATTGAAAATATGCGCAGGGAGGGCTTTGAATTTGCGGTTTCCAAAGCCGAGGTTTTATATAAGACCGATGAGAACGGCAAAAAGACCGAGCCTATGGAATTGGCATACATTGATGTGCCCGATGAATTTTCCGGCGCAGTCATCCAGAAGCTTTCCGCAAGAAAGGGAGAACTGCAGAGCATGGGGACCGGTTCCGGCGGCTATACAAGGTTAACATTCTCCATTCCTTCCAGAGGCCTGATCGGCTATCGGGGGGAATTTATGACCGATACCAAAGGAAACGGCATCTTAAACACGATCTTTGACGGTTACGGCCCCTACAAAGGGGATTTAAGCTACAGGAGCAACGGCTCCTTAATTGCCTTTGAATCCGGCGAAGCCGTTACCTACGGGCTTTTTGGCGCCCAGGAGCGCGGAACCTTGTTTATCGCACCGGGAGAAAAGGTCTATGCGGGCATGGTAATCGGGGAAACCGGCAAGGCGGAGGATATCGAGATCAACGTATGCAAAACAAAGCATCTGACCAATACCCGGTCTTCCAGCGCGGACGAGGCCCTGAAGCTGACGCCGCCCAAGGTATTAAGCTTAGAACAGGCCCTGGATTTTATCGACACCGATGAATTATTGGAGGTTACGCCTGAAAGCCTGCGTATCAGGAAGAAGATCTTGGACCCCACATTAAGAAAACGGGCGTCATTTAAAAAAGACTAGCTAAAATGCGGATGACATACCTGATCCTTAAAAGGGCTGTCATCCGCATTTTTTATTCACTGCTTATGAGTATATTTTTTATTGCTCCAGTTTAATGGCATAATCGCTTTCATACATCTTTTTTGTTTCCGCCACGGTATTATATTGCTCCCCGATACAGAATTCCTTTGACCAGGACATATAATACGCCCAGGGGACCCTGCTCTCTTTTAACATATCCACATCGGGGATATAACCCACTTCCGCCAGCGCCGCCACCTTTTTATCCGTAGTACCGGCAATCATTTCCTCATATTCTTCCTTATAATCCGTAGCCTTCTTTTCCGTCAGATAAATATCCCTGGAGATCACATCCACATACTCGTCTCCGGGGTACCCTTCCGCTTCCGGGGAATTCCATACCCAGAGCAGGTTATCCAGATGTTTTTGGTTTACATAATATTCAAACATCAGCTTATACAGTTCCCTTCCTACGGCGTCTCCTTTTACGCCCCACCAGAACCAGTCGCCTTCCGCCTCATGAAAGGGCCTGAACAGAACCGGTATGCTCTCTTCTTTAAACCTTTGCAGTTCCCCGGCGATCACATCCATATCGGCATAAAAAGCTTCTCTTTCGGGAGTCCCTTCTTTCAAAACCTTTGTGGCGTCAAAATCCGTATTCCTCGCATAAAACGCCTTATCCCTTCCGCCTATGGGGGAAAACCAGTGAAAGCATATGGTAACGATCCCCTTTGTTTCCTTTGCCCATCGGATAGCGGTTTCAACCGTCCCCTTATTTTCTTCTACCTCCGTAAGGCATTCCTCTGAAGCATCTTTATAGTTGATATTGGGGGAATATGCCAGCAGTTCAAACCCCTGGAGCTTGGGCAGAAATCCCGTTTTCTCCTTGATATAGGCAATCTCCTCCATGGGATTGGTCTGGGTATGCTGTCCTGTGATAATTCCCTTTCCCGCTGTTTCATAAAGATAATTTAATAATTTTTCCGCCTCTTTCGTGGCATTTGGATTTACCGGTTTCATTTGTTTTCCTCAACTTTCTTTCCATGTCTTGTTACCAATATGTTTACATTATGTAAACTGTTCTAATAGGATTTATTGAATTTTATAGCGTATATACTAAACAGATTTTTGCCGGATTAAAATTATGTCAACCTATATTCCAAGTAATAAAGTTGCAATCCGGAAGTAAACCAACAGCGAAAGCGCATCCACAATGGTGGTAATAAAGGGACTTGCCATGACCGCCGGGTCAAAGCCCAGCTTCTTGGCCGCCATAGGCAGCATACTGCCCACAACCTTGGCCAGAAATACTGCAATGACCAACGTCAGACATACCACTGCAGATACCATCAGGCTTACTCTGTCAATGAACATCAGCTTCAGGAAATTAGCCGCCGCCAACGTAAGGCCGCACAAAACGGCCACCCGCATTTCTTTCCAGAGCACCTTCAGATAGTCCGAAAATTCGATTTCCTTTAAGGAAAGTCCACGGATAATGGTTACGCTGGCCTGTCCGCCCGCATTTCCTCCCGTATCCATTAACATGGGGATAAAGGTGGTCAGCACCACGTAAACGCTTAAGGCCTCCTCAAAGGAGGCAATGATCTTCCCCGTAAAGGTTGCGGAGATCATCAAAAACAAAAGCCAGGGAATCCTCTTTTTCCAGATTTCAAAAACACCCGTTTTCATATATGGCTTGTCGCTCGGCACGATAGCCGCCATCTTTTCAATATCCTCCGTCGCCTCTTCCTGGAGAATATCCACAACGTCATCGACTGTGATAATACCTACCAGCCGTTCTTCATTATCCACTACGGGCATGGCGGTAAAGTCGTATTTCTGGAACTGTCTGGCAACCTCCTCCTGATCCATCAGGGTATGGATGCTGATGACGTTTTCATGCATGATGTCCCCGATCTTGTTATCGGGATTGGTCAGCAAAAGATAACGGAGTGCAATGGTTCCCTTCAGCTTACGCTGATTGTCCAGTACATAACAGATATTGATGGTCTCCGAATCCACGCCCAGCTTTCTGATACGCTCAATGGCCTGGGTAACGGTCTGGCTTTCTTTTAGGTCCACAAACTCCACCGTCATAATGCTTCCGGCGGAATCCTCGGGGTAACGCAGCAGATGATTGATATCCCTTCTGGTTTCGGGGCTTGCATTGATCAAAAGCTTTTTTACGATGTTGGCGGGCATTTCCTCCAGAAAGTCTGCGGCGTCATCCGCCATCAGGTTATCGATGATCCTGGCAGCCTCCCTTTCGGAAAGGGATGTGATGATGTACTGCTCCACTTCAATGGGAAGATAGGAAAAAATATCCGCCGCCATATCCTTTGGCAGAATACGGAAAACCTTCAGCATTTCCTCCTCTTCCAGTTCCTCTATCATAACGGCGATGTCGGCCACGTTCAGCTCCGACATCCATTCCCGCATTTTTACGTACTGCTTTTTGTCCAGATATTCCTTTAATACCTCTAATCCTTCTTCGATTCTATTTTCCATATTTTGACCTCTCCTTCAACAGGGGCATAAAATACCTCTTCCACAGAATCCAGACCCGTTTTTCCATTTGTTATGTCAACCACTTTTTCTTCCACACGAATTCTCTCTTCCTGTGGGATCAAAAGCTCCATAACAACATTCTGCCCATATTCACTATGAAGCACCATTACCCGGCTGGATGAAAAAAAATGCTGCAGCCTGCCTACATCATTATAATCTGTGATAAGCTCTGCCTTTATCCCTGCTTTTTTTTCCAAAAGGACACAGTTTTTAAGTCCTTCCTTTACCGCAGCCTGATATGCTCTTACCAGACCGCCCGTTCCCAGTAAGGTTCCGCCAAAATATCTTGTTACCACAACGCATACATTTCTGATGCCTTCCTTTACCAGCACTTCAAGCATGGGCTTTCCTGCCGTTCCCGAAGGCTCGCCGTCATCGGATGAGTGGAGAATGTCCACCGCTCCGGCAATGATATATGCGGAACAATTATGTCTGGCGTCCCAATATTTCTTTTTGCAGGAAGCAATAAACTCCTCTGCTTCCTCCTTTGTGGATACCGCTGTGACCGTGGCAATAAACCGTGATTTTTTTTCAACCACTTCTCCCGTACCGCCACGGTACACAGACTTGTCTATGTCTGGCATATATCATCACCTCTTCTCCGTTTCGACTTCTATAGTATCTTAACACAAGTTGGAATAAAAGTGTATACAATTGTGAACAATCCTATATATAGAACAAACTACTTTATTTTAATCCCATATTTTGGTATAATTACATAGATTAGGAGGCTTTTATCTATGAACTACAGCAAAAAAGGCATTCGTAAGAAACAGCAGCAGCTGAATTCCAAATCTACGAAATTCGGCAAAATGGTCCTGCTGACCTTCTTAAAGGCATTTTTAATATGTTGTCTCGGCATTGCCATTATAGGCGGCTGCATGGGCATCGGCATGTTCAAGGGCGTTCTGGCATCCGCGCCGGATATTTCCACCCTGAACGTCACGCCTACAGGCTATGCGACCATAGTATATGACGCCGACGGCAAGCAGATTACCAAGCTGGTATCCACCAACTCCAACAGGAGCTATGTGGGCAAGGAATCCATTCCCCAGTATCTGGCAGACGCTTTTGTGGCCATTGAGGATGAACGTTTTTATACTCACAACGGTATTGATATCAAAGGTATTGCCAGAGCTGCCGTAACGGGCATCCAGAACAAATTCCATTTTTCCCAGGGCGCTTCTACCATTACCCAGCAGCTCTTAAAGAACAATGTATTTGACGACTGGGTAACCGAGACCAACATGGTTAACAAATTTAAAAGAAAATTCCAGGAACAGTATCTGGCACTTGAGCTGGAAAAGAGGATGTCCAAAGAAGACATTCTGGAATTGTATATGAATTCCATTAACTTAGGGCAGAATACCCTGGGCGTCCAGGCTGCATCCATGCGTTATTTTAACAAGCCTGTTTCCGAACTGAATCTGTCGGAATGCGCGGTCATTGCCGCCATTACCCAGAATCCCACCAAGCTCAATCCCATTTCCCATCCGGAAAATAACTTGGAAAGGCGCAACAAGGTTCTTAACAATATGCTGGAACAGGGCTATATTACCCAGTCCGAATATGAGACGGCCATGGCGGATGATGTATACTCCCGCATTAAGATCGTAAACGAATCCATCGAAAAGGATTCCGTTAATTCCTATTTTGTGGATGCGTTGATCGACCAGGTTATCGAGGATCTCATCGCCGCAGGCTATAACGAGACCCAGGCGTATAATCTGGTCTACAGCGGCGGCCTTCAGATCTATTCTACCCAGGATCCGACTATCCAGGCGATCTGTGATGAGGTTTACCAGGATGAGGAAAATTATCCCTCCAACGTGAAATGGTATCTTCATTATGAGCTGACCGTACTGACTTCCGGCGACGAATACGTTAATCACAGCACCGAGATGCTAAAGAACTACTTTTTGCAAAGCAACGCCAAATATGACCTGCTCTATACTTCCCAGGATGACGCATATGCGGATATTGAAGAATACAAATCGGTCGTGATGTCTCCCGGCGACGAGGTATATGCCGAAACCATATCCCTTACCCCCCAGCCCCAGGTTTCCATTACGGTAGAGGACCAGCATACCGGATATGTGGTGGCCATGGTAGGCGGCAGGGGCACCAAATCCGCAAGCCGTACCTTAAACCGCGCCACCAACGCCACGAGGCAGCCCGGTTCCACCTTTAAGATCGTATCGACCTATGCGCCCGCTTTGGACAGCGCAGGTCTTACCCTGGCTTCCGTGGAATATGACGGCCCTTACAACTATGCCGACGGGACGCCGGTCAACAACTGGTATACAGGCTATAAAAATATAAACTGTTCTGTCCGCTACGGTATAGAACAGTCCTTAAATATCGTAACCGTTAAGTTTTTGACCCGGATCACTCCTCAGTTAGGCTTTGATTATCTGACCAACTTCGGCTTTACCACCCTTGTGGAAAGAAAGGAAGTGACCAACTCCGCCGGGGAAACGGAAATCTACAGCGATATCCAGCAATCCCTCGCTTTGGGCGGTATTACGGACGGCGTTACCAATATGGAATTAAATGCCGCTTACGCCACCATCGCCAACGGCGGAACTTATATCAAGCCTGCGTTATATTCCCGGATCCTGGATCATGACGGAAATGTATTATTGGACCGCACAGAACCGGAAACAAGACGTGTTATCAAAGAAACCACCGCTTTCCTCTTAACGGATGCCATGGTGGATGTTGTGACTAAGGGTACCGGCGCCTCCGTTAATTTCGATCCGCAGATGGCCATTGCCGGCAAAACAGGGACCACTACCTCCTACAGGGACGTATGGTTTTCCGGCTATACTCCTTATTATACGGCTACTACCTGGACCGGTTATGACAACAACGCCATATTAGACAAGGGCAACGGCGAACGGAACCTTTCCAAGACGCTGTGGCGCGCTGTTATGAGCAGGATCCATGAAGATCTGCCCAAAGAATCCTTTACCCGTCCAAACGGCATTGTAACGGCTTCCGTGTGCAGCCAATCCGGCAAGCTTCCCATCGCAGGTTTATGCGATGCCCACCAGAGCGTGGTAACGGAATATTTTGCAGAAGGGACCGTTCCCACAGAATATTGTGATGTGCATTATCAGGGCAATGTATGTCTGGTTACCGGACTCCCTGCATGCGATACCTGCCCTTACAAGGCTCCGGGCATCCTGACTCTTCCCCTGAACGATGACGGTACTTCGGCAGCCAGCGTCTGTCCCCATACGCCGGATTATTATATCAACAATCCCGGCGCAATGATCACAGACTCACAGACTTTACAGCAGATACAGCAGCAAAACGCCGCCCAACAGCCACAGGCTCCGCCTCCCGATCCTACGCCTCCGGCGCCGGAAACGCCTGCGGAGACGCCTCCGGCGGATCCCGGCACATAATAACTGAAAGACCTGACATTTTAAAGGGCTGTTGCTTTTGCAACAGCCCCTTTTATTTCCATCGTTACCGTCCATACGCACCACAGCCGCACGGACCGGACTTATCAGCGGTAAAACCTGATCTCTTCCACCTCTTCTATCCCCTCAAGCCAAAAATTGTTTATACGCGAAAACTGCCAGAATGGCGAAGAACCCACAGGAACCAGATAGGTTATATATTCTTCCGTCGCTTTTTCCGTCCCTGAAAGGATTCCAAAACTGTGACTCTCACTGTCTACATCGCTATAAAAGGAAAACTCCCATTGTTCCTTTTTGATCTTATCCCTCTTTGCCTTTATCCCTACATAAGATATTTCCGTACCGTCCACAGCGTTCATCTCTATCCTTAAAGCCGTTCCGCCCTCTTCTCCAATGCATTCGTAAGGAACTTCCATCATTTCCATGGATATATCCGTCCCGGCTCCATTCGCGGAATTTCCCCAGATAAAAGGAAGCATTCCCAAGTATTCTTTATGGCAGATAAGTCCCAGACTGCGTTTTCCGTCCACCGCTCCTTCAAGAAGCGCCTCCCCGTCCTTTAAGTAGACCACATCTCCGTAAACATAGGGCTTATATCCCATCCGTATCAAAGCGGTATAGAGCTGCATGCTTCTTAAGCTGACAGGCGCCAGGTCAAACCGGATCAGAGGCGCAGCCAACACAAGCTCCGGCCTTTCTTCATTTAAAAAGCTCATTGCCCTTTCCTGCATTTTTCTGTTACTGATGTTATATGCAGAAGTGAACGGCAGAAAGCTTTCCTTATCGAAAATAACATAGTGGGATATTTTATTGGTCAGGTCCAGATAACTCTGTCCCTCTGTCTCCGCTTCCATTACCGTCCGGATATTCTTCAGGCTGTTTAAGGTGCTCCCCTGTATAAATCCTGTTCCCAGGGCAGGAATCCCGACGCTGTCCCCGGAAACATATACTACCGGGTCTTTTATCTCCTCATCCATAATGCTGATCTCCAGCTCTCCTTCTATCTTTTGGGGAAACATGGAGTTTCCGTTATTCACGGGCAGATATTCCCATGCCAGATATAAAATAAGAACGCCGCAAAGAACAGAGCCCGTCCGTAAAAAACAGATTTCATCCCTTTTGGGGGAAATTTCTTTATCGGTAAAATTGCCCTTGCCCTCTGCCGCCGTCAAAATGAACAGCATTCCGAAAAATACCGCCAAGACCGCAAGCCTCGCCCCTTCATCATACCGGACGCAGGCATAATTGCCGATCACTGTCAGACAAAAAAGCATACTCACAAATGCGGATCTTTCGCGCCTGCTCCCCTTCAATGCATAGATGAAGGCCAGAAGGTAAGGCAGCGCAATTCCAAAAGTCCTTATAAAATGAAAATCCTCTCCGAATATGGGGGTTCCGTTTACATAGAGGGTAGTCCCTGCATTTTCCCCCAAAAAGCGCAGGATCTGCAGAAACAGCGGGATATAAGCGATCCCTGTCAGAAATAAAATACCGTAGGATATGGCAAATTTCTTCTTTTCCGACGGATTCCAGTTTTTAAAGTTCTTAAGTCCCGGAATGATATCCTTTACCGTCCGGTAAAGAACCTCCGGCAGGAACGCCACCGCCATAGCGCTTCCTATGGAAACATTCCATGATATTCCCAATATACATAGAAGCACCCACCACCACAAATATCTTCTGCTGTCTTCCCGTACCCTGACGCTGAAGAGGATAAAGAATGCCGCAAAGAACACCAGATAACGTACGCCCGCTTTTTGTACCAGATAAGGCATAAGCAGACATACCGTTATAAGGACGGCATACCTGTTACGGATGCATTTGCCCATAACAAACGCAAGAAATGCCGCCATAAAAAGCTCCGCCGCCATGACCGCCGCACTCTGGGACATATAAGTGCCGTCAAAAAAGACCCGGTTCAAAGCACTGTAGAAGAAATCGCAAAAACCGTGTATAGGGTCAAGATCAAAGTAAGGCATTTTCCCATAGGACAAAAGCTGCTGCATGGGAAAGGCCATTTCCCCGTTATGAAAAAAATCCACGCTTAAGATTCCTTCCGGAACAGCCGCAACGCTGTTTATGGCAGCTATCATCAAGGTCGACAAATAGATACCGGGCTTCTTTTTTAAGACCTGTATGAGCTGCCATAAGAAAAATACAAGGAAAGCAGCCATACAAAAAAGCTTCCACTTCGGCGAATAGTAAAGCTGTATCCTGTCCCCCGCTCCTTCATATTCGTAGTAAAACCTGTAATATCCAGGCAGCCCCAGGGCCGGAATAAGCTGTGAAAAAAGCAGAAGCTTTCCCGCCAGGGAATCTATGTCTTTTTTCTTTACCAAAAACCAGACCGATATACCAAGGAAAGCCACAGCCAGAAAAACAGCCGCCGCCCATACCGCCCATTGCAGCTCTTTCCTGTGTCCCGGCAAAAACGCTGCCGCCGTATTCCGCAATGCCAAAAGAGAAGTCTCGCATACAAAAAAGGCCATAAAATATTTTCCATAGGACAGATGACCGGACTGCCTCCGGCCTCCCTCTTCTTTTTCGGATATTGCCGGACCTTTCGCCTTTCGAAAGCCCCTTCCACGGAGCGCTGCCTTATGCAGGGCCAAAAGAAACAGGCAGAAAAACAAGGGAATCAAAAAAAGCATCAGATAAAATACATACAGATCCCCCTGCTTAAAATACCCGTCCCATACTGTACCTCCTGCCGCCAATTCTTCATAAACAGGCACTCTGTTATAAAAATACGGCTTTATCAGCCATATTGCAAAGGCTGCAGCAGCCAAACTAAAAAGGGCAGCAAGGAAAACCTCTGCCCCATTATCCGTTTTTATTCCGTCCCGCAATTTAGAAAAATTACATTTCATTTTCCTGCTCCTGCATCTTGATATATTCCGCATAGGTCAGAGGATAATCATCCTTGATCCATTTGCGCGTTTTTTCTTTTACCTCATTTTCCTCAACCGGCTTTGCGATACAATCGGAAAATCCCAGCTCCAGATATTCCTTCTTCGCATCCTCCTTTGTATTTACCGTCATCAGCACGATAGGCAGCTTCTGATAATATTCATCCTCCAGATAACGCAGTTCCTTGACTGTTTCAATGCCGCTTTTTTCCGGCATCATCTGATCGATAAACACCATCTGGTAATCCTTCTTCTCTAACATCTTGATCGCCTTTGCACCTGTATCGGTACAGTCCGCAGAGGCTCCCATGGAATTTAAGATGGCATCCATCAGCTTGCATACCTCTTTATTATCGTCCACGACCAAAACCTTGATCTGTTTTTTGAACGTCGCCTTTTTGTTCCATCCGGCGGAATCTCCTTTCAGCCTGCTGATCTCGGCCAGCTGCTCCGCCTTCCTCTTTTCGATAGTTCTCTCATCCTCCACCTTTTGCAAAAGGCAGATCCTGAAAACAGCTTCCTCCGAATTGGACAGATCCTCAAAGCTTCCCTTCAGCTTTTCAATGATCCGCTGGCTCAAATAGTACCCCAAAGCCTTTCTGTTTACCGTAATGGCAGTAATATCCGTATAACCGCTGACCCTGATGATGAGGGTAATGCCCTGTTTTCTCTTAGGCACGATCCCGCTGTCATAGGTAACGGACAGCTTCACGGAAGCCTCCTTGCGGTACATTAACAAGTCAGAACAAATCCCCGATACCGCCTGCCTGATTTCCTCTTTATCCCCAAACAGCTTTACCGGCAGATGCTCATCCAGCTCCAGCTCAAATTTTTTATCCTTGCCCTTTATGATCGAGAGCATATCCCTTTCTATGCCGCTAAATAAGCTCTGTACATCATAAACGGATTCGTTTAACTGCAGTTCGCCGGCAATTCCTTTTATTTCCGCTCCGTACGGCAAGGCATCTCCGCCGTCTTTTCCCACACCTTCCCTGCTGTCCAAAAGCCAGCTTTCAAAAAAGCCGGCGGCATAATTTACAATGATCGTAATAAAAAGAAATTCCAGGGTAAATTTTAATACCGTCAGATAAATATTCTCCTTGCAGTAAAGAATCGTCTGACAGTCCAAAAGAAATGTAGTCCGGTAAATACATACGATCAGCATGCCCAGATAACCCACAATACACGCCTTCTGGGTAATTTTCTGATTACAGTATAAAAGGCTGATGACCGGAACCGCCACATATATGACGGACAACTCCGCAAAGCGGTTCATGGAAATGAGCATCAGCAAAACTTCCATGGACGATAATATTACTAATGCGATCAGTTCTTCATTGTAAACCAGTTTATTAATGATACCGGGAACAACGCTTAAGATCAAAATAAAAACGGATGCAAAAACCAAATCCTCCAGAGATCCTGAATAGATTTCCAATCCCCGCAAAATGCATATAACCGGTATTAACAGCAAAAACAGAAAAGCGGTCTTCGACAAAATACCGTTTACCCTGATCGCCATTCTTTTCATCTTTTCGTTTGACACCCAATACTCCCCCGTAAATAAACAGTTTGCAACTAGCCTAATTTTACCACAAGAGCGGGGGTTTATCAAATACAAAAAAAGCCCGGAATCATCATTGAATGTCCAAGCCAATATCACCAATTCTGCCAGTCTTGGAGAATTTTTTCTTTATTAAATGATCGATCAATATGCTTTTGGGTATGCCAGATAATTCAGACAATCGAATCAAAAAATTATTCTTTTTAGATACAATTTCTTGTATTCTGATCTTCAAACTGTTATTATGATATATAATTTCATATTAACAGCGAAAAATTGCAAACCCCAAATATCTAACGACATATCTGTGTCCAGTCCAAAAAGGTTCAACATTTAGCATATCCGTCATCCATTATACCAGGGAAATTATTGATGTCGCTATAGGAATATGCATCTATCGAAGTATTTACCTTATCGACTTGATTTTTACAATATAATATGCTTAACAGGGCAGCCGACAGGACGGCTCCTATCCCGCTCCGAGTCTTGCGGAAAGGGAGGAATGCTTATGAGTACATATGAGGAATTTATGATAATCCTGACCGTAGGTCT
>DEUB01000015.1 GCA_002362385.1 Lachnospiraceae bacterium UBA3273
TCCTTGACAAAGGGTATAGTTTAATAAGAGCAGGGTCATTTTTTTAACCACGTCCAGAGAGCACGCTTTGGATGCTTTTGGCGTAGATGCGTCCCAGTATCTGGTAAAACCCGTGTCGGGAAAGGTGTTGTTTCCGGTAATAGATAAGCTTTTGGCGGATATAGGGGAAATGCGCAGAAGGTATCTTTTGCTCCGTATCGAAGGCAGGATTCAGCGGATAGCAGTTGATGACATTGCTTATTGCGAAGCCCAGGGGAAAATACAGCGCCTGTATCTGACAAACGGTATGCAGTGTGTGCTTAGGATAACAATAACGGAAATCTATGGGATGCTTTCCCGCTATGAGAACTTTGTGAGGGTCGGAATCGCTTATGTCGTAAATCTGGACCATGTAGACAGTTTGAACGCCCAGGAACTTCAGATGGATAACGGAAAGAAGATCTATCTGCCGAGAGGCTCCTATCAGCCCTTAAGGGAAAAGTATTTTGGTTATTACTGCGAGGAGGGATAAATATGTACCGGATCATGATTATTGAGGATGAGTTTGCTTTGGCTGACGCCATAAAAAGACAGATAGAAGGATGGGGAAATGAGGCCTGTCTTGTGAAGGATTTTCAGAATGTCATGCAGAAATTCACAGAGTTTGATCCCCATTTGATCCTGATCGATATTATGCTTCCTTTTTACAACGGATATTACTGGTGCACGGAAATTAGAAAGGTTTCCAGCGTACCGGTTATTTTTATTTCCTCCGCTTCCGATAATATGAATATCGTCATGGCCATTAATATGGGCGGGGATGATTTTATTGCAAAGCCTTTTGATCTGAATGTGCTCAACGCCAAGATACAGGCGATTCTCAGAAGGACCTATGATCTGGCGGGGAAGGTTCCCATATTGGAGCAGAACGGAGCGATCCTGAATCTTAATGATATGACGCTTTCTTATGAAGAGGAGAAACTGGAACTGACCAAGAATGAGTTTTTAATATTACAGACGCTTATGGAAAATAAAGGAAAAGTAGTGAGCAGGAATACGCTTATGACCCGTCTCTGGGAGGATGACTGCTATGTGGAAGAAAATACGCTGACCGTAAATATTACAAGGCTTAGGAAGAAGCTGGAGCAGGCAGGTCTGACGGACTTTATTAAAACCAAGACAGGGAAGGGATATATAATCGGATAGAAGAGAAAGGCAGAACAGTAAATGGCAGGAAGGAAAAAAGAGCAGGGAGAAAAGAATAGTGAAAAAGTAAGGATTGCAGGTGTTTTTGTCCGTTATTTGTATCAATACCGTTTTACGATCTTCATGTATTTTATATTCATCCTTATCTTCAGGGGGATATTTTTTTTGTATCAGGTGGAAAAGGAGGCGGTGCTTTACGGAACCATGTTATGCCTTCTGCTGCTTGTGATCGTTCTGCCGGTGCATTTTATCCATTATTATTTAAAGCATAAAGAGCTTTTTGAATTGAGGAAGAGGAGCTATCTTGAAGCAAAGCAGATTCCGAAAACAGGAAGTCTTATAGAAAATGATTACCGGGAGCTGCTTTTGGAGTGGATCGGGAATACCGCCAGGGAAAAGAGAAACTTAAGGATTTTTAAAGAAAACAGCGTGGAATTCTATTCCACATGGGTACACCAGATCAAAACTCCTATTGCAGTAATGCGGCTTTGGCTTCAGGAAGAGGATACGGAAGAAAACGGCCGGCTTTTATTGGAATTATCCAGGATCGAACAATATGCGGATATGGTTTTATCCTATTTCAGGCTGGATACTACTGCCAGGGACCTGGTAATCAGGCAATATCCCCTGGATGAGATCATCAGGAGCTGTATCAGGAGATATGCTTCCTGGTTTGTTACAAAGGGCATCAGCGTCCACTATGAAAAAACGGATTGTAAGATATTGACGGATAGAAAGTGGCTGATCTTTATGATAGAACAGATTTTGTCAAATGCCATTAAATATACGGATGAAGGGAGTATTACGATCCGGGTGGAGGAAGGCCCTGTCCTATATATAGAAGATACGGGTATCGGAATTGCCGAGGAAGACCTGCCGCGGATATTTGAAAAAGGCTTTACCGGTTATAACGGAAGGGCTGATAAAAAATCCACGGGAATCGGGCTGTATCTTGTAAAGAGGTGCGTGGATCTATTGGGAACACCGGTAAATGTGGAGTCGGAGCCGGGAAAGGGAACGGTCTTTTCGATCGATCTTAGGAAAAAGTATATGGAATTGGAGTAAGGGCCCGGCCCGAAAGTGCGGGAGCAGAAAGCATCTTACAAAAATGTAATATAAAACAGCTTAAATGTCACAGAAATAGATGTCGGGCATTGGAGCTGTTTTGTTATAGTAAGGGTACAAAAACAAAGGAGGCATAAAAATGGCAATTTTAGAGGTAAAAAGCCTGAACAAAATTTATACTACCAGATTCGGAGGGAATCAGGTTGAAGCTCTTTCCAACGTATCCTTTCTTGTGGAGCAGGGCGAATATATTGCGATCATGGGAGAATCCGGCTCGGGTAAGACGACGCTTCTTAACATCCTGGCGGCTCTTGATACGCCCACAGGCGGGGAGGTCATTTTAGACGGGAAAAACTTATCCACAGTAAAAGAAAAACAGATGTCCGCTTTCCGCCGGGATAATCTGGGATTTGTATTCCAGGATTTTAACCTTTTGGATACCTTTTCCCTGTATGATAACATTTCACTTCCGCTGGTATTGATGAAAAAGGAATATCCCGAGATAAGGGATAGGGTAGAGACGATCTCTTATAAGCTGGGGATCCATGAGCTTCTCCGGAAGTTTCCTTACGAGGTATCCGGAGGGCAGAAACAGAGGGTGGCAGTGGCAAGGGCGCTGATCACGGAACCTAAGCTGATATTAGCGGATGAACCTACCGGCGCGTTGGATTCTTCCTCTACAGACAGCCTTTTAAATCTTTTTAATAAGATCAATGAAGAAGGGCAGACCATCTTAATGGTAACGCATTCCATAAAAGCGGCAAGTCATGCGGGAAGGGTGCTTTTCATCAAGGATGGAGAGGTATTCCATCAGATTTACAAAGGAAGCAACAGCAATCAGGAAATGTATCAGAAGATTTCCGATACGCTGACATTTATATCGACGGGTGGTGAGTTGGATGAGTAGTTTCTTTTATGCAAGATTAGCTGCCAGTAACATTAAGAAAAACAGGCAGATTTATGTTCCTTATATTATTACCTGCATCATAACGATCGCCTTTTATTATATTATGAAATCCTTGTCCTTAAACGAGGGACTTGACAGCTTATACGGCGGGGGGACCATCAGGCAGACTTTAGGACTTGGATGTAATGTAGTCATGATCTTTGCCGTGATCTTTCTGTTCTATACCAACAGCTTTCTAATGAAGCGCAGGGAAAAGGAATTTGGACTGTTCCACATTCTGGGGATGGAAAAAAAGCACCTGATGCGCGTGACGGGAATCGAGACCTTATATATTGCGCTGCTTGGTCTTAGCTTCGGATTTCTGTTTGGAATCGTTCTGGACAAAACGATGTTCCTCTTGATTCTGAGGGTTTTGGGAAGGGAAGTCTCTTTGGGCTTTTATATTTCCAGGGAAGCGATCGTCTCCACGATCACACTTTTTCTGGCAATTTTCTTTTTGATATTTTTAAATACTGCAAGGAGATTGGGCTTCAGTAAGCCTATAGAATTGTTAAAAGGCAGTAACGTAGGAGAAAAGGAACCCAGGGCGAACTGGCTCTTTGCAATCGCGGGCGTTTTGTGTCTGGGAGCAGGCTATTATCTGGCGGTTACGGTACAAAATCCCGTAACAGCGATCATGGTATTTTTTGTGGCAGTTATTTTGGTCATTGCCGGAACCTACCTGCTTTTTACGGCCGGAAGCATCGTATTGTTAAAGCTGCTGCGTGCCAATAAACGTTATTATTACAAAACAAGGCATTTTATCGGGATTTCCGGTATGCTGTACCGAATGAAGCAGAATGCGGTTGGATTGTCCAATATCTGTATTTTATCTACCATGGTATTAGTTATGGTTTCATCTACCACGGCTTTGATGATAGGTTCCGACGATCTTGTTTCCACCCGCTATCCCTATGATTTCACTTACTATGGCTACGAAACCCATTATGGAGATATCGATTATGCAAACAGGGAAGCGCTTTTTGACCAGACCCTCGAAAATAACGGACTGACTAAAACGGAAAGCGTCCGGTTTCGGATACTGAATTTTACAGCGGTTAAAGAAGGGGATGGATTTACTATCAGGGAAGGCATAGACAGCGCGGGCTTCTTAGAAGACTTTGAAGAAATGGCTTTTATTACGCTGGATGATTATAACCGGTCCATGGGAGAGAATATAACTTTAAATGACGATGAGGTCATGGTTTATTCCAACCGGTCAAAGATAAAATCCGATAAGCTGGTCTTAGACGACTTTGAATTTAAAATCGTAAAGCAGCTCCAGGCGTTTCAATGTGTAGGCAGCGGGGCTTTGGCTTCCAATATTACCAGTTCCCATATTATCGTAGTAAAATCTCCCGAAATCATCGACGCCCTGTATGAATATCAAAAGGAACGATATAAAGACATGGCGGGCGGAATCGATTATATATACGGAGTGGATGTAGATGGGGAAGATGAGGCACAGCTAAGCGCTTACGAACAGATCCGCGCGGGGCTGGGCCAGCTGGGGATCCCGGAGAATGAAGCGGTCGGAAGAGTGGAGAGCAGGGTGGAAGGCGCCCAGGGCTTCTACGATATTTACGGCGGGCTGTTTTTTATCGGTATCTTTTTAGGGCTGCTCTTTACCGTTGCCATGATCCTGCTCATCTATTATAAGCAGATCACGGAGGGTTATTACGACAGGGAGAGATACGTTATCATGCAGAATGTGGGCATGAGCCAGAAGGATGTAAAGGCATCCATCCACTCCCAGATACTGACGGTATTTTTCCTGCCCCTTATAACGGCCGGTATCCATTTGTTTTTTGCTTATCCTATTGTGGAGAAGATCCTGGCTATTCTGAATCTCAGCAATACCAGATTGTATGTTTACTGTACCATCGGATGCGTTGCCGTATTCTCCCTGTTATATGTGATCATTTACGGATGGACGGCTAAACTGTATTATGCCATTGTAAAGAAATAGATTTACCCTCTCCTTTATCTGTGTTAATATTATAAGCAATTACAAAAGTCCTAAGCAAGCGTTTGGCAATTGTTTATGATACGAAACAGATAAAGGGGAGGGATTTTTGTGGCTCAATTGGAAAAAGATCTGACAAAGGGAAACGTGTGGAAACAGTTGGTCTTATTCGCGATCCCTTTTTTCGCCAGCAATTTGATACAATCCGTATACAGCGTTGCGGACATGATGATCGTATCCCGATTCGGGGGAACTGACAGCGTGTCGGGAGTCAGCATCAGCAGCATGGTCATGTTGATCGTTACCAATCTGGCGGCAGGGATCGCTACCGGGGGCACGGTTATGATCGGACAGTTTCTGGGAGCGGGCGAGAGGGAGAAGATAAAGAAATCCATCAGCACGCTTTTTATAACGCTGGCGGTGCTGGCAGTGATCTTAACAGGAGGTCTTGTCGCGTTTATTAATCCGCTGCTGGAGGTTCTGAATACGCCTGCCGAAGCATTTAAAGAGGCCTATGGATATCTGCTCATAAGCCTTTTAGGCATTGTGTTCATTTTGGGATACAATGCTTTAGGAGCCGTTATGAGGGGAATGGGGGACGGAAAGACGCCCCTGAAATTTGTTACGGTGGCATGTGTCGTCAATATTGTCCTGGATATTGTCTTTGTAAAAGAATTACATATGGGGGCCGCGGGAGCAGCTGGGGCGACGGTAATAGCCCAGGGGGTTTCCATGATCTCCTGCGTTGTTTATCTGATCCGTAACCGGTTCATTTTTGACTTTCACTTATCTTCCTTCCGGTTTGCGGGGGAAATGTTTGTAATGCTTATAAAGGTTGGGCTTCCAAGCGCGGTGCAGCAGGCCGCCACTAATTTTTCTTTTCTGGTCCTGGGCGCCCAGATCAACCGTATTGCAGGAGTGGCGGCAAGTGCGGCCACAGGCATTGTCAGCAAGTTCAACAGCTTTGCCCTGCTTCCGGAGGTGGCGGTCAGCATGTCCGTTGCCGCCATGATTTCCCAGAACATGGGAGTGGGAGATATAAAAAGAACAAAGAAAGTTACCGGCTACGGCCTGGTACTATGCTGTGGGATCAGTATTGTGATCTTTACCTTTGTACAGGTATTTCCCCATGAAGTCTTCCGGCTGTTTGGGGCAAAGGAGGATGTGGTTAACGTAGGCGTGCTTTATATGAGATCTTTTTCTTTTGAGTATGTTGTCATGCCCTTTATTGTTGCCTTAAACGGTGTTTTTATCGGTACGGGAAACGGCTGGGTCAGCCTGATCACTGACACCACCTCAGCTTTTCTGGTAAGAATTCCACTGGCAGTATATCTGGGGACTACGGCGGGATTGGGAGTCTTTGGCATAGGCTGTGCCGTACCCTGCGCAACCTTTGTGGGAACGCTGATCACTTTTGCATTTTATCTTAGCGGCTGCTGGAAAAAGAGTACCATCATTGCCCGGCCGCAAAAGGAAATATTCTAGGAGGAAGCATGAAAAGAGAAGTAGATTATAAGATAAATGATAATGGGTCTTATACAGAGATAGTAAAGGTCACGCAAACACCGGAGGACGGGTTTGTATCCGAGGATGAAATGATGCCGTCTGCGGACCGGCATACAAAAAGATTCTTTAAGGGTTATGCAATAGAAGTAGGTTACACCACCAATGATCCCAGAGTTACAAGACCTTTTGTTTATGGGGCATGCGGACTGATCATCATAATCGGTATCATCCTGTCGGCGTTCCATGTCTGGATGATCGGAATTCCTTTTATAGGAATGGCCCTGATCATATTTTTCAGTTCCATGAAGAGTATCAATGCAATAGAGAAGGAATTGAAGGAAAAAAAGAGACAGGATGTTACAGGGGATAAAAGCGCAGAATAAAAAGAGAATAATAAAAAACGGAGCGAGTGCAGAAATCCCCCGTTTTTATCAGTCAATAAGACGATATATGAGAGTGAAAATAATCGCATTCTTCAGCATTACATAAAAGTCCGTTCCGGCTTTTCAGGTTAATATGAAAAACATGACCATCCTCGGGGTGCCCTTCCCCAAACTCTTTGTAGCAGAATGGAACTTGCAGTTTTTCCAGCCTGTCTTTCATAAAAGCGGTATGGGACTTTAAGTCGTCATTTACGCTTGCCATAAGGTAGGCGGGAGGAAAATCGGAGTTTATATAGCCCGGCATGTCGAAGAAACTGCGGGCAAGGGGCTCGCTTGGATGTTTTGGAAAATACCATTTGAAGAATAGCTGGTCTTTGATCTCATCCGTATCATAAACGCCACAGTTTAAAGCTACGGCTTTGGGAACGGGAAGGTTTGAAAGAAGGGCCGTCATTTTGAAAGAGCCGGTTCCGTTTGTGGAATTCCCGGTAAGCAGATCAGGGCAGAAAAAGGATGCTTTAATGCATAATTCCCGGTAATCCCTGTTGGTGGTCAGGACATTGTACTGGGTAATCAGCTGGGCTCCTGCGGAATCGCCCACCATAAACAGATGTTCCGGATCCATACCGTATTTTTCACAGTTTTTTCTGACGAAATCCATTAAAAGGCAGACATCTGTAATAGCAGAGGGATATTTGTGCTCCGGCGCAAGACGGTAATTGAAATTTACCACCACAAAGCCTTTTGCGGCAAGGTGCATGCAGTAAAAGCGGTACAGTTCCTTGTCTCCATAAAACCAGCCCCCGCCGTGGACGTTTATAATAACAGGAAGTAAACCGCTGCCTGCAGCAGGACGGTAAATATCGGTCAGATGAAAAAAGCTCTCTTTATTAGATGAAGAAGGAGCATAGGTAATATCCTTGTAAATAGTCAGATTATCAGGCTCTTTGTTATCTTTATCTCTTTTACTGTCACTATTTGCCCACATCGTACGCACAAGATTGGGTAAGAAATACATAGACTGCCTCCTGCCGGATCGGTTATAGATGGTACTGATATAGGTTTATTATATAAATGAAGAAAATTATCTGTCAAGAAGAAAGGGGAAAGAAGCGTGAAATATCAAAATTTCAAAATCAAAAAAACAGCAATTGTGGGAATGGGAGCCTTGGGGCTTCTTTACGGAAATCATATTGTAAAGCATTGCGGGGAGGATGCGGTCACTTATGTGATGGATAAAAAACGGCTGGAAAAGTATAAAGACGGGATATTTTCCATAAATGGGGAGGAGGTAAGCTTTTCCATGACAGCGGCTGAGGATATGGAGCCTGTGGATCTGCTTATCGTAGCGGTAAAATATACGGGATTGGAAGCGGCTTTAGAGGTAATGAAGAACTGTATTGACGGGCAGACGATCATTATTTCCGTATTAAACGGAATTTCCAGTGAAGAGATCATAGGAGAGCGCTATGGGATGGAAGGGATCGTCCACACGGTTGCCCAGGGGATGGACGCCATGAAGTTTGGAAATTCGCTAAACTATACCCAAATGGGAGAGTTACACATAGGTCTTGGGGAAAATGGAAGCCCGGAGAAGCTTTACCGGCTGACAGCTTATTTTGATGAGATCGGGATGCCTTATGTGAAAGAAGAGGATATTCTTTACCGCATGTGGAGCAAGTTCATGCTGAATGTGGGGGTAAACCAGACCTGTATGGTTTATGAGACCACTTATGGAGGGGTTCTTTCTGAGGGGGAAGCTAACCGTACTATGATCGCGGCTATGAGGGAAGTGATCGCCCTGGCCAATGAGGAAGGGATAGCTTTATCGGAAAGGGATATCAACCAGTATGTGGATATTTTAAAAACCTTAAATCCTGACGGGACGCCGTCTATGGGGCAGGACCGCATCAATAAAAAGCCTTCGGAAGTGGAAATGTTTGCCGGTACGGTCATAAAGCTTGCAAAAAAGCATGAAATCTATGTGCCTGCAAATGAATTTCTCTATGAAAGGGTAAAGGAAATCGAAAAGGCATATGCTTAGGCTGTAATCGACTATTGAATAAAGTATTTTTTTCAACTAAAATAATAAATATAGATCTGTTTAGGATTATAGCACGGTCGGATAAAATGAGGAAACAAGGTTGAAAGAAAATCTTTCGGCCTTGATTTGAAGGTCAAATGATCATGCAGGCATGTCGGTTTGACCCATGGAGATAAAAATGTTAGGAACTATTGTGAACACGGGGACCATATTAATAGGGAGCCTTGTGGGAAGTGTTATCAAGAAAGGGATCAGGGACGAGTATAAAGACGCCCTGTTTAATGCTATGGGACTGGCGGCAGCAGGCTTAGGGATCAATGCAGTCGTCCAGAATATGCCAAAGAGCAATTATCCGGTACTGTTTATTGCAGCCCTTGCCATTGGAAGCCTGCTCGGCACGATCTTAAATATTGACGGCAGGTTTCAGAAGCTGACAGAGCGGTTTTCGGGAAAAAGCAGATTAGGGGAAGGATTGTCGACGGGAATACTGTTGTTCTGCATCGGAACCTTGTCTATTCTGGGGCCTATCAACAGCGCCTTATACGGGGACAATACCTATTTGTTTACCAATGCGACTCTTGATCTGGTAACTTCCTGTGTGTTAGCCTCTGCTTATGGAATTGGTATGACTATAACTGCCGGCGTGCTTTTCTTATGGCAGGGAAGCATTTATCTGTTAGCCTGTCTTTTAGGCGATTTTATGAGTGCGGACATGATGACGGAAATATCCATTGTGGGAGGTTTCCTTATTGCCAGTTCTGGCATTTCCATTTTAAAGATAAAGGAGATTAAGACGCTGAATATGCTGCCCTGTCTTTTGGTACCGGTGTTGTTTTTTGCGATAAAGGGGCTGTTTGGGTAAAGTAATGCGGAAATAATATGTCAGGCTGAAATAAATAAAATTATGGGAGGGTAACAAATGAAAAAGAAATGTTACATTGCGTTTCTTATGCTGGTTTTGACAGTGCCTATGGTCCTGACCGGCTGTAAGGGGGCGGAAAAAGAGATCGTTTCCGACGAGCTTGCAGATGAGGATGAAGAGACGGAAAAAGATGATACGGGCGAAGACGAGGGAAAAGAAAAAGAAACGGAAGATACGCAGGAAGGCGGGAAAAAAGAAAAGGCCGGCAAAGAAGAAGCCGGGGAAGAGGTAACGCCCATTAAAGCGGCCCGGGGAGAAGTTAAGGACGATAAGTTTGTAAATGAGGTTTTTGGTATCAGCTTTCCGCTGACGGAAGATATGGTACTGCTGGAGGACTCCGAAATATTAGAAGGTTTAGGCGTGGATACCGGTTTCTTAGAAGAGGGAGCGGCGGCTTCCCCGGAAGAAATGGAAGACGCCATGGGAGGTACTTTATATGATGCGATCATTTTCCTGAATGATGGAGATAGTACCAATGTAATGGTCACTTACGAAAATATGGACGTTACCCTGAACGGAGATTATCTGGATGAAAGACGCTACATTAAGACGGTAAAGGATGCCCTGGAACGAAAGTCGCCCGGACAATACGAGATCAAATCCCAAAAGACGGTTACCCTGGGAGGTGCACAATATCTGAGGGTGGATCTGAATGTGGAGATGGAGGAAAATGAACTAAAAGAGGTCTTTTTCTGCAGAAGATTAGAAAATTATATGGTCTGTATTACCGTTACTTTTGACGAAGAGATGCGCCAGACAGTAGAGGATTTTATAGCTTCCCTGGATGATGGCGGCGAAAACGGCGGAGCAGATCAATCATCCTCCCAGTCTATAGAGGGAACTGTGGAAAACGGCTATTACACAAACGAAACCTTTGGGATCAGATTTCCCATTACTGATAATATGAGGGTCATGGGCGAAAAGGAAATGGATACGGTACAAGGTATCGGAAGTGAATATATGGAGGATGAGGGCATTGCTTCCGAAGAACAGATTGAAAAGGCAAGCGACGGGACTTTGTATGATGCGGCGATCTATCTGGGGGATGGATTATCTAATATTTCCGTTTGTTATGAAAATATGGATATAACATACGGCGGGTCAATTGACGTGGATGAAGAAATGTACGGGGCAGCTTTGAGACTTATGATGTCCCGGTTAGAAGGCTTTGACTATGAATTCCGTGAAGACAGTACTGAAGTCCTGGGAGGAAAGGAATATTACCGGATGGATTTTGACGTGAGCGCAAGGGGAACCGATATCTATCAGATATATATTTTCAGAAAAGAAGAAAATTATATGATATCCTTTATCATTACCTATCAGGACGGCATGGAGCAGCAGGTGGATGATTTCCTTAATTCTATCACAGATGTGTAAGGTTAAAAGAAAATCTTCGCGGAAAAATGTCTGAAAAATATAAAGAAGGAGCTGTGCAAAAGCAGATAAGCAGATCGTTTGCTTTTGCGGCGGCTCTTTTTTATATGCCGGAGTTTTAAATGCCCCGGCTTTTGTGTTTCTTTTGTTAATTTCCTAAAATTACTATAAATTTTATTGACAAAGGTGTAAAATAAGTTGAAAATTCTAATGTCATTTCATTTTTGCGAAGGAATGTAAATAAATACATACAGATGCAAAAAATATCCGGAATACAGAAAAATAATGGTTCATAAGGAGCGGATTATGGGAAAGTTATTTAAAAACATGGCACCCTACTGGAAAACAGTCGTTGTGGTTTTCTGTTTACTGGTGGTGCAGGCATATTGCGATCTGGCATTGCCCCAGTATACCTCTGATATTATTGATGTAGGTATCATAAACGGGGGAGTGGAGCATGTCCTGCCTCAAAAAATAACAGAGGAATCTTACCGGATGGTAACCATGCTGATGAATGAAGAAGAGAAAAATGCATGGGAAAACAGTTATGAGAAAACGGACGGTCTTTATTCTTTAAAGGAGCTTTCGGATGAAGAGCTTGGCGATCTGGACGATAAGCTTCTTGTTCCTATGGTGTTAGCATATGAAATACACGAAAATATGGAAGCGGCCGGGGCAGAAACGGGCATGCCGGAAGAAATTCCTTATGAGCAGATGGGAGAGATGATAGAGCAGGCCAGAGGTTCCGTGGAAGGTATGGTCGAAACAACCGGAAAGAGCACTGTTAAGTCCATGGCCCTGCAGTATACGGCTCTTTGCAACAGGGAAGCAGGATTAGACGGAGACGCCATGCAGATCTCCTATTTGATCCGCTCCGGGCTTAAAATGCTTGGCATTGCCCTTTTGATGGGGGCTGTAACGGTACTGGTGGGCCTTCTGGCGTCCAGGGTGGGCGCCGGCGTGGGCAGGGATCTGAGGGAAAAAGTTTTCGGAAAGGTTATCCGCTTTTCCAATGCGGAGATCGATAAATTTTCTACGGCTTCCCTGATTACCAGATCCACCAACGATATACAGCAGGTACAGATGGTGTCTACCATGCTTCTTAGGATGGTGCTTTTTGCGCCGATCATGGGTGTGGGCGGCATCATAAAGGTAATAGGAACCGGCGCGGGAATGGGATGGGTCATAGCCTTGGCGGTTATTGTGCTGATAGGCTTCGTCATGCTGTTGGTTTCCGTTACTATGCCCAAATTCAAGGTTATGCAGACTTTGGTGGACAGGGTCAATCTGGTTTCCCGTGAAATTCTGACGGGTCTTTCGGTCATCCGTGCTTTCGGAAGGGAAAAAAGAGAAGAGGAACGATTTGACGAGGCTAACAAAGAGCTTACTAAGACCCAGCTCTTTACCAACCGCATGATGTCGGTCATGATGCCGGGCATGATGATCATTATGAATGGGACCGCGATCCTGATCACGTGGGTGGCGGCGAAAAAAATAGATATGGGAACGATCCAGGTAGGCGCTATGACTGCATTTATAACTTATGCAATGCAGATCGTCATGTCCTTCCTGATGCTGACCATGATGTCCATTATGCTGCCCCGGGCAGGCGTAGCGGCGGATCGTATTGACGAAGTGCTGAAAACGGAGTCCACCATTGAGGATAAAGAGGATGCGAAAGATTTTGAGATAAAAAGCGGTGTGGTCAGATATGACCATGTTTATTTTGCCTATCCAAATGCCAGGGAGGACGTGCTGTCCGATATAGATTTTGTGGCAAAGCCGGGAGAGGTTACCGCCATCATCGGCAGTACCGGATGCGGCAAATCCACCCTGGTCAACCTGCTCCCCAGATTTTACGATGTGCGTAAAGGCGCAATTACCATCGACGGAACGGACATCAGGGATATGCGGATGAAGGATCTGCGGGAAAATATCGGTTTTGTTCCCCAGAAGGGAGTTCTCTTTTCCGGTACGATTGCCTCCAATTTGAGATTCGGCAAACATGATGCGTCGGAGGAAGAGATCAAAGAGGCGGCAGAGATCGCCCAGGCTATGGAATTTATAGAAGAAAAGAAAGAAAGATTTGACAGTCCCATTGCACAGGGTGGTTCCAATGTATCGGGAGGACAGAAACAGCGTCTTGCCATAGCCAGGGCCATTGTGAAAAGGCCCAGGATCCTGGTGTTTGACGACAGCTTTTCCGCCCTGGATATGAAGACGGATGCGGTGCTCAGGAAGGCGCTGATGGAGAAGGTTAAGGACAGCACCCTTTTGATCGTTGCCCAGAGAATCAGTACCATCATACATGCGGACAGGATCCTTGTATTGGATGAGGGGCGGATCGTGGGAATGGGAACCCATGAAGAATTGCTTAAAAATTGTGAAGTATATGAGCAGATCGCAAGGTCGCAGCTTTCCGCTAAGGAACTGGGACTGGAAGAAAAGGAGGCGTAAGAATGAGCGGCGAGGCTACAGTAAAAAGACCATCCAGAAGGCGCGGCCCCATGGGCGGCGGACATGGTATGATGCCGGGAGAAAAACCGAAGGATTTAAAAGGTTCCATAGGAAAGCTTTTTGTGTATATGGGCAGCTTCAAGATCGCTGTTTTCTGCGTTATGATTTTTGCGGTGGTTTCCACCGTATTCAATGTGGCGGGACCCAAAATACTGGGAAGGGCGACCACTGCGCTTTCCGAAGGGTTAATGGCAAAGATCGCCAAAACCGGAGGGATCGATTTTGACCGCATAGGGAAAATTTTGCTGATCACTCTCGGACTTTACGTTATCAGCTCATTATTTAGTTTTTTCCAGGGCTATATCATGAGCGGGATTACCCAGAAGGTCTGCTACCGCATGAGGAAGGAGATTTCCGAAAAGATCAACCGCATGCCAATGAAATACTTTGAAAGCAGGACATACGGGGAGGTCCTTTCCAGAATTACCAACGATGTGGACACTCTGGGGATGGGGCTGAATCAGAGTATTACCCAGATCATAACTTCCGTGGCAACCATGGTGGGAGTATTGATTATGATGCTTTCCATTTCGCCCCTGATGACTTTGATCGCATTGGTCATTCTACCCGTTTCCGTGGCCCTGATCGGCATTGTAATGAAGAAGTCCCAGAAGTTTTTCCGTTCCCAGCAGGAATATTTAGGACGCATCAACGGGCAGGTGGAGGAAAGCTTTTCCGGACATCTGGTTATCAAGGCATATAACAAAGAAGAGGATGTTATCGGCGAATTTGACGAGACCAATGACACGCTTTATGATTCTGCATGGAAATCCCAGTTCTTATCCGGGATGATGCACCCTATCATGATGTTTGTGGGGAACTTGGGATATGCGGGGGTGGCGTTATCCGGCGGGATCCTCGCCATAAAAGGCGTTATTACCATCGGGGACATTCAGGCGTTTATCCAGTATGTGAGAAACTTTACCCAGCCCATCCAGCAGATTGCCCAGGTGGCAAACCAGGTTCAGTCCATGGCCGCGGCTGCGGAAAGAGTATTTGAGTTTCTGAACGAGGAAGAAGAGGAGCAGCTTGCAGAACATCCTGTCAGCACGGCTGATCTGCAGGGAGCCGTTACCTTTGAACATGTAAAATTCGGTTATAAGGAAGACCAGATCATTATCCACGATTTCAGCGCCCATATCGTGCCGGGACAGAAGATAGCCATTGTAGGGCCTACGGGAGCGGGAAAGACTACCATGGTCAAGCTTCTGATGCGTTTTTATGACGTAAACGGCGGGGCTATTAAGATCGACGGGCATAACATAAAGGATTTTAACCGCAGGGAGTTAAGGGATGCTTTCGGCATGGTGCTTCAGGATACCTGGCTGTTTAAAGGGAGCATTATGGAGAACATCAGATACGGCAGACTGGACGCCACGGATGAGGAAGTTATTGCGGCGGCAAAGGCGGCCCACGCCCATCATTTTATCCAGACGCTGCCCGGCGGCTATGATATGGAATTAAATGAGGACGCCAGCAATGTATCCCAGGGACAGAAGCAGCTTCTGACCATTGCAAGGGCTATATTGGCGGATAACAGGATCATGATCTTAGACGAGGCTACTTCTTCCGTTGATACAAGGACGGAGATAAGGATCCAGAAAGCCATGGATAACCTGATGAAGGGGCGCACCAGCTTCATTATCGCCCACAGGCTCTCCACCATCAGGGATGCGGACCTGATCCTGGTCATGAAGGACGGGGACATTATCGAACAGGGAAAACATGGGGAGCTGCTGGAAAAGGACGGATTTTATGCCAAGCTGTACAATTCCCAGTTCGAACAGGTTTCATAAAAGTATTTGTTTTTTTGTCCATATGTGCTATGATAGGAACAGTAGGGCAACTTTAAGTTGACAGAAGAAAAATGATGGTTGGAGGAAGAGAGAGACAAATGAGCTTTTCTGAAAAGATTTTGTATTTGAGGACCAGAAACGGGATGTCCCAGGAAGTATTGGCGGATAAATTGTCAGTGAGCCGTCAGGCCGTATCCAAATGGGAGTCGGGGGTTACCCTGCCGGAAACGGATAAGCTGATCGCTATCAGCGATATGTTTAAGGTAAGTCTGGATTATCTGTTAAAGGAAGATTCCAGGGAGCACAAAAAAGGACGTTCAACGGGAAATCTGGACAGGGTAATTCTGAGATTTTTAGGTTCTGCCCAGGATATTGACGATGTTTCAAAGACTTTGATCGATATCATCCAGGACGGAATCATTGACGCCGAAGAGCGGAAGAAGCTGGATGAGGTCATGGTAACTTTGGACGAAATTACCCGGAATATACAGGATATTAAAGAAAAAATGGCAGAAACGAATTAAGAGGGCGGAATCATGAACCAGATCATATCAAAGCTGATCATTTACGGAGATTTGCCGAAGGACTCTATTCTGATGGAGCTTGCGGATATCTGCGAAAGTGTAAAAAGCGGGGTTTTCAACAAGGATGAACTGATTACCAGAGCTTATAAACAGGTAAAAAAACTGTTGATCGTATCGACGGATTACGGTTTTGACAGAAACCTCTGGCAGAATTATCTGACCTATCTGCTGATCACTGATGAAAACCCCTTTAGTATTACCTGCGAAAAAATAGGGGCAAACGAAGGCAGCGTGAATCATTTTGCAAAAAATGATTTCAAGGCGTTTATGGAGCTGTTTCATTATGATTTTTCTTATCTGGAAGAGGCTCTTTCGGTGGACTGCTTTTCTACCCTGTCTTCTTACCGCGCCATCGGTAAACCGGAATTGATGTACAACAAAAATGTCAGCGAGAAAGTGCAGGAATTGAGCCAGAAGTTAGCGGATGCTAATACGGTGGATGAGTTTTTTGCCCATGTCACGAACTTTTACAGGGACTACGGGGTGGGAATGTTCGGGCTGAACAAGGCATTTCGCATCGGAAGCGCCGATAACGGGGGAAATCTTGTTTTTCAGGCCATTAACAATATGGACAAGGTCATGCTTGACGACCTGATCGGATATGAGATCCAAAAGAAGAAGCTGGTTGATAATACCAGGGCATTTGTGGAAGGCAGAAAGGCGAACAATGTCCTGCTTTTCGGGGACAGCGGAACAGGAAAGTCCACAAGCGTCAAGGCTATCGTAAATGAGTTTTATGATAAGGGCCTGCGCATGATCGAGATCTATAAACACCAGTTTAAGGATCTGTCCAATGTGATCGCCAGGATCAAGAACCGGAATTATAAATTTGTCATCTATATGGATGATCTGTCCTTTGAAGAATTTGAAGTGGAATACAAGTTTTTAAAGGCGGTCATTGAAGGCGGCGTGGAGACCAGGCCGGAAAACATTTTAATCTATGCCACCTCTAACAGAAGGCATCTGATCAAGGAAAACTGGAAGGACAGGAACGATGTGGAGTACAAGGAGGGACTGCACCGGTCCGATACCATGGAGGAAAAGTTATCCCTGGTAAACAGGTTTGGGGTTACCATAAGCTATTCCAAGCCCACGCCCAAGGAATATTATGAGATTGCCATCGGGCTTGCGAGAAGGGCGGGCATAACCATGACTGATGAAGAGCTTAAAGGGGAAGCCAACAAGTGGGAGTTGAGCCACGGAGGGATTTCCGGAAGAACGGCCCAGCAGTTTGTGAATTATCTTTTAGGGCAGGGAATCTGTAAATAAGCAAACGGCGTTTAGGGAAACGGCGACACAGGCGCCATGAAGGAGAAGGCAGAGTGAAGACGCGGATTTATGTATGTACCCATAAGCCCTTTGAACCGCCTAAGGATCCCATTTATGTACCGCTGCAGGTGGGGAAAAAGGGAAAGAAGGATTTGGGCTATCAGGGTGATGATACGGGGGATGAGATATCGGATAAGAACTGCTATTACAGTGAGCTGACAGGTTTGTACTGGGTAGCGGCCAATTGTCCGGATGTGGATATTAAGGGGACCTGCCATTACCGCAGGTATCTGATTAATGAGCAGGGAAAAGCCTATACTGCGAAAGAAATAGAGGGCATACTGGAAAGCCATGATATCATGACTACCAAGACGCTGACCCTCCGTTCCGCCTATTATGACGGATTCGGCGCCAACCATAACAGGAAGGATCTGGATCTGACGGGAGAGATCCTGAAAAAGGAATTTCCTGATTATTATCCCGTCTTTGAGAAGTTAGTCCATGAGAACCATACATATTTCGGCAATATGATCATTTGTAAAAGAGAGTTGTTTGACGCTTATGTAAAATGGCTTTTTGATATTTTTTTCCGCATGGAACCGCTTATGGACTTTACAGGCTATGATGATTATCACAAAAGAGTATTCGGGTTTATTTCAGAATTTTTGCTGAAGGTATATATTGTTGTTAACGGGTTGAAGGTCCATGAATCCATGGTAGGCATGGTAGGGGAAAAGAAAGAGACCATTGAGGTTAAAAACCGGCTGGCGGATTTTATTATGAAGAAAGAACTGCCGGAGGCCAAAGAATATTTTATGGAATTTGTGAAAAAGCGTCCTGACATTCTTATGGAGGCCAGCGATGTAAACGGGGAATTAAAGCTGGCTATGCAGATCATTACGAGCTGCGAGCATGAATACGAAGCATATGGGAAAAGTGTGTTAGACAAAGCAGGGAGCTATGGAGAGCTTATGGAGTACTTTGAAAGGGTAAACCGGGTCGCGGTTTCCGAAAAGCTGGGACTTTTATCCGAAGAGGACCGGCAGTGGACGGAAAGATACGGGATCACGGATGTGGCAATGGAGATTGCCTCTATGCTGGCGGGATCGGTGTGACGGCCGGGTATTGTTGTCAATGCTTCCATCAAAATAAATATGAGCATAATTGCTTCTGGTCATTGAATGTTAACCGGTATTTGTGTTAAAATAATAGAACGGGTTACAAAAAATTAATAAAGAAGGAATCATTTAAGAGGGTATACATATGGATAAGGACGAATTAGAAAGACTGCTGGCTTCTGTGGAACTGACGGAAGAGGAACAGAACATTTCCATTGAAGACGAGCTGGCCGAGGTTTTAAATGCGCGGACGGAGCGTATGGGAGACGGTGCGGAAGCTGCAGCCGATACAAAATCCCTATCGGATGGGGGGCCTGTTACGGATACGGAAAGCGCTGCCCCCGTGTTTGGAACGGAGTCTGCAGACAGTGCAGAGTATATGCCGGATATGGATGCGGCAGCCGACGCGGAGCAGGCAATTGATGCAGAGTATGAGAATTATACGGGATCCGCGGAAGCTGCTGACGAGACGGCGGCAGGGACGGAAGATTCTCAGATGGCAGAAGAAACATCCGGCGATTCCGGGGAATTCCAGGAATATCAGTATCAGGAGAGAAAGCGCTTTTTGAGCTTTTCCAAGAAACTGGTAGCCCTTTGTCTGCTGCCTATGATTCTTATTTGTATTATCATAACCATTTTCAGTACCCAGTCGCTCAGGAGCGGGGTAGAAAAGGAAATAGAGAAGTCTTTACAGATCGTGGCTGTTTCCATGGATGAGACTTATACCAATCTGTATGAGGGCGATTATAAGAAGGGAATGACTGGAAAAATTACCAAAGGAGAAACAACGATCTCCGGCGATTCCAAACTGATCGACGGTTTGAAAGAGCAGACGGGATTTGAAGTAAGCCTATTTTTTGGGAATATGCGTCTGATTACTACGATTTCCAAAGAAACCGGAGGAGTGGCCATTGGAACTTCTCTGGATAAAGAGATATATGAGGTCATTCAATCGGGAGAGAATGTATTTAAAAAGAATTTTGAGATACAGGGGCAGGAGTTCTATGCTTATTACCGCCCGTTAGTTAACTCGGATGGCTCCGTTATCGGCGCCATCGAAGTTGCCATGGATGCATCTTCTATTAAGGGGACTATAAACGGACAGATCGCAAAGGTTGTTATCTTTTCCCTTATCTTTGTAGTCATCGCTTCGGTTATCATGATGATGTTATCCGGCAAAATGGTAGCGACCATGCGCCGCACAAAGGAATTTCTTGCCAGACTTGCTACCGGCGAATTAGGGCAGGTTCCCGAAGACAAACTGCTGCAGCGCAATGATGAGCTGGGAGATATTTACGGCATTTCCATCCAGCTTCAGGCGGAACTGCGCAAAATCGTGAACCATATCAAAAAGTCTTCTGATGACTTGGTTTATTCGGCCAACCATTTAACAGATATGGCGTTGAATACCAAGGGGACGGTAGAAGGAGTGCTTGGTTCGGTAGAAGAAATTTCCAAGGGAACCGTTACCCAGGCGGAGGGAACGGCAACAGCCAATAGCAATGTGACAAAGATAGGCGAACAGATCAGTTATATTACGGACGAGGTAAATTCCCTGACAACCCACGCGAGACAGATGTCCGATGCGGAAAAGGCGTCAGAGCGGATCATCGGGGAGTTGAATGCCTCCAATGAAGATACCAAATTATCAGTTACCAGAGTTGCGAACCAGATCATGATCATGAATGAATCTGTCCAGAGCATTAACACGGCGGTCGCCATGATTCAGTCCATAGCGGACGAAACGGACCTGCTTTCTCTGAATGCCAGCATTGAAGCGGCAAGGGCAGGAGAAGCGGGAAGAGGATTTGCCGTTGTGGCGGAGCAGATCTGCAAGCTGGCGGAACAGTCCAATAATTCTGCCAAGGAAATAGAGCAGATCATCGCCGAAGTCATGTCTGAATCAGATAAGATGGTTGAGATCATGGATGAAGTTAAGTCCAACATGGATCATCAGCAGAAAAAACTGGAAGAAACGCAGACCAAATACAATGCTGTGGCCGAGGGCGTGGAAAATTCCCTGGGCAATATTGACAGCATCAAGGAAAAGATGGATGTGTTAAGCGGTTCCGGAATGGCGATCAAGGATGTTGTACAGGATTTATCAGCCATATCCGAACAGAATGCGGCATCTGCCCACAGTACGATGCATGCGGCACAGGATATGAGCGATACCATGAACAACCTTGAAGTATCCTCTGAAAAATTGCTGCACCTGGCAGACCAGTTAAACGAAGCGCTGGCTATTTTCAAAGTCTGACTTTAGAACGCATAGAATAAAACAGCATAAAAATATACTAAAAATATACCGCATTTTTCTTGACAAGTCATAGGATGTCTTGTAAAATAGGCAAAGATGCGGCAAGCCCAGATAGCTCAGTCGGTAGAGCAGAGGACTGAAAATCCTCGTGCCATGGGTTCGATTCCGGTTCTGGGCATTGTTG
>DEUB01000075.1 GCA_002362385.1 Lachnospiraceae bacterium UBA3273
TGGATAAAACTACGGAAACTCAAGTTAAAAATCAACTTGAAAAATATCAGAGAAATGTTACTATAAGAAGGGAAATGGGCAAAGATATAGACGGCGCCTGTGGACAATTAAGAAAAAGACATTTGGAAGAGGGCAAGGGGGATATATGTTAGAAGCATACTCCGTGACGGACATTGGACGAAAAAGACAATTAAACCAGGATTATGTATTTTCTTCGGCGAAGCCTATGGGAAATATGCCAAACCTCTTTATTGTGGCAGACGGTATGGGCGGACATAATGCGGGAGATTACGCCTCAAAATGCACTGTTGAGACTGTGGTGGGCGAAATCCGCAATTCTTTTGAGAAGAATCCTACCATTATCGTGAAGAAAGCAATTGAGACGGCCAACAGCAAGATCCGCGAACTTGCCGCAGCTGACGAGAATCTTTTCGGCATGGGCACGACTTTAGTTGTCGCCACTGTGATCGGCAAGTACCTTCAGGTTGCCAATGTGGGAGATTCCAGATTGTATCTTGTAGGAAAAAAGGGGATCAGGCAGGTTACCAGGGATCACTCCCTTGTGGAGGAAATGATCCGTTTAGGAGGCCTTTCCAGGGAAGATGCGAGAAAGCATCCGGATAAAAATATTATTACCAGGGCCATCGGCGCCAAGGACGAAGTAGAGCCGGAGTTCTTTACGGAAGAACTGGAGCCGGGAGATATTATTTTGATGTGCTCGGACGGACTGAGCAATATGCTTGAAGATAAGGAAATCGAGAAAATCGTTCAAAACGAAGAGCTGGCGGAAATGAAAGAGAAGGCGGAAGCGCTGATCAATGCTGCAAATAATAACGGCGGAAAAGACAATATTGCCGTAGTATTAGTAAAAATCCTTTAAGGACGAGGTGGAAAGATGATTATACTTGGGATGTTAATCGGAGACCGGTATGAGATTTTGGATAAGATCGGAACCGGTGGTATGAGCGATGTATATAAGGCAAAGGATCATAAGCTGAACAGATTCGTTGCGGTCAAGGTGTTGAAACAGGAATTCAGTGAGAATACCAATTTTGTATCCAAATTCCGTGTGGAGGCCCAGGCGGCGGCAGGACTCATGCATCCGAATATTGTAAATGTTTATGATGTGGGGGAAGAGGACGGCATTTATTATATCGTCATGGAACTGGTAGAGGGGATTACCCTGAAAAATTATATCGAGAAAAAATCCCGTCTCTCCATTAAAGAGGCTATCAGTATTGCGATCCAGGTTTCCATGGGTATTGAAGCCGCCCACAACAACCATATCATACACAGGGATATCAAGCCCCAGAATATTATCATTTCCAAAGACGGTAAGGTAAAGGTAACGGATTTCGGTATCGCCAAGGCGGCCACCAGCAATACCATTACCTCCAATGTTATGGGAAGCGTTCATTATACCTCGCCGGAACAGGCCAGGGGCGGATTCTCTGATGAGAAGAGCGATATTTATTCTTTAGGATGTACCATGTTTGAGATGCTTACCGGGCATGTTCCCTTTGACGGGGAGACTACGGTGGCCATCGCCATAAAGCATATTCAGGAGGAGATGCCTTCTCCCAGGGAATATGTGTCTGAAATTCCCCTTTGTGTGGAAAAAATCATTTTCAAATGTACCCAGAAAAGTCCCGACCGCAGATACCAGAGCATGAGCGAGCTGATCGTGGATCTGAAGAAATCCCTGATTACGCCCGACGAGGATTTTGTGACCATGGTGGATGTGGATGCTTCTGCGGCCACCAAGGCCATTACGGAAGAGGATATGGCAGAGATTAAGGAGAAGACCGGCTCCATCAATGTGGATGAAGTCCATATGCGCCTTAACGAGGACGCCGCAAGGAGTAAGAGCAGGCAGAAGCCTTTAAGGACCTGGGAGGACGAGGAAGAAGACGACGAGTACGAAGAAGACGACGAAGATGAAGATGAGGATGAAGACGACGAGTACGATGATGACGATATGGATCCTAAAATGGAGAGGATCACAACGATCCTTGCCATTGTGGCGGCGGTCATTATCGGAATCATTGCCCTTGTTTTAGTGGCCAACGCAGTGGGGATCTTTAAGGGCAAGGATACGGAAGAGGACCAGGAGGAAGTAGTCAAGGATATTGAAATGGTCAGCGTCGTAGGCATGGATATAGAGGTGGCGAAGGTTACCTTAAAGGAACTTTATGTGGAAGTGGAGACCACCTATGAGGAGAGCGATGAAGTAGAGGAAAATAAAGTCATTTCCCAGAGCATCAATGCGGGAGAGATGGTTGCACAGGGAACGAAGATCACGCTGGTCGTCAGCAGCGGCACCAATGCGGTAGATGTGCCGGACGTAACGGGCAAAGCAAGGGATGAGGCCATCGCCGAACTGGAGGCGGCAGGCTTCCGCGTAACCACGGACACGGATTATGACGATGATGTAGAGGAAGGGTATGTTATTTCCCAATCCCCCAACGGGTCGGAAAAGGCGGCGAAGACTTCCACCGTTACTCTGATCGTCAGCATCGGGCCGGAGACCAAAAAGACGGATGTGCCCGATCTGCGCGGCTTAAGTGAAAGCGCGGCAAAGGATAAGCTGTCCCAGAGCAATTTAAAGGCGGGGACCGTATCGGAGGAATATTCCGATTCCGTGACCAAGGGATTGGTCATTTCCCAGAGCTATTCTCCGGGAATGGAGGTAGAAGAGGGAACGGCGGTTAATTTTGTTTTAAGCCTTGGAAAGAAAGAAGAGAAATATAATTTTGTGGGCAGTATTGATGCCCCTTCGGGATATACGCCGGGAACAACGGTAACCATAATCATTACGTCGGCCGACGGAGAGCAGAGGAGCTTTTCCACATCTTCTTTCCCTGTCAGCGTTAACGAAACGGGATTTAAATCGGGGAGCGGAACGATCAGTTTCAGCGGAACCAGAACGGTAGATTCCCAGAAGATAGACGAGGCGGGAAATCCCGTTGTTGATGAATATGGGCAGCCGGTTATGGAGCAGAAGGAAGAAAAGGTAGATTATCCTTCCCAGACCGTAAACTTTACGCAGGCACAGTAACGGTGTTGCCGGATGAAGGGAAAGATTATCAAAGGGATTGCCGGATTTTACTATGTAAGGTGCGGCGACGGGATCATTTATGAATGTAAGGCAAAGGGAGTATTCAGGAAGGACAAGAGGAAACCTTTGGTGGGAGATGAGGTGTCCATGGATGTCATCGACGAAAAGGAGCGCCTCGGAAATATTGTAAAGCTTTGGGAACGGAAAAACGAATTGATCCGTCCGGCTGTTGCCAATGTGGACCAGGCGCTGGTCATTTTTGCGGCGGCGGCGCCGGAACCCAATTTAGGGCTTTTAGACCGCTTTCTGATCCGAATGGAGAGGGCGGAGGTCCCTACGGTCATCTGTTTTAACAAAGAAGATCTGATAACGGAAGAAAAAAAGAAAAGACTGGCGCAGATTTATGAAAGCGCCGGATATCAGGTTATATTTACCAGTGCTCTGCTAAGAGAAGGCCTGACTCTTGTTGAGAAGGTATTAAAAGGGAAGGTAACAACGGTGGCGGGTCCCAGCGGCGCAGGAAAGTCCACACTGGTAAACTGCCTGCAGGAAGAAACGGTTATGGAGACCGGCGCTATCAGTGAAAAGATTGAGAGAGGGAAGCACACTACCAGGCATTCCCAGCTGATAGCCATAGGGGAAGATACTTATATTTTTGATACGCCGGGGTTCAGTTCTCTGAGCGTGGCGGATCTGCTGCCGGAAGAGCTTAAGAAGAGTTTTCCGGAGTTTGCAGCCTATGAAGGGGAGTGCAGGTTTTTGGGCTGCGCCCACATCCATGAACCGGACTGCGGGGTAAAAAATGCGCTTGATGAGGGGAAAATCAGCAGAGAACGTTATGAAGACTATGTAAATTTGTATACAGAATGTAAAAATAAAAGGAGATACTGACTATGACGATTTTATCCCCCTCTATTCTTGCAGCGGATTTTGCAAGACTTGGCGAACAGGTAGAAAAAGCGGATAAGGCAGGTGCGGAATATATTCATATTGACGTTATGGATGGGGTTTTTGTTCCATCCATTTCCTTTGGATTTCCCATTATCCAGTCTTTGCGTAAGGTAACGGATAAGTTTTTTGACGTTCATCTGATGATCACTGAACCGGAGCGCTATATAGACCAGTTTGCTGCGGCGGGCGCCGACGGGCTGACCATACATATCGAGGCATGCCGCTGTATGGTGGACACGCTGTTAAAGATCAGGGCAAAAGGCTTAAGGACAGGGATCTCCCTGCATCCCCAGACGCCCATCGATACCCTTTATCCTTACCTCGATTATGTGGATCAGGTCCTTATTATGACGGTCAATACAGGCTTCGGAGGACAGAAATATCTGGACAGCTGTACCTCAAAGATCACGGATGTGCGCTCGGAAATAGAGCGCAGGGGTTTAAAGGTGGACGTGGCGGTTGACGGAGGCGTCAACAAGGAAAACGTCGGCATGATCTTAGACGCCGGCGCAAATGTGATCGTTTCGGGTTCGTCGGTATTTAAAGGGGATATCGGTGCTAATGTGGAATATTTCATGGATGTTTTGAAAAAGCATGACCGGTAAAGGCAATTTTACATAAAAACGGTACAGATTGTACCTTTTTGGGGTACAGTTTGCAATGCAGCATCCTTTAAGATATGATAAAATGAATTTTAGGGCAGCGGTCCGCACTGCTGTACTACCGATAAAATATCCAAGGAGCAGCGGCATGAAAAAAAACAGATCCGCAAAGATAAACACAGATGCTGAATTGAAAGCAATTCTTGAAAATGAAGAGGAAGCCAGCCGTTATGCTGCAAAATGCCTGGCAGTGTGTGCCGGAGTAGGCGCCGTATCATGGCTTTTAAATATTTTGGGCATATTCATCATTCCGGAAAAGATCATGAATATCGGAATGCCTGTTACGATCCTGTTCTTTTTGATTCCGTCGATTTTATGTAAGATCATAGACCTGAAGCCTCTATGGATAAAATATATCATCATTATGTGCGGCGTCATGGGTATTTTTATTTTGTCGAGCGCCATGCCCAAACATGGTATCCTTGCCTGGGCCGTGCCCCTTGCGCTTAGCTGCCATTATTATTCCAAGGAATTGACCCGGTTTACGCTGGTCGTTTCGTGGGTGTTCTTTTCCGTATCCATTTATATCGGCATGTATCTGGGGGAAAAGGATTTAAATGTGATGACGCTGGACGGCGTAATACAGGACAGTGTTACGGGAGTCATGCTCAGCAACACGGCGATCTTTTTCGTGCTTCCGCGGGCTTTGATCCTTTTGGGAATATCTTCCATATGCACTACCATAGCGGGACGCACGCGGAGACTGTTAGAGCGTCAGATCAAAGACAGCGAGGAAAGGCAGAGGATATCCACCGAGCTTGATGTGGCGACCCGCATCCAGGCGGACATGCTTCCCTGCATTTTTCCGGCTTTTCCGGAGCGCCCGGAATTTGATATTTATGCGACCATGAATCCTGCCAAGGAGGTTGGCGGCGACTTCTATGATTTCTTTATGGTCGATGAAACCCACCTTGCCATCGTAATTGCAGACGTGTCCGGTAAGGGCGTGCCTGCCGCGCTTTTTATGGTAATCGGCAAGACGCTCATTAACGATCACACGAAACCGGGCGTGGATTTGGGAAATGTTTTTACGGAAGTGAACGAGCTGCTCTGCAGATCCAACAGCGAAGGATTGTTCATTACTGCTTTTGAAGGGGTTTTAGATCTTGTTACAGGGGAATTCCAGTTTGTTAATGCAGGACATGAAATGCCTTTTATTGCCAGGTCGGGCGGCGTTTACGAGCCCCACAGGCTGCGGGCGGGATTCGTGCTTGCGGGCATGGAAGGAATGAAATACCAGAGCGGTTCCATCATGCTCTCCCCCGGAGATAAGATTTTCCAGTATACTGACGGTGTGACGGAGGCTACCAACGCATCCCATGAGCTCTATGGCATGAAACGTCTTACGGATGTCCTTGTTCAAAACACTTCAAGGCCTCCCGCCGAGCTCCTTCCCGTCATAAAAGCGGATATCGACGCCTTCGTAGGGGAAGCACCGCAGTTCGACGATATTACCATGCTCTGTGTGGAGTACCTTGCAAAATCCAATGTCTGAACAAAATCCTATATCTGAACATAATATCAGGGAGCGGCTTTTAAAGCGCTCCCTGTATTTTATCAAGTAAAACCTCTTCGTCAATGGGCTTTACCACATAGCCGTTTGCACCGTCGGCTACAGCCTTGATCACATGATCCTTATCATTGTTGGATGTTAAAAAGATAACGGGCACGCCTTTTAAATGCGGTTTTTCCCTGATGATCTTAAGCATTTCATATCCATTGATCTCAGGCATGTCAATATCCAGAATGATCAGATCCGGAGTATGCTCCTCCAGAAACTTAAGGGCACGCTTTCCGACGGAAAATGCGTGTAGATCATAATCTTTTTCCAATACCTTTGTCAGCATTTTCAAGATGATAATGCTGTCGTCCACCGCTACGATCTTTTTCTCATTAAATCCCATATCTGCCTCGTTTCCGCGTTTTTAACGCTATTTTATTTTTGGTTTTAAAAGTTCTATTGCCTTGTCCTCGTCAAATTCATCCTCTATGGCGATCAGCGCGTTTTTGACCAGCTCGTGCATGGATGGTTCCAGGGGAGAAGCGATCCAGGTCTTTAACAATTCCAGAGCCTTGTCCGTTTCAAAATCCTCCAGAAGTTCCGCCGCCTTATTGAGCTCGCTTTCCGAAAGCTCCAGCCTTTCCCCGCCTTCGTCCGTAAGGTCGTATTTATCGGTTTCCCCGCTGCCGTATGTATCGAGGTATTCTGTAAAGCCTTCCAGTGTTTTTTCCCAGAGGGAGAGCAGTTCGTCCCAGTACTTAAGCACATATTCCATATTTCCCGCTTTGCTTTGTTTCTCATGTTCAAAGGCCGTATCGGCAAGGCTGTCTGCTCCCAGGGTCCTTGCATTCCCTTTCAGGCCGTGTACCCAGATCGCATAATCCTTTATATTTCCCTCCGATAGGAAGCGGCGCATCTCTTCCTGCTTTTTGCGGTCCGTAAGAAACATCCGTACAAGCTCCTGATACATTTCCTCATCGTTTTTGGCGAGGGAAAGCCCCTTTGCAATGGAAATCCCATAGTTAAGATAATCGTCATAATTTTTATCTGCAGGCGCTTGATACGGTTCCGAAAGGTCCGGGCTTATGCTATGGACCAGTTCCTTTGGAAGGAACCTCCGGGTCGTCTCTTCCAACAAGCTGCCGTCTATGGGTTTGGTCAAAAAGTCCGCAAACCCTTCTTTCAGATAGCCTTCCCTTGCACCGGACAGGGCGTTTGCCGTCAGGACGATGACAGGCGTGTCCTCATTGGGAAAATCCTTCAGCTTTCGAATCTCATGCAGGGTTTCGATCCCGTCCATTTCCGGCATCATATGATCCATGAAAATGATATGATAGGGTTCTTTTTTTACAAGCTCAAGGCATCGTCTGCCCGAATCGGCAGTTGTGATCTTCATTTTCGTGCGTTTCAGCAGGGACTTGAACACGGTAAGATTCATGCTGTTATCGTCCACCACCAGCACGCTTGCTAAAGGCGCTTCAAAGGTCTGCTGTTTTCTGGAAAGGGTTTGTTCCTTCCTTTTCCTGATGGCTTCAAAATCCCCTGTGGGTTCGTCGCATACGATCCCCTGGGGAATGGTAACCTTGAATTCGGAGCCCTTCCCGTACTCGCTCTCAACATTCATCTCGCCGTCCATCAGCTTAAGAAGGGACATGGTAATATTCATTCCAAGTCCTGTACCTTCGATATTGCGGTTCTTTTCCTCGTCAAGCCTTTGGAAGTTCTCGAAAAGCTTTCCCATATCCTCTTTACGGATCCCCATGCCGGTATCCTTAACGGAAATGATCAAAGAAAGTTCTTCCCTGCCACGCCTCTCATACGCCACCTTCATTTCGATGCTTCCCTGAGGCGTGTACTTTACTGCGTTAGTCAGTAAATTGGTCACGATCTGCTTGATCCGTACATCATCGCCAAAAAGTTTCCGCGGCAGGGTCTCGTCCAATGAGAAGCTGATGGAAAGGCCTTTTTCCCGGGCCCGCAGGAAGATAACGTTCCACAGATCCATCAAAAGATCCTCCGGCGCATATTCCACCTTGACGATCTCCATCTTGCCGGATTCGATTTTGGACATGTCCAGGATATCGTTGATCAAAAACAGGAGCGTTTTGCCGGAGCTTTGGATATTGGCCGCATAGGAAAGAAGCTGCTTGTCCGTACACTCCCTGAGGATCATTTCGTTCATGCCCAGCACTGCATTGATGGGAGTCCTGATCTCATGGGACATATTGGAAAGAAAAAGACTTTTGGCTTCATTTGCACGGACCGCTTCATCCTTTGCCTTTTCGTATTCCTTGTTCAGCCTGCTGATCTTATCCAAGGCAGTCTGGGCATCGCGAAGCTCATTCAGCTCCGTAACGTCTTCCATGACCACGACCACCGACTTTTCCCCTTCGTTATGGATATAGCTTGTGGTAAGGGATAAATTCCTCGTTTCGCCGAAAAGCATATAGTCTACCGGCTTATTGTTTACCTTTTCCTTTTCGTAAATGGTATCCAGTATTACCTCGTTGAAATCATCAGTCCCTTCCCGGGTCAGAAATACGTTGATAAAAGAATTGCCGATATCCTCCTGGGTAAGCCCCAGCATGCGCTCCGCCGAGGGGTTTAACATGGTAATTTTTCCGTTCATGCTGATGACCATAACGCCTTCTAACAGGTTGGTTACGATCTCCCTGTACAGATTCTTATATTCCTTTTGTTCAGCCATATGCACTATAACTCCTTGCGTATTCTCAGGATATTGCGTCCGTCCTTGTATTCATAAGTAATCTCACTCATATTTTTCTTGACGATATAGATACCCAGTCCGCCCAATTCCCGTTCCTCCGCGGACAGGGTTACGTCGGGATCGGCCTGGGAAAGAGGATCGTAGGGCACGCCCTGATCTATGAACGTTATCACTACCGAAAGCGGGGCTTCGATTACTTCGACCCGCACCGTTGCAGGTCCTACTCCGGGATGGTAAGCATAGCGGGCAATGTTACTGAACAGCTCGTCGATTGCAATGTCGATCTGAGCCTGTGCCTTCATCGGACAGCCAAACTGCTCAAGCTGTTCATCCACAAAATCCGTAATGGCCGGAATGCTTTCCAATGTTGCATCAACCGTTAATTCTTTCATATACAGCTCCTAACCTATTCTACATTCAGAATATCCAAAAATCCCGTTACCTCAAAAACTTCATGGATCGTTTCGTTGACATGACGTATTACCAGTCCGCCCTTTCCCCGTTTCATAAAGGTCTTGTGTGTTCCTAAGAGCACGCGCAGTCCTGCCGATGAAAGATATTCCAGCTCTTTAAAATCCAGTATCATCGTCTCGGCGCCTTCCATGTTTTCGTTGATCTTTTCCTCAAGCTGCGGAGCCGTGGTGGTGTCGAGCCGTCCCGCCAGCATGAGCGTGATCTCGTTTCCGTTTTCCTTTTTCTCGATATTCATCGCGCATCCCTTCCTTTTTTTGATACTATTCATATTTTAACGAAAACCCCTGATTCATGGTAATATATGGTATACTTCGCACTTTTTTTGGTATGTTTTGCATGTTTCATGAGTGAAATTAACGTGAACAGGTGGAAAAATGTATGCTATAATATAGGGAAAAAGACATTGATTTTAGGGAAAAGTTTGCGGATGCAGTAAAAATACGGCAGATGGAGGGTAAAATTATTATGAAAAAGCGAAGGGGCAGTTTATTACAAAGGATGATGGCGGTGCTGTTTGCGGCGGTGCTGACTGCGGGCATGGTATCAGACGCCGTTCCTGTAAGTGTACTGGCGGCAGGCGACTCCATAACACAAGACGGTTATACATGGAACATACCCGATACGGTGAATATAACTGCCGGTAAAGAAAAATATGGTGTTATTATTGGTGGTGGCGTTAATTTGTTTAATAAAACCTACAGTTTTGCATCATCAAACAGTGCGGTGGCTACAGTTAGGGCAGAAGGCGGTGGATACACCGGATTTTATGTCACAGGCATTTCTGAGGGTACTGCGACAATCACTTTTACCAGCAGCTATAAAGTAACATTTGACGGCGAAACAAAATCGGTTTCCGGCAGCTTTGACGTTGTGGTAACAGCGGCGGATAAATATACGGTAACCGCCAATAACGGAACAGGCGGAGGCGAGTATGAAGCGGGCGCCACCGTGACGATCACGGCAAACGCCCCTGCAAGCGGAAAGCAGTTTGACAGGTGGGTGGTAGGCAGAGGCGGCGTAACCTTAGCTGATCCCATGAGCAGTCCCACGACCTTTACCATGCCTGAACAAGATGTTGATGTATCGGCAACCTATAAGGACATAACGGAGGAACACACTCACAGTTATGGGGACTGGCAGCATGATGATGCGCAGCATTGGAAAGTCTGCGCCTGCGGCGAAGAAACTGAAAGAGGAAACCATGATTTTGAAAACTGGATCACAGACAGAGAGGCGACGGCAACCGAGGCGGGAACAAAGCACCGGGAATGCCAGACCTGTGGTTACAGGCAGACAGAGACGATTCCGGCAACGGGAACAGATCCGGGAAGCGGAACCGTTACCCCGGAGGTCAAGCCGGGAGCAAATGCTCCGGCAACCGACATTTCCACCCCGGCAGAGGAATTGAAGGATATGCTCCTGACTGATGATGAAAAGCAGCAGGTGCAGAACGGAACCAATATCAGAATTGTCCTGGAAGTACAGGACGCGGGAAATACCGTGAGCACTTCGGATAAGGAGGCTGTAGTGCAGGCGTTGAACGGTTTTACCGTGGGACAATATCTGAATATCGACCTGTATAAGCTGGCAGAGGCAGAACGCACGGATATACATGAGACGGCGAAAAAGATAAAGATCGTTATTGCCGTGCCGGAAGCCTTAAGAAATGCCGACAGCAGTAAGACGAGGACATTTGCCGTCGTCCGTGTGCATGACGGCAGGGCGGAGCTTCTGGCTGACTTGGATGGCAGCGCCGATACCATTACCATAGAGACAGACCGTTTCTCCACCTATGCAATCGTTTATCAGGATACGGCAAACGGCGGCGGGGAAAACAACGGAAATGATAATAACAATGGCGGCGGGAATGATAACGGCGGCAGCGGTAACAACGGCAGCGGGAATAACAGCGGACAAAATAATTCCGGCATAAATAATACGAAAACGGGTTCCGCAAAGGACAGTGAGCCTGCGACGGGGGACGCGGCTCCGTTAGAAATATATGCCACGCTTGCCATGATAGCAGGATTATCTTATGTGCTCCTGTATTTTACAGACCGGAAGAGGGGCATGACGGAGGAAACAAAGAGAGAGCTTGTTTCCCGGCTCGTCGGATGGGCGAAACAGGGCGGAAGGATCAGGAAATACCTTGCCATTGCAGCAGTCTTTATTCTGCTGGTATATTACCACAGCATCGGTAAGAAAACGTGCGCGGAATGGAAAGAAATTTATGGGGAATAGAAGAAGAAAGACAGCGGGTGATGCACAGCCTTATAAGTGAGCGAGTTATTAAGAGGCAGGGACTGTTTGAGTCTCTGCCTTCTCTGTCGCAAGATACGGTAGCTAAAGTATGCGGTTATCAATATCAATAACATGATTTCCGTATCGAAAGGGCAATTGGCAGAATTGAATATCAATGCTGAACAAGATCCGCATTATAAATTCCTTTTGCAGGCTGAAAGATACAGTTTCAAAATACAGTTGAAGAAAGGGAGTCTGCCATGATATAATATTATCCTGTGTTGGACTCTTTTTTTTATATCAGGATGTCTTGCAAAGCGTGGCATCCGTTGTTTATTGATTTCAGAAAATGCATAAAATCAAGGTTTTTAAGGAGGATATAGATAGAAATGAAACTAGGCATCGTAATTTGTTAGCCTTTTTCATGTATATTGATGTATCTCCATATATCTTTATAAAGCCTTATACAATCAATGTTTGAGCAAGTTCAAAGTAGTATATATCTCTATACAAGTCCATGTATTTTAATAGCAAATTTGTGTAGTGATTGTGTAGTTGTGTAGTAACCTCATAAAAGAGTTTGATACGAATAGGAATACCCATAAATGAATAATTGGACATCTGAATAAGTCTATTATCAGTTATAGAAATATGATTGATAGTGGGCTTATTTTAGTGCCTAAATATATTTAGTGGGGGAAATGGACATGATCTTATTGAAAACGGCTGTATGAGCTTCACAGAGCGTCAGGAGGTCAATCTACAAACAGACTTCAGAACTAATTGAAAAGTATATTTCATTGTCAAATAACAGAAAGGAGAAATAAAACTAATGGCAAGAGTAAAAGCATTGTCAGCTTATAAAATGGCAAAACGTATATATAACAGGGAAGATAATGTTTACGACAAAAAAGTAATTACAAAACAGTTGATTACAAATATTCTGCTTATGTATATGGATGAATGCCGGAAAGCATTAGCAGAGGGAGAGAGAATAGAAATATCAAAAGTCGGTTCAATAATACCTGAAGTAAAAGTCCACATAGGAAATTTTAATCTTCCAATGTGTAATAAAGACGGTGGTAATTTACCATATACAAAACTAAAGATAACCCGTAACAATCTTTTAAGAGACACTATGAATAGGAATTTACTTAAAAACATTGAAAACGGTATTTATGGATTAGAAAAATTACCATTTAATAAATCACAGCTTGGTATTTTAAAGAATAGCGGATATATACCAGAAGATGCAGAAATTGAAAATGGAGATGAAGAATAATGGTAAAACATATTAGCAACATGAATCAATTACAAGCAGCACTTATGCCGATTATGGTAAAAATGGTAGACGAACTGGCAGAACGAGTATATGAAACACTGAATTATTTTTTACAAGAGTATTACAACAGTTATGATCCGAAATCATACCAAAGACAATATGATTTCTTGCGGTCGGCGGTCAAAGTAGAACCTAAAATAAAAGGAAGTAAAGTTACTGCATCTATTTATATTGACACGGAATCTATGGATAATTATTACAATGCGACAGGTGCCCAAGTGGCACAATGGGCTAATCAGGGCTTACATGGTGGATTAAACACAGGTGGTAATACCCCTCATGTTTGGGACGATACCATGGATGAGACTGTAAATAATGGGGAACTTCTGAAACTGGCAGTTGAATATTTACGAAGCAAAGGATTTTCAGTAAAAGTATAAGAAAAGGTAAGACAACTGCTGCCAGTAAAGAATCATATCGTTGTCACATATGGTAGCAGGCTTCTTGATGATTGAGAAAATACAAAATATAGAACATGGAGATATCATATGCAGTTCAAAGATTTAGAGTGGAAAAATATTATATCAAATGGCGTGATTGTTTGTAGTACATATAAATTGAATCTATGTGGATGGATCAGGATAGAATTTAAAATTAACCATGAACCAGAAGAGGATAAGTATATGCTGTATTCTTTTGGTAAAGGAAGTATTAGGAGATTAGAGCTAAAAAGTATGGTTCAATTGAATCGGCAAAAAATGCGGCATATAGAATATATAGTAATGAGATGGAGAGGATCAGAAAAGCAATTGATCATCTGGTAGCAGTTTAAGATAATTGCATTACAGAGCAATCAAAATAAGCTGTAAAATTGAAATTCAATGTCGATTGTGTAATTCTACACAATAATTCCATTATAATGAAAACTGAATATTAATTTACATCGGGAGCCTATTCAGTAGACTCTCTTTTAGCGTTCGTATTTAAGCAAATGCTATCTATATCATATCGAAAGGAATTTTTTATAAGTAACAATGAACGGTAAAAAGAAATTAGAACAAAGAAAAGAATTTAAAGAATATTTGTCCATAGCAGATAAAAGAGTATTGGATATCAAGAAATCGGGAATAGAGTTGATTGCGGATGATTAAATATTTGTGTTGGTTAATGGTACAAATAATTACTGGATCAGTAATCATGGAAGAATGGTCAATAATCTACGAAATAATTTCCATATGCATAAAACAGGGTATGTGCATTATACGCTTAGTGGGATCAATACTAAAATTGAAACATATACAGATAAGCTAGTAGCAGAGCATTTCCTTGAAAAACCTGATAAATGCAATAAGATATGGCACATTAACAGGGATAGGGATAATTGTTATTACAGGAATCTTATCTGGGTAAATAATGATGAATACATAGATTTACAGCGTGGAATTGTGTTTGTAGAGGAATTAGGTAGGCAGCAGGAATACATACCATATATCACATTAAAATCCAATACAGCATATTCAATCTGGAATGGTATTTATAATCGGTGCTATAAAGGTAACAAAGCTTATGATGGCTCATTTATGTGCGATTTATGAAAGTTTGATAAGGATTCTTTTGCTGAGTGGTGGAGTTCTGAATATTATGAGTGTGACGGTGAATCTATGGCGGTGGATAAAGATTTACTGTTTCCTGGCAACAAAGAATATGCCCCTGATAAATGTTGCATTATTCCCCAGACATTGAATACTATGTTATCTAACTGTAAGAAACATAGATTGCCTAAATGGAAGAGGGCAAAAATGGATTTACCTTTAGGAGTGAGATATGACAGTAACATGAGTATGTATTATGGTAAGATTAAGCCGTATGGGCATGATGAACTAATACGACTTTCTTATTGGAATACACCAGAAGAAGCATTTAAAGAGTATAAGCGTCATAAACAGGCTGATATATTGATCATGGCGGATAAGTATAAAAATAAAGTGCCGAAGAAGGTATGTGATGCGTTGTTGAAATTTGAAGTGAGACCAAATATTAAAGATTGGAATTGATGATTAAGTGATGTTATTGATTATAAGGCATATCGGATGTAAAAGTCTGATGTGCCTTATTTTGTGATTTTTATAAATGACTATTTAGTTGCTTGAATTTTAGCAAAAGTATCTTGAAATCTAACAATTTTTCAATAGTCTTATTGGAAATTAATCATAATAGGGCACAGTGTTGACGGCATTGGGGTTTAAGTTTACAATATAACAAAATTAAGGAAATAGTTTTAAAATGAGTATTGGAGAGGTGCTTTATGGAATTATCAGAATTTCTAGTAGATTTTATTGTTATTACGGTTTTAGGTGGTCTATTAGTGAATTTATTAACTGGTCTATTAAAAAAGTTCTTTTCTAAACCAGAGGAAAAAGTAAGCGATGAAATTTCCTTAAAGTGTCCTCCGCATTTTGATGATAAACTGATTGGCAGAAAATCAGATATTAAGAAGCTTAGAAAGAAATTGACTAAAAATAAATGTGTGTGGATTTCATCAATTGGTGGAATTGGGAAATCAACACTTGCTATTATTTATGCCCAAAAGTATCGGTTAAGATATAAGCGAATATACTGGTTATCTTGGAAAGGGACGATACACAAGACAATAGAAGATAAAGTCAATGTTCAATTGCTATCTGAATTAAGCAGAGAGGAAGCGTATAGTAAAATTATTTATTTTTTTCGCGAGAAGGTTAAGGATTCCACGCTGCTTATTATCGATGGATTGGATGAGTATAATTCTGAGGAAATTGAAATAATAAAATCTTTTAGATGTAAGATATTGATAACTTCAAGAATTTCTAGCCTAAATCACATAGAGCATAGGTTGGATATGCTCTCTATTTCTGAATGCAACAAATTATTTCGGTTTCATGCTAAATCTAAAATTTCATCTGAGCAATTAGAAACTATTTTGGAATTAACGGGAAGGCATACGTTATCAATAAAATTATTAGCTCGATATGCTAGATGTTATTCTGTCGAGAAGCTATTTAAAGATATTCTTAATTATGATATAAGCGACTTACATAATTCTATAGAGATATTAGATGGGGAACCTAATAGTCAAATCATAGCTTATTTTACACAAATATATACAATTACATATAGTCAAAGAAAAAAGTCTATACTCATGAATTTATCTTTTCTTCCATCAAATGATTTGAGTATAAAGGAACTTGAGATACTCATGGGGTACACCATTTTTGAAGATATTGTTGAACTTGAAAAGATAGGATGGATTATTAGCCGAGGACATGGAACTATTTACTTACATCCCATATTGTCAAATACAATACGGCAAATTAGCGTAAACGAAAATATACAATCAACCGAGTATCAAGGAATGCTTGAAAATGTAAATGATCTGATAGCAATATCGTCTGATGAATTTGATAATTATAATTATAAAGAACGGTTCTTGCCATATTGTGAAAGCATTGCTAAATATTATCGATGGGAGGATGTTTTAATTGCACAGTTGATGATGAATATTTCCTCTATAAATTATATTATGAGTGGTAAAGAGGCTATTTCTCTAGAATACGCCCAAAAAGCTTGCTCTATTTTTAAGAAGATTTTTGATGAAAGCCCTTATGATGAAGAAATGGCAATTTTGTATGCCAGAGCCTTATCGGATTTATCAGAATATTATTATAAAGATTCTTGTAATAAAGCGATAGAAACTGAAGAACGGTCTCTTAAAATTAAAATAAATATAATAGGAAATCAGTATAGAATTTTAGATTTATTAAAA